>NZ_JBIVUE010000018.1:0-173935 GCF_044757045.1 Streptomyces sp. NPDC091377 | reverse complement strand
CAAAGGCCCGATCACCGCCCACGCCTGATCAGTCACTTCATGACGACGCACCACGAACGGGCTAACGACCCACCGACATTGCGGACACCCCCTAGTCCTCCAGGGCCGTGACACCGGCCCGCCAGGCGGCGGTCAGGTCGACGCCGTGGGGAAACCGGCCGTGGATCTCCAGGACGACCATGCCGTGGGCGAAGGCCCAGACCGCGCGTGCCCGGTCCATGTCGAAGTCGCAGGCCCTCAGCAGGGGCATCGCCGCCCGCTCCTCCAGCCCTTCGGGCAGCGCGTGCCGGGGCAGCGGGCCTTCGGTGGCCAGGCAGTAGAGGTGGGGGTGGGCGAGGGCGTCGGCGCGGTAGGCGTCGGCCAGGGCGGTGAGCGGGGTCGGGGCGCCGGTGCGCAGGTAGAGGGCCTCCGCCGCCTCCATCGCCTCCGCCGTCTCCAGGAGGCTCAGGGCGATCAACTCCACCTCGACGGCGGCCTTGTCCGGGAAGTGCTTGTAGAGCGAGGGCGCCTTGATGCCCAGTTCGTCGGCGAGGGCGCGCATGGTGAGGGCGGCGGGCCCGGACTTCTCGACCAGGGCCCGCGCCGCGCCGACGATCTCCCGGGCGCGGGGGGTGAGCCGGTCGGGCGCCTCGGCGGCCCCGCCCCGGCCGGTGCCGGTGCCCGTGCCCGTGCCCTCAGCGCCGTTCACGGCGTTCGTGCGGTTCGTGCCGCCGGTGCTTCGTCGCCGCTCAGCCACGCTGGAATCCGTCCTTGGTGCGCAGTCCGTACCCGAAGGCGCGATCGTACGAGATGTGGGCGAGCCAGGCGCACAGCGCGGCGAAGAGCGGGGCCCATTCCTTGGGCGCGGTGAAGGAGTAGAGGACGGCGAGGCTGAAGGGGATCACCGCGCGGTGGGCGAGGTTGTAGGAGGGGACGGCCCGGGGCGGGAGCTGTCCCTTGGCGAGCTTCGGGACCTCGCGGACGGAGATCAGCATCGTCAGATCGGGGGCCACGGCGAACAGTGCCGCCATCAGCACGGCCGGCCAACCGTGGTTGATCCCCTCCAGGACCGCGAAGGCCGTCCAGAAGAGGGCGAGGGCGAGCCACAGGGCCCGGCGGGGTGCGCTGAGCGAGGGGGACGCCGTCCGCACGGCGGGGGCGGTGGCGTGCGGCGGGATCCGGGTGGGGTCGAGGAGCGCAGGGGTCTTCATGGTCGGCCCTTCCGTGGCTAACATCGTTAGCTCCACTCTAGGGCTAACACCGTTAGCCGTCAATGACGTCGAAGACGCCGAAGGAACCGAAGGAACCGGAGATACCCAAGGAACCGAAGGAACCGAAGGAGCCGAACAACACGAGGGGCGGGCTGCGCGACCCTCCGCGCAGCCCGCCCCCGCGACCGTGACAGGTCCTACACCGTGCTCGCGATCCAGCCCACCGTCTCGGTGGTGTGCGGGCCGTCCGAGAGCGCCCTGCCGCTGCCCACGAGTTCATTGATGCGGATCTTGAAGCCGGTGGTGGTGACGTCGGCGATGCGCAGCCCCGGGGTGTCGGGCCCGTTGAAGGTCTGGACGAACGGGATCACCACGACCTCGGCGCCCGAGGGGAACGGCGAGGCGAACGTGACCTGGGTGAAGGTCGAGGTGTCCCCGCCCGTGGTCGTCGTGGCGCTGGAGGAGCCCAATTGCAGCCTGCCGGTCTGGAGCATGCTCATGACTTTCCGCCTCTCGCTGAACGGCCCGCCTCCCATGAGACGAGCGGACGGGAGATGCCCGGAAGGACCCGCGTTTAGAGCGGGAGTCACCGATGCGAGGTAATTCAAGGGATTTCGGGCGTGACTCCCGTCAGCCGGGCCGACTCCTCCCAGAGGGCCTCGGACATCCGGTCGTCCAGGGTCCAGGGGGCCCGCCAGGAGGGGGCGGGATCACCGCGCCACATCAGGAAGGACGGGCCGGTGAAGGAGTCGGGGCGTACGCCGGGCGCGGTGGCGGCGTACAGCAGCGGCAGGGTGCCGGCCTCCGCCGACTGGGCGATGAGGTGGAGGCCCGCGCGCATCACCCGTTCCCTCCCCGGCCGCCCTTCGGCGCGGGGCGCGGCGAGGGAGAGGTTGGTGGCGGCGTACCCGGGGTGCGCGGCGGCGGCGATGACGTCGGACCCCGCGTCGGCGAGGCGGCGGGCCAGTTCGTGGGTGAAGAGCAGGTTGGCCGACTTGGAGCGGGCGTACGCGACCCAGCGCCGGTAGGAGTGCGGTCCGCTCCGCGCCTGCCGGGGGTCGGCGTTGGCGAGGGCGTGCAGCGGGCTGGACACGGTGACGACACGGGCGCCCGGCGTGGCGAGCAGCCGGGGCAGCAGCAGTCCGGTGAGGGCGAAGTGCCCGAGGTGATTGACGCCGAACTGGGTCTCGAACCCGTCGGCGGTGGTGCCGTAGGGCAGTGCCATGAGGCCGGCGTTGTTGAGGAGCAGGTCCAGCCGGTCGTAGGGGAACCGCTCGACGAACGTCCGGACGGACGCGAGGTCGCCGAGGTCGAGCCGGAGCAGGTCCACGTCGGCCTCCGGTACGGCGGCGCCGATGCGTTCGACGGCCGCCCTGCCCCGTACCTCGCTCCGGCAGGCGAGTACGACCCGGGCCCCTTTGCGGGCGAGTTCGCGCGCGGCCACGAAGCCGAGCCCGCTGTTGGCCCCGGTGACGACGGCCGTACGGCCCCGCTGGTCGGGCAGGTCGGCCAGGCTCCAGCGCTCCATGACAACGCTCCTTCGCGGTGTGCGGGGCGAGCTGATGGATGATCAGCTTACGAGGGCGCCGGCGGCTCCGGGCCGGCGACGCGAGGGGGAACCCGCCTCCCTTCCGTCACGGCATGTACATGACCTGTCCACGCCGCTCCTCTAATGTCCCGGAGCGCACGACCCCGTCGCCGACCGGCGGCGGGGCGGTCACGGCACCTTCTGGAGTGAGAGTGGAACGTCGCAACCTCCTGCGCGCGGCCGTCCTCGGCGGCTCGGCGGCGGCCTTCGGCGGCAGCCTGTGGCGCGGCGCGGCCCACGCGGCCCCCGCCCAGCCCGGCACCGGCCCCTACGGACCCCTCGGCGCCCCGGACGCCCACGGCATCAGACTTCCGGCCGGGTTCACCGGCAGGGTGATCGCCCGTTCCGGCCAGGCGGTCCCCGGCACCTCCTACACCTGGCACAACGCGCCTGACGGCGGCGCCTGTTACGCGGACGCCGGGGGCGGCTGGATCTATGTCTCCAACTCGGAGATCAACCCGTCCGGCGGGGTGAGCGCGGTGAGGTTCTCGGCGGCGGGCACGGTCACATCGGCGTACCGCATCCTGTCCGGCACCCGCACCAACTGCGCGGGCGGCGCGACCCCGTGGAACACCTGGCTGTCCTGCGAGGAGGTGTCCCTCGGATACGTCTACGAGACCGACCCCTGGGGTGCGAAGGCGGCGGTGCGCCGGGATGCCATGGGCCGCTTCAAGCACGAGGCGGCGGCGGCCGACCCGGTCCGCCGGGCGGTGTACCTCACCGAGGACGAGTCCAACGGCCGCTTCTACCGCTTCGTGCCGGCGACCTGGGGCGACCTCTCCGCCGGGACCCTCCAGGTGATGGTCGCGGGCAGCGCCACGTCCGGCTCCTTCACCTGGGCGGACGTCCCCGACCCGGACGGTTCCCCGACCACCACCCGCACCCAGGTCCCGGGGTCGAAGTCCTTCAACGGCGGCGAGGGCTGCCACTACACCGACGACACGGTGTGGTTCACGACCAAGGGCGACAACCGCGTCTGGCAGCTGAACCTGACCGACAGCACCTACGAACTGGCCTACGACGACTCCCTCGTCACCTCCGGCACGGCCCCCCTCACCGGCGTCGACAACATCACCGGCTCGTCCTCCGGCGACCTGTTCGTGGCCGAGGACGGCGGCACCATGGAGATCTGTGTGATCACCCCGGACGATGTCATCGCCCCCTTCCTCCGCGTCGACGGCCAGTCCGCCTCCGAGATCACCGGCCCGGCGTTCTCCCCCGACGGCAGCCGGCTGTACTTCTCCAGCCAACGGGGCACGAGCGGCAGCTCATCGGGCGGAATCACCTACGAGGTACGGGGCCCGTTCCGCACCTAGGGCCCCGGGGACGGTGACACGGTCGGGAACTCTGCCCGGGGCGGGGCCGTTCACTGGTCCCACCCGTTTGACCGGTCCCATCCGTTCCGCACCCTCTCCCCCACCCGGAGGCAGGAACCATGACCCGGAACCACCTCTCCCGACGCACCTTGCTGACCGGCACGACCCTGGCGGCCGTCACGGCACTGACAGCGGCGGGCCCGGCGGCTGCCGCTCCCCGCGCCACGCCCCGGACCGCCACCGGTGGCCCGGCCTGGCCGACGGAGTTCCCCCTTCCCAACGGCTTCCTCCCCGAGGGCATCACCATCGGCAGCCGCCCGTACGCGTACATGGGCTCCCGCGCCAACGGCGCGATCTACCGCACCGACCTGCGCACCGGCGAGGGCGGCATCCTCCACGCGGGCGCCCAGGGCACGGCCGCCATCGGCCTGAAGCTCTCCTCGGACGGCCTGCTGTACGTGGCGGGCGGCGCGTCCGGCACGGCACGGGTGGTGGACGCCCGCACGGGCGAAGCGCGGACCACCCACACCCTCACCACGGCCACCCCCACCTTCATCAACGACGTGATCCTGACCCCCGACCGGGCCTGGTTCACGGACTCCCGCAACCCGGTCCTGCACGGCGTCCCCCGCGCCGGAAGGCCCGGCACGACCCGCACGCTCCCGCTGACCGGCGACTGGACCCAACTCCCGGACGTCAACAACGCCAACGGTGTCGTGACGACGCCCGACGGCAAGGGCCTGATCGTCGTGCAGAGCACCCCGGGCGCCCTCTACCACGTGTCCCTGAGGACCGGGTCCGCCACCCGACTCACCCTCGTCGGCGCGGACTCGGTGGTCAACGGCGACGGCCTGGTCCGCAGGGGCGGCACTCTCTACGTGGTCCAGAACCGCCTCAACCGGATCACCGCCTGGACCCTGGACCTCCCCCGGGCCCGCGCCACCCTCCACCGCACCCTCACCGACCCCCGCTTCGACGTCCCCACCACCGCCGCCCACCACGCCGGCCGCCTCTACCTCGTCAACGCCCGCTTCACGAGCCCCCAACTCCCGGACACGACGTTCAACGGGGTGGCGGTACGGCTGTGATGTGCGCGGAGGCGCCCTGATCCGCGGCGCCGCGCGTTCTCGCCCCGGCGGGGGCTCAGCGGTGGTCGCTTCCCTTGGAGTCGGACGCCGCCCGGCCGGCTTCCAGGCGGGCCACCGGGATGCGGAACGGGGAGCAGGAGACGTAGTCCAGGCCCACCTCGTGGAAGAAGTGGACGGACTCCGGGTCGCCGCCGTGCTCGCCGCAGACGCCGAGCTTGAGGTCGGGGCGGGTCGCGCGGCCGGCCTTCGCCGCCAGTTCCACCAGCGAGCCCACGCCGTCCTTGTCGATGGTCTCGAACGGGGACACCCCGAAGATGCCCTTCTCCAGGTAGGCCGTGAAGAAGGACGCCTCCACGTCGTCGCGGCTGAAGCCCCACACCGTCTGGGTGAGGTCGTTGGTGCCGAAGGAGAAGAACTCGGCCGCCTCCGCGATCTGACCGGCGGTCAGGGCCGCGCGCGGCAGCTCGATCATCGTGCCGATCGACAGCTTCAGATCGGTGCCGGTCGCGGCCTCCACCTCCGCGATCACCTGGTCCGCCTCCTCCCGTACGATCTCCAGCTCCTGGACCGTGCCCACCAGCGGGATCATGATCTCGGCGCGCGGGTCGCCCTTCGCCGCCTTGCGGGCCGCCGCCGCCTCGGCGATGGCCCGGACCTGCATCGTGAAGAGGCCGGGGATGACCAGGCCGAGGCGGACGCCGCGCAGTCCCAGCATCGGGTTCTGCTCGTGCAGCCGGTGGACCGCCTGGAGCAGCCGGAGTTCGTTCTCGTGCGGCTCCTGGCGGGACTCGGCCAGGGCCACCCGGACGGACAGCTCGGTGATGTCGGGCAGGAACTCGTGCAGCGGCGGGTCCAGGAGGCGGACGGTGACCGGGAGGCCGTCCATCGCCTCGAAGAGTTCCACGAAGTCCTGCTTCTGGAGCGGCAGCAGCCCCTTCAGGGACTCCTCGCGCTCCTCGTCGTGGTCCGCCAGGATCAGCCGCTCCACCAGTTCCCGCCGGTCGCCCAGGAACATGTGCTCCGTACGGCACAGCCCGATGCCCTGCGCGCCGAAGCGGCGGGCCCGCAGCGCGTCCTCGGCGTTGTCCGCGTTGGCGCGCACCCGCAGCCGGCGCTTGCGGTCGGCGAAGGCCATGATGCGGTGCACCGCCTCCACCAGTTCGTCGGCGTCGTCCGCGCCCGCGTGCATCCGGCCCTCGAAGTACTCGACCACCGGGGACGGCACCACCGGGACCTCGCCCAGGTAGACCTTGCCGGACGAACCGTCGATGGAGAGGACGTCGCCCTCCTCCACCACATGGCCGCCGGGGACCGTCATCCGCCGCCGTTTGGTGTCGACCTCCAGTTCCTCCGCCCCGCAGACACAGGTCTTGCCCATGCCGCGCGCGACCACGGCCGCGTGGGAGGTCTTGCCGCCGCGCGAGGTGAGGATGCCCTCGGCCGCGATCATGCCGTCCAGGTCGTCGGGGTTGGTCTCGCGGCGGACCAGGATGACCTTCTCGCCCGAACGCGACCACTTCACGGCGGTGTACGAGTCGAAGACCGCCTTGCCGACGGCCGCGCCCGGCGAGGCCGCGATGCCCCGGCCGACCTGCTGGACCTTCGCCTCGTCGTCGAAGCGGGGGAACATCAGCTGGGCGAGCTGGGCGCCGTTGACCCGTTGGAGGGCCTCCGCCTCGTCGATGAGGCCCTGGTCCACGAGCTGGGTCGCGATCCGGAAGGCGGCACCGGCGGTGCGCTTGCCGACCCGGGTCTGGAGCATCCACAGCTGTCCGCGCTCGATGGTGAACTCGATGTCGCAGAGATCCTTGTAGTGGTTCTCCAGGGTCTCCATGATCTGCATCAGCTGGTCGTACGATTTCTTGTCGATCGACTCCAGCTCGGCGAGCGGGACGGTGTTGCGGATTCCCGCGACGACGTCCTCGCCCTGGGCGTTCTGGAGGTAGTCGCCGTAGACGCCCTGGTAGCCGGAGGCGGGGTCGCGGGTGAAGGCGACCCCGGTACCGGAGTCGGGGCCCAGGTTGCCGAAGACCATCGAGCAGACGTTGACCGCGGTGCCGAGGTCGTGCGGGATGCGCTCCTGGCGGCGGTAGAGCTTGGCGCGGTCGCCGTTCCAGGAGTCGAAGACCGCCTTGATGGCCAGGTCCATCTGCTCCCGGGCGTCCTGCGGGAAGTCCCGGTCGGCCTCGGCCTTGACGATCTTCTTGAAGGTGGTGACCAGGTTCTTCAGGTCGGCGGCCCCCAGCTCGGTGTCGACCGTGACCTTCTTGGCCGCCTTCGCCTTCTCCAGCGCCTCCTCGAAGAGGTCGCCGTCGACGCCGAGGACGGTCTTGCCGAACATCTGGATGAGCCGGCGGTAGGAGTCCCAGGCGAACCGCTCGTCACCGGCCTGCTGGGCGAGGCCCCGCACGGACCGGTCGGAGAGTCCGATGTTGAGGACGGTGTCCATCATGCCGGGCATGGAGAACTTGGCGCCGGAGCGTACGGAGACGAGGAGGGGGTCGTCGGCCTGGCCCAGCTTCTTGCCCATGCGCTGTTCCAGCGCATCCAGGTGGGCCGTCACCTCGTCACGCAGTGCCGCGGGTTCCTTGCCGCTGTCGAGGTAGACCTTGCACGCCTCGGTGGTGATGGTGAAGCCGGGCGGAACCGGAAGGCCGAGATTGGTCATCTCCGCGAGGTTCGCGCCTTTACCGCCGAGAAGGTCCTTCAGGTCCTTGTTGCCCTCGGTGAAGTCGTAGACGAGCTTCTGATTTTCCGACACGGTCCCAACTCCTAGAGGACGCGGTAGCTGCCCTGACGGCGAGGAACATACCCAGATCCAAGGCGTCTGGGGAGGTCTGCTTACGTGTCATGTGTTCGTAACCGGGCATCTGCCACAGGATCGAAAGTCAAGGCTGGGCAAGAAATCGCGGAATCATGTGTTCACTTCTTGAAGCCGCTCGACATCGGACACCCAGGAAAACGCTCACATGAGCGGGTATCCTCACGTCTGATTTCGATCGATGAACGATCAAAGGGTGGCACTCAGTGCCACTCTTTGGAGAAGTGCACCCACTCATAACCTGCTCATCTGAGCATCACCCCTATCAAGGGTGGCGAGAATCACGCCCTTCCGGGTGCCGGAAGTTCACCATGCGGACCGGCGACCGGACGGCGCAAAGGGGAAGAAACCTGCCGCTTACCTGACGATCGGTGCCTTACACCCCTGATCGTGCGCTCAGACCCCGAGCGCCCGCAACCGCTCCTCGGCCCGCTCGGGCGCGTACAGGTGCTCCACCACCAGCGCCCCGGCCCCCGTCAGCGCCGCCCGCTCCCCCAGCCGCGAGGTCACCACCTCCAGATGGGCGGTGGAGCGCGGCAGCGCCCGCTGGTACAGCAGCTCGCGCACCCCGGTCAGAAACGGTATGCCGGCCAGGTCCCCGGCGATCATCAGCACGCCCGGGTTGAGCAGCGTCACCACCGTCGCCAGCACCTCCCCCACACTGCGCCCCGCGTCGCGGGCCAGCGCCGCCGCCTGGGGATGCCCGGCCGCGAGCAGTTCCCGCACGTCCGAGCCGGAGGCCGCGGGCACCCCGGACTCGGCCAGCCGCCGGGCCACCGCGCCCCCACTGGCGACCGCGGCCAGACAGCCGTACGAACCGCAGCGGCACAGGACGCCCGCGCCCTCGGGCACCCGGATGTGGCCGATGTCGCCCGCGCCGCCGTCGACGCCCCGGAACAGCGCCCCGTCGACCACCACCCCGGCGCCTATCCCGGTGGAGACCTTGACCAGCACGAAGGCCGCGCAGCCGAGGTGCCCGGCGCGCTGTTCGCCGTACGCCATCAGATTGGCGTCGTTGTCGACCAGGACCGGCACCGGGAGGGTGGAGCCGGTGTGGTCGGCGAAGGAACGGGCGAGGCGGCCCCTTATGTCGTAGCCGTCCCAGCCCGGCATGATCGGGGGCTGGACCACCCGGCCGGTCCGGCTGTCGACCGGGCCGGGCACCGCCAGCCCGATCCCGCACACCTCCTCGGCCCGCCGGTCCGCCTTGCGCAGCAACTCGGCGAACCAGCCGCCGAGTTCACCGAGGACCGCCTCCGGGCCGTCCTCCACCACCAGCGTGCCACCGGTCTCCGCGAGGAGTTCACCGGTCAGCGAGAGCAGGGCCACGCGCGCGTGCCGGGTGTCGAGGTCGGCGGCCAGCACCACCGCGTGCCCGCCGTCGAACTCCAGGGTGATCGAGGGCCGTCCGCCGAGCGGGGAGTCGACCGGACCGCCGGCGCCCTCGCGCAGCCAGCCCGCACGGAAGAGCCGGTCGAGCCGCTGGCCGACCGTGGCCCGGGAGAGTCCGGTGACCTGCTGGAGCGCGCCGCGCGTGGTCGCCCGTCCACTGCGGACCAGCTCCAGCAGGTCACCGGCGCTCGCCTGAGCACCGGCCCGCTGCGCCCCGCTCCGCGGTGCCGCGCCCTGCCCAGCCGCGCCCTGCCCGGCCGCGCCCTGCGCAGTCGCGCCCTGCCCGGCCGCGCCCTGCCCGCCCCCGCTCCGCTGGGCCCCGCTCCGCTCCGTGCCGGTCCGCCGAGTCCCGCTCCGCCCGGTCATGCGCACCCCCTTGTGTTTCCCAACTCTGCATTACATAGTGAGTTTTGCGTGTTAAATAGACGTAACTCTACGGTAGCCGGGGCCGAACCGCCCCGGCCGTGACGTCTTCGGGGAGCCCCGAGTGGATCGCACCGCCCAACTCACCGCCCGACCAGCGCCGCGGGAGATCGCATACGATCCGCCGCCGCCCGGCTCCGCGCAGGCCGAGGCCGCCCGGGTGCTGGCGGTCAACTGGACGGGTACGTCCACCGTTCCCTCGCACGGGTTGTATCCGCACCAGTGGTCCTGGGACTCCGCGTTCATCGCGATCGGCCTGCGCCATCTGTCGCCGTTACGGGCGCAGACCGAGCTGGAGACCTTGTTCGCCGCCCAGTGGGGCGACGGCCGGATCCCGCACATCGTCTTCAACCCCTCCGTCCCCGACGACGTCTACTTCCCGAGCCCCGACTTCTGGCGCTCCTCGACCGTCGGCCGCGCCGCGGGCGCCCCGCGCACCGTACAGACGTCCGGGATCGTGCAGCCACCGGTGCACGCCCTCGCGGTCTGGCTGGTCCACCTCGCCGACCCCGGACTCTCCCGGGCGCGCGGCTTCCTGGCCGGGATGTACCCCAGGCTGGCCGCCTGGCACCGCTATCTGCTGCGCCATCGCAACCTCGGCGGCGCGGGCCTCGCCTCCATCGTCCACCCCTGGGAACAGGGGATGGACAACAGCCCCTGCTGGGACGCCCCCCTCGCCCGGGTCACCCCGGCCCCGGCCCGCTCCTTCCGCCGCGCCGACCTCGACCACGGCGCCCCCGAGGACCGGCCGACGGACCTGGACTACGGGCGGTACGTACGGCTCGCGGCGGAGTACCGGGACGGGGGCTACGCGGACCGGCACGTCGTCCGCCACGACGGGCGGGGTGCCGGCCACGGCCACGGGGGCGCCCACACCGCCGGCGGCGGGGGCTTCGCCGTGGAGGACCCCTCCTTCAACGCCCTGCTCATCGCCTCCGAACACGCCCTCGCGCGGATCGCGGGCGCGCTGGGCGCGAGCGGTACCGCGCGGCACGCGCGCGCGGGACGCCTCACCGAGACCCTCGTCGAGCGGCTGTGGGACCCGGCCGCCGGGATCTTCTTCTGCCGCGACCTCTACGGCGACGGCCCCGGCGCCGGGGGCGGCGGTGAGGGGGGCGGTGAGGGGGGTGCCCTGGTCCGGGAGCGGGCCGTCACCGGGCTGATCCCGCTGCTGCTGCCCGCGCTGCCGCGCGAGATCGCCGCCGCGCTGGTGGCCACGCTCGGCGGCCCGCACTTCGGGCTGGGCTCGACCACCCGGCTGCTGCCCAGCTACGACCTGCTGGGCGAGGCGTTCGACCCGCAGCGCTACTGGCGGGGCCCGGCCTGGTTCAACACCGGCTGGCTGGTGGAGCGCGGACTGCGGCTGCACGGCCGGGGCGAGCGGGCGGACGCGCTGCGGGCGGCGCTGGTGACCACCGCGCTCTCCTCCGGCTTCGCCGAGTACGTCGACCCGTACACCGGTGAGGCGTGCGGCGCGGCCGGCTTCGGCTGGACCGCCGCGCTCACCCTCGACCTGCTGGAAGCCGACGGCACGCCCACGGCGGGGAACAGCACCGCAGCGACGACCACCGCCAGGAACAGCACCACCGCAAAGGGAGGCGAACGGGGATGACGGACCGACAGCATCTGCTCGTGCACGGCGGGACGTTCGCGGCCGTCGACGACAGCGGGGACATCAGCGGGGTACGGCACGGCGGCTCCCCCGAGGGCCTGTTCGTGCGGGACGCCCGGCATCTGAGCCGCTGGCAGCTCACGGTGGACGGGGCGGTGCCCGAGACCCTGGCGCCGGTCACCGACGCGGACACCGCCCGCTGCGTCCTGGTACCGCGCGGCGGGCGCACCGAACCCCCCGCGTGCACGCTGTTCCGGGAACAGGCCGTCACGGAGAGCGCGTTCGTGGAGTCGCTGCGGGTGACGAGCAACCGCCCGGTGCCGGTCACGGTCCGGCTGGCGCTCACCGTGGACGCCGACTTCACCGACCAGTTCGAACTGCGCTCCGACCACCGTACGTACGCCAAGGTCGGCGCCGTACGGCACCGGACCGTCCTGGACGACGGGGTCGAGTTCGGGTACCGGCGCCGCGAGTGGCGGTCGTCCACGACGGTGACGGCCGAGCCCGCGCCGGACGCCGTGGAGGAGACCGGCACCGGGGCCCGGCGCCTGGTGTGGACGCTGGAGCTGCCGCCGCACGGCACGGCCGAACTGCTGCTGCGGGTGATGGCCCGGCCGCACGGGGAGAAACGGGCGCTGCGGGTGCCGCGTTCGCCGCGCGCGGTGACCGAGCAGGTACGGGCGCGGGAGGCCGCGTTCATGGAGGGCGTGGCCTTCCCCACCGGCTGGCCCGAACTGGCGGCGGCCTGTACGCGCGGCCTGGCGGACCTGGCCATACTGCAGGTACCGGCGACCGGACCGGACGGCGAGGAGCTGCGGGTCCCGGCGGCCGGGGCCCCCTGGTTCCTCGGACTGCTCGGCCGGGACGCCCTGCTGACCTCCCTGTTCACCCTCCCCTACCGTCCGGGGCTCGCCGCCGCCACGCTCCCGGCGCTCGCCGCCACCCAGGCGACGGAGACCGTCACCGACGCGGTCGCCCAGCCCGGGAAGATCGTGCACGAGGTGCGCCACGGCGAACTGGCCCACTTCGGGCAGGTGCCGTACGGGCGCTACTACGGTTCGGTGGACGCGACCCCGCTCTTCCTGGTGCTGCTGGGGGCGTATGTCGAGCAGACCGGTGACAGCGCGCTGGCCCGCCGCCTCGAACGGCACGCCCGCGCGGCCGTCGGCTGGATGCTGGACCACGGCGGGCTGACCTCGCGCGGCTATCTCGTCTACCGCGCCGACCGGGGCGGTCTCGCCAACCAGAACTGGAAGGACTCCCCCGGCGCGATCTGCTCCGCCGACGGCACCCGGCCCACCGGACCGGTGATGGCGGCGGGCGCGCAGGGCTACGCGTACGACGCCCTGCGGCGCACCGCGTGGCTGGCCCGCACCGCCTGGGGCGACGAGGTGTACGCGGCCCTGCTCGAACAGGCGGCGGCCGATCTGCGGGACCGGTTCCAGCGCGACTTCTGGATGGCCGAGCGGGCGTTCCCCGCGCTGGCGCTGGACGGCGAGGGGCGTCCGGTGGACGCGCTGGCCTCAGACGCCGGGCATCTGCTGTGGTCCGGGCTGCTCGACAAGGAGTACGGGGAGGTGGTGGGGCGCCGGCTCCTGGAGTCCGACTTCTTCTCCGGGTGGGGTGTCCGCACGCTGGCCGCCGGGCAGCCGGCGTACCACCCGTTGTCGTATCACCGGGGATCGGTGTGGCCGCACGACAACGCGCTGATCGCGCTCGGGCTCGCGCGGTACGGGCTGCATGACGAGGCGCGGGCCGTGGCACAGGGCGTCGTGGCCGCGGCCGGGGCGATGGGCGGCCGGCTGCCGGAGGTGTTCGCGGGGTACGAGCGGGGCGGGGAGCGGGATGGGGAGGGGGCGCCGGTGCCGTACGCGCACGCGTGTGTGCGGGAGTCCCGGTCCGCGGCTGCGCCCCTGGCCCTGTTGACCGCGGTGGGAGGTGTGTAGGCGCCCCCCGGGGCAGGGGTGTCGACGCGTGGGCGGGTGCGGGTGGGGTGTGATGGAGCGCGCGGTTCCCCGTGCCGCTGACGGGCGTCGGTGAACATCCCGGGTTCCTCTTCCGTACGGAGATCGGTCGGGTTTCCGTACGGGAGGGGGTGGCCGGTGTCGGTTCGCGGTGGGGTCGGGGCGGGGGCCGCCGGGCTGTGGCTGTTCGGGGTGCTGCTGGTGCCGGACGCGCTGGAGGATGTGACGCCGGGGCTGTGGGCGCGGATTCCGGGGGAGGCGGTGGTGGGGGCCGCCGTCCTGCTGATGCTGCCGCGCCGGGCGCGGGGGTGGGCGGCCGGGGTGTTCGGGGCGGTGCTCGGGGCGCTGGCCGTGGTGAATCTGCTGGACATCGGGTTCGGGGAGTACCTGGGGCGCGGCTTCAACCCGGTGCTGGACTGGGGGCTGCTGGACGACGCGCGGTCCTACCTGAGGGACACGACGGGGCCCGGGACGACCTGGCTGGCCACCGCGGGGGCCGTGCTGCTGCCGGTGGCGCTGGTCGTCGGGACGGCGCTGGCCGCCGTACGGCTGAGCCGGCTGCTCGGGTGTCATCCGGCCGTCGCCAACCGGAGCACGCTGCTCGCCGCCACCGCCTGGATCACCTGTGCCGGTCTCGGTGTCCAGCTCGGCGGGGCGCCGGTGGCCGCCGACCGGGCCAGGGAGACGCTGGAGTCGAAGGCGCGGACGGTGCGGTGGACGCTGCGCGACGAGGCGGCGTTCGCGCGGGAGGCGCAGACCGACCCGTTCGGGGCGACACCGGGCGGCGAACTGCTGCCCGCGCTGCGGGGCAAGGACGTCGTGTTCGCCTTCATCGAGAGCTACGGCCGTACCGCCGTCGAGGACCCGGCGATCGCGCCCGGTGTCACCGCGACCCTGGACCGCCGTGAGCGGGCCCTGGAGGCGTCGGGCTACCGGGCCCGGAGCGGCTGGCTGACCTCGGCGACCTTCGGCGGCAGCAGTTGGCTCGGGCACTCCACCTTTCTGTCCGGGCTGTGGGTCGACAACCAGGCCCGCTACCGGACGGTGACCGCCGGGGACCGGCTCACGCTCACCGGGGCGTTCCGGAAGACCGGCGCGTGGGACACGGTCGGGGTGATGCCGGGGGTGCAGAAAGCCTGGCCGGAGCAGCGGTTCTTCGGTCTGAACACGGTGTACAACGCCTTCGGACTCGGTTACGAGGGGCCCAAGTTCGGCTGGTCGACCATGCCGGACCAGTACGCGCTGGAGGCGTTCGAGCGGCTGGAGCACGGGCGGGAGCGGGACCGGCCGCTGATGTCGGAGATCATCCTGACCTCCAGCCATCAACCGTGGGCGCCGGTGCCGGAGATGGTCGACTGGGACGATCTGGGGGACGGTTCCCGCTTCGAGAGCATCGAGCGGGCGGGGCACCGGTCCTCCGAGATCGCCGCGGACGCCGGCCGCTCCAAGGAGGAGTACGGGCGGTCCATCTCCTACTCGGTGACCAGTCTGACCGAGTGGCTGGAGCGGTACGGCACCGACGACACCGTCCTCGTCTTCCTCGGCGACCACCAGCCGCTCGCGAAGGTCACGGGCCCGCAGCCGAGCCGGGATGTGCCGGTGTCGATCGTCGCCAAGGACCCGAAGGTGCTGGAGCGCGTCGAGGGGTGGCGCTGGACGGAGGGACTGCGGCCCGGGGAGGGGGCGCCGGTGTGGCGGATGAGCGCGTTCCGGGACCGCTTCCTGACGGCCTACGGGTCCACGCCGCGGCCCGGTGGCAGCTGAGCCGTCGGCCTGGGGGAGGCGGTCCGTCGGCCGGGGGGAGGTGGTCCGTCAGCCTCCGGAGGTGTCCAGTTCCGCGTCCTCGCCGACGCCCGCGCAGTCGTACGGGTCCTTCAGCCAGCCGTCCGGCAGCACGACCCGGTTGTTGCCCGAGGTCCGCCCGCGCGGGCCGTCCGCGCCGGTGGGCCAGGGCTGGTCCAGGTCCAGTTCGTCGAGCCCGGCGCGCAGTTCGGCGAGCGACGAGGTGATCGCGAGCCGCTTGCGCATCTCCGAGCCGACCGCGAACCCCTTCAGGTACCAGGCGACGTGCTTGCGGAAGTCGATGACACCGCGCGACTCGTCCCCGATCCACTCCCCGAGCAGGGTGGCGTGGCGGAGCATGACGTCGGCGACCTCCCGCAGCGCGGGACGCGCGACGGCCTCGGTCCGTCCCTCGAACGCGGCGACCAGGTCGGCGAAGAGCCAGGGGCGCCCGAGGCAGCCGCGCCCGACCACGACCCCGTCGCAGCCCGTCGTACGGACCATGCGCAGGGCGTCCTGGGCCGACCAGATGTCGCCGTTGCCGAGGACGGGGATCTCCGGGACGTGTTCCTTGAGCCGGGCGATGGCGTCCCAGTCGGCGGTGCCGCCGTAGTGCTGGGCGGCGGTACGGCCGTGCAGGGCGATGGCGGTGACGCCCTCCTCGACGGCGATACGGCCGGCGTCGAGGTAGGTGAGGTGGCCGTCGTCGATGCCCTTGCGCATCTTCATGGTGACGGGCAGGTCCCCGGCGCCGGTGACGGCCTCGCGGAGGATGGCGCGCAGCAGGTTGCGCTTGTAGGGCAGGGCGGAGCCGCCGCCCTTGCGGGTCACCTTGGGGACCGGGCAGCCGAAGTTGAGGTCGATGTGGTCGGCCAGACCCTCCTCCGCGATCATGCGGACGGCCTTGCCGACGGTGGCCGGGTCGACCCCGTAGAGCTGGATCGAACGCGGTGTCTCGGTCGCGTCGAAGTGGATCAGCTGCATGGTCTTGTCGTTGCGCTCGACCAGCGCCCGGGTGGTGATCATCTCGCTCACGAAGAGGCCCTTGCCCCCGCTGAACTCCCGGCACAGGGTACGGAAGGGCGCGTTGGTGATCCCGGCCATGGGGGCCAGGACGACGGGCGGCAGGACAGTGTGCGGACCGATCCGCACCGGCGGCTGCGCGGGGGTGACGGGCGTGGACATTCCTCCATTGTGCCGGGTGGGGGGGGTGGGGGGCACATGGGTGGGGGCGGCTTCGGTGGGGGGCTTGGGTGGGGGGCTTGGGTGGGGGGCGGTTTAGGCCCGGGGGCCCCGGGGGCCGCTGGAGCGCGGGGGCCGCCGGGGCGCGGGGGGCGTCCGGGCGCGGGGCCGACTGACCGGGGGCCACTCGGACGCGGGTGAGGCCGCTGCCCCCGGGAGGGGCCGCCGGGGCGGGGGGCTTGGGCGGGGGCCGACTGGCCGCGGGGAGGGGGGCCGCTCGGGCGCGGGTCGGGCCGACTAGCCCCCCGGGGGGGGCTGGCACCGGGAGGGGCTGGCCGGGTGCGGGGGCGGCTGGACGTGGGTGGGGTCCGACTCGGCGCTGGGGGCCGCCGGGCCGCGGGTGGGGCCTGGCCGTGGGTGGGGCACTCCGAACCCGCATATTCGTTAGTTAGCCGCACTATCGATAGCGGCGTACGATGGTGCCTATGCCTGAGCTCAGCTCTCGCCGTCGGATGCTGGTGCTCGCGATCTGCTGTATGAGCCTGCTGATCGTGAGCCTGGACACCACCGTGCTGAATGTCGCGCTCCCCTCCATGGCCCGCGATCTGGACGCCGGCACCTCGGGGCTCCAGTGGACGGTCGACGCGTACACGCTGGTCCTCGCCTCGCTGCTGATGCTGGCCGGCTCCACGGCCGACCGGATCGGCCGCAAACGGGTCTTCATGGCGGGCCTGATCATCTTCACCCTGGGCTCGGCCCTCTGCTCGGTGGCGCCCGACCTGGAGACCCTCGTCGTCTTCCGTATGATCCAGGCGGTCGGCGGCTCGATGCTCAACCCGGTCGCCATGTCGATCATCACCAACACCTTCCTCGACCCGCGCGAACGCGCCCGCGCCATCGGTGCCTGGGGCGCGGTGGTCGGTATCTCCATGGCGGCAGGCCCGATGATCGGCGGAGTGCTGGTGGAGGCCGTGAGCTGGCGGGCGATCTTCTGGATCAACCTGCCGGTGGGGCTCGCGGCGCTGCTGCTGACGCTGCGCTACGTCCCCGAGTCGCGGGCCGCGAAGCCGCGCCGCCCCGACCCGGTCGGACAGGTGCTGGTCATCCTGCTCTTCGGCTCCCTGACCTACGCCATCATCGAGGCGCCCGCCGCCGGCCTCGGGTACGTCCTTCCCTTCGCGGCCGTCGCCCTGTTCGCCCTGCTGGCGCTGCTGCACTACGAGCCACGGCGGGCCGAGCCACTGATCGATCTGCGGTTCTTCCGCTCGGCGCCGTTCAGCGGGGCGACGGTCATCGCGATCAGCGCGTTCGCCGCGCTCGGCGGTTTCCTGTTCCTGTCGACGCTGTACCTCCAGAACGTCCGGGGGCTCGACGCGCTCCACGCCGGACTGTGGATGCTGCCGATGGCCGTGCCCACCTTCGTGTGCGCCCCGCTCTCCGGGCGGCTGGTCGGCAACCGGGGGCCACGGGTGCCGCTGCTGATCGCCGGGGTGGCGATGACGGCGGGGGCGCTGATGTTCGCCGCGTTCCAGGCGGAGACCTCCGATCTCACCCTGCTCCTGGGATACGTCTTGTTCGGCATCGGATTCGGCTTCGTGAACGCCCCCATCACCAACACGGCGGTGTCCGGGATGCCGGTCGCCCAGGCCGGGGTCGCCTCCGCCGTCGCCTCCACCAGCCGCCAGCTCGGCACCACGCTCGGCGTCGCCGTGGTCGGCGCGGTACTGGCGACCGGGCTGGGAGGCGCGTCGTACGCCACGGCGTTCGTCGGCGCCGCACGGCCCGGATGGTGGGTGCTGGTGGGGTGCGGTGTGGTCGTCCTGGTGGTGGGCCTGCTGACCAGCGGGCGCTGGGCCCGCGCCACGGCCGACCGGTGCGCCACCCGGCTGGAGGCCCCGGAGGTACGGGGTGTGGTGGGGGCGCGGAGCGAGAGCCGGGGCGGGCGCTGAGGCCGGTGAGCGCCGCTGATCGCCCCGCTGAGCCGGTCTCTGCGGACGGGGCCGGTCACTCCCTCGGGGCGGCCCGGTGGTCCCGGGTGAGGGTGCGCCAGGCGATCGCCGCGCCCAGCAGGGCGAAGGCCGCGCAGATCAGCATGGCCAGGGACTGGGAGCGGGTGAAGGCGGTATGGGCGGCGTCGATCAGACGGCCGTGGTCGGGTGAGAGGCCGCTGAGGGTGTTGCCGAGGGACGTTCCCGGGCGGACACCCAACTCCGGGTCGGCGAAACGGTGGTACGCGGTGGTCACCACACTGCCGAGGACGGCCACGCCCAGGGCGATGCCCAGTTGCTGATGGGTGTCGTTGAGGGCCGAGCCCATGCCCGCGCGGTCCGGGGGCACGGCGCCCAGCACCGTGGAGTGGACGGCCGGTGACGCGAGGCCCGATCCCGCTCCGGCGAGGAACAGCCCCGTCGCGACCAGCGCGTACCCACTGGTGGGCGTCAGCAGCGCCAGCACGACGAAACCGGCCGCCGTGACCAGGAACCCGGTGACGATCGCCCACCGCGCCCCGATCCGGGCCGGCAGCCGGGCGCCGACGGGCGAGCCGAGGACCACCCCGGCCGCCAGCGGCACGATCGCCAGCCCCGCCTCCACCGGCGAGTAGCCCTTCACATGCTGGAGATGCTGGGTCAGCACGAACAGCACACTGCCGGTGCCGATCGCCAGCACCGCGACCGCCGCGCTCGCCCCCACGAACGTCCGGTCCCGGTACAGCCCCGTGTCGATCATCGGTGACGCCGCGCCGCGCTGCCGTATCCCGAACACCGCCGCGCCCAGCAGGGTCAGGCACAGTGCCCCGAGCACCTGCGGTGACAGCGGGCCGTGGTCCGGGGCGAGGATGATCGCCGCCACGAACGAGCCCATCGCCAGCGTCATCGCCGCCGCCCCCGCACCGTCGACGGCCCGGTGCTGCCGGTCCCTCGACTCCGGGACCAGGCGGACGATCAGCACGATCGCCAACGCCGCGAGCACCGCGTTGATGACGAAGATCCCGGGCCAGCCCCAGCGGTCCACCAGCGCTCCCCCGACCAGCGGGCCCGCCGCCATCGCCGCCGAACCGACCGCCGACCAGACCGCGAACGCCTTCACCCGCTCCTCGGCGTCGAAGGTGTGCACCAGGATCGCCAACGTGCCCGGCATCACCAGCGCCGCACCCACGCCCATCACCGTCCGCGCCCCGATCAGCCAGGGCGCGGAGGGCGCGCACGCCGCCACGACCGACGTCAGCACCAGGATCCCGAGCCCGATCACCACGGCCCGCCTGCGTCCGTAGCGGTCGGTGATCAGCCCGGCGGCCACCAGCAGCCCCGCGAAGACCACGACGTACGAGTTGACCGTGGCCTGCAACTCGGCCGGGCCCGCCCCGAGATCGTCCTCGATGGTCGGCAGCGCCACATGGAGCACGGTGTTGTCCACCACGATCACCATGAGCGCCACACACACCGCCGCCAGAATCACCCACCGCCGAGGATCGCGGCCGACGGCCCGCCCGGAAGCGGGCGCCGGATCGCGCCGGGCAGCGTTCTTCCCCTCTTCTCCTACAGTCATGGACTGAACCATACAGTGTTGGATTAATTCAGCGCCGATAGACTGCCGGGTGTGGTTGCCAAAGGGGAGAACGAGACGCCGGGCGCGGTGTGGTTCCGCACGCCCCAGCGCCGCCGCAGGACGCCCGCACTGAGCCGGGACCGGATCGTCGCCGCCGCCGTCGAACGTCTCGACCGCGAGGGGATCGACGGGCTGAGCCTGCGTAAGATCGCCGCCGATCTCGACGCCCACGCGACCAGCCTGTACTGGCACGTCCCCACCAAGGGCGACGTCCTCGACCTCGCCGTCGACGAGGTGTTCGGCGAGATCGCCCTCCCCGACGGCCATCCGGCGATGGACTGGAAGGAGGTCGTCCTGGCCTATATGCACCAGCTCCGCGCCATGCTGCTGCGGCACCCCTGGGCCGCCTCGCTCGCCGGCACCCGGCCCCTCGCCGGACCCCATGCCCTGGAGCGCTCCGAAGCGGTGTACGCGGCGCTGGCCCGCGCCGGGTTCAGCGGGGCCACGCTCGCCGCGGCGGCGGCCGGGGTGTCGAACCTGGTCATCGCCACGGCCGCCACGCAGGCCGCCTGGGCTTCCCGCCCCGAGTCCGACAGCCGGGACGCGCTGAGGTCACTGATCAGCGAGCGCCAGGACCGCTACCCCACCCTCGCCGCCCATCTGGAGGGTGTTCTCGGTGACTGGGAGAGCCAGTTCGAGATCACGGCAAGGGTGTTCATCGAGGGACTCGACACCGAGCGCCGGTGACACGACGGGCGTTCCCGCCTCGGCTGGAGCCGTCTCTCAGATCAGCAGCAGGGACTTGCCCACCGTCGTGCGGTCGGCCAGGGCTTCGTGGGCCCGGGCCGCTCCGGCCAGGGGGTAGGTGGTGCCGATGGTCGGGCGGAGGGTGCCCTCGGCCACGCGCCGAAGGGCCTCGGCCAGCAGGCCCCGCACGGTCTCGTCGTCGGGGGAGCCCGCCTCCAGGGCGTTGACCGCCGTGACGTCCCGCTGCCGTGCCTGGTCGGGGTCGATATCGGCCAAGGCCCCGCCTCCGCTGCCGTAGGTGATGAATCGGCCGCCCTTCCGCACCGTGTCGAAGACCTCGCGGCCCAGTGCGCCGCCCGCTCCGTCGTAGGCCAGGTCCACCCCCGCTCCCCCCGTCGCCTCCACGACCCGCTCCCGCCAGCCGGGCTCCGCGTAGTCGACCGTGACCTCCGCGCCCAACTCCCTTGCCAGGCTGAGCTTTCGCTCGCCCCGCGCCGCCCCGATCACCCGGGCGCCCGCCTCCTTGGCCAACTGCACCAGCAGGGAGCCGGCACCCCCGGCCGCCGCCGCGACCAGAACCCACTCGCCTCTCTGGGGCTCCCCCTCGGCCAGCAGCATCTGGGCGGTCACCCCGTCATGGAGCAGCGCCGCCGCCTCCGGGGACGCCACCCCCTCGGGAACCTCCACCAACTCCTCGGCCTCGGCCACCATCCGCTCGGCATAACCGCCCACGCCCCGGGCCAGGACATGACGCCCCACCAGACCGGTGTCCACCCCCGCCCCGACCGACAGCACCCGTCCGGCACCCCCGCCGCCGGGGATGTACGGCAGCTCCAGCGGAAAGTACTCCCCGCCCCAACCCGCTCTCAGCAAGGTGTCCAGGTAGATCACATCGGCCGCGACCATCGCCACCACGACCTGCCCCGGACCCGCCACCGGATCCGCGGTCTCCCTCACCACCAGCACTTCCGGTCCGCCGAACTCCCGCACCTGGATCGCACGCATCGGGACCACCGCTCCTCACCATCTGGGCCATCGGCCATCAGGCATCAGCCATCCGACATCAGCCATCCGACATCAGCCATCGGGCATCACCCATCCGACATCAGGCATCGGCCATCGGCCATCAGGTATTAGCCATCGGGGACATATGAGTCGACCGACCTCCCTCCAACGTAGAACCTCAAGGAAAGTTGAGGTCAAGAGCGGAGGGAGGGCGGAGCGTGCCGGTGGTCGATGTGTGTCCCGGCTATCTGCTGCGCTACCTGCTGCGCAGGCCCCTCAGCAGCAGTTCCAGCATCGCCTCCAGCTCCGACTCCACCTCGGGACGGACCCACTCCGTCGCGTAGCACGGGTCGTGGAAGCGGCCACTGGCCTGGAAGACCGCACGGGCCGTGATCTGCTCGTCGTCGGCCGTGAACGTGCCCGCGTCCACGCCGTCGTGGACGATCCTGGTCAGTTGGGCCGTGAGGTCCGTGATGTGGTCCTCCACCGCCTGGACCGATTCATCGACCAGCACCATGTAGGTGGCGAACAGCTCGGGGTCGTCGCCCGCCTTGCTGCGCTTGGCGTCGAACAGGGTCCGCAGCCAGATACGCAACCGCTCCTCCGGGTCGCCCTCCCGGCCGGCGATCACGGACAGCGCCTCCGACGTACGGTCCAGCCAGCGCTTGGTGACCGCCTCGCGCAGCGCCGCCTTGGTGCGGAAGTGGCGGTAGACGCTGCCGTGGCTGACCCCGAGCGCGCGGGCCACGTCGACCACGGTGGCCTTGGCCGGTCCATGGCGGCGCAGCACCTCCTCGGTCGCCTCAAGGATGCGCTCGGCGGTGAGGGTCTGGCTGGTCGGTGGCATGACACTGACGGTACCTGGCGGCCGGATCAGCGCTCGCTGTCGAGGTGGTCCATCTGTCCCTGCGGATAGCGGTCACCCGCCGCCGCGCCGACCGGCACCGCCCGCTCGATCGCCGCGAGGTCCGACTCGTCGAGCGTGACGTCCAGCGCGCCCAGCGCCTCGGTCAGCCGGTCCCGGCGGCGGGCGCCGACCAGCGGCACGATGTCCTCGCCTCTGGAGAGCACCCAGGCGATGGCGGTCTGGGCGACGCTCACACCCTTCTGCTCGGCGATCTTCCGCAGGGCGTCCACCAAGCCCAGATTGTGCTGGAGGTTCTCGCCCTGGAAGCGCGGGGACTGGGCCCGGAAGTCGTTGGCCGCGAGGGGGCGGTCGGCCGTGAAGTGGCCGGAGATCAGCCCGCGCGAGAGCACGCCGTAGGCCGTGACGCCGATGCCCAGCTCTCTGGCGGTCGGCAGGATCTCGCCCTCGATGCCGCGCGAGATCAGGGAGTACTCGATCTGGAGATCCGAGATCGGGGCCGTAGCGGCGGCCCGGCGAAGGGTCTCGGCGCCGACCTCGCTGAGGCCGATGTGCCGGACGTGCCCCTTCTCCACCAGTTCCGCGATCGCGCCGACCGTCTCCTCGACCGGGACGTCGGGGTCGAGGCGGGCGATGCGGTAGATGTCGATGTGGTCGGTGCCGAGGCGCTGGAGGGAGTAGGACACGAAGTTCCTGACCGCCGCCGGGCGGCCGTCGTAGCCGCTCCAGCCGCCGTCCGGGTCGCGCAGGGCGCCGAACTTCACGCTGGTCAGGGCCTGTTCGCGCAGGGCCGCCGGGGCGGTGCGCAGGGCCTCGCCGATCAGCAGCTCATTGTGGCCCATGCCGTAGAAGTCGCCCGTGTCGAGCAGGGTCACACCGGCCTCCAGGGCCGCGTGGATCGTCGCGATGGACTCCGCCCGGTCCGCGTCGCCGTACAGCGCGGACATGCCCATGCAGCCGAGGCCGAGGGCGGAGACCCGGGGGCCGGTCGTACCGAGAGTGCGCGTCTGTGTGCTCATGACTCCACGATCGCACGACAGCTGACAGATTTCAATATCTGTCAGCTGTCATTTGTCAGCCCCCCCTCATCCACCAGCTCCCATCCACCAGCTCCCATCCACCAGCCGCCAGCCGCCAGCCGTCACCTGTCATCCGCCAGCAGTCATCCACCAGCCGTCATTCACCATTCACCAACCGTCAGCCGCCATCCGTCACCCACCCTCGACCTCTCATTTGGTCCAGACCTCTTGACTAAAGGTCTGGACCAAGCGCACTGTCATGCCTACGACAGAGCGCACATGCCCCACCTCATGACCCCACCCCCACCGGGAGGCCACGCATGATCCGCCGTGTCCGTCGCCGATTCCGGCTGCTCGCCGCCGCGTTGACCGCGGCCGTCCTCGTCCCGCTCGCGGTCGCCGCCGCCCCCACCTCCGCGGCCCCCGGCACCGCGACAGCCCTCGGGACGGCCCCCGCCGCTGCCGCCGCCGACACCTGCGCGGTCAAGTCCAAGCCCACCGGCAAGGTGCTCCAGGGCTACTGGGAGAACTGGGACGGCTCCGCCAACGGCGTCCACCCGCCCTTCGGCTGGACCCCGATCAACGACCCCCGGATCGGCGCCCACGGCTACAACGTGATCAACGCGGCCTTCCCCGTCATCCGCTCCGACGGCACGGCGCTGTGGGAGAACGGGATGGACAACAACGTGAAGGTGTCCACCCCCGCCGAGATGTGCGCGGCGAAGGCCGCCGGGCAGACGATCCTGCTCTCGATCGGCGGGGCCGCCGCCGGTATCGACCTCAGCTCGGCCACCGTCGCCGACCGCTTCGTCGCGACGATCGTCCCGATCCTGAAGCAGTACAACTTCGACGGCATCGACATCGACATCGAGACCGGACTGGTCGGCAGCGGCAACATCAACCAGCCGTCCGCGTCCCAGGCCAACCTGATCCGGATCATCGACGGCATCCTCGCCCAGATGCCCGCCAACTTCGGCCTCACCATGGCCCCGGAGACGGCGTACGTCACCGGCGGCAGCGTGGTCTACGGCTCGATCTGGGGCGCCTACCTGCCGATCATCAAGAAGTACGCCGACAACGGCCGGCTGTGGTGGCTGAACATGCAGTACTACAACGGCAGTTTCTACGGCTGCTCCGGTGACTCCTACTCCGCGGGCACCGTCCAGGGCTTCATCGCCCAGACCGACTGCCTCAACCGTGGCCTGGTGATCCAGGGCACGACGATCCGGGTGCCGTACGACAAGCAGGTGCCGGGGCTGCCCGCCCAGGCCGGCGCGGGCGGCGGCTACATGTCCCCGTCCCTGGTCTCCCAGGCGTGGCGGAACTACGGAACGAGCCTCAAGGGCCTGATGACCTGGTCCATCAACTGGGACGGCTCCCGCAACTGGACCTTCGGCGACAACGTCAAGGCCCTCCAGGGACGCTGACAGCCCGTCCACCCGCCCCGGGCCGTGGGTCCCCCTCCGTCCGGCCACGGCCCGGTCCCAGGAATCGGCCCCGTAGCGCGCATCACCGCCCTCCCCCGGCCGGTGCGCGTGCGGGGCCCTTCCCCCGTCACTGAGGAGTGAACGCCAGCTTCGCGCCCAGGGCCACGAAGGAGCCCGCGAAGCCGCGCCGCAGCCAGTTCATCACCTTGGGGCGGGAGACGACGTGATGGCGGACGGACGCGGCGAGGACCCCGTACACCGCGAAGACCAGAAACGTCACCAGCATGAACACCCCGCTCAGGGCCAGCATGCGCAGCAGGGCGTGCGGTTCGCCGGGCGTCACGAACTGCGGCAGGAACGCGAAGAAGAAGATCGTCAGCTTCGGGTTCAGGATATTGATGAGCACACCCCGTACGATCATCCGGCCCGCCGAGGCGGGAGCGCCGCCCTCGTCGACGGTGAGGGCGTCCCGGTCCCTGAGCGTGGCCCACGCCATGTACAACAGGTAGGCGACACCGGCGTACTTGAGGATCTGGAACGCGGTGGCGCTGGTGTGCAGCACGGCGGCGAGACCGGTGATGGTGGCCAGCATGTGCGGGACGATGCCGAGGGCGCAGCCGAAGGCCGCGACGACACTGGCCCGCCGACCCTGGGAGAGCCCGGCCGCGAGGGTGTAGACGACACCGGTGCCGGGCGTGGCGACCACCACGAGGGTGGTCAGCAGAAACGCGATGCTCATACGTCCCACCCTGGCGAGGGGCAGGACCCCGATACAGGACCACTTCGGAACCCGTATCGGGGACCAATCACCCATGGCCACGGCCACGGCCACGGCCTACGACGACAGCCCCCGCCGTCCTGACGCCTCCCGCCCACGACAACGCCCACCCGCCCCCGCGCTGCACGGGAGGTGGGTGGGCGAAGCCCCGGAGTTCCGGGTCCGGCTCAGCAGACGTCAGCCGGAGCAGGGGCAGGCCCCTCGGCTGTCAGCCGGAGAAGGGGCGGGCCCCTCGGCCGTCAGCCGGGGAAGAGGCAGCTCCCTCGGCCGTCAGCCGGGGAAGAGGCAGCTCCCTCGGCCGTCAGCCGGGGAAGAGGCAGCTCCCTCGGACGCCAGCGGGGAAGAACCCCCGGCGTCGCAGGTGTCACGCTCCGACGAGCCGGCTCGCCAGGTACCCCTCGATCTGGTCGAGAGACACCCGCTCCTGCTTCATGGAGTCCCGCTCGCGCACGGTGACCGCGTTGTCGTCCAGGGTGTCGAAGTCGACGGTGACGCAGTACGGCGTACCGATCTCGTCCTGGCGGCGGTAGCGGCGGCCGATCGCGCCGGCGTCGTCGAACTCGATGTTCCAGTTCTGGCGCAGCGCCTGGGCGAGCCCCTTGGCCTTGGGGGACAGCTCGGGGTTGCGGGAGAGCGGCAGCACCGCGACCTTGACCGGGGCGAGGCGGTGGTCCAGGCGGAGCACCGTGCGCTTCTCCATCTTGCCCTTGGCGTTGGGCGCCTCGTCCTCGATGTAGGCGTCGAGGAGGAAGGCGAGCATCGCGCGGCCGACACCGGCCGCGGGCTCGATGACGTACGGCGTCCAGCGCTCCCCGGCCTCCTGGTCGAAGTAGGAGAGGTCCTGGCCGGATGCCTTGGAGTGGGAGCCGAGGTCGTAGTCGGTGCGGTTGGCGACGCCTTCCAGCTCACCCCACTCGCTGCCGCCGAACCGGAAGCGGTACTCGATGTCGGCGGTGCGCTTGGAGTAGTGGGAGAGCTTCTCCTTCGGGTGCTCGAACCACCGCATGTTCTCCTCGCGCATGCCCAGGCCGGTGTACCAGTTCCAGCGCTGCTCCATCCAGTACTCCTGCCACTTCTCGTCCTCGCCCGGCTTGACGAAGAACTCCATCTCCATCTGCTCGAACTCGCGGGTGCGGAAGATGAAGTTGCCGGGCGTGATCTCGTTGCGGAAGGACTTGCCCATCTGCGCGATACCGAACGGCGGCTTGCGCCGGGAGGTGGTCTGCACCTGGGCGAAGTTGGTGAAGATGCCCTGCGCGGTCTCGGGGCGCAGGTAGGCGACGGAGCCGGAGTCCTGGGTGGGGCCGAGGTGGGTGGAGAGCAGGCCGGAGAACTGCTTGGGCTCGGTGAACTGGCCCTTGGTGCCGCAGTTGGGGCAGTTGATGTCCGCGAGGCCGTTCTCGGGGGCGCGGCCCTTCTTCTCCTCGTACGCCTCCTCCAGGTGGTCCGCGCGGAACCGCTTGTGGCAGGAGGTGCACTCGGTGAGCGGGTCGGTGAACGTGGCGACGTGGCCGGAGGCGACCCACACCTCGGGGGCCAGGATCACGGACGAGTCGATACCGACGACGTCCTCGCGCGACGTCACCATGTAGCGCCACCACTGGCGCTTGAGGTTCTCCTTGAGCTCGACACCCAGCGGCCCGTAGTCCCAGGCGGCGCGCTGTCCGCCGTAGATCTCACTGCAGGGGAATACAAAGCCACGGCGCTTGCTCAGGCTGACGATGGTGTCGATCTTGTCGGCGGCCACGGTGCTCTCTTCATTACGACGACGGGCGACGAAGCGAGACGCTTCAGAGCGAATGCTTCAGGTTACCGGCGCAGGCTCCCCCTCGGCCAAATCGATACCGGTCTCCGTCCCACGACGGCCCCGGAACCAGCCCGGAATCGGCCCGGAACCAGGCCGGAACCAGCCCCGATCAGGCCCGATCAGGCCCGATCAGGCCCGCGATCCGGCCCCGGATCCGGCCCGTCCCGCCCCTCCAGCACCCCCGCACCCCCGCACCCCCGCACCCGCACCCGCCGCCGCAGCCGGTCTCGATCATCGCCTCGACCATCGCCTCGATCATCGCCTTGATCATCACCTCGACCGTCGCCGCGACCGTCACCTTGTTCATCGACTCGCCCCTCACCGTGTCATTGCCTCAACCGCCACCTCGATCATCGTCTTGATCATGATCTGGGACACAGTGCCCGGATTGTTTGTTGACAACGGTTTCCATATTTGTTGAAAATGACTGTCATGAACGCCCGACGACTCATACCCACGGCGGCCGTGACCGCTCTGGGTCTCGCCGCCCTCACCGCCTGTTCCACCGACGACACCGCGGGCAACACCGGCAAGTTCGATGTCGTCGCCTCGTTCTACCCGATGCAGTTCCTCGCCGAGCAGATCGGCGGGGACCATGTGAACGTCACCACGCTGACCGAGCCCGGTCAGGAGCCGCACGACCTGGAGCTGAGCACCCGGCAGACCGCCCAGCTCGGCGAGGCCGACGCGGTGCTCTACCTCAAGAGCCTCCAGCCCGCCGTGGACGAGGCCGTCGGCCAGTCCGGAGTGGACACCAGGATCGACGCCGCCGCGCTGACCACGCTGGAGGACCACGGCGGCCACAGCCACGAGGGCGAGGACGCCCACGCCGCCGACGACGCCGGGGACGCTCATTCCCATGAGGGCGAGGACGCCCGCGACCCCCACCTCTGGCTGGACCCGGTGAAGTACGCCGAGGTCGCCAAGGGGGTCGGCGCCGCCTTCGAGAAGGCCGACCTGGACAACGCCGCGGACTACCGCAAGAACACCGACGCCCTGGTCAAGAAGCTGGACGCGCTGAACACCCGCTTCAAGGACGGGCTGCGGAACACCGACACCAAGGTCTTCTTCACCCACCACGCCGCCTTCAGCTACCTCGCCGAGCGCTACGGGCTGACCCAGGAGGCCATCGCCGGTCTGGACCCGGAGAGCGAGCCCAGCCCGGCCCGGATCAAGGAACTCCAGGAGGAGGCCGAGGCGGACGGCGTGACGACCGTGTTCTACGAGACCCTCGTCTCCGACAGGACCGCGAAGACCCTCGCCCGCGACACAGGGCTGAGGACCGACGTCCTCGACCCGCTGGAGGGCATCACCGACAAGTCCCGCGGCGACGACTACTTCCAGGTCATGGACGCCAACCTGGCGGCCCTCCAGAAGGCACTGGGAAGCGCATGACAGCGACGGAGGACGCCATGGGCGTGAGCGACGGGACCGGGGCCCGGGCCGAGGCGGTCGTGTCGGTGCGCGGGGTCACCGCCGAACTGGGCGGGCGCCCGGTGCTGCGCGGGATCGACTTCGCCGTGGGCCGCGGCGAGGTCGTCGCACTGCTCGGCGCGAACGGCTCCGGCAAGTCGACCGCCGTGCGCAGCCTCATCGGACAGGTGCCGGTGAGCGCCGGGCGGATCGAGCTGTTCGGCACCGAGCGGCGCCGGTTCCGCGACTGGTCGCGCATCGGGTACGTCCCGCAGCGCACCACGGCCGCGGGCGGGGTCCCCGCCACGGTCGCCGAGGTGGTCTCCTCGGGCCGGCTCTCCCGCACCCGCTTCGGCGTCTTCCGCAAGGCCGACCACACCGCCGTGCACCGCGCGCTGGAGCTGGTCGGCATGGCCGACCGGGCGAAGGACCCGGTCGACGCGCTCTCCGGCGGACAGCACCAGCGGGTACTGATCGCCCGCGCGCTGTCCTCCGCGCCCGAGCTGCTGATCATGGACGAGCCGATGGCGGGAGTCGACCTGGCCAGCCAGGAGGTGCTCGCCGGAACCCTGCGCGAGCAGGTCGCGGCCGGTACGACGGTCCTGCTGGTCCTGCATGAGCTGGGACCGCTGGAGCCACTGATCGACCGGGCGGTGGTGCTGCGCGACGGCTGTGTGCTGCACGACGGCCCACCGCCCGAGGCCGTCGGCCAGCACGCCCTGCCGGGCCACGACCATGTCCACCCGCACGCCCCCGAGGGTACCGCGCCCCTGCGCACGGGACTGCTCAGCTAATGGCCAAGCCACGGGAGATCGTCGACTGATGGAGATCCTCGACTACGCCTTCATGCAGCGGGCGCTGCTCGCCGCCGTCCTGGTCGGCATCACCGCGCCCGCCGTCGGCATCTATCTGGTCCAGCGCCGCCAGGCCCTCATGGGCGACGGCATCGGCCATGTCGCCATGACCGGTGTCGGCCTCGGCTTCCTGCTGTCCTGGTCACCGGTGTGGATGGCGACCCTGGTCGCGGTGGTCGGCGCGGTCCTCATGGAACTGATCCGCTGGTACGGCCGCACCCGCGGGGACATCGCCCTCGCGATGCTCTTCTACGGCGGTATGGCCGGCGGCGTGATGTTCATCAACCTGGCGCCGTCCGGCTCCAACGCCGGCCTCACCTCGTATCTCTTCGGGTCGCTGTCCACCGTCTCGGAGTCGGACGTCATGGCGATCTGCCTGCTCGCGGCGTTCGTGATGCTGGTCACGCTCGGACTGCGCCGCCAGTTGTTCGCGGTGAGCCAGGACGAGGAGTTCGCCCGGGTCACCGGGCTGCCGGTGCGGGCGCTGAATCTGCTGACGGCGATCACCGCGGCGGTCACGGTCACCGTGGCGATGCGGGTGGTCGGGCTGCTGCTGGTGTCGGCGCTGATGGTGGTGCCGGTGGCGGCGGCGCAGCAGCTCAGCCGGAGCTTCGCGGCGACCTTCGCGATCTCCGTGGCGATCGGGGTGGCCGTGACGCTGGGCGGCACCGCCACCTCGTACTACCAGGACGTACCGCCGGGTGCGACGATCGTATTGCTGACCATCGGCGTGTTCGTACTGCTGACGGCGCTGGCCGTACCGCTGACCCGGCGCCGCGCCCGGCGCGCGGCGGAGGCGGCGGCGGCCACCGGAGACCCGATGGAATGCGCCATTCCGGCCGCGCGCGGGATGGAGAAGGGGGCCGGCGTCTGACGGCTGGAACAACTGCGGACCTGCCGGGCTGGCACAATGGCGCCCGGCAGGAAGCAGACGCAAGGAGGCAACCAGTGACCACCGCTGGACCGCCCGTGAAGGGCCGCGCCACTCGGCAGCGTGCCGCCGTGGCGGCTGCACTGGACGAGGTCGACGAGTTCCGCAGCGCCCAGGAGCTGCACGACATGCTCAAGCACAAGGGCGACGCCGTCGGCCTGACCACGGTGTACCGGACGTTGCAGTCGCTCGCCGAGGCCGGTGAGGTCGATGTGCTGCGGACGTCGGACGGCGAGTCGGTGTACCGGCGCTGTTCCACCGGTGAGCACCACCACCATCTGGTGTGCCGGGCCTGCGGGAAGGCCGTGGAGGTGGCGGGGCCGGCGGTCGAGTCATGGGCCGAGACGGTCGCCGCGCAGCACGGGTATGTGAATGTGGCCCATACCGTGGAGATCTTCGGTACCTGTGCGGAGTGCGCGGCCAAGGGTGTGTGAGACGACGAGCGTCTGAGACGAAGGGCGTCTGAGACGAAGGGTGTGTGAGGCGGTGCCGTCGTTCGGCCGACCCGCCGTCGTCGGCTGATCGCACGGTTCCCCGCGCCCCTTTCTGGGGCTGCCGCCCGCCCCTTTCTGGGGGGCAGCCGCCCCCCAGAACCCGGCTAGCTCTGCTTGCCCTCCATGGCCAGCAGTTCCTCGTTCGGGATGGCCCCGCCGAAGCGGCGGTCCCGGGAGGCGAATTCCAGACAGGCCCGCCAGAGGTGCCGGCGGTCGAAGTCGGGCCACAGGACATCCTGGAAGACCATCTCGGCGTAGGCGCTCTGCCAGAGCAGGTAGTTGGACGTGCGCTGCTCCCCGCTGGGGCGCAGGAACAGGTCGACGTCCGGCATGTCGGGGTAGTAGAGGTACCGCGCGAAGGTCTTCTCGTTGACCTTGGCCGGATCGAGCCGGCCGGCCTTGACGTCCTCGGCGAGGGACCGGGCGGCGTCGGCGATCTCGGCCCGGCCGCCGTAGTTCATGCAGAAGTACAGGGTGAGGCGGTCGTTGTCCTTGGTCCGCTCCTCGGCGACCTGGAGCTCCTTGACCACCGACTTCCACAGCTTGGGCATACGGCCCACCCAGTGCACGCGGACACCCAGCTCGACGAGGCGCTCGCGGTTCGCGCGGATGAAGGTGCGGTTGAAGTTCATCAGGAAGCGCACCTCCTCCGGTGAACGCTTCCAGTTCTCGGTGGAGAAGGCGTACAGGGAGATGCTGCCGACGCCCATCTCGATCGCGCCCTGAACGACATCGAGGACCCCCTCGGCGCCGACCTTGTGGCCCTCGGTGCGGGGCAGGCCGCGCTGCTTGGCCCAGCGGCCGTTGCCGTCCATGACGATCGCCACGTGGCGCGGGATCAGCTCACCGGGCAGCTTCGGGGGGCGGGCACCCGAGGGGTGCGGCTCCGGCGTGCTGTACTCGCGGCGCTGGCGTCCCAGGATTCCGCGTACCACCATGTGCGTCTCGCTCCTCTTGCCGTGCTGTGTTCAGGGTCAGAATCAGGGATCAGGGATCGGGGATCAGGGATCTGGGATCGGGGGATCAGGGGCTGTGGATGAAGGGTCGGGGATGAAGGGTCGGGGATGAAGGGTCGGGGATGAGGGTTCAGGTCTCCGTCTGTGCGGCGAACTTCTCGACGTAGCGCAGGGACCGTAGACCGCGCTCCAGATGCCAGTGCAGATAGGCGGAGACCAGACCGCTGCCTTCTCGTACGTACCGCGGCTCACAGGTGTCCGCCGTGTCCCAGTCCCCCGTGAGCAGCGCCCCGAGCAGGGTCAGGCTCTGGGGAGAGGGTACGACGCTGCCCGGCACCCGGCAGTCCACGCAGACCGAGCCCCCGGAGGAGACCGAGAAGAACCGGTTGGGACCCGGCATCCCGCATTTCGCGCAGTCGCCGAAGCTCGGAGCGTAGCCGTTGACGGCGAGGGAGCGCAGCAGGAAGGCGTCCAGGACGAGGTGCGGGGCGTGCTCGCCGCGGGCGAGGGTGCGCAGGGCGCCGACCAGCAGCAGATACTGCTGCACGGCCGGCTCGCCCTCGTGGTCGGTGAACCGCTCGGCGGTCTCCAGCATGGCGGTGCCGGCGGTGTAGCGGGCGTAGTCGGTGACGATGCCGCCGCCGTACGCCGCGATGGTCTCGCTCTGGGTGCACAGCGGCAGCCCGCGCCCGATCAGCTCACTGCCCCGGGCGAAGAACTGCACGTCGACGTGGGAGAACGGCTCCAGTCTGGCCCCGAACTTCGACTTGGTGCGCCGCACCCCGCGCGCCACCGCCCGCACCCGCCCGTGCCCCCGCGTGAGCAGGGTGATGATCCGGTCGGCTTCCCCGAGCTTCTGGGTGCGCAGGACGACGCCGTCGTCGCGGAAGAGGCTCATGCCCCCATTCTCGCCCACCCGCCCGGCGTCCGTACCCGCCCCGTCAAGGAACATCCCCGCGCCCGCGCAGACGGTCACGGACCGGGTCGTGCGGGTTCTCCCGCGCCGCCTCGGGGGTGACCGCCGCCCGGGGCGGCCCCTCGGGGACGCCCGCCGCCCGCACCACCCGCTCCGGGGTCCCCGCCGCACAGCCCGGCCGCTCGCCGGGACCGACCGGCCGGACGGTCCGCTCGGCGACGGCCGGGGGGACTATCGAGTGGGTGGGGCGTTCGGCCGGGGAGATCAACGGGTGAGCGGGGCGTTCGGCCGGGGGGACCAGCGGGTGGGCCGGGCGGGCCGTCCGTTCGGGGACGGTCGCCGGACGGGCCAGGCACTCAGCGGCACCCGCCGTACCCACCGGACGCTCCACGGCACCCACCGCAGGCTCCACGGCACCCACCACAGGCCCCGAGCGCTCGGCGGCAGCGACCCGCACCGAACCGACCGGGTCCTCCGCACCCCGTGCAGAACCGACCGGCCCCTCGACCCGGCTCCCCGAACCCACCGCCTCCTCGGCGGGGCTCGTCGGTACGACCGTGGCGCCCATCGGTACGACCGGCTCCCCTGGACGATCCGCCCCGTCGGCCGACGCCACCGCACAGCCCGCCGCACCCGGTTCCCCGGTAGGGGCCAGGTGGTGGAGTGACTCCGGGACGCAGTCCCACTCGCGGCCCCCGCCGACGGGGCGCAGTTGGACGTACGGGCCCTCGTGTCCCATGACCACGCCGGGGCGGCCGGTCCGGGTGTCGATGACGTACGAGCCGATCGGCGGCTTCGGCGTGCTCATCGCAGAACCGCCCCGGGGCGCCCGGTCACCGGCGAAATCCCGGCGTATTCGCCTGCGGCCCGCAATTCCTTCAAGGTTCCCTCCACCTCTTCGGCGTCTCGCGCCGAACACTGTGCTGCCCCGTGACTCCCCGGCTTTTCCGTATCTGAAGCTTTTGGCCTCGCGGACCCGTGGCAACCCGTAGACTCACCGGCTGTTTTGTTCCGCCGGGGTACAAGTGCCTCGCCATTCAGGGGTGTTGGTCATGGCCACGAGCCCCTGCGGGCTCCTGGGGTGATGTCGGGACCGTTCCCGCGCCACACCCCCGGGAAAACCTCGGCCGGAAAACTCACGGCCGATAGTCGCCCCCGTGCGCGAATCAGCAAATCGGCGGTGTTTTCGAGCAGTTGAGGGGTAATTCGAGGAACCGTGAAGAACCGGCGTTCGTCCAGGAGGGCAAGGCGTTGCGACGAGCCGCCGCATATCGGCGGGCGATGAGGTCGACGGTGCCGTTCATGAGGTTCCGGATCCGCTCGACCGCGTTGTCACCTCGACCGCCATGTCACCTCGACCGCGATGTCACCTCGGCCGCGATGTCACCGGGCACGATCCCCGGCACGAACAGCAGCCGGAACTCGCAGCCGACGCTCACCTCCACGCCGGCGCCCTCCCGCCGCAGCCGCGGGATGCTCCACGATGTCCACGGGCGGCCGGTCCCCCAGCGTCGGCCGGAGCCGGATGCGCAGCCCCCGCCCGGCGGCCTCACCGACGGTGGCGTTCAGGGGTTCCACGCCGTCCCCGGTGACATCGAGCGGGTCGGCGTAGAGCCGGTCCTCCGCCACCCACCATCCCGCCCCGCCACACCCCTCCCTGGCCCGCCCTGCCCCTCCCCGCACCGTCCCGACCCGCCCCGGGTCAACTCCCGTCATTTCGCACCACCATTCGCACCCGGAATCGCTCCATCACGGGCACGACCTGTGGCATCTACGCCATTCGTGTGCGATCGCTTGACCACCCCCACGCCCTTTCCTATGGTCACGCTGTCCACAAGGTAGAACGTAATATCTCCGCTTTTTCATACCCGAAGCTCCCGAATCCACCCATATCTCCTCCATCTCCTCCATCTCACCCCTCCCCCACCTCTCACGCCTCCCTCTCCCCCACCTCCGGAGGACCCGTGCGCGACGTGACCCCTGACGTTCCGGCCCCGCCCCGCAGGTCGTTCCTGAAGTACGCCGGTGCGCTGGGCGCCGCGGCCGGGACGGCGTCGCTCGGGGCGTGCGGGCCGGAGTCGACCATCTACACCGGCGGCGGCACGGGCGCGGACCGCACCATGACGGCGGTGATCGGGTACGGCAACGACGGGAGCTGGGATCCGACGCAGACCGCGTCGGCGTTCTCCATGGCGGCGAACAACCACATCTACGAGGGGCTCCTCGACACCGACCCGATCACCCGCAGGCCCTACCCGGCGCTCGCCACCCGGGTGCCCGCGGACCCCGCCGCCACCGTGTGGCGGTTCACCCTGCGGCCGGGGGCGCGGTTCCACGACGGGCGGCCGGTCACCGCGGACGACGTGGTGTTCGTCTTCGACCGGATCCTCGATCCGCGGACCCCGACCCTCGCCAAGGGGTTCTTCGCGTCCTGGCTGGAGCGGGTCCGCCGGCTCGACGCGCGGACCGTGGAACTGGTGCTGAAGTTCCCGTTCCCGGACGGGCTTTCCCGGCTGACGCTGGCGAAGGTCATGCCGCGGCACGTGTACGCCCGGCCCGGCGGCTGGGACGACGCGATCAAGGGCGTGGCGATCGGCTCGGGACCGTACCGGCAGTCGGCGCACCATCCGAAGTCCAACACCACCTTCGAGGCGTTCGCCGACTACAACGGACCGCGCCCGCCCGCGTTCCGGAAGATGAACTGGCTGACCATCCTGGACGCCGCCCCGCGGGTCGCCATGATCTCCGGCGCCGGGGCGGGGGTGCAGATCGCGGACAACATCCCGTACGCCAATGTCCCCCGGCTGGAGAGCGGGGGGATGGCGGTGGGCAGCGGGGCCGGGATGAACAACCTGTTCCTGATGTTCAACACCCGGCACAAGCCGTTCGGGGACGTACGGGTGCGGCAGGCGCTGCACCACGCCATCGACACCGGCACCATCGTGGAGGTGGCGCTCAAGGGCCACGGCCGGGCGGCGACCTCGTTCCTCAACGAGGAGAACCCGGCGTACCGGCGGGCCGGGACCGTCTACGACCACGACCCGGACAAGGCGCGGGCGCTGCTGAAGGCGGCCGGGGTGAGCGGGCTGAAGGTCGAGATCACGGCGGTGAACGTGAGCTGGATCATGGACTGTCTGCCGACCATCAAGTCCTCGTGGGACGCGATCGGGGTGGAGACCACCCTGGCCCCGCAGGAGACCACGGCCGTCTTCACCAAGCTGGACCAGAAGCAGGACTACCAGGTGGTGGTGGCCGCCTCGAACCCCAACCAGTTCGGTCTCGACGCCGATCTGATCATGCATTACAACTACGGTCCCGAGAACCTCTGGATGGGCTACACCCGGTGGGCGGACGACCCGGTGGCCCAGCGGCTGTTCCGGGACATGGACCGGGCGACCCGGGAGCCGGATCCGGCCCGCAAGAGGGCGATGGTCCAGGACTGCATCGACATCGTCGCCGAGCAGGCGGTGCTCTATCCCGTCGTGCACAACGCGCTGATGACCGCCTGGGACCCGCGCCGGCTCACCGGGGTCAGGGCCCAGCCGTATCCGGGGATCAATCTGCTCCAGGCCGAGTGGGTCTGACGAAGGGGAGTCGCGCGTGGTCGCCGTCGTCAGGATCCTGATCCGCCGGATCGCCCTGCTGGTGCCGCTGATGCTCGGCATCGTGCTGTTCGTGTTCGTGGTGATGGGCTTCTCGGACGTCGATCCGGCGTCCGCGTTCTTCCAGGGCGCCAATCCGACGCCCCAGCAGTTGCACGACTTCCGCGAGGAGCACGGGCTGCTCGATCCGCTGCCGATGCGCTACCTGCACTTCGTGGGCGATCTGCTCCACGGCGACCTGGGCACCAGCGCGCTGACCCGCGGCGAGGTCGCCGACCAGGTGCTGACGGCGCTGCCGCTGACCATCCAGCTCACCTTTCTGGGGCTGGGCATCGCGGTGGTGCTGTCGCTGGTCGGCGGGGTGACCGCGGCGATCTACCGGGACCGGCTGCCGGACCAGGTCATCCGGATCCTCTCGCTCACCGGTGTCGCCGCGCCGGGCTTCTGGCTGGCGCTGCTGATGATCCAGTACTTCGCGGTGGGCCTGGGCTGGTTCCCGGCCGGGGGCTACATCAACCCGGCGGACTCGGTGACGGGCTGGCTGCGGACGATGACCCTGCCCGCGCTGGCGCTGTCGCTGCCGGTCGCCGCCCAGCTCACCCGGATCGTCCGGACGTCGGTGGTGGAGGAACTGGACAAGGACTACGTCCGTACGGCGATCGGCAGCGGGCTGCCGCCCCGGGTGGTGGTCGGGCGCAATGTGCTCAGGAACGCGCTGATGAACCCGCTGACGGTGCTGGGGCTGCGGGTGGGTTATCTGCTGGGCGGGGCGGTGGTCATCGAGACGATCTTCTCGCTGCCCGGCATGGGCAAGCTGATGATCGACGCGGTGAAGAACGGCGACCCGGCGGTGGTCCAGGGGGTCGTGCTCACCACGGCGATCGGGTTCGTCGTCGTCAATCTCGTCATCGACATCCTGTACCTGCTGGTCAACCCGCGACTGAGGGACTCGGCCTCATGATCATGACCCGTAGGGCGCTGACGGAGGCGCTCTCCCGCCCCGGTGTCCGGCTGCGCGGCTGGCGGCGGCTGCCGCTGCTGTCGAAGGTGGCCGTCTGCTTCCTGACGCTGGTGGTGCTGGTCGCGGTGTTCGCGCCGCTGCTGGCGCCGTACGACCCGCTGGCGCAGTTCCCGCCGGTCGACGGCACCGGGCAGCCCTCCGCCGCCCACTGGATGGGCCAGGACAGCCTCGGCCGGGACATCATGAGCCGGCTGATGTACGGGGCCCGCTGGTCGCTGGCGATCGGGCTCGGGGCGACCCTGCTGGCGCTGCTCGCGGGGGCGTTGACCGGGGCGGTCGCGGCGACCTCGCGCAAGGCGGTGGACGAGACGCTGATGCGCTGTCTGGACGTGGTGATGGCGTTCCCGGGGATCGCGCTCGCGGCGGTCCTCATCGCCGTGTTCGGCGGCAGCATCACCGTACTGATCTGCGCCATCGCGTTCCTGTTCACCCCGCCGGTGGCCCGGGTCGTCCGGGCCAACATCCTCGACCAGTACGGCGAGGACTATGTGACGGCCGAGCGGGTGATCGGGGCGCGCACCCCGCACATCGTGTGGCGGCACGTGGCGATCAACTGCGCCGCGCCGGTGCTGGTGTTCTGCACGGTGCAGGTGGCCGAGGCGATCGTGTTCGAGGCGTCGCTGTCCTTCATCGGGGCGGGGGTCAGACCGCCGGACCCGTCGTGGGGCAGTGTGATCGCGGACGGCAAGAACATGGTGCTGACCAGCGGCTGGTGGGCGACCGTCTTCCCCGGGCTGCTGATGCTGGTGACCGTGCTGTCGCTGAACATCCTCTCCGAGGGCGTCTCCGACGCGTGGGCGGCGCCCGCGCCCCGCGAGGTACCGGTCCGCAAGGGCGCCGACGGCCGCCCCCACGAGGAGCACCACGACCGGCTGGAGGCCGCCGAGCCCGGCACCGGGGAGGTGCTGCCGCTGCCCGGCCTCACGGACGCGGCGCGGCGGCTGCGCTCCCGGGCCCGGCCGCTGCCCGGGGGCCGGCCGGTGCTGGAGGTGGAGAACCTGGCCATCGGGTTCGAGGGCCGGCACCGGGGCGTGGACATCGTGGACGGCATCAGCTTCGAGGTGCGGCCCGGTGAGGTGCTGGGGCTGGTCGGCGAATCGGGGTGCGGGAAGTCGCTGACCGCGCTGACGGTGATGGGGCTCCAGCCCCGGGACGCCCGGGTGCGCGGACAGGTCCGCTTCGACCATCTCGACCTGCTCGCCCGGCCGATGCGGGTGCGGCGCCGGCTGCTCGGGCATGAGATGGCGATGGTCTACCAGGACGCCCTGTCCTCCCTGAACCCGGCGATGACCATCCGCGCCCAGCTCAAACAGGTCGTACGACGGGGTGGGCACCGCCCTCCCGCCGAACTGCTCACCCTGGTCGGCCTCGACCCCGAGCGGACCCTGCGCAGCTATCCGCACGAGCTGTCCGGCGGCCAGCGCCAGCGGGTGCTGATCGCCATGGCGCTCTCCCGCGACCCGAAGCTGATCATCGCCGACGAGCCGACCACCGCGCTGGACGTCACCGTGCAGGCCCAGGTGATGCAGTTGCTGCTGCGGCTCCGGGCCGAGCTGGGCTTCGCGCTGATCCTGGTCTCGCACGACCTGGCGCTGATCGCCGACATCACCGACCGGGTGGTGGTGATGTACGGCGGTCAGATCGTGGAGAGCGGGGTCACCGCCGACCTCGTGGAGGCCCCCGCCCACCACTACACGCGCGGTCTGCTCGGCAGCGTCCTGTCCCTGGAGAGCGCGGCCGAGCGGATGACGCAGATCAAGGGCGTCGTCCCCTCCCCCGCCGACTTCCCCGCGGGCTGCCGCTTCGCCGACCGCTGCCCCCTCGCCACCGACCTGTGCCACACCACGGCCCCGGTCCTGAGCGGCCCGGACACCCACCGGACGGCCTGTCACCATCCGGCGACCGATGCGGTGACCACCCCGAGCGAGGCGGTCGGATGACGGCCCCGTGCGGTACGGGAAGGCCGACGCCCCCTCGATACCCCCGATCGACGCCCCCTCGACACTCACGATCGACGCCCCCTCGACACCCCCGATCGACGACTCCTCGACACTCACGATCGACGACCTCTCGACACCCACGATCCGGAAAGCGGGGTGACGGCGTGAACGCGCTCGTCCAGCCGGAGCAGGCCGACGGCCCGGGAAGCGGGGTGGGTGGGTGAACGCGCTGCTCAAGCCCGACGGACTCGACGAGGCCGGGCCGCGGCCCCCGCTCGTCCGGGTCGTGGACGCCCATGTGGTGCACAAGGCGCGCAGCGGCGGGGTCTTCACCCGGGACCGGGTGTACGCCCTCACCGGGGCCGATCTGACCGTCGCCGCCGGGGAGACGGTGGGGGTCGTCGGCGAGTCGGGCTGCGGCAAGTCCACGCTGGCGAAGGTGCTGGTGGGGGTGGAACGGCCGACCTCGGGCCTGGTGGAGGTGCGCGGCGGCGATCTGTGGACGATGGCGCCGGGCGCCCGCCGGGCCGCCGTCGGGGGGAACGTCGGCATGATCTTCCAGGACCCGTCGACCGCTCTGAACCGCCGGCTGGCCGTCCGTCAGATCCTGCGCGACCCGCTGGACGTGCACGGCCGGGGCGACCGGATGGGGCGCGAGGAGCGGGTGCGGGAGCTGATGGCGCTGGTCGGGCTGCCGCCCGCGCTGGCCGACGCCCTGCCGGGACAGCTCTCCGGCGGGCAGCGCCAGCGGGTGGCGATCGCCCGCGCCCTCGCCCTCGATCCCGCGCTGGTCGTGGCGGACGAGCCGACGAGCGCGCTGGACGTCTCCGTACGCGCCCAGATCCTCAATCTCCTGCTCGACCTCAAGGAACGCCTCGGGCTCGCGCTGGTGTTCGTCTCGCACGACATCCAGACGGTCCGGCGGATGAGCGACCGGGTGATCAGCATGTATCTGGGCCGGATCGTGGAGGAGACCCCGGCCGCCCGGGTCACCGACCACGCCCGTCACCCGTACACCCGCGCCCTGTTCTCGGCGACGCCGGGACTGCTCCACCCGATCGATCCGATCCCGCTGGTGGGCCCGGTGCCGTCGGCGACGAGGCCGCCGAGCGGTTGCCCGTTCCGCACCCGGTGCTGGAAGGCCGACGATCGGTGCGCGGACGAAATGCCGGGTTTCTCGGCCGCGTCGGCGCCCGGTCACCGCTTCCGCTGCCACCATCCTGTGGACGAGGACGAGTCGACCCGCGACCTCGCCCGCCGGACCCACCCACGGGAGAACTGATGCCCCTGCCCGCCCCGCTCACCGGTGTCGTCCCGCCCGTCTGCACGCCCCTGACGCCCGCCGGCGAGGTGGATGTGGCCTCGCTGCTGCGGCTGGTCGACCATCTGGTGGAGGGCGGGGTGCACGGACTGTTCGTGCTGGGCTCCACCTCGGAGGCCGCCTATCTGACGGACCGGCAGCGGCGGCTGGTGGTGGAGACGGTGGCGGGCCGGGCCGGCGGCTCGCTGCCCGTGCTGGCCGGTGTGATCGACATGACCACGCCCCGCGTGCTGGACCACGCCGTCACGGCGGCGGAGGCGGGCGCGGACGCGGTCGTGGCGACCGCCCCCTTCTACACCCGCACCCATCCGGCCGAGACCGCCCGCCACTACCGGCTGCTCGCCGAGCGCAGCCCGGTCCCGGTCGTCGCCTACGACCTGCCCCGCTCGGTGCACAGCAAGCTCTCCCCCCGGCTGGTCCTGGACCTGGCCGCCGACGGCACCCTGGCCGGTCTCAAGGACTCCAGCGGTGACCTCGGCGGCTTCCGCGAGGTGGTCCTCGGCGCCCGTGCGGTGCCCGGCTTCAGCGTGCTGACCGGCTCCGAGGTGGTCATGGACGCGGCGCTCGCGCTGGGCGCCGACGGGGCGGTGCCCGGCCTCGCCAACGTCGACCCGCACGGGTACGTCCGCCTCTACCGGCTGTGCCGCGCCGACGACCCCGAGCGCGCCCGCGCCGAGCAGGAGCGGCTGTGCGCCCTGTTCGGCATGACCGGCGTCGGCGACCCGGCCCGGATGGGCGACAGCTCGTCGGCCCTGGGCGCCTTCAAGGCCGCCCTGCACCTGCGGGGCGTCATCGACTGCCCGGCCACCGCCGCACCCCAGATCCCGCTGTCCGCGGACGAGGTCCAGCAGGTCGGCAAGTACCTGGCGGCGGCCGGACTGCTCTAGAGCCCTCTCCTCCAGGGCCCGGGATCCGGTCCTACGGTCCTTCGAGGTCGCTCAGCGCGATCCGGCGGAACTCGATCGTCTCGTACGCCCCCGCCCCCCCGGTCTCGTAGAGGAGCCCCACCGTGTCCTTGCCGAGGGCCACGAGGTCGGAGTAGGCGGCCTTGCGGGTGGACAGGGTCAGCGCCTTGGTGAAGGCGCGTCCGCCGTCCGTGCTGCGCCAGACGGCCATGGACTGGCGGGCGGTGGGCACGGACGGCCCGGAGAACAGCAGCGAGGCGCCCCGGCCCGGCGGCTGGAGGACGCTCGCCTGCACCACGGGCACCTCGTCCAGGGTCGGCTGGACCGCGTAGGGGCGTTCCAGGCTCGCCCCGCCGTCCAGGGAGCGGGCGTCGAGCCGGTTGCCGGGGCCGCTGCCGTGCTGGTCGCGGGCGGCGAAGTAGAGGCTGCCGTCGGGGAGCTGGGCGGCACTGGACTCGTTGGCGTTGCCGACACCGTCGTAGGAGTCGTCCACGAACCCGATCCGCCAGGTCCGGCCGCCGTCGTCGCTGTAGAGGGCGTGGGCGCCGTACCAGCGGGCTTCCCGGCCGGTGTCGGGGGAACCGGGGGGCGGGGCGGCGGAGTGGTTGGCGGGGACGACGAGGCGGCCCGCGTACCGGCCGTGGGTGAGGGCGACGGCGTGCCCGGGGCCGGTGGCGTACCAGCGCCAGTCGGCCCGCTTGGTGGTGGCGGTCAGGTCGCGCGGGGCGTCGAAGGTGCGCCCGTCGTCGGTGCTGCGCTGCACGAACACCCGGCGGCTCTGCTCGGGCGTGACCTCCCCGCGCATGATCTGGTCCTCGGTGACCCGGCCGCTGTTGTACGAGGTCAGCAGGACGACCGCCCCGGTGCGCGGGTCGACCACGGGGGCCGGGTTGCCGCGGGTGTCGCCCCGGCCCGCGGCCACCACGGTGACCGGCCCCCAGGTGCAGCCGCCGTCGCCGGAGCGGCGGGCCACGACGTCGATGTTCCCGGTGTCCCCGGCCCCGTCGTGCCGCCCCTCGGCGAAGGCGAGCACGGTGCCGGCCCGGGTCGTGACGGTCGCGGGGATGCGGTAGGTGGCGTAGCCGCCCTGTCCGGAGACGTAGGGCACGGAGGAGGCGCAGCCGGTCACGGCGCCCGCGGACGGGACGGTGAGGAGGGCGGCGGGGGTGAGGAGGGCGGCGGTGGCGAGCAGACTGCGGATCAGTGGTCTCATCACTCTCCCTGACGGGATGTCGGATGTCGTCGCCACCATCGTGTCCCGGCGGTGCGCCGGATGTGTCGGACCCGGCCCGTGGACGCCCCTCCCGAACGCAAACACGTATTCGTCCCCGCCGGGGGGAGCCCTCACCCGTCCCCCGGCCGTACCAGCCCCGACTCGTACGCCACGATCACCAGTTGGGCCCGGTCACGGGCCGCGAGCTTGCCCATGATCCGGCTGACGTGGGTCTTCGCGGTGAGCGGGCTCAGCCCGAGGGTCTCGCCGATCTCGGTGTTGTTGAGGCCGCGGGCGACCAGGGTGAGGACCTCGCGCTCACGGTCGGACAGACACCCGGGGCCACCCGTCGTGGGCACGTCGGGGGTGCGCAGGACGCGTTCGATGAGGCGGGCGGTCGGGCCGGGCGACAGCAGCGCGTCCCCGGCGGCGACCGTGCGGATGGCGTCGAGGAGTTCGGCGGGACGGGTGTCCTTGACGAGGAACCCGGCCGCCCCGGCGCGCAGCGCGGCGAGGATGTTCTCGTCCGTGTCGTACGTGGTGAGCACCAGCACCTTCACCCCGGCGAGGTCGTCGTCCGCGGCGATCAGCCGGGTGGCCTCGATCCCGTCCAGGTCGGGCATGTGGATGTCCATCACGACCAGGTCGGCGCGGGCGCTGCGGGCCTGTTCGACCGCCTCGCGGCCGGTGCCGGCCTGTCCGACCACCTCCATGTCCCGGGCGGACTCCACCAGCATCGCGAACGCCGACCGTACGAGGGTCTGGTCGTCGGCGAGCAGCACCCGGATCGCGGTCATCGCGCCCCCTCCCGCTCGGCCCGGTCGGCTTTCTCGGCCCGGTCGGCCTTCTCGGCCCGCCGGGGTTGCCCGGTCCTCTCTACGGTGTCCCGCTCACCGGCGGCCAGCGGCAGTACGGCGCTCACCCCGAAGCCCCCGCCGGGCAGCGGCCCGGCCTCCAGGGCACCGCCCACACTGCGGGCCCGCTCCCGCATGCCGACCAGTCCGTGGCCGGGGGTCCCGGTGCCGCTGCCCGCGCCGTCGTCGGTGACGGCGATCCGCAGCACTCCGGCGTCGCCGTGGACCCGTATCCGCACGGCGAGGCCGTCGCGCCCGCCGTGCCGGACCGCGTTGGTGAGCGCCTCCTGCACGATCCGGTAGGTGGCGGCGCCCACGGCGGGCGGCACCCCGTCGGCGGTGACCGCCAGGTCGACCTCGGCCCCGGCCAGCCGCGCGCTGTCCGCGAGGTCCCCGAGGCCCCGCAGGTCGGGCAGCGGGCCGCGCGGCTCGGTGGTGTCCTGGGCGCGCAGCACCTCCAGGGTGGTGCGCAGTTCGCCGCGCGCGGACCGGCAGGTCTCGGCGATGTCGTCCAGGGCGGCGGCGACGGCGGCCCGGTCCAGCCGGTCGGGGTCGGCGTTCAGGACGTGCGCGGCGACGGAGGTCTGCACCCCGATCAGGGTGATGCTGTGGGCGAGCAGGTCGTGCAGGTCGCGCGCGATACGCAGCCGTTCCTCAGCGACCCGGCGGCGGGCCTCCTCCTCGCGGGTGCGTTCGGCGCGCTCGGCGCGTTCGACGACCGCGGCGAAGTACTGGCGGTAGTAGCGCACGTCGATGCCGCCGAACAGCACGGCGATGACCCAGCCGGAGATCCGCGCCAGTTCCCGCAGCCCGTCGGGGTTGGTGAGGGCGTTGAGGATCAGCGCGAAGCCGAGGACGGTGGTGCCGGTGATCAGGGTGCGCCGCACGGTGCCGGTGGTGGCGACCGAGTACAGGACGACGACGGTCAGCGGGACCGCCGCCATGTGGCTGTTGTCGGCCGCGTGGTACGGGGTGATGCAGACCAGGACCACGAGCAGGACGAGGATCGGGCGCCGCCGTCGCCACACCACCGGCACATGTCCGGCCAGCAGCAGCGTCCAGCCCAGGGCGTCGGGCCGTTGCCCGTTGTCGCTGACGAGGGCGAGGAGGCAGGCCAGCAGGGCCGTCCCGGCGGCGAGCAGGGCGTCGTTGCGCAGGGCGTGCGGGGCGGCGAGGGGGTCGCGGTTGATCGCGGCCATGACCCGCTCGCCGACACGGGGCCGGGCCGCTGGAGTGGTGGGCTGCACGGGCTCATCCTCCGATAGGGGGCACCCCCTCCGGCAGGGAGGGGGTGCCGGGTGGTTCAGCGGGTGGCGGCTGCCACCGGCTCCGGCTCCTCCTCGGTCGGCGGGGCGGCCTCGGGGGCGCGGGAGAGCGGTCCCGGCCACCACACCGCGCGGCGCAGGGCCACGCTCGCGCTGGTCACCAGGTACGTCCGCACCAGGAAGGTGTCCAGCAGCACCCCGACCGCGATGACGAAGCCGAGTTCGACGAGTTGCACCATCGGCATGCTGGTGAGCACCGCGAAGGTCGCCGCGAGCACCAGCCCGGCCGACGCGATGACCCCGCCGGTGGTGCGCAGCGCGATCAGGGCCGCGGCCTCGGGTTCGGCGCCGTTCAACGACTCCTGGCGCATCCGGTGCATCAGGAAGATGCCGTAGTCCACGCCGAGTGCGACGAGGAAGACGAAGGAGAGCAGTCCGAGCCCCGGATCCGTGCCGTCGAAGCCGAACAGCGGTCCGAAGACCAGTCCGCCGATGCCGAGCGAGGCCCCCCACACCGCGACCACGGCGGCGACCAGCAGCAGCGGCGCGACCAGGCTGCGCAGCAGCGCCACCAGGATCAGCAGGACGGAGATCAGCACGAGCGGCACGACGACCGTCTGGTCCCGGGCGTTGGTGTCCTTGAGGTCGATCTGCTCGGCGCTGGGCCCGCCGACGTAGGAGCCGTCGAGGCGGTCGCGCAGGTCCTCGATGGTGCGGGTCTCGCCGTCGGACTGGGGCGGCGCCGCGGCCAGCACGGTGAGTTCGGTCCAGCCGTCGCCGCTGCGGCCCCGCTCGGCGTTCTCCACCCCGTCGGTCCCGCGTACCTCGGCCAGGGCCGCGTCGGCCCCGTCGGTGGGGGTGATGACGGTGATGGGGCGGGTGCCCTGCTCGGGGAAGGCGGCGCCGAGGGTCTGCAGGGCGGCGACCGCGTCGGGCTTGTCGGTGAAGGAGTCCTCCTGCTTGAGGTCGCCGGGCAGGTTCAGGGTGCCCAGCGCCAGCGCGCCGAGCAGGACGGCGCCGCTCGCGAGGACGGTGAGCGGCCGGCGGCCGGCGGAGCTGCCCATCGCCGCGAAGAGCGACCTGCGGGCCTTGGGTTCGACGCCGTGGCGGGGCACCAGCGGCCAGAACACCCGCCGGCCGAGCAGCACCAGCAGGGCGGGCAGCAGCGTCAGCATGGCGATCAGCGCGCACAGCACGCCGACCGTGCCGAGCGGGCCCATGCCGCGGCTGGAGTTGAGATCGGCGGCGAGCAGGCACAGCAGTCCGGCGGCGACGGTCCCGGAGGACGCGAGCACGGCGGGCCCGCAGCCGCGCAGCGCCCGCACCATGGCGTCGTACGGCCGCTCCACCCGCCGTAGCTCCTCGCGGTAGCGGGAGACGAGGAGCAGCGCGTAGTCAGTGCCCGCGCCGAACACCAGGATGGTCATGATCCCGGAGCTCTGGCCGGTCACGGAGGTGCCGAACCACTGGTTGAGCCCGTAGGCGACCCCCATCGACAGGAAGTCGGCGATACCGGCCACGGCGAGCGGCACCAGCCACAGGAACGGGCTGCGGTAGATGATGATCAGCAGGATGGCGACCACGGCGACGGTCGTGTAGAGAAGGGGCCCGTCGAGCGAGTTGTAGACCTCCCCGGCGTCGGTGGCGAGACCGGCCTCGCCGCCGACCTCCACGCGGAGCCCGTCGCCGCCGGTCGCGACGGACCGCACGTCGTTGACGAGCTTGTCGCGGGCGTCCTCGTCCAGTCCCGGCTCATTGCTGGCGACCGGGTACATCAGTGTGGTGCCGTCCCGCGACGGCACCCCGACGGGTTCGGCGACGAGGGTGTGCTCCCCGGCGATCTGCTGGATCTGCCGGGCCGCGGTCTCCTGGTCGGCCCCGGTCAGCCCGCCGTCCCGGTGGTAGACCACGACCATCTCGGTGGTCTCCCCGCCCGGCAGCCGCTCCTGGATCTTGGCGACCTGGGTCGAGTCCGCGCTGTTGGGCAGGTAGTCCACGGCCCGGTCGCGCTGCACGTCCCCGAGTTTCGCGGCGAACGGCGAGACGAGCACCATGACGGCGACCCACAGCCCCAGCACCAGCCAGGGCACGGCCCGCCACCGTGTCGTTGTCTTGACGGCCCCCATGACGACGGGCCTCCCTCCACGTAGGACGTCTGAACACGCCCCAGACTCCCGGGAGGACCCCTCAGATTCATCCAGCAGAAGACCGACTTACCCCCTACTACCCCGGGCGACCCGCCCACCCCAATACTCCCCCAGGAGTAGGCCACACCCCACCCCCTCAGGGGCGCGAGGAACCGCGCAAAAAGCGACCACGACCCGCCCCCAACCCCCAACAAGACCCCCCACCCACCCCTTCAGGGGCGCGGGGAACTGCGCAAAAAAAGCGACCACTACCCGCACCCGCCCCCCACCGGGACCCCCCACCCACCCAGGGGCGCGGGGAACTGCGCGACAAGCCCCCACCGACCCGCACCCAACCCCCGACCCGCACCCAAACCCGCACCCCACGGGAACCCCCGGCACAGCCCTCAGGAGCACGCCCCCGCCGCAGCCAACACCCGAGCCACATCATCCGAGCGAAGCGTCAACGCCGAGCCCACCGTCGCGAGAACCTCCCGCTCGGCAGAGGTGTACGGCCCGTCCGCGAGGGCGATCCGCGCACCCTGCAACAGGATCGCCTCCCGCCCGGCCGGCGCGAGGTGCGGTGCCAGCGGATCGAGCGCCTCGTGCAGCTCTATGGCCAGCCCGGGCCCGCAGGGCCGCCCGTACACCCGCCCGGTGTCCGCGGCGAGCGCCTCGACCAGCGCGTTGAGCTGGTCCTCCGTGCAGTCCTCGAAGCCGGCCGCCCGTACGGTCCCGGCGGCGGTGGACAGCGAGGTCCGCGCCCGGGTCCCGCCGGCGGCGAGCACGGCGAGGGCGACGGTGTGCACGGCGTCCCGCAGCATCGCCGAGAACCGGTTGGTGGTGGGATGGTCGAGCACCTCCGTGCCGAAGTGCCGTCGGCACGCCGCGCATTCGATGGTCGGCCCGGTCTCGCCGCGCGGCAGCACCGGCATCCCGAGCAGGGTGAAGCGCCGGCGTCCGGTGAGCCGCTGGTAGTTGCGGTCGCCGCCGCAGCCGGGGCAGAAGAACTGCCCGTCGCCGACGGCGGTCCAGGCCGTGCGGGTGCCGAGGATGCGCGCATGCATGGCGGCACGACCGTCTCGTCCCCGTTCTGGCAGCACGTCGCACCTCCGTAACGCCACGGCAACATCACCGCGCCTGCGTGATGTTAGCCACATCAGCGAGCCGGAGTCAGTACCTAGGACGAGACCTTTCCGTGACCTGGGGGTGAGATGGCCGGTAAACGACGGGATCCCGTCCGCCGGTGATGGCGGACGGGATCCTCAAACCCCCGGTCGGAGCGGTCAGCGCGCCGCCCGGTTGACGGCCGAGGCGACCGCCTTCAGGGAGGCCCGGGTGGTGTTGGCGTCGATGCCGATGCCCCAGAGCACCTTGTCGCCGACCGCGCACTCGATGTACGAGGCGGCCTGCGCGGAGGCGCCCTCGCTCATGGTGTGCTCCTGGTAGTCCAGCAGCCGTACGTCCACGCCGATGGACTGGAGGGCGTCGAAGAAGGCCGAGATCGGTCCGTTGCCGGTACCGGTCAGCTCGGTGTCGGCGCCGTCGACGGTGGCCTCCACGGTGAGGGTGTCGACACCGTCCTTGTCGGTGGTGGTCTGGCCGGTCCTGACCTGGATACGGCCCCACGCGTTGTCCGGATTGGGCAGGTACTCGTCCCGGAAGACGGCCCAGATGTCCTTGGGTGTGACCTCGCCGCCCTCGGCGTCCGTCTTGGCCTGGATGATCTTCGAGAACTCGATCTGCATCCGGCGCGGCAGCTCCAGCTTGTGCTCGTTCTTCAGCACATAGGCGAGGCCGCCCTTGCCGGACTGCGAGTTCACCCGGATCACGGCCTCGTAGGAGCGGCCGACGTCCTTGGGGTCGATGGGCAGGTACGGCACCGCCCACTCGATCTCGTCCACCGTCCTGCCCTGGGCCGCCGCGTCGGCCTCCATGGCGTCGAAGCCCTTCTTGATGGCGTCCTGGTGGGAGCCGGAGAAGGACGTGTAGACCAGGTCGCCCACGTAGGGGTGGCGGGGGTGGACCTCCATCTGGTTGCAGTACTCCCACGTCCGACGGATCTCGTCGATGTCGGAGAAGTCGATCTGCGGGTCGACGCCCTGCGAGAACAGGTTCATGCCCAGGGTGACCAGGTCGACGTTGCCGGTGCGCTCGCCCTGTCCGAACAGACAGCCCTCGACCCGGTCGGCGCCGGCCATCAGCGCCAGCTCGGCCGCCGCGACGGCCGTACCCCGGTCGTTGTGGGGGTGGACGGAGAGGCAGACGTGCGCGCGGCGGCTCAGGTGCCGGCCCATCCACTCGAACCGGTCCGCGTGCGTGGACGGCGTGGAGCGCTCGACGGTCGCCGGCAGGTTCAGGATGATCTCGCGGTCCGGTCCGGGCTGCCAGACGTCCATGACGCCCTCGCAGACCTCCAGCGCGAAGTCCAGCTCGGTGTCCGTGAAGATCTCCGGCGAGTACTGGTAGCCGAACGCGGTCTCCGGGCCCAGCAGCTTCTCGGCGTACTCCATCACCAGCCGGGTGCCGTCCACGGCGATCTGCCGGATGTCGTCCCGGGAGCCCCGGAAGACGACCCGGCGGAAGACAGGGGCGGTGGCGTTGTACAGGTGGACGGTGGCCCGGTGGGCGCCCTTCAGGGACTCGACGGTCCGCTCGATCAGGTCCTCGCGGGCCTGGGTCAGTACGGAGATGGTGACGTCCTCGGGGATCGCGGACTCGTCCTCGATGATCGAGCGCACGAACTCGAAGTCCGTCTGACCGGAGGCCGGGAACCCGACCTCGATCTCCTTGTAGCCCATCTTGACCAGCAGATCGAACATCGCCCGCTTGCGTACCGGGGACATCGGGTCGATCAGGGCCTGGTTGCCGTCACGCAGGTCGGTGGAGAGCCAGCGGGGGGCGGTGGTGACCCGCCGGTCGGGCCAGCTGCGGTCGGCGAGGTCGACCTGCTCGTAGCGGCCGTACTTGTGGACGGGCATCGAACTGGGCTGCTGGCGATTGGCCATGATGCGTGGGCTCCTTGAGAGGTCCGGAACAGTCCGGCCGACGGCACCACCGAGCTCCGCGGGGAGGGAGTCGACCTGGCTTACAGGCCCTCGCCGCGGCAGCTAAGAAGAAGCAGCCCGAAACGCATGATGCGCAGCATGCTAACCGAGGAAGGCCGACATACGCGGAGCTGTATCAACATACGGGACCGCGACTCCCCTCATCGGGGCGCGGGCGACACGGGGAACCGCGCGACCCGCCACGGACCACCCTCCACCCCTAACACAGCGCAACCACCGATGGCGAACAGAACCCACATTTTCCCCCATCCTGATCACGCCTAGTGACACTCACGCAACGGACTGCAAAGGTGCCGCACATGAAGACCACCAGGCCCCATGAGCCAATCTTCTGCACGATCATCCCGCCGCACGTCCTGGACCAGCTGGCCCAGGCACCGGAGCCCGCGGTCGCCGACCCGGCCCGCCGGACCCTCCAGCGCGACGCCTTCGAACGCACCCAGCGCCGCCTGACCACCGTCATCGGCGCCCCCTCCATCGCCACCCCGGCCACCGCCGAGGCCGGCGCACCCCACCGCACGATCTACGACGCCCAGCAGAAGACCACCCTGCCCGGGAAGAAGGTCCGCTCCGAGGGCCAGGACCCGGGCCAGGACGCCACCGTCAACCGCGCGTACGCGGGCCTCGGCGCCACCTTCGAGCTGTTCCTCACCGCGTTCGGGCGGGACTCGATCGACGGCAACGGACTGCCGCTGGACGCGACGGTCCACTACGACCGGGAGTACAACAACGCCTTCTGGAACGGCGAGCAGATGGTGTTCGGCGACGGCGACGGCGAGATCTTCCTCGACTTCACCCTCCCGATCGACGTCATCGGCCACGAACTCGCCCACGGCGTCACCCAGTACACGGCCAACCTCGCGTACTTCAGCCAGTCCGGCGCGCTCAACGAGTCGCTCTCGGATGTCTTCGGCTCCCTCATCAAGCAGTACACCCTCGGTCAGACCGCCGACCAGGCGGACTGGCTGATCGGCGCCGGGCTGCTCGCCCCGCGCGTCACCGGTGTGGCCCTGCGCTCGATGAAGGCCCCGGGCACCGCCTACGACGACGATGTGCTCGGCAAGGACCCGCAGCCGGCGACGATGGACGACTATGTGCGCACCGGCCGGGACAACGGCGGCGTGCACATCAACTCCGGCATCCCGAACCACGCCTTCTACATCGCCGCCACCACCCTCGGCGGCCACGCCTGGGAGCGCGCGGGCCGGATCTGGTACGACGTCCTCACCGGCGGCGAACTGGCCGAGGACGCCGACTTCAAGGAGTTCGCCGGGCTGACCGTGGCGGCGGCGCGGGCCCGGTTCGGCGACGGCGCCGAACTCCAGGCCGTGCAGAAGGCGTGGGAAACGGTCAAGGTCGCTGCGTGAGAGCCGGTTCCGTACTAGACAGGACCCCATGCGGATTCAGGTGACACGCACGGGTGGTTTCGCGGGCATCGAGCGGCACGCCGAGGTGGACACCTCGGGGCGGCCCGATGCCGCGCAGTGGCATGCCCTGGCCGAGCGGGCCGTAGCCGCCGGCCGGGGCACGCCCGCGGCGGGAGTGCCGGACGGCTTCAGCTACGAGATCACGGTGGACGGCAGAACGGTCCATGCCGCCGACCCCCGGCTCACGGAGGACCAGCGCACACTGGTGTCCCGGGTGCTGAAGGAAGGCGCGTAACGGCCCGTCCGTGCCCGGCCGTTGACTTCCGCCGTCCCCGGTACGGATGATCCGCGCATGGCGAGCGACCGACGCACGGCGACAGCGGCGACAGAAGCGGCAGCGACGACAGAAGCGGCAGCGGCGGCAGCGACAGTGGCGGCTGCGACCGGCGCGGTCCCGGCCGCCGACGCGGGCCCCGTCCCCCGCTTCCCCGACGGCTTCCTGTGGGGCGTGGCCACCTCCGCCGCGCAGATCGAGGGCGCCGCCGATCTGCGGGGGCCGTCGGTGTGGGACGTCTTCACCGCCGAGCCGGGCCGGATCAAGGACGGCTCGACCGCGGCCGTGGCCTGCGACCACTACCACCGCTACCGCGAGGACGTCGCCCTGCTCGCCGGTCTCGGCGTGGACGCCTACCGCTTCTCGATCTCCTGGCCGCGGGTCGGCTCCCCCGGCGGCCTGGACTTCTACGACCGGCTGGTGGACGAGGTGTGCGCGGCGGGCATCCACCCCGTGCCGACCCTGTTCCACTGGGATCTGCCGGCCGGACTGGACTGGCTGGAGCGCGACACGGCGGCCCGGTTCGCCGACCACGCCGCCACGGTCGCCGCCCGCCTCGGCGACCGGGTGAAACGGTGGATCACCCTCAACGAGCCCGCCGAGCACACTCTCCTCGGACACGCCCTGGGCGTCCACGCGCCCGGCCGCCGGCTCCTCTTCGACGCCCTCCCCGTCGCCCACCACCAGCTCCTCGCCCACGGCGCGGCCGTCCAGGCCCTGCGGGCGTCCGGCCCCTGCGCCATCGGCGTCACCAACTCCCACACCCCGGTCCACCCGGCGTCCGGCTCCGCCGCGGACCGGGAGGCGGCGGACCTCTACGACGTCCTCCTGAACCGCCTCTTCGCCGACCCCGTACTGCTCGGCGCCTACCCGGCCGGGCTCGGCGAGTCGATGCCCGGGGACGTGTCCGCCGACCTCAGGACCGTCTCCGAGCCGATCGACTTCTACGGCGTCAACTACTACGCCCCCACCCGCGTCGGCGCCCCACAGGGCACGGAGATCGACTTCGGCGGGGTCCGGATGCCCGCCGAACTCCCCTTCTCCGTACGGGAGATCACGGGCGTCCCGCACACCGACTTCGGCTGGCCGGTGCTCCCCGACGGGCTGACCGAACTGCTGACGACCCTGCGCGACCGCTACGGCGACCGCCTCCCGCCGGTGCTGATCACCGAGAACGGCTGCTCGTACGAGGGCATCGACGACCAGGACCGGATCGCCTACCTCGACGGCCATGTCCGCGCCCTGCACCGGGCCGTCGAGGCGGGCGTCGACGTACGCGGCTACTTCGTGTGGACCCTGCTCGACAACTTCGAGTGGGCCGAGGGATACGCCCGCCGTTTCGGCCTGGTGCACGTGGACCACTCGACCCAGGCCCGTACGCCGAAGGCGTCGTACACCTGGTTCCGGGAGCTGCTGCGGGCCCAGCGCGACTGACCGGGCGCGGCTCTACGGGCGTGGCTCTACGCGGCCGTCTCTACAGGGCCGTCTCTACAGGGCCGCCGCGTCGCGGGCGGTCCACACGCTGGGGAAGTACGGCCGGTAGCCCAGCTCACGGCGGATCCGCTGCGTCGACATGATCCCGGACCAGGGGTCGGGGTCGGTGCGGGTGTGGCTGTCCGCCGGGGGCTCGACCCCGTTGAGCTGGTGCAGTTCGACGGCGGTCACGGGGGTGTCGTCGGCGATGTTGTAGACGCCGGTGGCGCCGGGCGCCCAGAGCAGCCGGGCGATCCCCTGGGCGACGTCCAGATGGTGGGCCATCTGGAGCCGCTGGGTGCCCGCCCAGTGCGCGGCCCACCGCAGGGACTGGGCGAGGTGCGGGTCGCCGTCGCCGTAGACGAAGGGGAGCCGGCCGACGCGTACCTGGATGCCGTCCAGGGCGAGCAGGCGCCGCTCGGCGTCGAGCTTGGACTCGGCGTACGCGCCCCACAGCTGGCCGCCGGGCACGCTCTCGTCCCGCTCGGTCAGCGGACGCCCCCGCCCGGTCCCGTACACGATCGCGGTGCTGACCTGGACGAACCGTCCCACGCCCGCGTCCCGGGCGGCCTCGCCGAGCGCCACGGCGGCGTCCCGGTTGACCGCCCACGCCTCCTCGTCGGGCACCCCGCGGAAGGCGGCGGCGACATTCACCACCGCGTCCGCCCCGGCCACCGCCTTGCCCCGGGCGTCCGCGTCCAGCAGATCCCCCACGGCGACCTGGGCACCGAGGTCCGTGAGGCCGGCGGCGCGGGCGGGGTCCCGCACCAGGATCCGCACCTCGTCCTCCGGCCCCCGCCAGGCCAGCAGCCTCGGCAGCAGCCGCCGTCCGACCTCTCCCGTCACACCCGTCATCAGCGTCAGCATGATTCGCCCTCTTCTCTCCCCGGGGCCGGGGCGCCCCCGGTGGGGGTTCCCCGGTGGATCTCCCCGGCCGTACCGCCAGCCTGGGACCCGGGGGCGCGGGCCGGGAGAGACCTGCCGATCGGGGGACCGGGAGTCCCTGGATACGCCGGGGGCGGTGCCGCACTCTTGAGGGGTGAACCGAAACGAACTCGCGGACTTCCTGCGCCGGGGCCGCGCCCGCATCACCCCGGCCGCCGTGGGCCTGACCGCGGGCCCCCGGCGCCGTACGCCGGGCCTGCGGCGCGAGGAGGTGGCGGCGCTGGCGGGGATGTCGGTGGACTACTACACGCGCCTTGAGCAGTCGCGCGGCCCGCGCCCGTCCCGCCAGACCCTCACCGCCCTGGCGCGGGCGCTGCGGCTGACGGAGGTGGAGCACGACCATCTCTTCCATCTGGCCGGTGAGGAGCCCAGCCGCCGGGAGACGGCGTCCTCGCACGTCCGTCCCGGTCTGCTGATGATCCTGGACCGGCTGGACGACGCGCCCGCGCAGATCCTCAACGACCACGGCGGGGTACTGGCCCAGAACGACCTGGCCAAGGCGATGGTCGGGGATGTGCTGGCGCGGCCCCCGCGCGAGCGCAATCTGGCCCGGCTCTTCTTCCTGGACCCGGCGGCCCGCGCGCTCTTCCCCGAGGAGGATCTGGCGGACCACGCCCGCGGCCATGTGGCGAGTCTGCGCGCGGTCACCGCCGCCCACCCCGGCGATCCGGAGCCGGCCGCCCTGGTGGCCGAACTGCGTGCCTCCAGCGAGGAGTTCGCCTCACTGTGGGCCGAGCACGAGGTGGCTCTGCGCGACCGGGCGACCAAGCGCTTCCTGCATCCCGTGGTGGGGGTGCTGGAGCTGGAGTGCGAGGTGATGCTGAGCCATCGGCACCGTCAGCTCCTCATCGTCCACTCGGCGCGGCCGGGCACACCGATGCACGAGAAGCTGCGGCTTCTGCGGGTGGTGGGTTCGCAGAACCTGTCAGCGGGTCCGGCCCGGACGGCCTGAGGGGACGCGGACCGTACGGGGAGGATGGAGGGGGCGGAGGGGGGCGACGGGGGTGCGGAGGCGCGTACCGGGGTCAGAAGCCGAGCCTGCGGAGCTGCTTGGGGTCGCGCTGCCAGTCCTTCGCCACCTTTACATGCAGGTCGAGGAAGACGGGGGTGCCGAGCAGCGCCTCGATCTGCTTGCGCGACTTGATGCCGACGTCCTTCAGCCGCTTGCCCTTGGGGCCGATGATGATGCCCTTCTGGCTCGGCCGCTCGATGTAGACATTGGCGTGGATGTCGAGCAGCGGCTTGTCGGCGGGGCGGTCGGGGCGCGGGAGCATCTCCTCGACGACCACGGCGATGGAGTGCGGCAGTTCGTCGCGGACCCCTTCCAGCGCGGCCTCGCGGATCAGCTCGGCGATCATCACCTGCTCGGGCTCGTCGGTCAGCTCGCCGTCCGGGTAGAGCGGGGGCCCTTCGGGGAGCAGCGGGACGAGCAGGTCGGCCAGGAGGGAGACCTGCTTGCCGGAGACGGCCGACACCGGCACGATCTCGGCCCACTCGAAGCCCAGCTCCTTGCCGAGCTGGTCGATGGCGATGAGCTGCTCGGCGAGGGTCTTGGAGTCCACGAGGTCGGTCTTGGTGACCACGGCGACCTTGGGGGTCCTGCGGATCCCGGCCAGCTCCTTGGCGATGAACCGGTCACCGGGGCCGATCTTCTCGTTGGCCGGCAGGCAGAAGCCGATGACGTCGACCTCGGCCCAGGTGGCCCGTACGACGTCGTTGAGCCGCTCGCCGAGCAGGGTGCGCGGCTTGTGGAGGCCGGGGGTGTCCACCAGGATCAGCTGGGCCTCGGGCCGGTGCACGATGCCGCGGACGGTGTGCCGGGTGGTCTGGGGCTGGTTCGCGGTGATGGCCACCTTCCGCCCGACCAGAGCGTTCGTGAGGGTGGACTTGCCCGCGTTGGGGCGGCCCACGAAACAGGCGAAACCGGAGCGGTGGGGTGCCGCGGACGGCTCGGAGGACGGGGTTCGAACGCTCATGGGGCCCATTGTCCCTGATCCAGAAGCCTCCGCCGTACGGCGGCGGCGGTGAGGGGCGCGGACCGGACTTCCGGCCCGCGCCCGGAGGGATCGGAGGACGGGCGGGGGGATCAGAACACGAACGGGCCCGGTGACTGCGGTCCGGTCGCCGTACAGGTGATGGTGATGCCGAGGACGACCATCTTCAGCGAGCCGCCGAACGCCTCCAGCCGGTTGCCCGCGACCACGGTGCCGTTGAGCGGGCCCACGGTGACCGGGGAACCGGCGCTCATCGCCGGGTTCCTGGTGCCGGTGAAGGTGACCGTGCCGCCGCCCGCCTTCACCATGGTGAGGGTGGAGGTGATGGAGTTCGCGCCGATGGCGATCGGGACGGTGATGGCGGAGGAGTTGACCGTGAGGGTGGCGGCGGTGCCGTTCTGGGTCGCGGTGAGGGTGGCCGCGCCCCCGCCGAAGCTGCCGCAGTTGGCGGTGATGGTGGCCGAGGTGGGCGTGACGGCGAGGGCCGTCGGTGCGTAGGCGAGGCCGGTGACCGCGAGGGCTCCTGCCGCGAGGGCCGCACCTGTGCATATCCGCGTGCGCTGCATGAGAATCCGGTTCCCTTCCCGTGGGGAGATGCCATGTGGGGATGGACGGGAGACGTACGAGGACGTCTTCGGGGACCGCAGTCGCGGGCGGGGGTGCGGGCACGCCTCACGGGTGGGATCTGACGGTCCGTCGGAACGTGGTGTCTCCTTGATACCGGAGCCGCGGACCCGCGACGAGGAGCAAAACCGGCCAGGTTACCGGCGGTAAATAAAGCCCCGCCGAAGGCTCGCCCGGCCGGCTCGCCTACTCGGCCGCGAACGACCCCCGCAGCTCGCCGTCCGGCCCCGCCAGGAACACCGGCGTGCCCGCCCCGCCGAGATCCCGTACGGCGGCGAGGTCCTCCTCGGCCGGGTGCGCGCCCTCGCCCACCACGGCCGCCGCCTCCAGCGACCGCGCGCCGGAGGCCACCGCCATGGCCACGGCGGTCTGCAGCGCGCTGAGCCTCAGCGATTCCAGCGTCACCGTCCCGGCGACATACGTCCGGCCGGTCTCGTCCCGTACGGCGGCCCCCTCGGGCACCCCGTTGCGGGCGCGGGCGGAACGGGCCAGGGTGACGATCTTGCGGTCCTCGGCGTCGAGCGCGTTGCTGTCGGTCATGCCCCGAAGCATACGAAGCCCCGGGCGCGGGAGGTCCGCGCGGTCAGGGACGGTCCAGGCGCAGCCGCTCCGCGCGCGGCAGACCGGCCACCACCAGGTCGTACGAGTCCTCCACCAGCTCACGCACCAGCCGGTCCGGGAGGTCGGCGTCCACGGTCACGGTGTTCCAGTGCCGCTTGTTCATGTGCCAGCCGGGGACGATCAGCCCGGGATGGTCGGCACGGAGCCGGACGGCGTCCTCGGGGTCGCACTTGAGGTTGACCGTCAGCGGCCGTCCGTCCAGCGCGGTCAGCGCGAAGAGCTTGCCGAGAACCCGGAAGACCGAGGTCTCCGGCCCGAACGGAAAGTCCTCCCGGGCCGCGTTGAACGACAGACAGAAGGCACGCAGCTGGTGCGGGGTCATCCATCCTCCGACTCGTCCGTCCTCCGACTCGTCCGTCCTACGGGGCCGTCCGCCCCGCGCACCACGCGGTGATGCGCCCGGCGCAGGCCCCGTGACGGTCGGCGGCTCGTGGGGGGCGGTGTCATTCGTTCTGGGTGGGCGGTGCGGCGGTCGTGGGCGTCGGCTCGACCAGTACGGTCACGATCTTGTTGCGGCGGCCCGCCGCGGCCTCCGCCGTCAGGCGCAGTGAGCGGCCGTCGGGGAGTTCCACCCTCGCCTTGGCCCCGGCGATGGGGACCCGGCCGAGGGCCTTGGCGAGGAGGCCGCCGACGGTCTCCACGTCCTCGTCGTCGTACGACTCAAGGCCGTACAGCTCGCCGAGGTCGCCGATGTCGAGCCGGGCGGTGACCCGGTGCCGGCCCTCGCCGAGGGGCTCGACGGGCGGCAGCTCACGGTCGTACTCGTCGGTGATCTCGCCGACGATCTCCTCCAGGATGTCCTCGATCGTGACGATCCCGGCCGTGCCGCCGTACTCGTCGATGACGACGGCGACGTGATTGCGCTCCTTCTGCATCTCGCGCAGCAGGTCACCGGCGTTCTTGGTGTCCGGCACGAAGAACGCCGGCCGCATCGCCGTGGCCACCAGCTCGGACTCCGCGTCCCGGCTGATGTGCGTCTTGCGGGCCAGGTCCTTGAGGTAGACGATCCCGACGATGTCGTCCTCGCTCTCACCGGTGACCGGTATCCGGGAGAAACCGGAGCGCAGGGCGAGGGTGAGGGCCTGGCGGATGGTCTTGTACCGCTCGATGACGATGAGGTCGGTGCGCGGGACCATCACCTCCCGGACCAGGGTGTCGCCCAGTTCGAAGACCGAGTGCACCATCCGGCGCTCCTCGTCCTCGATCAGCGACTCCTGCTCGGCGAGGTCGACCAGCGCGCGCAGTTCCGCCTCCGAGGCGAAGGGGCCGCGCCGGAAGCCCTTGCCGGGGGTGAGCGCGTTGCCGATGAGGATCAGCAGGGACGGGATCGGCCCCATGATCCGGGCGAGCGGCAGCAGGACGTACGCCGCCGCGGTGGCCGTGTTCAGCGGGTGCTGGCGGCCGATGGTGCGCGGGGAGACACCGACGGCGACGTACGAGACGAGCACCATGACGCCGATGGCGATGAGGAGGGCCTCCCAGGTGGCGGGGAACTCCTGGAGGCAGGCGTAGGTGACCAGGGCGGCGGCGGCCATCTCGCAGGCCACCCGGACCAGCAGGGCCACGTTGAGGTAGCGGGTGGGGTCGGCGGCGACCTGGGCCAGCTTCGCGCTGCCGCGCCGCCCGGAGCGGACGGCCTCGTCGGCGCGGAAGCTGGAGACGCGGGCGATTCCGGCCTCGGCGCAGGCGGCGAGCCAGGCGACGACGACCAGGGCGACGGCGCCGGTGATCAGGGGGAGGCTCATGACACGGTCGGGGCCGGGGAGGGGCCGCTGAGGCCCTGCTCCGCGCGCCAGCCGTCCACGATGGCCGCCTGGAGGCCGAACATCTCGGCCTTCTCGTCCGGCTCCTCGTGGTCGTACCCCAGCAGATGCAGCACCCCGTGGACGGTGAGCAGATGCAGTTCCTCGTCCATGGTGTGCTGCGTGGGTGCCTCGGCGCCCTGTTTGGCGGCGACCTCCGGGCAGAGCACGATGTCACCGAGGAGCCCCTGGGGGGGCTCCTCGTCGTCCTTGGCCGGCGGGCGCAGTTCGTCCATCGGGAAGGACATGACATCGGTCGGGCCGGGCAGGTCCATCCACTGGATGTGGAGCTGTTCCATGGCGTCGGCGTCCACGACGATCACCGAGAGCTCGGAGAGCGGATGGATCCGCATTCTCGCGAGCGCGTAGCGGGCGATGTCCAGGATCGCCCGCTCATCGATCTCGGTTCCGGACTCGTTGTTGACGTCGATCGACATCTGCTGCGCTTCTACTTCCCTTTGGAGCCCCTGGCGCCGGACCTGCCACGGCTGTCGTGCCCGCCGTTCTCCGTGCCGTTCTGGCTGTCGTACTTCTCGTAGGCGTCGACAATACGGCCCACCAGTTTGTGCCGTACGACGTCGTGCGACGACAGCCGGGAGAAGTGGACGTCGTCGACGCCCTCCAGGATCTCCTGGACCTGCCGCAGACCGGATCTGGTCCCGTTGGGGAGGTCGACCTGTGTCACGTCACCGGTGATCACGATCTTGGAGTCGAAGCCGAGGCGGGTGAGGAACATCTTCATCTGTTCGGGGCTGGTGTTCTGGGCCTCGTCCAGGATGATGAAGGCGTCGTTGAGCGTCCGGCCGCGCATGTACGCCAGCGGGGCGACCTCGATCGTCCCGGCGGCCATCAGCCGCGGGATGGAGTCGGGGTCGATCATGTCGTGCAGTGCGTCGTACAGCGGACGCAGATAGGGGTCGATCTTCTCGTAGAGCGTGCCGGGCAGGAAGCCCAGACGCTCGCCGGCCTCGACCGCGGGGCGGGTCAGGATGATCCGGTTGACCTGCTTGGACTGGAGGGCCTGGACGGCCTTGGCCATGGCCAGATAGGTCTTGCCGGTACCGGCGGGGCCGATGCCGAAGACGATCGTGTGCTTGTCGATCGCGTCGACGTACCGCTTCTGGTTGAGGGTCTTGGGGCGGATCGTACGGCCGCGGGAGGACAGGATGTTCTGCGTCAGCACCTGTGCCGGGGTCTCGGCCCCGTCACCCTCCCCGTTCCCGCCCGCCCTGAGCATGGCGATCGAGCGTTCCACTGCGTCCTCCGTCATCGGCTGCCCCGTGCGGAGCACCAGCATCATCTCGTCGAAAACGCGCTGGATCAGGGCGACTTCCGCCGGGTCGCCGACCGCGCTGATCTCATTGCCCCGGACATGGATGTCGGCCGCCGGGAAAGCCTTCTCGATCACACGCAGCAGGGAGTCGCCGGACCCCAGAACGGTGACCATGGGGTGCTGGGCGGGGACGGTGAACTCTGCTCTCGCCTGCCTCTGCGCGGGGGTGTGAGCTGTGGGTGTCTGAGTCATGGGCCGGCGCTGATGGCCTGCTGTTCCTCCTTGATACGGCCGCGTCGCTGAGGGCGGCCTCGCGTTTCCAAGGGTACGACGGGGGGCTGACATCGCCGTAGGGCTTTTCGCCCTGGGCTTTTCGCCCTGGCTTCTCCGGGGCTTCCGGCGGCCCCGCCCCGGAGGGCGGCTCACGGCGTCCCCCGGGGGGGGCGGGCTCACGGCGTCCCGGGGGCGGCTCACGCCGAGCGGCCGAAACCGATCGTGGGGACCGCGCGGCGCAGTGGCCAGGGTCTGGCCTGGAGGGTGGGGACGAGGTCGTCCAGGAAGGAGTAGCGGCTGAGGGCCGCCGGGTCCTGGCCGGGGACCGACTGGACCCGGCGCCACCAGGCCCCGATCTCCAGCCAGCCGGGCGCGGACAGGGAGCCGCCGAACTCCTGGACCGACAGCGCGGCGGTCAGTCCGGCGAAGGCCAGCCGGTCGGCCAGCGGCCAGTCGGCGAGGGTGCCGGTGACGAACCCGGCGACGAAGACATCGCCCGCGCCGGTCGGGTCCAGCGCCTCCACGGCGATCGCGGGCACCTCGGCGGCCTCGCCGGTGCGGCCGTCCACGGCGTACGCGCCCTCGGGGCCGAGGGTGACCACGGCGAGCGGTACGTGCCGGGACAGGGCGTGGGCGGCTTTGCGGGGGCAGTCGGTGCCGGTGTAGCGCATGGCCTCCTGCGCGTTCGGCAGGAACGCCTCGCAGTGCTCCAGGTCGGTCAGGCCCGCGAGGTCCCAGGCGCCGGTGTCGTCCCAGCCGACGTCGGCGAAGACGCGGGTGCCCTTGCGGCCGGCCTGTTCGATCCAGGGCGCGGGGCGGCCGGGGGTGAGCGCGGCGACGGCGGCGCGGGCGCGGGGCGGGCAGTCGGGCGCGGGTTCCTCGGGGGGTGGTTCGTGGCCGTGGGAGACCATGGTGCGCTCGTCGTCGTAGGCCATGGAGACGGTGACCGGGGAGTGCCAGCCGGGGACCGTGCGGGAGAGGGCGAGGTCGATGCCCTCGCCGGTCTCCAGGGCGTCCCAGCAGTACTCCCCGTAGTGGTCGTCGCCGAAGGCGGCGGCGAGGGAGGTGTGCAGGCCGAGGCGGGCCAGCGCGGTGGCCATGTTGGCGACGCCGCCGGGGCTGGATCCCATGCCGCGGGCCCAGGACTCGGTGCCGCGCACCGGGGCGGAGTCGAGGCCGGTGAAGACGATGTCGAGGAAGACCGTCCCCGTGAGGTAGACGTCCCACGGGGGGTCGTCCGGGCGGCGGACTGCGGCCAGCGGATCGAGCTGGCAGTGGGGCGGCGCCTCCTGGAAGGTGGCGATGGCGTTGGAGGCGTTCACGGGCGCTCCCTGACGTCGTACGGTTCCCGCCAGTCTGCACCACGCCACTGACAACCGGCGGTGACCTGCGAGGGGACGCCGGGTACGGCAGGGGGGCGCACGAAGTGCGCTCGTTTACCCGTGTGTCGCTCGGGCAAACAAAGTATGACGTAGATCACAATAATGGCCCTCCCGTCCGCCTCCCCCCATTTGATACAAATTGCCCGCGCGTTCCTGTCGCTCGACGGCCGACGCCCACCCCCTCCCCCCTCCGTGACGCCGTGCGCGTCACTCCTTCCGCATGCCCTGGGAACGCCCGTGCCAGCCCGCACCACCCGTGGCTCCGCCACCACCGCGCCCGTACCCCTCATGGCCCTCTTCACGGCCGGGTACCTCGCCCCCTATCTGCTCCCCACCATCGTCGGCCGGATCGACTCCGACCTTCCGGTGACCGCCACCCAGGCGGGCGCCATCGGCAGCGCGCTGCTGCTGAGTTCGGCGTCGGCCGGGTTCGTGTTCGCCTCCCGGGTCGACCGGATCGGCGCCCGAAGACTCGCCCGCGCGGGCCTCGCCCTCGCCGCCCTCGGCTACGGCGGGGCCGCGCTCACCACCGCGGTGCCCGCCGTCGTCGTCGGCGCGGCCCTCGGCGGTTTCGGCTCCGGTACGGCCACCGCGGTCGCCGCGACCGGGATCGCCGCCCAGCGGACCCCGCACCGGGCGACGACGCTCGGGCTGCTGTCGGTGTCGGCGCTCGCGAGCGCCATATATCTGACGGTCCCTCGGCTGGGCCCCGGCCACGGTCTCCCGCTGGCCGCGATAGCGCTGACCGCGGCGGCGGTCTGGCCCCTCACCGCCGGCCTCGCCTCCGGTGCGCGGCCCCCCGCACCACCCCTCGCCGCCCCGGTCCGCGAACCGCTGCCCCGCCGGAGAGCCGGGCTGCTGCTCGCCGGCGCGATGCCGCTGTGGGCGATGGCCCAGAACTCCCTGTGGGGCGTCAGCGGCCGGATCGGCGTCACCCAGGCCCATCTGGACGAGGCCACGGTCGGTGTCGTCTTCGCCCTCGCGCTCGGCTCGGGGCTGCTCGGGGTGACCGCCGCCGGGGCCCTCGGTCCCCGCCTCGGACACGCCCTGCCGGTGGGCGCGGGCACGGCCCTGATCGCCGGCTGCATAGCGCTCAGCGCCGCCGCCACCGACCTGGCCTCCTTCGCCACCGGCGAGATCGCCTGGAACGCCGTCTACCCGGTCGTCCTGTCGTACGTCATCGGCCTCGCCGCCGCCCTCGACCCGCGCGGGCGCTGGGTGGTCCTGGTGGGCTCCGCGGCCTCCCTGGGCACGGCCGCCGGGCCCCTGACCGGCAGCCTGCTCTCCGCCCACGTCGGCTTCCCGGCGATGGGCCTGATCGTGGCGGCGGCCCTCCTGCTGGTCGCGATCCCGATGACAGCGGTGGCCCTGCGCGTCGGCCCGGTCGACACCCCCGACACCGCCCCGGACTTCACCCAACCCGCGGAACCCGTCGCGATCCTGGAGATCGCCGTGGACACCCGAACCGTCCCCACCACCCGCGTCGGCTACGACACGGCGGGGTCGGAAGCCGACTGAGCCCACCCGATCGGGATCCGACAGCCGACCCGAAGCCGACGCAGCGCCCAACCGGCGACGGTCGCCAACAACCTCCGCCGGCACCGACCAGCACACGTCGGCCGCACGCCAGAGCACAAACCCGCGGCGGGCGGTGCGGCTCGGTCGGTCGAGGTCAGTGGCGTTTCGGTACGGGGATGCGTTGGAGGTCGTGGGCCACGGTCAGGTCGGACTCGTAACCGGCGGCGCGGGCCTGGCGTTCGAACTCCGCGGGGTCGGCGTAGCGCTGGCTGAAGTGGGTGAGCACCAGGTGGCGTACACCGGCGTCGCGGGCGACCCGGGCGGCCTGACCGGCGGTCAGGTGGCCGTGGTCGGTGGCGAGCCGTTCGTCCTCGTCCAGGAAGGTCGACTCGATGACCAGCATGTCGCAGCCCTCGGCGAGGGCGTGGACGCCGTCGCAGAGGCGGGTGTCCATGACGAACGCGAACCGCTGGCCCCGCCGCACCTCGCTGACCTGGTCGAGACGGATGCCACGCACCTCGCCCTCGCGCTGGATCCGGCCCACGTCCGGGCCTCTGACGCCGTGCGCGGCGAGCCGCTCCGGCAGCATCCGGCGCCCGTCGGGCTCCACCAGCCGGTAGCCGTAGGACTCCACGGGGTGGGAGAGCCGCCGGGCCTGGAGGGTGTACGACGCGGTCACCGCGAGGTCGCCGTCGGCGTCGACCGGCACCTCGGTGAGGGCGACGGTCTCCCGGTAGGCGGTCGCGTACCGCAGCCGTTCGAAGTAGACGGCGCCGGAACGGGGGTAGTGCGCGGTGATCTCGTGCGGCACCCGGTCCAGGTTGATGCGCTGGATGACGCCGGACAGGCCGAGGGAGTGGTCGCCGTGGAAGTGGGTGACGCAGATCCGGTTCAGGTCGTGCGCGGCGACCCCGGCGCGCAGCATCTGGCGCTGGGTGCCCTCGCCGGGGTCGAAGAGGAGGCCCTCGCCGTCCCAGCGCAGCAGGTAGCCGTTGTGGTTGCGGTGGCGGGTCGGCACCTGGCTCGCGGTGCCGAGGACCACCAGTTCACGGACGGACACCGGAGGCTATCCCGGGGGCCACTGCAGGCCACGGCCGCCGAGGATGTGGGCGTGCGCGTGGAAGACCGTCTGGCCGGCGCCGGTGCCGGTGTTGAAGACGATGCGGTAGCTCTCCAGCCCATCGCCGTCGGCCACGGCACGGGACTCGCGCAGCAGGTCCGCCGCGATCTCCGGTGCGGCGGCGGCGAGGTCCGCGGCGTTCGCGTAGTGCACCTTCGGGATGACCAGGACATGAGTGGGTGCCTGGGGGTTGATGTCCCGGAACGCGACCGTCGTCTCCGTCTCACGGATGATCGTCGCCGGGATCTGCCCCGCGACGATCTTGCAGAACAGACAGTCGTCCTGCGGCTCCCCTGCCATGGTCCCTCCGGGGGTGTGTGGCGGTCTACCTGGCGCATCGTACGTCGTCGGCCCCCGCGGACGGGGGCCGGTCGGCTGCCTACGGGAGATCCGGCGGGGTCTTCGCCGGGGTCTCCTCCAACGACGCCAGGGCGATCCGGATCGCCTCGTCCAGCTGGGGGTCCGCGCCCGCCGCCCAGTCCTGGGGGCGCTGGACGACCTCGATGTCCGGGTCGACGCCGTGGTTCTCCACGCCCCACTCCTGGCCCTCCAGCCAGAAGGCGTACTTGGGCTGGGTGATCAGGGTGCCGTCGACCAGGCGGTAGCGGCTGTCGATGCCGATGACACCGCCCCAGGTGCGGGTGCCGACGACCGGGCCGATACCGAGGGCGCGGATCGCGGCGTTGACGATGTCGCCGTCCGAGCCGGAGAACTCGTTGGCCACGGCGACGACGGGGCCGCGCGGGGCGTCCCACGGGTAGCTGTAGGGCCGCATGTCGCGGGGGACCGCCCAGCCGACGATCCGCCGGGCCAGTTTCTCCACGACCAGTTGGGAGGTGTGGCCGCCGCGGTTCTCGCGGACGTCCACGACCACTCCCTCGCGGGCCAGTTCCACCCGCAGGTCCCGGTGGATCTGCGCCCAGCCCGGCGCCTGCATGTCCGGCACATGGAGATAGCCGAGCCGGCCGCCCGAGCGTGCGTGGACGTGGGCGCGGCGGTCGGCGACCCAGGCGTGGTAGCGCAGCGGTTCCTCGTCGGCGACGGGGACGACGACCGCGTGCCGCGGTTCGCCGCCGCCCGCCGGGGAGACGGTCAGTTCGACGGGCTTGTCCGCCGTGCCGACCAGCAGCGGGCCGGGGCCGGTCACCGGGTCCACCCGGCGGCCGTTGACGGCGACGATCGCGTCTCCGGGGCGCACCGCCACGCCGGGCGCGGCCAGCGGGGAGCGGGCGGCCGGGTCCGAGGTCTCCGAGGGGAGGATGCGGTCGACGCGCCAGACACCGCCCGCGCCGTCCGCGCTGTCCGTGCTGTCCGTGCTGTCCGTGCCGTCCGTGCCGTCCGCGCTGTCCGTGCCGTCTTCGTGGCGGGAGAGGTCCGCGCCGAGCAGTCCCTGCCGCGCGGCCCCGGCGCCGTGTCCGCGGGGCACGACGTAGGCGTGGGAGGTGCCCAGTTCGCCCTGGACCTCCCACAGCAGGTCCACCAGGTCGTCATGGGTGGCGAGCCGGTCGACCAGCGGGCGGTAGCGCTCCAGTACGCCGTCCCAGTCGACGCCGTTCATGTCGGGCCGCCAGAAGTGGTCGCGCATGACGCGGCCGGTCTCGTCGTACATCTGGAGCCACTCGGCGCCGGGGTCCACCGACTGCCGTACGCGGCTCAGGTCGACGGTGATGTTGGTGTCGCTGTCTTCGTCGCCCGAGGCCCGCCGGTCGCTGGGGACGACCTTGAGCCGGCCGTCGGTCCACAGCAGCACCCGTTTGCCGTCGCCGCTGACCTCGAAGTGGTCGGCGTCGGCCGCGAGATGCTCGACGCGCTGCTGGGCGAGGTCGTAGCGCTCCAGCTCGGTCTTGGGGTCCGGGTCGTCGGGGGCGGCGCGGGAGGCGCCGAGGACACCCTGGACGGGGTGGCGCAGCCAGAGCAGACCGTCCTTGGCGGCCCGCAGGTCGGAGTAGCGGCCCGCCTCCACCGGGAAGGGGACGATCCGGTCGGCGAGTCCTTCGAGGTCGACGCGGGTGGCGGGGGTGCCCTCGCTGTCGGGGGTCTCGTCCTTGTCCGGCGCCTCGAAGGGCCGTCCGTGCCGCTGCGGGCCGAACGGCGAGGGTGTGGTCGCCGCCAGGGTGATCAGGTGCGGGCGGTCGCCGACGACGAAGGCCAGGTCGAAGACGTGTTCGTCGTAGACCGGGTCGAAGGAGCGGGTGGAGAGGAAGGCGAGGTGCTTGCCGTCCTGGGTGAAGGCGGGCGCGTAGTCCTGGAAGCGCAGCGGGGTGGCCTCGGTGACGGTGAGGTCGGTGGTGCCGGCGAGGCGGAGGTGACTGAGCGGGCGGGGGCCGGGGTGGGTCCAGGCCAGCCAGCCCGAGTCGGGTGAGAAGACGAGGTCGCTGACGTCTCCGTGTTCGCTGCGGTCGACCTCGCGGATCTCCCCGGTCTCCCGTTCGACCAGCAGGAGCCGTCCGTCGTGCGCGGCGACGGCGGCGCGGCTGCCGTCGGGGGACATGGCGAGTTCCAGGACCCGGCCGAGGCGTCCGCCGCCGATCCGGCGCGGGGTGGCGCCGGGGGCGGTGCCGGTGGCGGGCGCGAACTCCAGGGCGTCCTCGCCCTCGGCGTCCGTCACCCACACCACCCACTCCTCGCCGTCGGTGCGGAAGACGCGCGGCAGCCGGGCCCGTACGCCGGGTTCGGCGGCGAGGGCGCGGGCCGGTCCCGAGCGGTGGGTGACCCAGTGCACGGCGCCGCGGACGGCGACGGCGCTGCCGCGCGCGGTGTGGTCGGGCGCGGCGGCGCCGAACCAGCGGGCGGCGTTGAGGGGGTAGGGCTGGCGGTCGGTGCGCTGGCCGCCGAGCCGGAGGTCGAGGCGGCGGGGTTCGGCGGTGTCGAGGTCGTCGAGGAGCCACAGCTCACCGGCGGACATGTAGATCGCGCGGGTGCCGTCACCGGCGGCGTGGCGGGCGTAGAAGCCGTCGAGGGGGGTGTGGCGGCGCAGGTCGGAGCCGTCGCCGAGGGAGGAGTAGAGGGCGCCGGTGCCCTCGTGGTCGGAGAGGAACGCGATGCGCTCGCCGATCCAGAACGGGGACTCCAGGTTGCCGTCGAGATCCTGGTGGAGCCGGACGAACTCGCCGTCGCCGCTGTCGATCCACAGTTTGCCGGCCGTGCCGCCCCGGTACCGCTTCCACCAGGCCGCCTCGCGGCCCATCGGGGCGGACAGCAGCACGGTGGCGGGGCCGTGGGCGACATCGCCGACGGGGCCGTGGGGCAGGGTCTCGGCGGGGCCGCCGTCCAGGGGGATCGCGCGGGCCCAGGTGCGGCGCAGGCTGGCCTGGCCGTGGGTGCTCAGGGCGAGCACGCGGCCGTCGGGCGTCCAGCCGCGCACCTGGGTCTTGGCGCTGCCCCAGTGGGTGAGCCGGGTGGAGGGGCCGCCGTCGGCCGGGGCGACATGCACCTCGGGGGCGCCGTCTCGGGTGGAGGTCCAGGCGACGGTGGTGCCGTCGGGCGAGATCCGGGGCGTCGTGACGGGCATGTTGTCGGCGCTGACCCGCCAGGCACGCCCGCCGTCGAGCGGGGCGGTCCAGATGTCGTCCTCGGCGACGAAGGCGACCGATTCGCCCTGGACATGCGGAAACCGGAGGTACGCAGGCGCTGGGGACTGAGTCACCCGATCACCCTATGCAGGCGGGCCGGTCGTGGACAGGGGTTTGGATCACTTGCCGGGTGCCCCGCGTCGTCGGGCCGTCATTTGCCCTCGGGCCAGCACTGGGGCCGGTCCTGGCAGTAGACGGTCTTGGTGACGGTGACGGTGGTGGTCGGATCGGCTCCGCCGCTCGGCCGGTCCACGGGCGGTGCGCTGGTGGCGTCGCAGTCGCCGAGCGCGGTGACGCGGAAGCGTTCCTTGCCGTCGACCTTCACGGTCAGCTCACCGCGGACGCAGGCGCCGTCGACGGCGCGGGTCACCTTCCCGCGGACCTCGATGTCCTTGGTGTCCTTGGTCTGCCCCTCGCAGTCCAGTTCGGCGACATTGCGTTCGCTGGCGGACGCGCTGGGGGTGCCGCGGTCGCCGAACCCGGCGTTGCAGCTCAGCCACTGCACGTCGATGTCGCGCCGCTCCATCTCGCGGGTCAGGAGTTCGTCGGTGGTGTACGCGATCGTCGTGGTGCTGATCGTCGCGCTCGGGTCGCAGGCGGTGGTCACGCCCACCGCGAGGAGCACACCCGTCACGGCACCCGCCACCCGTAACGCCCTCGGTCCGCTGGGATTCCGTCGTGTTCCGCGCCGTCCCGCCCGCATGACAGGAAGCCTGCCATCGTCCAGGCCGTCGCGGTAGGGCGCATACGGCCGTTCCGGCGCGACGGGGCCCGGCGGGGGCGCGGGAGGTGGGGGTGCGGGGGTCAGGACCAGCGGCCGGTGCGGCCCAGCAGGAGGGCCGCGGCGGCGGTGCCCGCGGTGGAGGTGCGCAGCACGCTGGGGCCGAGCCGGTACGCGGGTGCCCCGGCCGTGCGGAACAGCTCCAACTCCTCCGGGGAGACGCCCCCTTCGGGCCCGACGACCAGCACGATGTGGCCCTCGGTGGGCAGTTCGGCCCCGGCGAGGGCGTCCTCCCCGCTCTCGTGGAGCACGGCGGCGAAGTCGGCGTCGGCGAGCAGGGCGGCGATCTGCTTGCCGGTGGCGGGGTCGGCGATCTCGGGGAAGCGGACCCGGCGGGACTGCTTCCCGGCCTCGCGGGCGGTGGCCCGCCACTTCGCCAGCGCCTTGGTGCCGCGCTCGCCCTTCCATTGGGTGATGCAGCGGGCGGCGGCCCAGGGCACGATCGCGTCGACGCCGACCTCGGTCATGGTCTCGACCGCGAGTTCGCCGCGGTCGCCCTTGGGCAGGGCCTGCACGACGGTGATCCGGGGCTGCGGGGCGGCCTCCTCGGACCAACTGCCGAGGTGGACGATCAGCCGGTCCTTGCCCTCGGTGCCGGTGACCACGCAGTCGGCCCAGCGGCCCCGTCCGTCGGTGAGGGTGATGTCCTCGCCGGGCCGCAGCCGCTTCACGGAGACCGCGTGCCGGCCCTCGGGGCCGTCGAGGACGTACCGGCCGCCGTCCCCGGCGTCGAAGTGGTCGACGACGAAGACCGGGGCGGTCATCCGGCACCGCCGCCGTGCGCCGACAACGCTGTCCTGATCGCGGCCAGTTCGGCGACGAGCACCTCCACCAGCTCGGCCGCGGGCAGCTCACGGGCCATCCGGTGGCCCTGGCCCGCCCACAGCGCCATGCCCTGGGCGTCCTGGGCCTTGGCGGCGGCCTTGCGCAGCGGGGCGGTCAGATGGTGGATCTCCGGGTAGGCGGAGGGCGCGTACGGGCCGTGCTCGCGCATGAAGCGGTTGACCAGGCCGCGGGCCGGGCGGCCGGAGAAGGCGCGGGTGAGCTGGGTCCGGACGAACAGCGGGTCGGTCAGCGCCCGTTTGTGCAGGGCGTTCGCGCCGGACTCCGGGGTGATGAGGAAGGCGGTGCCGAGCTGGGCGGCCTGGGCGCCGGCGTCGAGGGCGGCGGCGATCTGGGAGCCGCGCATGATGCCCCCGGCGGCAACGATGGGCAGGCTGACGGACTCGCGGACCTGGGCGACCAGGGACAGCAGCCCGAGTCCGGCGCCGTCGTTCTCGGCGATGTCGCGGTGGGTGCCCTGGTGGCCGCCGGCCTCGACGCCCTGGGCGATCACCGCGTCCGCGCCCGCCTGCTGCACGGCGACGGCCTCCTCCGGGGTGGTCGCGGTGACCAGGGTGAGGGTGCCGACCCGGCGCAGCGACTCCAGCACCTCGTGGCCCGGGACGCCGAAGTGGAAGGAGACCACGGGCACGGGGTTGTCGAGGAGCACCGCGAGCTTGGCGTCGTAGCCGTCGTCGCGTCCGCTGTCGGGGTCGCCGAGTTCGGCCTCGTACCAGGCGGCCTCACCGGCGAGCTGATGGGCGTAGACGTCGACGGCCGCGGAGTCGGCGGTGTCGGGCTGGGGCATGAACAGGTTCACGCCGAAAGGCTTGTTGGTGAGGCCCCGCAGCTGCTTGATCTCCTGGTACATGCCGTCGGCCGTCTTGTACCCGGCGGCGAGGAACCCGAGCCCGCCGGCCTCGGACACGGCGAGCGCGAGATGCGGTACGGAGACGCCACCCGCCATGGGGGCCTGCACGATCGGGTGCGGAAAGAGATCGGTCAGCGCGGAGGACATGACCGCATGTTGTCACGTCCGGGGTGCAAGTCCGAATCCGGCCTTACGGTTCGCGCGGCCCGGGGGCGTACCGGAAAAGCCCGTCCAGGGGCCGTCCGGGGGCCGGTGCGGGCCCGGTGCGGCCCCGCTCACGGCCCCACCCGCTCACCGCCCGTTGAAGGCGTCCTTCAGCCGTGAGAAAAGCCCCTGCTGCCCCGGCTGAAACTGCCCCGTGGGGCGTTCCTCCCCGCGCAGCTTGGACAGTTCGCGCAGCAGCCGTTCCTGCTCGGGATCGAGCTTGGTCGGGGTCTGCACCTCGACATGGACGATGAGGTCGCCCCGGCCGCCGCCGCGCAGGTGGGTGATGCCCCGGCCGTGCAGCGGGATCGACTGGCCGGACTGGGTGCCGGGCCGGATGTCGACCTCCTCCATGCCGTCCAGGGTCTCCAGCGGCACCTTGGTGCCGAGGGACGCGGCGGTCATGGGGATGGTCACCGTGCAGTGGAGGTCGTCGCCGCGGCGCTGGAAGACCGCGTGCGGCAGTTCGTGGATCTCCACGTACAGGTCTCCGGCGGGGCCGCCGCCGGGCCCGACCTCGCCCTCACCGGCGAGCTGGATGCGGGTGCCGTTGTCGACACCGGCCGGGATCTTGACGGTGAGGGTGCGGCGGGAGCGGACCCGGCCGTCGCCCGCGCACTCGGGGCACGGGGTCGGTACGACCGTCCCGAAGCCCTGGCACTGCGGGCAGGGCCGCGAGGTCATGACCTGGCCCAGGAAGGACCGGGTGACCTGGGAGACCTCACCGCGACCGCGGCACATGTCGCAGGTCTGCGCGGTGGTGCCGGGGGCGGCGCCCTCGCCGTTGCAGGTGGCGCAGACGATGGCCGTGTCGACCTGGATGTCCTTGGTCGTCCCGAAGGCCGCCTCGTCCAGCTCGATCTCGATCCGGATCATCGCGTCCTGGCCGCGCCGGGTGCGTGAGCGCGGCCCGCGCTGCGACGCCGTCCCGAAGAACGCGTCCATGATGTCCGAGAAGTTCCCGAAGCCGCCCGCGCCGAAGCCCGCGCCCGCGCCGGCGCCCGCCTGCGAGAGGGGGTCGCCGCCGAGGTCGTAGACCTGCTTCTTCTGGGGGTCCGACAGCACCTCGTAAGCGGCGTTGATCTCCTTGAACCGCTCCTGGGTCTTCGGATCCGGGTTGACGTCCGGGTGCAGCTCGCGTGCGAGCCGCCGGAAGGCCTTCTTGATCTCTTCCTGCGACGCGTCGCGGCGCACGCCGAGAACGGCGTAGTAGTCCGTGGCCACTTACGACTCCGCCAGGATCTGTCCGACGTACCGTGCCACTGCGCGTACCGCTCCCATCGTTCCCGGGTAATCCATGCGGGTCGGGCCGACCACGCCGAGCTTGGCAACCGCCTCGCCGCCCGAACCGTAGCCCACCGACACCACCGACGTGGAGTTGAGTCCCTCATGGGCGTTCTCGTGACCGATCCGCACGGTCATGCCCGAATCCTTCGCCTCCCCGAGCAGCTTGAGGAGCACGACCTGCTCCTCCAGCGCCTCCAGGACGGGTCGGATGGTGAGGGGGAAGTCATGTCCGAAGCGGGTGATGTTGGCGGTGCCGCCGATCATCAGCCGCTCCTCGGTCTGTTCGACCAGGGTTTCCAGCAGGGTGGAGAGCACCGTCTGGACCGTGCCGCGGTCCTCGGCGTCGAAGCTCTCCGGGAGGTCCTGGACCAGGGTGGGCACGTCCGAGAAGCGACGGCCGGCCACCCTGCTGTTGAGCCGGGCCCGCAGTTCGGCCAGCGACGCCTCGCCGAACGGGGCCGGGCAGTCCACCAGGCGCTGCTCGACCCGGCCGGTGTCGGTGATCAGCACCAGCATCACGCGCGCGGGCGCCAGCGACAGCAGTTCGACGTGGCGGACCGTGGAGCGGGTCAGCGACGGGTACTGCACGACGGCGACCTGCCGGGTGAGCTGGGCGAGCAGCCGTACCGTCCGGCCCACGACGTCGTCGAGGTCGACGGCGCCGTCCAGGAAGCTCTGGATCGCGCGGCGCTCGGCCCCGCTCATGGGCTTGACCTCGGCGAGCTTGTCCACGAACAGCCGGTAGCCCTTGTCCGTCGGGATCCGCCCGGCGGAGGTGTGCGGCTGCGCGATGAAGCCCTCGTCCTCCAGGGCCGCCATGTCGTTGCGCACGGTGGCCGGGGAGACACCGAGGTTGTGGCGCTCGGTGAGCGCCTTGGAGCCGACGGGCTCCTCGGTGCCGACGTAGTCCTGGACGATGGCGCGCAGCACCTGGAGTCTTCGTTCACTGAGCATCGCGCACACCTCCAGCCGCCATCCCTGCCCCCGGTTCCGGGGGCTCACCCTTCCCTGGCACTCGACGCCGCCGAGTGCCAGCCCTGCCCGGCCCAGTGTACGGCCGTCGGGTACGGAGCGGGCAAGGCCGGTCCCCGCGACATTGCCGCGGCACGCGGCCGTACGGCTAGCGTCGCCGTATGACGGTGACTTGGGAAGAGCGCGGCTGGGAACGGCTGGGGGCCGGGGTCGGGCGGATCCGGCTGCCGGGATGGGACTGCACGGCCGGCCTGATCGTCGGCGAGGGCGCGGCGCTCCTGATCGACGCGGGGTCGAGCCCGGCGGAGGGGGCGCGGCTGCGGGCGGACGCGGAGGCGCTGGCCGGCGGCCGTGTGACCCATCTCGCGCTGACCCACCCGCACTTCGACCATGTTTTCGGCGCGGCGGCGTTCGCGGGCGCGGAGCTGTTCGGCGCGGCGGGGGTGGAGGCGGCGCTGAGCGGGCGGCCCGCGCGTGAGGAGTTGCGCGCGGACGCGGTGCGCCACGGGCTGCCCGCGGCCGAGGCGGCGGAGGCCGCGGACGCCCTGGCCGTTCCCCGGCACCAGGTCACGGGCGAGCGGACCCTCGATCTGGGCGGCGGGCACCGGGTGCTGCTCGCCGCCGTCGGCCCCGGCCACACCGCCCACGATCTGGCCGTCCTGGTCCCGGGCGGTCCCGCGCTGGTGTTCTGCGGCGACCTGGTCGAGGAGTCCGGCCCACCCCAGGCGGGCCCGGACGCGGTCCCGTCCCGCTGGCCCGCCGCCCTGGACCGGCTGCTGTCCCTGGGCGGCGAGGACGCGCTGTACGTGCCCGGTCACGGGGCGGTGGTGGGGGCGGGGTTCGTGCGGGAGCAGCGGGACGCGCTGGCGCGGCGCTTCGGCGTCGAGGGGTAGGGGGGCAGGGGAGGCAGGGGCGGGGGACGGGGCGGAACGGGCGGCCACGGCGTGTCGGGGGCCGGGGTGGCCCGGACGGCCGGGGCTTCTCCTATCGTCATCCGAATGCGCCAGTACTCACCGGACCTCACCCCGCCGTGGAAGAAGCCGAAGCCCGTCCCCGAGGTCGAGGCGGAGCCCGGCCTGGTGGTGGAGGAGCCCGGCACCGGGTTCTGCGGGGCGGTGATCCGCTGCGAGGCGGGCACGGTGACGCTGGAGGACCGCTTCGGCAAGCACCGGGTCTTCCCGCTGGAGCCGCGCGGTTTCCTGCTGGAGGGCCGGGTGGTCACGCTGGTCCGCCCGACGGGCGCCGCGCCGGTACGGCCCTCCCGTACCGCCTCCGGCTCGGTCGCGGTGCCCGGGGCGCGGGCCCGGGTCGCCCGTGCGGGCCGCATCTATGTGGAGGGCCGCCACGACGCCGAGTTGGTCGAGAAGGTGTGGGGCGACGACCTGCGCATCGAGGGCGTGGTCGTGGAGTACCTGGAGGGGGTGGACGACCTTCCGTCGGTCGTCGCCGATTTCGCGCCGGGTCCGGACGCCCGGCTCGGCGTCCTGGTGGACCATCTGGTCCCCGGCACCAAGGAGTGGCGGATCGCCCAGTCCGTCACCAGTGCCCACGCCTTGGTGGTGGGCCATCCGTACATCGACATCTGGGAGGCGGTGAAGCCGTCCGCGCTGGGCATCGCGGGCTGGCCTCGGGTCCCGCACGGTCAGGACTGGAAGACGGGGGTGTGCCGGGCGCTGGGCTGGCCGGACGGCAACACCGGCGCGGTGTGGCAGGCGATTCTGGCGCGGGTGGGGTCGTACAAGGATCTGGAGCCGGAGTTGCTGGGGCGGGTGGAGGAGCTGATCGATTTCGTCACGGCCGGTGACGACGTCGGGTGACCGCGGGCAGAACGGCCGTGACGACGTCGGGTGACCGCAGGCAGAACGGCCGGTAGCGACGTCGTGTGTGACCGCACGCAGAGTGCGGGATGCGGATCCGCGCGGTTCACCCCTGCGAGTGATCAATCCACCAACTCCCTGACCACACCGTCCGCCAGCAGCCGTCCCCGCAGGGTCAGCACGGCCCGCCCCTCGTCGTACGGAGCGCTCTCCAGCAGTCCGTCGGACAGCGCGCGGCGGGCGGCCTTCAGCCCGGTCTCCCGCAGGAGGTCCAGGGGCACGCCCTCCCTCAGCCGCAGTTCCAGCAGGATCCGTTCGACGCGGCGGTCCTCGGGGGTCAGGAGTTCGCGGCCCGCGCCGGGCGAGCGGCTCTCGGCCAGGGCCGCCGCGTAGGCGCCGGGGTGTTTCACGTTCCACCAGCGGACCCCGCCGACGTGGGAGTGGGCGCCCGGTCCCGCGCCCCACCAGTCGGCGCCGCGCCAGTACAGCTCGTTGTGAAGGCAGCGGGCCGCCTCGGAGGTGGCCCAGTTGGAGACCTCGTACCAGTGGAGACCGGCCTCCGACAGCACCGAGTCCGCGATCAGATAGCGGTCGGCGTGGACGTCGTCGTCGGTCATCGGGACCTCGCCCCGCCGGATGCGCCGGGCGAGCTGGGTGCCCTCCTCGACGATCAGGGCGTACGCCGACACATGGTCGGGTCCGGCGCCGAGCGCCGCCTCCAGGGAGGCCCGCCAGTCGTCGTCCGACTCGCCCGGGGTGCCGTAGATCAGGTCCAGGTTCACATGCTCGAACCCGGCGGCGCGGGCCTCGGCGACACACGCTTCCGGCCGGCCCGGGGTGTGGGTGCGGTCCAGCACCTTCAGTACGTGCCGCCGCGCGCTCTGCATGCCGAAGGAGACCCGGTTGAAGCCGCCCTCCCGCAGCGCCGCGAGGTACGCGGGGTCGACCGACTCCGGGTTCGCCTCGGTCGTCACCTCCGCGTCCGGGGCCAGCCCGAACTCGTCGCGGATCGCCCCCAGCATCCGTACGAGGTCCCCGGCGGCCAGCAGGGTGGGGGTGCCGCCGCCCACGAAGACCGTACGGACCGGGCGCGGGTCGTCGCCGAGCACCGCGCGGGCGAGGCGGACCTCCTCGATCAGGGTCTCGGCGTAGTTGTCCCGCGAGGCGAGCACCCCGCCGCTGCCCCGCAGCTCAGTCGCCGTGTAGGTGTTGAAGTCGCAGTACCCGCAGCGGGTCGCGCAGTACGGGACGTGCAGGTAGAAGCCGAGGGGGCGGTCCGCGGCCCCGTCGAACGCGGACGCGGGCAGCGCGCCGTCGGCGGGGACGGGCGCGCCGTCGGGAAGTGCGGAGGGCATACCGCCCATTGTCCCGCACCGCCGCCGTAGCCCGGTCAGCCCCGGTCAGCCCCGGTCAGCTCTGGTCAGCCCGGGTCGGGCGGCCGGGGGGCGCCCCGGGCCGTGGGGAGTTCCGCCTGGAGGACCAGGAGGGCGAGGTCGTCGTCGGGGGCGGCGCCGCCGAAGGTGTGGACGAGGTGGCGGATGCGTTCGGCGATGTGGTCGGCGCTCAGCCCGGCGCAGCCTGCGAGGGCGGTGGCGAGGCCGTCGCCGTCGTCGAACTGGCGGCTCCCGCTGCGCCGCTCCGTCACCCCGTCGGTGACACAGAGCAGGCTGTCCCCGGGGCGCAGTTCGAAGGTCTCGCTGGTGTACGTCTCGTCCTCGACCACCCCGAGCAGCGTCTGCGGCCGGGCGACGGCCCGGACACCCCCGTCGGGGCCCAGGAGCAGCGGCAGCGGGTGTCCGGCGGAGGCCAGGGTGCAGCGGACACCGCCGTCGAAGGGGGCCAGCTCGCCGTAGAGGAGGGAGAGGAAGCGGGTCTGCGGGCCGTCGCCGGGGGCGATCGGACCGGCGAGGGCGCGCGCGGCGGCGTCGGCGGCCTCCATGGCGTCGTCCAGGAGGAGCTGGTTCAGCCGGTCCAGGACGTCGCCGACGCGGTAGCCCTCGCGGGCGAGCAGCCGCAGCCAGGGCCGGGCCAGCCCGATGACGACGGCGGCCTCGGCGCCCTTGCCCTGTACGTCGCCGACCGCGAAGCACCAGCGGCCGTCCCCGGCCGGGAAGACATCGTAGAAGTCGCCGCTCGGCCCGCCCTTGTCGCACGGTTCGTAGACGAGGGCGCTGCGTACGCCGGGGATCTCGGCGACGGCGCCGGGCAGCAGTCCGCGCTGGAGGACGGCGCTGATGGTGGCCTGGCGGGCGTACTGGCGGGCGGCGCCGATGGCCAGCGCGACCCGGCGGCCGAGGTCCTCGACCAGTCCGACGACCTCGTCGGGGAAGCGCGGCACGCCGCCCCGGCCGATGACCAGGGTGCCCAGCGGGTGTCCGCCCGCGACCAGCCGGTACGCCAGGGCCGTGCCGTGCGCTCCGGGGCCGCCGAGGCTCGCGCCGGGCCAGGGATAGGGCTCGGGTCCGGAGCGTATGCCCTCGCCGCGGCGCGGCGGCTGCTTCTCCAGCGCCAGGCGCAGCTCCTCCAGCCGGTCCGCGCTGCCGTGCCAGACGCGGGCGAGGCGGGCGCCGGGCGGGGCGTCGCCCCAGGTGCGGCCCAGCACCTCGTCCTCCAGCCAGATCGCGCACCAGTCGGCGAGGCGGGGGACGAGGAGCTGTCCGGTGAGCGCGGCGACGAGGTCCTCGTCCAGTTGCCCGGCGAGCAGGTCGGACGCCTCGGCGAGGAAGGTGAGCGCGCCCCGGCCCAGCCAGTGGCGGTCGCCGTCGCCGCGGCGCGGTTCGGGGGCGAGGAGCGCGGCGAGACCGGGGACGCCGGGGTCGTCGTACGGCTCGATCTCCTCGGCGGGGATCCGGGCCCAGAGCGTCTTGCCGCCCCGGCGGTAGCTGACGCCCCACTCCTGCGACAGCGCGGCGACCAGCCGCAGTCCCCGGCCGCCCTCGGAGGTCCCCTCATGGGCGGGGTCGTCGGCCGTGGATCCGTCACCGGGCGCGCGGGAGGGCTGGTGGTCGCCGACCTCCACGACGAGGTCACCGGTGCCGGGCTCCAGCCGGCAGGCCAGCTCCACATCGGTACCGGCGTGCACGACGGCGTTGGTGACCAGCTCGCTGACGACGGCGAGGGTGTCGTCCCCCTGCCGCCCGCCGAGCCGCCGGCCACCGCCCGGCGCCTCCGCCCCGGCCCACTCCGTCAGCGCGGCCCGCACCAGTCCGCGCGCGGCACCGGGGGCGAGGGGGCCGCGGGCGAGCGTGGTGCGCAGCGCGGGAGAGGCGGTCTCCTGCGCGCTCTCCCGCTGTGCCGGAATGGCCCTCATGGGCAGCTCCCCGAACAGGTCGGACGTAACCCCTCGATCGTTGCCGACAGGGTGACAGACCGACCACGCTCGACAGCGTCGAGTTATCGAAGTCCACCGCGATGAGAGAGAACCGTGCTGCGCGAGTGGCGGAAACCGGACGGATTCGACCACTCCCGAGCCGCCCTCTGCTCAAGTGGGAGAAGAGCACGGGGAGGACCAGCGTGAAGAGAGTGACCCGGAGACCTCCCGGACGAGGCGTATCGCCGCCCCCTCAGGGGCACGGGAACGCATGCGGGCAACCATGACCTATCGGGACGAACCCGCTCCCCGCACGCCCCTCGGGCCCCCTACTTCTCGCGGGCGCCCTCGTACATCTCCTCCAGCAGATGCCGGTACTCCCGCTCCACGACCGGCCGCTTCAGCTTCAGACTCGGCGTGATCTCGCCGTGCTCGACATCGAGGTCCCTCGGCAACAACCGGAACTTCTTGATCGTCTGCCACCGCTGCAACCCGGCGTTGAGCTGTCGCACGTACTCCTCGACCATCGCCACCGTCGCCGGCGCGGCCACCACCTCGGCGTACGCCTTGCCCTCCAGGCCGTTCTCCTTGGCCCACGGGAGCAGCGACGGCTCGTCGAGCGCGATAAGGGCGGTGCAGTAGTTCCGGTCGGCGCCGTGCACCAGGATGTTCGACACGTAGGGACAGACCGATTTGAACGCGCCCTCGATCTCGGTCGGCGCGATGTACTTGCCGCCCGAGGTTTTGAACAGGTCTTTCTTCCGGTCGGTGATCCGGAGGTAGCCGTCGGGCGACAGCTCACCGATGTCCCCGGTGTGGAACCAGCCGTCGGGCTCCAGCACCTCCGCCGTCTTCTCGGGCAGCCCGTGGTAGCCCTCCATGATCCCGGGGCCGCGCAGCAGGATCTCCCCGTCCTCGGCGATCCGCACCTCCGTGCCGGGCAGCGGCTTGCCGACCGTGCCGGTGCGGTACGCCTCCCCGGGGTTCACGAAGGACGCGGCGGAGGACTCCGTCAGCCCGTACCCCTCCAGGATGTGGATCCCGGCGCCCGCGAAGAAGTAGCCGATCTCCGGCGCCAGCGCCACCGACCCCGACACACACGCCCTCAGCCGTCCGCCGAACGCCTCCCGCAGCTTGGAGTAGACGAGCGCGTCGGCCACCTTGTGCTTCGCGCCGAGCCCGAACGGCACGGTCGCCGACCCGGTGTGCCGGAAGTTGTCCTGGGAGACCTTGGCGTACTCGCGCGCGACGCCCGCCGCCCACTGGAAGATCTTGTACTTGGCGGGGCCGCCCGCGCGGGCCTTCGCGGCGACGCCGTTGTAGACCTTCTCGAAGATCCGCGGTACCGCGGCCATGTACGTCGGCTGCACGACCGGCAGATTCTCGATGATCTTGTCCACCCGGCCGTCGACGGCCGTGACGTGACCGACCTCGATGTGCCCGGAGGTGAGCACCTTGCCGAAGACGTGCGCGAGCGGCAGCCACAGGTACTGGACGTCCTCGGCCGTGGTCAGCCCGGTCGCGCCGATGGCCTTGGCCATGTACGACCAGTTGTCGTGCGGGAGGCGGACCCCCTTGGGGCGGCCGGTCGTGCCGGAGGTGTAGATCAGGGTGGCGAGCTGGTCCTTGGTGATCGCGCCGACCCGCTCCTTGACCAGGTCGGGGTCCTTCTCCAGCCGGGCGGTGCCGCGCGCCTCCAGGTCGGCGAGGGTGAGCACCTGGTCGCCGGTCTCCACGCCCTCCCCGTCGATCACCACGACATGGGTCAGCTCGGGCAGGTCGGGCCGCTTGGCCACGGCCTTGGCGACCTGCTCGGCGTTCTCCGCGATCAGCACCCGGCTGCCGGAGTCCGCGAGGATGTACGCCGACTCCTCGGCGTTGGTCTGCGGATAGACGGTGGTGGTCGCCGCGCCCGCGCACATGATGCCGAGGTCGGCGAGGATCCACTCGATCCGGGTGGCGCAGGCCAGCGCGACCCGCTGCTCCGGCTCGACACCCAGCTCGATCAGACCGGCCGCGATGGCGTACACCCGCTCGGCGGTCCGCGCCCAGCTCAGCGACGTCCAGTCGTCCGGGCCCTCGCCCGAGGCCGACGGCACCGGGTACCGGTACGCCTCGGCGTCGGGGGTGGCCGCCACCCGCTCCAGGAAGAGGCCCGCCACGGACGGCGGACGGTTCTCGATCAGGGTCTGTGTGTCGGTCACGACATCCTCCGGGGCGGCTGTGGTCCTCGCTCGCCTGTACCTACCCGCGCGCTCTTGTTTAACTCACGAGTAACCAGCGAGCAGGGACAGAGTAAAGGCCGACCGCGCGGCGCGTAAGACTCCGTGCTCCGCCACTTCAGCGCTGGGCGCTCGGCTTCTTCGCTCCGGGTGCTCACCTTTCCCGCCCGGGGTGCTCGGCGGCTTACTCGCGCGGGGTGCCCGGCTTCGTGGGGGGGGTGGTGGGGGGTGGGGATGCCGGCGGGGCGGCGCGGGGACAGCGGACGGCGAGGCGTCGCGGGAGAGGCGGACGGCGAAGGGCCCGTCGCACCGTGATGCGACGGGCCCCTCCGACTACCCCTCCGACTGCCCCTGCTGCTCGCCTCGGGACGGCCGCTACTTCTTGCCCTTGGCGGTAGCCGCCCCGTCGTCGCTGGACAGCACCGCGATGAAGGCTTCCTGGGGCACTTCCACGGCCCCGACCATCTTCATCCGCTTCTTGCCCTCCTTCTGCTTCTCCAGCAGCTTCCGCTTACGGGAGATGTCACCGCCGTAGCACTTGGCGAGGACGTCCTTGCGGATGGCGCGGATGGTCTCGCGGGCGATCACCCGTGAGCCGACGGCCGCCTGCACCGGCACCTCGAAGTTCTGCCGCGGGATCAGCTCCTTGAGCTTGGCGACGAGCCGGACACCGTACGCGTACGCCTGGTCCTTGTGGGTGATCGCGGAGAACGCGTCCACCTTGTCGCCGTGGAGCAGGATGTCCACCTTGACGAGGGAGCTGGACTGCTCGCTCGTGGGCTCGTAGTCCAGGGACGCGTAGCCGCGGGTCTTGGACTTGAGCTGGTCGAAGAAGTCGAAGACGATCTCCGCGAGGGGCAGGGTGTAGCGGATCTCGACCCGGTCCTCGGAGAGGTAGTCCATCCCGAGCAGGCTGCCGCGCCGCGTCTGGCACAGCTCCATGATCGCGCCGATGAACTCGGTCGGCGCGAGGATCGTGGCCCGGACCACCGGCTCGAACACCTCGGCGAGCTTGCCCTCGGGGAACTCGCTCGGGTTGGTGACGATGTGCTCGACACCGTCCTCCATGATCACGCGGTAGACCACGTTGGGCGCGGTGGCGATCAGGTCGAGCCCGAACTCCCGCTCCAGCCGCTCACGGACCACGTCCAGGTGGAGCAGCCCGAGGAAGCCGACGCGGAAGCCGAAGCCGAGCGCGGCGGAGGTCTCCGGCTCGTAGACCAGCGCGGCGTCGTTGAGCTGGAGCTTGTCGAGGGCCTCGCGCAGCTCGGGGTAGTCGGAGCCGTCGAGCGGATACAGCCCGGAGAAGACCATCGGCTTGGGGTCCTTGTACCCGCCGAGGGCCTCGGTGGCGCCCTTGTGCTGGCTGGTGACGGTGTCACCGACCTTGGACTGGCGGACGTCCTTCACACCGGTGATCAGATAGCCCACCTCGCCGACGCCGAGCCCGTCGGCCGGGAGCATCTCGGGCGAGTTGGTCCCGATCTCCAGCAGCTCGTGGGTCGCGCCGGTCGACATCATCCGGATCCGCTCACGCCGGTTGAGCTGGCCGTCGATGACCCGGACGTAGGTCACGACCCCGCGGTAGGAGTCGTAGACCGAGTCGAAGATCATGGCGCGCGCGGGCGCGTCCTTGACGCCGACCGGGGCCGGGACCTCGGCGACCACCTTGTCCAGCAGCGCCTCGACGCCGAGACCGGTCTTGGCGGAGACCTTGAGCACGTCGGACGGGTCGCAGCCGACCAGGTTCGCCAGCTCCTCCGCGAACTTCTCGGGCTGCGCGGCCGGCAGGTCGATCTTGTTCAGTACGGGGATGATGGTGAGGTCGTTCTCCATCGCGAGGTACAGATTCGCGAGGGTCTGGGCCTCGATGCCCTGGGCGGCGTCGACGAGGAGGACCGTGCCCTCGCACGCGGCGAGCGACCGCGAGACCTCGTAGGTGAAGTCGACGTGCCCGGGGGTGTCGATCATGTTGAGGATGTGCGTGCTGCTCTGGTCGTGGGTGGGAGCCCACGGCAGACGCACCGCCTGGGACTTGATCGTGATACCGCGCTCACGCTCGATGTCCATCCGGTCGAGGTACTGAGCACGCATCTGCCGCTGCTCGACCACACCGGTCAGCTGGAGCATCCGGTCGGCGAGGGTGGACTTGCCGTGGTCGATGTGCGCGATGATGCAGAAATTGCGGATCAGAGCCGGGTCGGTACGGCTCGGCTCGGGCACATGGTTAGGGGTCGCGGGCACGCAGGGTCCTGTCTCTTGAGGCGCCTTATGCCTCGGGTCGGATCGATACGTAGCTTCCATCGTCCCATGGGCGGCGACCGGCGACCGGTTTGGGCCGCTCGCCGGGCCGCTGGTAGTCTGGGCAGCTGTGTCTCCTGCCCGCTCGGCAAGAGGCCCTCCTCCCTCCAGGGGGTCACCCCTTCAGGGAACCACCAGAAATCACCGGTACGGGACCCGTGCGGCCCCGTGCCAGAACCTGCAAAGGCTCATTCGTGGCGAACATCAAGTCCCAGATCAAGCGGAACAAGACCAACGAGAAGGCCCGGCTGCGCAACAAGGCCGTCAAGTCCTCTCTGAAGACCGCGATCCGCAAGGCCCGTGAGGCCGCCGCCGCGGGTGACACCGAGAAGGCCACCGAGTACCAGCGCGCCGCCGCGCGCCAGCTCGACAAGGCCGTCTCCAAGGGCGTCATCCACAAGAACCAGGCCGCCAACAAGAAGTCGGCCCTGGCGTCGAAGGTGGCCGGCCTGAAGGGCTGACCTTCTCTGATCTGAACAGGTCCCCCCGTGGGATCTGACTGCCGGAAGGACTCAGGGCGGGCCCTCTCATCCGCCCCCGACCGGCGCCCCGAAGCCGCGCGCGACTGCGTTCGCCACGCGGGCGCGGCTTCAACGGACTGAACCGAAGACCCCGGCCGTCCCTCTTCCCCAGGGGGGCGGGCGGGGTTTTTGGCGTGGGCGGGGCACAGCGGAGGGGGCTGGGGGCGTTCGGGTGCCCCGGGGGGCGCTGGCCGGGTCCACGTGCGGGGGAGGCCGCCGGCCGGGTCCATATGCCGGGGGCCGCCGGTCGGGCCCGGCGTCTTCGCGCGGGCCGTCTCAGTCGGCTGTCACGTCCGCCATGTCCGCCATGTCCCGCCCGCTCCCACCGCCGGCCGGCTCCAGGGGCAGCGAGCCGCCGATGATGGTCTCCAGGGCCGCCCGCGCGGTCAGCAGATCCGCCACCGTCCGGTCGATGCGCTCCCTCTCCCGGTACAGGTCGGGCAGCAGTTCGTCGCAGGCCGGAACCAGAGTCTCATCGGCCTCGACCATGCAGGGCAGCACCCAGGCGATGATCCGGGTGCTGAGCCCGGCGGCGAGCAGCGTACGGATGTTGCGCACCATGCGGACATCGCCCTCGCTGTACTCCCGGTACCCGCTGGGCCGGCGCAGCGGACTCAGCAGGCCCTGCTCCTCGTAGTAGCGCAACAGCCGCACGCTGACACCGGTACGGCGGGACAGGGCTCCGATACGCATACGTCGCTCCTGGGCGGGACTTGACTCTCACATCGATGTCAGAGTTTAGCGTGCGGGCATGACAGCACAGCCTGCAACTGATCCGCACGGCAACCCCGTTACCCTCGACTCGCCCGACTCCCCCGTCACCCCCGACTCGCCCGCCTCCCCCGTCACTCTCGTCGGTCTGGGGCCCATGGGGCTGGCCCTGGCCGAGGCCCTGCTGAGGAAGGGCCACCCGCTCACCGTCTGGAACCGCACCCCCGCGAAGGCCGACCCGCTCGTGGCCAAGGGCGCCCGGCTCGCGGCGACCGTCGACGAGGCGGTCGGGGCGAGCCCGCTGACGGTGGTGTGCCTCAACGACTACGACACCCTGTACGCCGTTCTCGAACCGGCCGCCGACGCGCTCGGTGGCCGCACCCTGGTCAATCTCAACTCCGGCACCCCGAAGGAGGCCCAGACCGCCCTGGCCTGGGCTCGGAAGCACGGCATCGACTATCTCGACGGCGCGATCATGGTGCCGCCGCCGCTGGTGGGCGAGGGCGGCGCGGTGTTCCTGTACAGCGGTCCGCGAGAGGTGTTCGACCGGCATCACACGCCGTTGCGCAGCCTGGGCGACCCGCGCCACCTCGGCGAGGACATCGGGATCGCGGTGCTCTACAACACCGCCCTGCTGGAGATGATGTACACGACCATGAACGGCTGGCTGCACGCCACCGCCCTGGTCAGCTCCGCGAACGTGTCGGCCCGGCAGTTCGCCGAACTGGCCCTCGGCTGGTTCATGCCGACCGTGGTCGACTACGCCTCCCTCGCCCAGGACGCGGCCTCCCTGGACGCCGCCCACTATCCGGGCGCCCTCGGCAACCTGAAGATGAACCTCAACGCCCTGGAGCACATCACCCGCACCAGCGAGGAACAGGGCGTCCACTCCGACCAGCCCCGCCTGCTCAAGGCACTGGCCGAACGCGCCGTCGCCGACGGGTACGGCGACCTGAGCTATCTCGCGCTGTACGAGCTGTTCAAGGGCGGTGACGCCGACCACCAGGCGGCCTGAGCGCCCCCCTCCCGGCGCTCACCGCTCAGCCTTCTCCCCCGGCCGGGCCTTCTCCCCCGGCCCGCCCGGCTCTCCCCGTCCTCCCCGCGTGGCGGACCTCTTGAACCGCGCGTTTCACCGCCCAGGCATCCGCCACCGGACCCAGGTGCGCGAGCTTGTCCGGGTTCACCACCGAGCGCACGGTCTGGATCCGCCCGCCGAGGACCTCCAGCACCAGCGCGCCCAGCACCTTGCCGTGCGCGTCCCGCAGCACCGCCCCCGGCTGCCCGTTCACCTCCCGCGGCTCGGCCACCACCCCCACCGGACCGAGCAGCGGGATGAACGCGCCAAGCACCCGCGCCACGTTGTCGACACCGAGCACCGGCTTGGCCAGTTGCGGCGCCTTGCCGCCCCCGTCCCCCACCATCGTCACATCCGCCGCGAGCAGCTCCCGCAGTCCGTCGACGTCCCCCTCCCGGAAGGCGTCGAAGAACCGCCCCGCCAGTTCCTCCCGCTCCGCCCGGTCGGCGTCGAACCGGGGCCGCCCCTCGTCCATGTGCCGTCGCGCCCGCACCGCGAGCTGACGGCACGCCGCCTCCGAACGCCCCACCGCCGAGGCGATCTCCGGGAAACCGAACCCGAACACCTCCCGCAGCACGAACACAGCCCGCTCCAACGGCGACAGCCGCTCCAGCAGAAGCAGCGCCGCCATCGACAAGGAGTCCGCCAGCTCGGCCGACCGCTGGGGATCCTCGTAGGGGTCGGTCAGCAGCGGCTCCGGGAACCACGGCCCGACGTACGCCTCCCGCCGCATCCGCGCCGACCGCAGCACATCGACGGACAGCCGGGTCACCACGGCCGACAGATACGCCTTCGGCGACCGGGGCCGCTCCTCGACTCCCTCGTACCGCAGCCAGGTCTCCTGCACCGCGTCCTCGGCCTCGGTCACACTGCCGAGAATCCGGTAGGCGATGGAGAACAACAACGGCCGCAGCTCCTCGAACTCCTCCGTCCGCCGCCTCACGCCAACCCCTTCCGAAGCCCCGCCGCCACGGCACACCACCCGCCCGCGCGCACGGTCGTCCCTCACCCGCGAAGGGTGCTCATCCAGAGGACGAGACAGCGGGCCCGGGTGTGACATACGACGGGCGGTCCGCCGCCGCCCGCCCCACGGCGGCTACCGTCCCCGGGACCGCGCGGCCCGGGCGACCGTCACCACGGCCTTCTCCAGCGCGTACTCCGGGTCGTCCCCGCCGCCCTTGACCCCCGCGTCCGCCTCGGCGATCGCGCGCAGCGCCACGGACACCCCGTCCGGGCTCCAGCCCCGCATCTGCTGGCGCACCCGGTCGATCTTCCACGGCGGCATCCCCAGCTCCCGGGCCAGATCCGCCGGGCGCCCGCCGCGCGCGGAGGACAGCTTCCCGATCGCCCGCACGCCCTGGGCCAGCGCGCTGGTGATCAGCACCGGCGCCACCCCGGTGGCCAACGACCACCGCAGCGCCTCCAGCGCCTCCGCCGCCCGTCCCTCGACGGCCCGGTCGGCGACCGTGAAGCTCGACGCCTCGGCCCGCCCGGTGTAGTACCGCCCGACGACGGCCTCGTCGATCGTCCCCTCGACGTCGGCGACCAACTGCGACACCGCCGACGCCAGCTCCCGCAGCTCGCTCCCGATCGCGTCGACCAGCGCCTGGCACGCCTCCGGGGTGGCCGACCGCCCGAGCGCCCGGAACTCCCCTCTGACGAACGACAGCCGATCCGCCGGCTTCGTCATCTTCGGGCACGCCACCTCCCGCGCCCCGACCTTGCGCGCGGCGTCGAGCAGCGCCTTGCCCCTGGCGGCACCGGCGTGCAGCAGCACCAGCGTGATCTCCTCGGCCGGCGCTCCGAGGTACGCCTTCACATCCTTGATCGTGTCGGCCGAGAGGTCCTGTGCGTTGCGTACGACCACCACCTTGCGCTCCGCGAAGAGCGAGGGGCTGGTCAGCTCGGCGAGCGTGCCGGGCTGCACCTGGTCCGAGGTCAGATCCCGAACGTCCGTGTCGGCGTCGGCGGCCCTGGCGGCGGCCACCACCTCCTGCACGGCGCGGTCGAGCAGCAGGTCCTCCTGGCCCACGGCAAGGGTCACCGGGGCGAGCGGGTCGTCATTCGCAGTCTTCCTGGCCATCGCGACAAGCATGGCACGCACCACTGACAACGCCCGCCACGGCCACGGAAGCGAAGCGGAAGCGCGGACGCCGGGGGTCCGGGGGTCCGGCGGTCCGGCGGTCCGGGGGTCCGGCGGTCCAGGCGGTCCAGGCGGTCCAGCGGCAGCGCTACGGCTCCTCGCGCCACCCGTCCCACTCCCCCGCGAAGGCGTCCAGCTCCGCCGGGTCCAGCCGGTCGTCCTCGTCCCGCAGCACCAGCAGCCACTGCGCGTCCTCGGCGTCGTCCTCACCGGCCAGCGCGTCCCGGACGAGCCGCGGCTCCTCGCTGATCCCGAACCGCTCCCCGAGCGCCTCGGCCGCCTCCTGCGCCGCGTCACGGTCGGGCAGCACCAGCACATGTCTCACATCGCTCACGCCCCCATCTTCCGACACGCACGATCCGACCCGGCGCCGGGGACCGCCGGGCCCCGATCCGAGCCCGGGTCACCTCATCGGGGTCCCGTGTCCATGTCCGCCCCACCCATGTCCGCCCCACCTAGGTTCCCCACCCAGGTCTCCCATCCGGGTCCCCGTGTCCAGGTCTCCACCCGTTCTCAGCCGGCGGCGCCGGCTCCCGCCGCGGCCATGCCCTGCTTCGGCACGACCTGCACATCCAGCTCGATCCTGATGCTGGGCCCGACCACCGCGATGCCGCGCGCCAGCATCGTCTGCCAGCTCACGGTGAAATCGTCCCGGTGCAGTTCGGTCGTGGCCCGGCAAGCGGCGCGCGTCTCACCCTCCATACCGCTGCCGAGGCCCAGGTACTCGGTGTCGAGGGTGACCGTACGCGTCACACCGTGCAGCGACAGCGCGCCGGTCACGGCCCACTTGTTGCCGCCCCTGGGCACGAACCGGTCGCCGTAGAACTCGATCGTCGGGAACCGCTCCACATCCAGGAAGTCCGCCGAGCGCAGATGGTCGTCCCGCATCCGCACATTGGTGTCGATGGACGCCGCGTCGATCACCACATGCATCGCCGACCGCTCCATCTCGTCCGCGATCCGCACCACACCCGCGAACGAGTTGAACCGCCCGTGGATCCGGGCCAGCCCGATGTGCCGTGCGGTGAAGGCGATCGAGGAGTGCATCGGCTCCACGTCCCAGTCACCGGAGCCCGGCAGCTCGGGCGGCTGGGCCACCTGAAGGGTCACCTCACCCAGCGAGGCCAGGGCGTCCTCGGAGACGGTGGCACCGGCCCGGAACGGTGTGTACCCCTCCGCCGACACCGCCAGCCGGTACTCCCCGGCGGGCACCGCCGTCACGAACGACCCGAACGGGTCCGTCCCCCCGCTGACCACCGTGCGCCCCAGGGTGTCGGTCACCACGAACTCCGCGTGGGGCACCGGTTCGCTGACCGGATCGATCACTCGGCAGCTGAGCGCCCCGGCCCCCGGCGGTGTCCGGACCGCCCCCAGGGGTCCGGTCCGTTGCATCCGCCTGTTCCGGCTTGCCCGCCAGCGGCCCATCATCTGCGACACCTCTACGGCACTCGACACCCGTTATCGGAGAAGCATTCGATCACCGATGAGGCTTTCGAGGCAACACGGGACTACATCAGAGGAATCCGACAGATGTGCTGGCACTACGCATGACTGGCCCCGTGCATCCCGCTTTGCCCCCTTCACGGGCCCCGTCAGCCGCCCCCACCCACACCTCCCACCGTGCCACCCGTACCCGTACCCGTACCCATGACCCGCATGGCTCCTGTGGCTCCCGTGACTCCTGGTCTTCCGGCCTCGCGCGTCACCGCCAGCGCCCCGTCCCGGTCCGTCCGCTTCACCAGCGCACCCGTCGCCCGCAGCGCCGCGACCGTACTGGGCGCCGGATGCCCGTACGAGTTGCCCTTCCCGCACGAGATCAGCGCCAGCCTGGGCGACACCGTCCGCAACAGCCGTGGTTCCTGGTAGGCCGAGCCGTGATGGGCCACTTTCAGCACATCCACCCCGCCCAGCAGCGCCGCCGCCGACGTTCTCAACAGGGCCTGCTGTGACGGGGGTTCCAGATCCCCCAGCAGCAGCATCCGCAGCCCGGCCGAACGGACGAGCAGCGTCACACTCGCGTCGTTCGCCCCCTCCGGACGCGGCCCCGGGGGCCCCGACGGTCCCGGCGGCCACAGCACCCGCCACCTCAGCCCGCCGCCGCTCGCGCGTTCCTCCCCCGCGACCGCCCGCCGTACCGGCACCCCGCGAGCCGCCGCCTCCCTGCGGACGAAGCCCACCTGATCGACCGGTTCCTCGAACCCCGTCGTCTCGATCGCACCCACCGCTCTCCCCCGCAACACCCCCGGCAGGCCCGCCACATGATCCGCGTGGAAGTGGGTCAGCACGACCAGCGGGACCCGGCTGATGCCCAGCGTGCGCAGACACCGGTCCACCCGCCGCGGATCCGGCCCCGCGTCCACCACCACCCCCGTGCCCTCCCCCGCCGCCAGCACGGCCGCGTCCCCCTGACCCACATCGCACAGCACCATCCGCCACCCCGGCGGCGGCCAGCCCGTGATCACCCGGGTCAGCGGAGGCGGCTGCACCACGACCAGCGTCAGCGCCAACGCGCACACCCCGCACAGCCACGGCCGGGCGAGCAACCGCCGTCCGACGGCCGGCACTCCCACCGTCACCAGGCCCAGCAGCACCGCCCCCGTCCAACTCCCCGGCCAGTCCACCCCCGCTCCGGGCAGCGCCGCCCCGGCCCGCGCGACATCCGCGATCCAGCCGGTCGGCCAGCCCGCGCACCACGCCAGCGCCTCGGCCACCGGCATCACCACCGGGGCCGCCGCCAGCGCCGCGAAGCCGAGCACCGTGGCCGGCGCCACCGCGAACTCCGCCAGCAGATTGCAGGGCACCGCCACCAGACTCACCCGGGCCGACAGCACCGCCACGACCGGCGCGCACACCGCCTGGGCCGCCCCCGCCGCCGCCAGCGCCTCGGCGAGCCTCGGCGGGACTCCCCGCCGCCGCAACCCCGCACTCCACCCCGGCGCGAGCGTGAGCAGCGCCCCCGTCGCCAGCACGGACAGCACGAAGCCATAGCTCCGGGCCAGCCAGGGGTCGTACAGCACCAGCAGCAGTACGGCCGTCGCCAGCGCCGGGATCAGCGATCTGCGGCGCCCGGTGGCCAGCGCGAGCAGCACCACGGAGCCGCACGCCGCCGCCCGCAGCACACTCGGATCCGGCCGGCACACCACGACGAACGCCAGCGTCAACACCCCGCCCAGCACCGCCGTCGACCGCAGGGAGATGCCGACCCTGGGCGCGACCCCGCGCCGCTCCGCCCGCTGCGCCAGACCCGGCGGTCCCAGCAACAACGCCAGGATGATCGTGAGATTGCTGCCGGACACCGCCAACAGATGGGCCAGATCGGTCTCCTTGAACGCCTCGTCCAGCTCCGGGGTGATCCGCGAGGTGTCCCCGACCACCAGCCCCGGCAGCAGCGCGCGGGCGTCGGCGGGCAGCCCGTCGGTCGCCTCCCGCAGCCCGGCCCGCAGTCGCCCCGCGAACCGCTGGACCGCCGAAGGCTCCCCCACCACCTCGGGCGGCTCGGCGTCCCGCACCCGCAGCAGTGCCGCGATCCGCCCGTCCCCCGCCGTCACCGGCGCCAGCCGCCCGGTCACCCGTACCCGCGTCGAAGGCAGCAGACCGAGCCACGGCGAACGGGCCGGGTCCCCCGTCGCGGAGTCGCCCCGCGCCCCCGAGTCCACGATCAGCAGCACCGGCGTCCGCGTCCCCACCGCTCTTCCGCCCGCCGTCTCCACCCGTGTCACCTCGGCATGGACCAGCACCGACGCGGGAAACGGGCGATCACCGCCGACCGGCGGCCTCGACAGCCGGGGATCGGCCGTCAGCTCCACCTCGGCCGTCACCGTCGCGAACCGCCCCGCCAGCTCAGGCACCGGCCCTCTGCGCACATCCGCCCCGTGCAGCCCGGCCGACGCGGCGGCAGCCGCGCCACAGAGCAGTACGGCGACGACCGTCCACCTGAGCCCCCGCCACCCGGCCCGCCGCCAGGGCAGGAGCAGCAGGCCCGCACCCATGACGCACACCGCCGCCATCCCGGCCACCCAGGTCGGTGCGGCGCCCAGCAGTAGGGCCGCGGTCCCCCAGGCCGCCAGCGCCGGCGGCACGAGCCGCAGATCCGTCGGCCCCTCCTGCCGGGGATGCGCGGCCCCCCGCCGCCCCGCGGAGCCGGCGTGCACGGCGGGCCGCCCCGCCTCCGCACCCGCACTCCCACCCGCCTCTGTCTCCGCCCCCGTCCATAGCCGGACCAGTTCCCGCAGATCCGCGAACCGGCGGTCACCGATGCCGTTGACATCCCGCAGTTCGTCCACCGACCGGAATCCGCCGTGCTCGGTGCGGTACTCCACGATGTGCCGCGCCAGTACGGGACCGACCCCGGGCAGGGTGTCGAGCTGATCGAGCGTGGCCGTGTTGAGCGAGATCGGACCGGCCGGCACCGCACCGGCCACGCCTCCGCCCCCGACCGCACCCGCACCCGCACCCACGCTGTCGGGGCTGCCGGGAGCCGACCCGGTCGGCGCCCCACCGACCACGACCTGCTCACCGTCCACCAGGACCCGGGCCCGGTTGAGCCCGTCCAGCTTCGTCCCGGGCCGTACTCCACCCGCCGCCCGTAACGCGTCCTCGACCCGGGAGCCCGCGGGAAGCCGACGTACACCGGGCTCCCGCACCTTGCCGCCCACATCGACCACGACGACCGCGCCCGTCGTGCCGCCACCGCCCGACGGCCCGTCCGCCGCTGCCGAAGCCGGCTGCGACGCCGCCGCACCGGGCCCCGGTTCTTCCTGCTCAAGAGGGGCCGCCACCACCTCCGGGGCCCGCACGGTCTCCGGCCGCCCGGTCCAGAAGTGATGCACGGCGAACCCGGCCGCCACCACCAGCACCACCGTCAGCGCCACGACACTCCGGCGCTCCAGCCCCACCCGGGCCTGCAACCACACCGGCATGCGCTCCCGCAGACCCGGCGGAACCCGCCACCGCCGACGCCCGTCCAAGCCGGCGGAGCGCTCACCGTCCGACTCTTCGGGGTCCGCAAGGCGGACTGAACCGGCAGAGCCGTCAGAGCCGTCAGCCGCGCCCTCGCCCCGCGCCCTCGGAGGCGGCGGCCCCACCCCCGCCTCCTCCACGACCGTCGTCGTCCCGAGGATCAGCTCGGCCCGCCGCCTCAACTCCTGCGCCGAGGCGTGCCGACGCCGCCGGACCCGGCCCCGGGCGCTGAGCCGAACCGGCGAACGACGGTCCCGGCCGCGGCTGTCGGAGCCCGGACGACGGCCCGGACCACTGGTGGCGGACCCTGTGCGTGTACGTGATCGAAGTGCCATACGGCGAGCATGGATCACTTCACCGATCCGCGATGATCTTGCTCAATTTCCGTGGATCACACCCCGATTGTGGATAACTCCGCCACCCGCACGAGTGAACGAACCCCCATCCCGGGCCGTTGTCCACAGCCGCCGGAGACAGGAATCACCGGAGACAGGAATCATCGGCCTCACCGGAAAACTCGCAGGGAATCGCGCGGTCTCACCGAGGGGAGACCACGACCCCCAGCAGCCCGGGCCCGGTGTGCGCCCCGATCACCGCCCCCACCTCGCTCACATGCAGATCCGCGATCCCCGGCACCCGCTCCCGCAGCCGGTCCGCGAGCGCCGACGCCCGGTCGGGGGCGGAGAGGTGATGCACGGCCAGGTCGACCTGCCCGGCGCCGGCCCGTTCCGCGGCCAACTCCTCCAGCCGGGCGATGGCCTTGGACGCTGTACGGACCTTCTCCAGCGGTTCGATCCGGCCGCCCTGGAGTTGCAGCAGCGGCTTCACGGCCAGCGCGGAGCCGAGCAGGGCCTGGGCCGCGCCGATCCGGCCGCCCCGGCGCAGATAGTCGAGGGTGTCGACGTAGAAGTAGGCGGACGTACCGGCCGCGCGTTTCTCCGCCGCCGCGACCGCCTCGTCCACCGTGCCGCCCGCCTCCGCGGTCTCGGCCGCCTCCAAGGCGCAGAAGCCGAGCGCCATCGCGATCATCCCGGTGTCCACCACCCGTACCGGCACGGGCGCTTCACGGGCCGCCACCACCGCGGCGTCGTAGGTGCCCGAGAGTTCGGCGGAGAGATGGAGGGAGACGATGCCGGTCGCGCCGGACTCGGCGACCCTGCGGTACGTCTCCGCGAAAAGTTGCGGGCTCGGCCGTGAGGTGGTGACGGGGCGTCGCTTCTGAAGCGCCTGGGCCAGTGAGCGGGTCGAGATCTCGGTGCCCTCTTCGAGCGCCCGGTCGCCGAGCACCACGGTCAGGGGCACGGCGGTGATGCCATGGCGTTCCATCGTCCGGGGCGGCAGGTAGGCCGTTGAATCGGTGACGATCGCGACATGGCGGGACATGAGCTGGAGGTTACCTGGCGTAGCGCCCCGGCGGCAGCCCGGCCCGGGGGACCTCGGGCGGGGCGGGCGGGATCAGGTGGTGTTCTCGGGGCGGGTCGTCTTCTGCCAGGGGTAGGTGGGTGCCGGGGTGGGCGGGGTGATCGCGGGGCGCGCCGGTTCCTCCGGCGTACGGGGACGGGCCTCGTCGTCGGGCCAGGTCTGGCCGTCGGCCCCGGCGGCGGGCGCCTCCGGCCACGGGGGCGGGGTGGTGGACGGACGGGAGGCACCGGACGCGGTGGCCGTCGTGGGGGATTCGGGCGTCGCCGCGTCCCAGTGGCGCAGCGCGCCGGCCTCCATGTCGATCTGGGTGCTCAGCGAGTCCAGGTCGTCCTCGGCGAAGCGGCGGGCGCGGTCACGGGCCGCCCAGCGCAGGGAGTCGGCCGCGTCGGTGACGCGCTCGGTGCGCTCACGCAGGGAGGGCAGCCGATCGGCGAGGGTGCGCTTGTCGGGGTCGGACTCCAGGCGGCGCAGTTCGGCGTCCAGCTCGTGGCCATGGGCGCTGAGGCGCTCGAAGAGGGCGAGGGACTCCTTGAGCGACGCGTCCTCCGCCACGCCCGCGTGCAGCGCGTCCTGCGTGGCACGCATCGACGTCCGCAGCTTCAGCCGGAGCTGGGCAATCTCACCGACGGGGCCGGGCTGGGCGAAGGACTTCGCGCGCAGGGTGTGGTCCTCGACCGAGCGGCGGGCCTGCGCGACCGTACGGTCCACTCCGCGCTTGGCGGCACCGACCACCTTCACCGAGGCCCAGACGCCGACGGCCAGAAAGAGCACGAAGAGCAGGGCCACCACTGCGATCACTGCTTCCACGACACTCCTCCAACCGTCCGCGGCCCACGCCGCGCCTCTCTTCCACCGTAAACGCTACGAGCAGGCCGGGAGTTCCAGGGGAACCCCGAACCTGCCCGTAGTGGTCCCGAACGTGTCCCGTAGGGGTCCGGACCCGTCCCGTATGGGGACGGACGGACGGAGGACGGCGCGGCGCCAGCCGCCCGCCCCCCCCACCACCAAAAAGCCCACGTCCCTCAGGAAACCCGCACCCGTCCCTCAGGAAACCCGCACCCGTCCCTCAGAAAGCCCGCGCCTGTCCCTCAGGGAGGCCGCGCCCGTCCCTCAGGAAGGCCGCACCCGTCCCTCAGGCCGGAACGATGTTCACCAGCTTCGGCGCCCGCACGATGACCTTGCGGATCCCGGCCCCGTCCAGCGCGGCCACGACCTTCTCGTCAGCCAGTGCCAGCTTCTCCAGCTCGTCGTCCGCGATGGCCGGCGCCACCTCCAGCCGCGCCCGGACCTTGCCCTTGATCTGCACGACGCAGGTCACGGTCTCGTCCACGACGTACGCCGGGTCGGCGACCGGGAACTCTCGGTACACGACGGTGTCGGTGTGGCCCAGCCTGCGCCACAGTTCCTCGGCGACGTGCGGGGCCAGCGGGGCGACCAGCAGCACCAGCGTCTCGGCGACCGACCGCGGCACCGCGCTCCCGGCCCGACGCCCGACGGCGCCGCCCTCGGACGCGGCCCCGGATGCGGACACAGCCCCGGCCCCGGCCCCGGCGGACGCGGCCCCCGAAGAACCGGCGGAGCCACCCCCGTACTCCTTGGTCAGATGGTTGTTCAGCTCGGTGATCTTGGCGATGGCCGTGTTGAACCGCAGCCCCTCCAGGTCTGCGCGCACCCCGTCGATCGCCTTGTGCAGCGCCCGCAGGGTGTCCACGCCGGGCTCGGTGTCCACGACGGTGACCTCGCCGGTCTCCTCGTCGACGATGTTGCGCCACAGCCGCTGGAGCAGCCGGAACTGGCCGACGACCGCGCGCGTGTCCCAGGGCCGCGACACATCCAGCGGGCCCATCGCCATCTCGTACAGCCGCAGCGTGTCGGCACCGTACTCGGTGAAGATCTCGTCCGGGGTGACGGCGTTCTTCAGGGATTTGCCCATCTTGCCCAGCAGCCGGGTGACCCGCTCGCCCTGGTAGTAGTAGGCGCCGTCGCGCTCCTCCACCTCGGCGGCCGGTACGGCGATGCCCCGGCTGTCGCGGTAGACGTACGCCTGGATCATGCCCTGGTTGAACAGCCGGTGGAACGGCTCGACGGAGGAGACATGGCCCAGGTCGTGCAGCACCTTGGACCAGAAGCGCGCGTACAGCAGATGCAGCACGGCGTGTTCCTGGCCGCCCACGTACAGGTCGACGCCGCCGTGCGGCATGCCCGCGCGCGGGCCCATCCAGTAGCTCTCGATCTCCGGGTCGACCATCCGCTCGGAGTTGTGCGGGTCCAGGTAGCGCAGCTCGTACCAGCAGGAACCGGCCCAGTTGGGCATGGTGTTGGTCTCGCGGCGGTACTTCTTCGGCCCGTCGCCCAGGTCCAGGGTGACGTGGACCCATTCCTCGTTGCGCGACAGCGGTGTCTCGGGCTGGGTGTCGGCGTCGTCCGGGTCGAAGGTGCGCGGCGAGTAGTCGTCGACCTCGGGCAGTTCCAGCGGCAGCATCGACTCGGGCAGCGCGTGGGCGGTGCCCTCCTCGTCGTAGACGATCGGGAAGGGCTCGCCCCAGTAGCGCTGGCGGCTGAACAGCCAGTCGCGCAGCCGGTAGTTGACGGTGCCCTCGCCGATGCCCTTGCGGGCCAGCCACTCGGTGATGCGCGCCTTGGCGTCGGCGACGCCCAGGCCGTCCAGGGAGATGTCCTCACCCGCGGAGTTGACGATCGCGGCGTCGTACGAGGAGAAGGCGTCGTCCCAGGTCGACGCGTCGGTGCCGCGGCCGTCCGACGGCTCGACGACACAGCGCACGGGCAGCTCGAAGGCGCGTGCGAAGGCGAAGTCACGGCTGTCGTGGGCGGGCACGGCCATGATCGCGCCGGTGCCGTAGCCCATCAGGACGTAGTCGGCGATGAAGACCGGGATCTTCTCGCCGTTGACCGGGTTGGTGGCGTACGCGCCGGTGAAGACGCCGGTCTTGTCCTTGGCCTCGGTCTGGCGCTCCACGTCGGACTTGGAACCGGCCTGCGCGCGGTAGGCGGCGACGGCCTCGGCGGGCGTGTCGTGGCCGGCGGTCCAGGCCGGGCGCGTGCCCTCGGGCCAGGTGTCCGGGGTGAACTTCTCGACCAGCGGGTGCTCGGGCGCCAGCACCATGTAGGTGGCGCCGAACAGGGTGTCCTGACGGGTGGTGAAGACGGTGATGTGCTCGCCGTCGATCGGGAACTCGACGCGCGCGCCCTCGGAGCGGCCGATCCAGTTGCGCTGGGCCAGCTTGATGGCGTCGGGCCAGTCCAGCCCGTCCAGGTCGTTCAGCAGCCGGTCGGCGTAGGCGGTGATGCGCATGTTCCACTGGCGCAGCTTGGCCTTGAAGACGGGGAAGTTGCCGCGCTCGGAGCGGCCGTCGGCGGTGACCTCCTCGTTGGCCAGGACGGTGCCCAGGCCGGGGCACCAGTTGACCGGCGCGTCGGAGGCGTAGGCCAGGCGGTACCCGCTCAGCACCTCGGCACGCTCGGCGGCGCTCAGCGCGGTCCAGGTACGGCCGGGGTCACCGGGGACGGCGCGCTCGCCGCTCTCGAACTGGGCGATCAGCTCGGAGACCGGCCGGGCCTTGTCCGCCTCGTCGTCGTACCAGGAGTTGAAGATCTGCAGGAAGATCCACTGGGTCCACTTGTAGTAGGCCGGGTCGATCGTGGTGAACGAGCGGCGCTTGTCGTGGCCCAGGCCCAGCCGGCGCAGTTGGGCGCGCATGTTCTTGATGTTGGCCTCGGTGGACACGCGCGGGTGCGTGCCGGTCTGCACGGCGTACTGCTCGGCGGGCAGGCCGAACGCGTCGAAGCCCAGGGTGTACAGGACGTTGTGGCCGGTCATCCGGTGGAAGCGGGCGTAGACGTCGGTGGCGATGTAGCCCAGCGGGTGACCGACGTGCAGGCCCGCGCCGGAGGGGTACGGGAACATGTCCATGAAGAACTTCTTGGGCTTGGCGACCCTGGCCGGGTCGCCCGCCAGGTCACCGCTCGGGTTGGGTGTCTCGTAGGTGCCCTCGGTGTCCCAGAAGTCCTGCCAGCGTGCCTCGATGTCGGCGGCCGTCGCCGCCGTGTAGCGGTGCGGCGCGACCGTGTCGGCGGCGGCAGCGGGGTTCGTCTCGCTCATGGTCCTCAAAGCTCCATCGATCGTCTCTGCCTACGGCTGCGTCATTCCGAGCCGTCCCGGGTCCGAGCCGTCCCGAGCCCGGGTCCACCGGAGCCCCGAGCCGTCCCGGGTCCGAGCCGTCCCAAGCCCAGGTCCACCCGAGCCCCGAGCCGTCCCGGGTCCCGAGTCGCCCCGAGCCCAGGTCCACCAGGGTCCCGAGTCGTCCCGGATTCCGGACCGTCCCGGCCCCGGGTCGTCCCGAGGTGTTCCGGGAAACGAAAAATCCCCTCGCACAGGAGGGGACGCCGCGCTGATTCCGGCCACGGTCTCGACCGGTGGCCCGGGACTGATCAGCGCGGCCGGCTAAGCAGAAGGCGTACGGCACGCATGGCGCCAGGGTACCGCAGCCCTTGAGCGGGCCGTACCGGACTTCAGGCTCGCCGCCCCGGACACCCGAAGCTGAACGAAGTTCAATGGTTACTTCGCGTAAGGGCCACTAAAGGGCATCGCGACGATCACATCATCCCTTGATAACAACGCAATAACTCAAACCTCCTTTCGATCCGTAGGGCGCCACTTAGAGTGCGGCAGCGGGACCGCTTACCCGAACTGCTCGGAGTTGCCCCCATGAACCCTCCACGTAGTACCCGTTCGCTTCCCCGACCGGGCCGGTCGGCCTACGGGGCGGCGTCCGCTGCCGTCCTGATCCTGATACCCGTGATCGTGCTGATCGGCGGGGACACCTTCCGCGAGTTCCTGGACTTCACCGCGGGCGTACTCTCGCTGGTGTGCCTCAGCGCCTCGGTGATCTGGGGCCTGGTCGCCCAGGACCGGATCTTCCTCAACGCGCGCCAGCGGATCATCGGCCAGGCGGTGCACCGGACCATGGCGGTCGCGGCGATCGCGTTCCTGCTGCTGCACCTCACCACCAAGATCGTGCTCGGCCACACCGAGCTGATCGCGGCGGTGATCCCGTTCTCGCTGGGCTTCACCAGCACCGGCGGGCTCGTCGGTCTCGGCTCCCTGGCCGGGCTGCTCCTGGTCTTCGTGGGCGTCACCGGCGCCCTGCGCGGCGCCTTCGCCTCCCCCGCCCCGGTCGCCGCCCGCTGGCGCGCGATGCACATGCTGGCCTACCCCGCCTGGTGCGCGGCCCTGGTGCACGGGCTGTACGCGGGCCGCGAGGCCAAGCCGTTCTTCGTCTTCCTGTACGGCCTCTCCCTGGCCGGTGTCATGGGCGCGCTGGCCCTGCGCGCCGCGCCCCGCCCGCTCAAGCGCAAGGTCGCCGACCGGCTCGCCGCGTTCCTCGGAGGCCCCGACCGGTCCGTCCGCGAGGAGCTGGAGGCCGCCCGCGCGCGGGGCGGCGAGTCCGCGCCGCTGCCCGGCCCCGAGCCGCGGAGGACGACGGACGCGACACGCCGGACAACCCCCTCGTACGAGCCTCCCGCGCGCGCGGGCGCCGGGGAATCCACCAGCGGCTTCGCCGCGGCCTACCGGGCGGTGTCCCGGACGGGGCGCGCCGGGCGGCGCTCCTTCGCGGCCGGTTCCCCCGCGCCCGGGGACTTCGGGCTCACCGACTCCCTCCCCCGCGCGGACACCGGCGGCTCCACGTCGGGCGCCTGGCCGATCCCCTCCCCGCCGCCGGTCGGCGAGGCACCCCCGTCGGCGTACGACCCCCTCCAGGACACCGGCCACACCGTCCCCGTGTACAGCGAGCGGGACCTCGGCCCATCGAACGGGTACGTGACACAAGACGGGTACCCGGCACAGGCTCCGGCTCCGCACGGACCACAGGCTCCGCACGGACCGCAGGACCTCTACCGACCACAGGACCTCTACCGACCACAGGACGTGCACGGGCCACAGGACGTGTACGGGCCGCAGGATCCGTACGTCCCACAGGACGTGTACGAGACCCGCGACACGTACGAGACCCGCGACGCCTACGGGAGCCGCGACCCGTACGAGGTCCAGGACGCGTACCGGACCGGGGACACCGTCGCCGGAAGTGATCTGTACGACACCGGTGAGTCGAACCCCCCGTACGGCACGTACCTCCCGGATGACACGTACAACAGCGGTCCCGCCACTGAATTCACACCCGGTCCCTACGACTTCGAGGGGCCGGCTTCGGGCGAACCCTGGACGACGCCTTCCGGAGGCATCAGGTGAACGAGGCCCTGCCCGACGTCCCAGAGGTCCGCGTCGTCGGGCTCCCCCAGCTCACGTCGGGCTTCGACCTTGTCGAACGACTCGATCTGCCGATGCACCTCAAGGTGCACGGCCCGCTCGACCCGCTCGGCGGCGAGCAGCTCGCCAAGCTCGCCGAGAACATCCGTCTCAAGGGCCGCGGCGGCGCGGGCTTCCCCTTCCACAAGAAGCTGCGCGCGGTCGCCGAGTCGGCGATCAAGCGCGGCGTACGCCCGGTCGTCGTCGTCAACGGCAGCGAGGACGAACCGGCGTGCCGCAAGGACACGGTGCTCATCAACCGGGCCCCGCATCTCATCCTGGACGGCGCCCTGCTGTGCGCCGAGGCCCTCGGTGCCCGCACGCTCGTGGTGGGGGTCACCCGGGAGTCCACCCAGCGCTCCATGGAGGCCGCCCTCGCCGAACGCGGCCTGAGCAACGGGCGCCGCTCCGCCCTCCGCGCGCGGGTGCAGCGCAACCCGGTACGGATGGTCACCGGCGCGGCGGCCTCCCTGATCCGCTCGATCGACGGCGGCCCGGCGATCCCGCCCGGCCGCAAGATCAGCGCCTCCCAGAGCGGCGTCGGCGGCGCGCCCACACTGCTGTCCAACGCCGAGACCTTCGCCCAGCTGGCGATCGCCGCCCGCATCGGCCCCGAGCGCTACGGCAACACCGGTCTCTACGACGAGCCCGGCACCGTCCTGCTGACGGTCTCCGGCGCGGTCGCCCGCCCCATGGTGATCGAGGTCCCCACCGGAGTGCCCCTGCGCTACGTCCTTCAGCTCGCGGGCGCCCCGCCCGTCCCGCAGGGGGTGCTGACCGGCGGCTACCACGGCAAGTGGATCGACGCGGCCACCGTCGACGAGGCGATCGTCTCGCGCAACTCGCTGGACGCGGTGGGCGGTTCACTGGGCGCGGGGGCGATCCTGCCGATCGGCCAGGAGACCTGTCCGCTGGGCGAGTCGCTGCGGGTCGCCCAGTGGCTGGCCGAGGAGAGCGCGGGCCAGTGCGGGCCCTGCTACCTCGGGCTGCCCGCCGCCGCGCGCGGCCTGGAGGACATCCTGAACGGCGGCGGCCCGGCCGCCCTGGAGGCGGTGAAGCAGGTCGCCAGGAACGTGAAGCGGCGGGGCGCGTGCTCGCACCCGGACGGCTCCGCGATGTTCCTGGAGTCGACCCTCAAGGCGTTCACCGACGACCTGGCCGCGCATGTGCTCGGGAACGGCTGCGGACGGCCCGTGCAGGGCGTTCTGCCGCTCTTCGAGGGCGGCCCGGCCACGGCGGCCGGCGTCCTGGGCGGCGGGGGCGAGGAGGGCGGCGCCAGCCGGCAGAAGATCCACGTCGACTGGACGCTGTGCCGGGGTCACGGCCTGTGCGCGGACATCCTCCCGGAGGTCTTCGAACTCGGCGCCGACGGTTTCCCGACCGTCGCCCAGGCCAAGGTGCCGCGCTTCGCGGAGGCGAAGGCCCAGCGCGCGGTGCGGCGCTGTCCGGCGCTCGCCCTGCGCATCGAGGAGGACACCCGCGCGCAGGCGCCCTCCCGCAATCTCCCGGTCCTCTCCCAGGGCCGTGGCCGCCGCGCGCTCGGCCGCTGAGGCGGCGCCCGGGCGACGCTGAAGCGGCGCCACGGGAACGGCGGCACGGGAACGGCGGGAAACGAAAGATCCCGCCGGATCGTCCTGATCCGGCGGGATCTGTTCGTCAAACTGATGGATCTTGTGGAGCTAAGGAGAATTGAACTCCTGACCTCTTGCATGCCATGCAAGCGCTCTACCAACTGAGCTATAGCCCCGGGCGGCCACGCGGTGGAACCGCGGTTGTGCCGGTCTCCGCCCGGTTCTCCCCGGCGGCGACGCCAACATTACACGCTCGACCGGGTGCAGCACCAAACCGTTTCCGTTCTGCACCGATAAGGGCGCTAGTGTCGGCCTCCGTGACCGTGCTCGCGCTCTCCGTAGTCCACCGCCGCCGGGTGCCGGTGGTGGCACTGGGGACCTGTCTGCTGTCGTTCACGGCGTTCTGGCTGGCGCAGCGGGCGGCACAGGTCTCGATGATCGACCTGATGGTGTACCGGGCGGAGGGCGCGACCGTCCGCGCGGGCGGCGATCTGTACGCGCTGCGGGCGACGGCGGCTCAGTTGCCCACCACCTACCCGCCGTTCGCGGCCCTGCTGTTCACCCCGCTCACCCTGCCCGGCACGGAGGTGCTGCGCGCCCTGGCGACCGCCGGGAACCTCGCGCTGCTGGTGGTGTTCGTCCGGCAGTCGCTGCTGCTGGTCGGGGAGAGGCGCGGGACGGCCGTCTGGTGGACGGCGGCGGTGGCCGTCTGGTGCGAGCCGGTGTGGACGACCCTGCGCTACGGGCAGATCAATCTGCTGCTGGCCGTGCTGGTCCTGTGGGATCTGTCCCGGCGGGAGAGGGCCCGCTGGGCCGGCGTCGGCATCGGCCTCGCGGCGGCCGTGAAGCTGACGCCCGCGCTGTTCGTGGTGTTCCTGCTGGCGACCGGGGCGGTGGCGTACGTCCGCCGGGGCCCGGGCGGTCCCTGGCTGCGGCACGCGCGCGGGGCGGTCGCCGCGTTCGCGGGCGCGACGGGACTGGCGGCGGCCGTCCTGCCGTACGACTCCTGGCGGTTCTGGTCGGCGATGGTGTTCCGCGCGGGACGGGTCGGACACGCCGAGGAGACCGCGAACCAGGCGCTGCGGGGGGTGCTCGCGCGGCTGCTGCACTCCCCCGACCCGGGTGGCTGGTGGCTCGCGGTGGCGGTCGTGGCGGCGGGGGCGGGGCTCGCGGTGGCGGTCGTGGCGGAGTTGCGGGGGCGGCGGCCCTGGGCGGTGTGCGCGGTGGCGGTGACGGCGCTGCTGGTCAGCCCGGTGTCGTGGTCGCATCACTGGGTCTGGTGTGTGCCGTTGGCGCTGCTGCTGGGGTCGCGCGCGTACCGCGCGGGAGCGGTGGCCACGTCGGTGGTGTTCTGCTCGTACGCCCTGTGGTGGGTGCCGCACGGACCGCACCGGCCGGAACTGCGTCAGGGCGGAGCCGAGTTGACGCTGTCGGCGCTCTACGCGCTGACGGGCTGTGCCTTCCTCGCCGTGACGGCGCGAAGGGAACGCACGTGGGGACGGACGCGAGGACGGAGGAAGGACGTGAGGCGTGTGGTGCGCGGGGTGCGCGGGGTGCGTGTCAAGCCGTCACGAACGAATAGAACCGTTTGAGTGTGCAGTGCTCTTCGAGGAGACGGCCGTAGATCGGCTCGCCCTCCAGTTCCCGATAGGTCTCGATCGGGTCGCCTTTTATGATCAGCGCCCGCGCGCATTCCTCACACCAGTACTGGTAGTCGGGGTTCACGGGTTCCATGTCGCGGACGATGGGCGTACCGCTGCCGCACCAGTCGCACTTTCGCCTGTGTGCACCCATCGATCAGCTCCAGCTGTGGCCGCAGGCGGTGCACACGTACGAGATCCCGCCGTTGTCGCCGAGGACTTGGGCCACATGAGCGGAACCGCAGGAAGGGCAGCTGAGCCGGGTGGCCGTCCCCCGTATCAACGCCGCTTCGCCAAGGAGGTGGCCGACCTCCTTGGGGATGCTCGCAGGCATCGCTACTCCCTCCCGTCGGGTCGCGCCCCCTTCCGGCCGTTTGATTCTGCCACGGCCGGACCAATACGGTCAGCGACGCCTGGGTACCAGTCCGGCCACGACAACGCACGGACGACACCCGCCCGGCGCGTCGGCGCACCCAGGGCGCCTCCACCGACTTATACGCCCCACGGGCCCCGTTCGACTCACGTCGGGAGGAGAATCGTCACATGAAAAATCCCGCCCCTCATGGGACGGGATCTTCATCCTGTGGAGCTAAGGAGAATTGAACTCCTGACCTCTTGCATGCCATGCAAGCGCTCTACCAACTGAGCTATAGCCCCTCGCGCTCCCCCCGTCGGGCGGGGCGAACAAGAAGAACTTTAGCCTGCGACCTGCCGGAAAGTGAAATCCGGACCCCGGGGGCGTACGACGGCCCGGACGGGCCGGGTACGACGCTCAGTCGTCGTCGCCGAGGACCGGCTCGGGCAGGGTGCCGGCGTTGTGCTCCAGCAGGCGCCAGCCGCGCGCGCCCTCGCCGAGGACGGACCAGCAGCAGTTGGAGAGGCCGCCGAGGCTCTCCCAGTTCTCAGGCTCCAGGCCGAGCAGCCGGCCGATGGTGGTGCGGATCGTGCCGCCGTGGCTGACGACGACCAGCGTGCCGCCGTCGGGCAGCTTGTCGGCGTGCCGCAGCACCACGGGGGCGGCGCGGTCGGCGACCTCGGACTCCAGTTCGCCACCGCCCCGGCGCACCGGCTCACCGCGCTTCCAGGCGGTGTACTCGTCGCCGTGGCGCTCGATGATCTCCTCGTGCGTCAGACCCTGCCAGACGCCCGCGTAGGTCTCGCGCAGGGCGTCGTCGTGGCTGACCTCCAGGTCGGTGAGGACGGACAGCTCGGCGGCCGTGTACGCGGCGCGCTTGAGGTCGGAGGCGATGATCGCGTCCGGCTTCAGGGAGGCCAGCAGCCGGGCGGCGCGACGGGCCTGGGCGAGGCCGGTCTCGGTCAGCTCGACGTCCGTGGTGCCCTGGAAGCGGCGCTCCACGTTCCAGGCGGTCTGGCCGTGCCGCCACATGATGATCCGGCGGGCGCGGCCTGCCGGGGCACCGGCGAAGGAGAACCCGGCGGCGGCCTCGTGCGCGGCGCTCATCGCCACTCCCCCGCCTCGGCGGCCTCCTCGGCGGCCTGGAGCTTGGCGTGCTCCTGGGCCTTGCCGCGGGTGGCCTTCGCGTCGGCGGGCAGCTCGATCTCGGGGCAGTCCTTCCACAGCCGCTCCAGAGCGTAGAAGACCCGCTCCTCGCTGTGCTGCACATGGACGACGATGTCGACGTAGTCGAGCAGGATCCAGCGGGCGTCGCGGTCGCCCTCGCGGCGCACCGGCTTGGCGCCCAGTTCCTTCTGGAGCCGCTCCTCGATCTCGTCGACGATCGACTTGACCTGGCGGTCGTTGGGCGCGGAGGCCAGCAGGAAGGCGTCGGTGATCGACAGTACGTCGCTGACGTCATAGGCGATGACGTCATGGGCCAGCTTGTCAGCCGCGGCCTGGGCGGCGGTGTTGATGAGCTCCAGGGAGCGGTCGGTAGCGGTCACTACAAGGCTTTCCGTCGGCGGTCTTTTGCCCCAAGGGTCTCACGGACCGCCGACGGGCCCTCACCGGTTTACGGGTCGGCGGGCTCGTAGTCCTGCCCCAGCACCACCGACACATCGGCGTGGGAGGCCGCGTCACCCTGGGTGACCGCGCTGTCGGGCAGGCCGAGGGTCTTGGCGACCTCGGTGGCGTTCTCCTTGTCGGCGGCCTCCCCGTAGGTGACCTTCGACGTGGGCTGCGCGGTGCCGGCCGTACCGCCCTCCAGGAAGGTGAAGCCGCCGTTCAGGAGCGCTACGCGCGCGTTGTCGGTGCGGTCCTTGGCGCCGGTGGCGTTCTGCACGGAGACGCGGACGGCGGAGCCCTGCTCGGGGTTCTTGGCGGTGCCGCCGAGGACGTCCTTGACGACACCGGCGCCGGTCTGCGCGTTCAGCGTGCCGTCGGGCTCGACGGGCAGCAGCGTCGTCGTGTGGTCGCCGCTCTTGGCGAGGTCGGACAGGGCGGCGAGGAAGGTGCCGAGGTCCTGGTCGGTGAGGGAGGGGTCGAGGATCTGCGCGAGTGTCTGCACGGTCGTGGTGGCGGCCTCAGGGTCGGACGACATCTTGCGCAGCACGCCCTGCATGACCTGGCCGAACCGTTCGAGCTGGGCCTCCTGCTTCTCGCCGGACGCCTTGTACGTGGCGTAGGCGACGGCGTTCTTGCCGCTGAGGGTCTGCTTCTCGCCCTCGCGCACCAGCGGGGCCCCGCCCTTCTCGGCGTCGGGGTCGGGCACGTCGGTGTCGGTGTCGACCTCGATGTTGCCGACCAGGTCGACGAGGTTCTGGAGGTAGGGGGTGTCCAGCCGCCAGGTGCCCTGGATGGAGGTGCCCAGGGCGGTGTCCAGGGCCTCGCGGGTGCCGGAGGAGCCGTCGTCCTTGACCGATTTGGTGAGGGTGGTCGCGGAGCCGTCGTCGCCGGACAGGGCGAGGGTGTTGGGCAGCAGCACGGTGGTGCCGCGCTTGGTGGTGGTGTTGTCCACCAGCAGGGCCGTGGAGGTGCCGCCGCCCTTGGTGTCGTGGAGGTGGACGACGATCACGTCCCGTTTCTGGGCGCCCGCGGCCGTCGTACCGCCGTTCTTGCCGTCGGAGGAGGACAGGCCCGGCAGTTTCCCGGCGTACCAGAGGTAGCCGACGCCGCCGGCCGCGAAGACGGCCAGGACGACGACGAGGGCGACCAGGCGTCCGCGCGCGCGGCGTTTGGCCTCCTCGCGGCGCTCGGTGCGGTTCTCCGTGAAGGCGAGCCAGTCGATGACGTCCTCGGAGTCGCCGTCGGGCTCCTCCACGAACGCGAACTGCCCGGTGCGGTGGTCGCGGCCGTCATCGGGCGCGGGGTCCGCGTCGGGGTCCTGCGCGCCGGGCCCCGGGTCCGGTGCGGGCGGGCCGGCCTGCTGGGGGATGTAGGCGGTCTGCTCGGCGACCCGCGGCTGCTGCCCACCGGCCGCGGCCTGTCCGTACGGGGCGTAGCCGTCGTAGCCGTCGTAGCCGTCGTAGCCGTCGTAGGTGCCGTAGGTGTCGTACGCGGGATAGGCGCCGGTGGTGTCGTAGCCGTCCTGCGGGGGGACGGGGGGCTGTTGGCCGGTGCCGTAGGGGTCGTGGCCGGGCGCGGGCTGCTGCTGGTCCTGGTGCTGGGCGCCGGTCGCGTACGGGTCGTAGCCCTGGCCCTGTTGTCCGTAGGGGGCGTACGGGTCGTAGGGCTGCTGCGGGGACTGCTGCGGGGGCGGGACCTGCCGGTACACGGGCTGTCCGTACGCGTCGTAGCCGACCAGCTCGTACTGGCCCTCGTACCCCGCGTCGTATCGGTCGTTCACCGGTGCCCCTCTCGGCTCACTCGCCGCGGTACAGCTCTCGTTTCGCGATGTAGCGCACGACCCCGTCCGGCACCAGATACCAGACCGGGTCGCCCTTGGCGACTCTCGTACGGCAGTCCGTGGACGAGATGGCCAGCGCGGGGACCTCGACCAGCGAGACTCCCCCCTCCGGCAGTCCTGGGTCGGCGAGCGGGTGGCCGGGCCGGGTGACCCCGATGAAGTGTGCCAGGGAGAACAGCTCGTCCGTGTCGCGCCAGGTGAGGATCTGGCCGAGGGCGTCGGCACCGGTGATGAAGAACAGGTCGGTGTCCGGGTTGACCGCGCGCAGATCGCGCAGGGTGTCCGCGGTGTAGGTGGGGCCGCCGCGGTCGATGTCGATACGGCTGACCGAGAACTGCGGGTTCTCGGCGGTGGCGATGACCGTCATCAGATAGCGGTCCTCGGCCGGGGAGACCGTGCGGTGGCTCTTCTGCCACGGCTGCCCGGTGGGGACGAACACCACCTCGTCCAGATGGAAGGCCGCGGCGACCTCACTGGCCGCCACGAGGTGCCCGTGGTGGATCGGGTCGAAGGTGCCGCCCATGACGCCGAGGCGGCGCTTGCCGGTGTGCCCCGGACCGGTCGGCATGTCCTGCTCTCCCATGCGTGCAGACCCTACCGGCCCGGTCCGTGCGGCCCCGGCCGGGCTCAGCGGTCGCGGTTGAAGCGGGTGGTGATCCACAGCAGGAGCAGCAGGATGAACAGGGCGCCGCCGCCGGTGAGCAACGGGCTGAGGCTTTGGTGGTTGCCGCCGTGTTCCCCGCCTTCCGCGGCGAGGGTGACCAGCTGGGCGGCGCTGTGGAAAGTCATCTTCGGCAGAACCTATCCGGTGTGGGCGGGACAACGACGTCTGCTCATCGTAAGCGGGCGGCCGGGCGGCGATCACGCCGACTCCGCCGTTGGGGCCGCGCACCCGCCTCCGCGGGCTCCGGGGGCCTTCGGCTCCGCGCCCTTCCGGGACCAGGGAGGCGCACGGCCGCGCGCCCTCGCGGGGCCGGGGAACCTTCGACTTCGCTCAGTCGTCCTTCTGCTTGTAGCCACGCAACACGAACCACGCGGTGAGCGCACAGCCCACGGCCAGCACGACCAGCACGACCCGAAGCAGGTTGCCCGCACCCTGCTGCTCGGCGGCACCCGCCGCCTCGGTGAGCCACGCGGCTGCGGGATGACGGTCCATGGCGGAGGACTCCTTCGCTGTAGTGCCCGTCCAAGGTAACTCCGCCTAGGGTGGTCCCTGATTCGGGGGCACACAGGGCACATCCACACGCACTGGGGGATCACATGTCCGACGACAGCCACCAGCAGGACGGGCACGCGAACGTGCCGAGCAGGCAGCGCAGGCGCTTCCCGGGGATCTCCTCGCGTGCGTACGAGCATCCGGCCGACCGCTCCGCACTGGTCGCGCTGCGCAAGCTGAGCGGTTTCGACACGGTGTTCAAGGCCCTCAGCGGCCTGCTGCCCGAGCGCAGTCTGCGGCTGCTGTTCCTCTCCGACTCCGTGCGGGTCTCGGACCGGCAGTTCGCCCATCTCAACGACATGCTGCGGGACGCCTGTTACATCCTGGACCTGGAGAAGGTCCCCTCGATGTATGTGAGCCAGGACCCGCGTCCCAACGCCATGTGCATCGGTCTGGACGAGCCGATCATCGTGGTCACCACGGGCCTGGTCGAACTGCTCGACGAGGAGGAGATGCGGGCCGTCGTCGGCCACGAGGTGGGCCACGCCCTCTCCGGGCACTCCGTGTACCGCACGATCCTGCTGTTCCTGACCAGCCTGGCGCTGCGGGTGGCGTGGATCCCGCTCGGCAATGTCGCGATCATGGCGATCGTGACGGCGCTGCGTGAGTGGTTCCGCAAGTCCGAGCTGTCCGCCGACCGGGCCGGACTGCTGGTCGGACAGGACCTCCAGGCGTCGATGCGCGGCCTGATGAAGATCGCGGGCGGCAACCATCTGCACGAGATGAACGTGGACGCGTTCCTGGAGCAGGCCGAGGAGTACGAGTCGGGCGGCGACCTGCGTGACTCCGTGCTGAAGATCCTGAACGTCCTGCCCCGCTCCCACCCGTTCACCACGGTGCGCGCGGCCGAGCTGAAGAAGTGGGCCGAGTCCCGCGACTACCAGCGGATCGTGGACGGCCACTACCCGCGCCGCAGCGAGGACAAGGACACCTCTGTCACCGACTCCTTCCGTGAGTCCGCCGCGAGTTACGCCAGCCAGGTCAAGGACTCCAAGGACCCGCTGATGAAGCTGGTCAGCGATATCGCGGGCGGCGCCGGGGACCTGGGCGGCCGGGTGCGGCGCGGCTTCGGCGGGTTCGGCGGCTCGGGCGGCGGCTCCTCGGCCCCGAAGGACAACCCGGCCAACGGCACGACCCGCACGGAGGACCCGCCGCGCGACGAGAACTGACGGCGGCCCGCCCGTCCCCCGTCACACCTTCGGCAGCGCCCCCGCGGCCAGTGTTCCGCACAGTGCCGCCGGGTCGGTCGGGTCATAGGGGTCCGTGTCCGCCGGGACGCCGGGCCCCGGGGCCTGGCCGGCCAGGAGGGGGCGGAGCCGGTCGGCCGCGCTGTCGGTGCAGGAGAGCGGGCCCGCCCTGAGGTCGGAGTGACGCAGGTGGGCCTGGTTGAGGCGCAGGTCGTCGTGGTCGAAGAGGAAGCGCAGTTCGCGCCGGACGGTGAACAGGGACGCCTCGGCGTCCGCACCGGCGCCGGCCGGCCGCAGCGCGTAGACGAAGACGTGGTCGGAGACCACCTCCAGGGTCGCGGAGTCGGTCTCGGTGATCTGGAGGTTGCCGCGGACCCGGATCCGGTGGTCGGCGAGTTCGACGGCCCCGGGGTCGAAGCGGACCAGCCAGCCGGTGGACGCGTACCGTCCGTCGGCGGCCGGGTGCTCGAAGCTCTGGTCGAACTGGTCGAGCTGGTCCGGGTCGAGCATCACCCGTACGGGCCGGATCTCACCGCCGGTGAGCACCTCGGGGTAGAGCGAGGAGCGGACCAGATAGTCCTTGGCGGTGATCAGCGCGGTGCTGACCTGGCTGTCGGAGAAGTTCGCGGTGGGCCGGGAGGCGGGCAGCGGGATCCCCTCGGCGCCGGTGCCGTACTCCGCCGCGGGGCTCGCCTCGTACAGCGCGCGGGTGTCGGTGGTGCCGGGGACCGCACCTCGCGGGGCGAGCGGGACGACGGTCGTGCGCAGCGGTTGGAGCGGTACGGGGGCGGTCGTCCCGCGGCCGGGGGCCGGGGTGCGGACGCCCATGTAGATCGCGGTGCCGAAGGCCATCGCGATCAGCATGACCAGGATCAGTGCCTGCCGGGACAGTCCGCGGCGCATCGGTGGGAGTCGGCGGACGGCGGGCGCGTGGTCGTCGAGGCGCTCCTGTGCGGAGAACTCCTGGAGGCGGGCAGCACGGATGAAGGACTCGTCGAACACGACCGATCGGTATTCGTCGTCCGCACCGCCGGGGGCGCCGTCGGGTGTCCCCTCTGGTGGGTCTCCAGGACCGCCCATATCTTCAGAGTCGGTCTCGCGGCGCTTCGGTAAACGCCCGGCCGCGGGACAACTTCTGACAAGGCATCACCACTGATCCCGGCCGGAAACGCGGCCCGGGATCCCGGACGCCCCTCAGGGGGTGCGGGGGATCGCCGAGACCGCCGGGCGGGAGTACTCGACGGAGGCCGAGGGCAGCGCCGCGCCGCCCTGTTCGACGCCGGTGGTGGCCGGGGGCGGGGCCGGGTCCTGGCGGCCGGAGGAGGCGCCCCGGTAGACCGCGGCGAAGGCGAGGGCGACCATGCCGATTCCCATCAGGAGGGCGAGCAGCCAGGCGACCGCGCGGTGCCAGCGGATGTGCTTGCCGTAGGCGCCGGGGCCGTAGTGGTCGTCCGGGCCGTCGGGGTCGTCCAGCTCGTCCAGTTCCGGGTCCTGGCCGAAACGGCGGCCGTCGAAGTCGTAGGGGCCGTGGAGATCGTCGTAGGGTTCGCCCCGGCGGCGGGCGCGGCGGGCCTCGGCCTCGGACGCCTCGGCTCTCGCCTCCGCGGCGGCCAGGAGGCGCTCGACGGCGGTCGGCTCATGGACGGCTGCCGCCTGTACGAAGTCCTCGTCGAAGACCACGGCGTCGAATTCTTCGTCCGACATTCCGCGGTCGTGGTCGTCGTCGGGCATCCAGCCGTCAGGGAACGGCGTGCCCCCCACGTCGTCCGGCACGTTCCCAGAGTAGACCTGGGGGGTCAATTTGGGCAGACCGTATGGACATTCATCCGCCTGCTGAGACACCTGTTGAGACACGTGTGGAGACACCTGCTGGGACGCCTGTTGAGGCGGGGGACGCGGGGGGCGGTTCAGCGCCGTACGTGGCCGTCCCCGGTCACGATGTACTTGGTGCTGGTCAGCTCCGGGAGCCCCATCGGGCCCCGGGCGTGCAGCTTCTGGGTGGAGATGCCGATCTCCGCGCCGAAGCCGAACTGGCCGCCGTCGGTGAAGCGGGTGGAGGCGTTCACGGCGACGGTCGTGGAGTCGACCAATTGGGTGAAGCGGCGGGCCGCCTGCTGGGAGGTGGTGACGATGGCCTCGGTGTGGCCGGAGGTCCACAGCCGGATGTGCTCGACGGCCCGGTCGAGGGAGTCCACGACGGCGGCGGCGATGTCGTACGACAGGTACTCGGTCTCCCAGTCCTCGGCCGTGGCCTCGACCACGGTCGCGCGGGAGTCCTTGGCGTACGCCATGACACGGTCGTCGGCGTGCACGGTCACTCCGGCCTCGGCGAGGGCGTCCAGCGCGCGCGGCAGGAACTCGGCGGCGATGTCCTGGTGGACGAGGAGGGTCTCGGCGGCGTTGCAGACGCTGACCCGCTGCGCCTTGGAGTTGATGAGGATCTCGACGGCCATGTCGAGGTCGGCCTGGGCGTCGACGTAGACGTGGCAGTTGCCGGTGCCGGTCTCGATGACCGGGACGGTGGACTCGGCGACCACGGTCTGGATGAGGGAGGCGCCGCCGCGCGGGATGAGGACGTCGACCAGGCCGCGGGCGCGCATCAGCTCGCGGACGCTGTCGCGGTTCTCGCCGGGGACGAGCTGGACGGCGTCGGCGGGCAGGCCGGCGCCGCCGACGGCGTCCCGGATGACCCGGACCAGCGCGGCGTTCGAGGCGTAGGCGGAGGCCGAGCCGCGCAGCAGGACCGCGTTGCCGGACTTGAGGCAGAGGGCGGCGGCGTCCACGGTGACGTTGGGGCGGGCCTCGTAGATGATGCCGACGACGCCGAGCGGGACGCGGACCTGGCGCAGGTCGATGCCGTTGGGGAGGGTCGAGCCGCGGACGACCTCGCCGACGGGGTCGGGCAGGGCGACGACGTCCCGCACGTCGGCGGCGATGGCCCGCACCCGCTCCGGGGTGAGGGTGAGCCGGTCGATGACGGCCTCGCTGGTGCCGGCCTCGCGGGCCTTGGCGATGTCCTTGGCGTTGGCCTCGACGATCTCCGCCGTACGGACTTCCAGGGCGTCCGCGATGGCGAGCAGCGCGTCGTCCTTCGCGGCCCGGGGCATCGGGGCGAGGTCGGCGGCGGCTGCCTTCGCCCGGTAGGCGGCCTCGGTGACCGGGGACATGGAGTCGTACGGCGAGAGCGTGGTCATGAAGGAAGGGTAGTGCGTGCGGCGGGGCGTTCCCGAGGCTGTCCCAAGGCCCGAGACACCGCTCGAACAACGATCGAGAACGGACAGGGGGCGCCCGAGGCGGGGCTCAGTACGGGTGCACTCCCACCGGGGACGCCGGAGGCGGGCCGTAGCCCTCGGCGAGGCGCTGGTGGTAGGTCTCGCGGTCGATGACCTCCAGGCCGACGATCTCCCAGGGCGGCAGCCCGGCGGTCTGGCGGTGTTCGCCCCACAGGCGCAGGGCGACGGCCGCGGCGTCGTGGAGGTCGCGGGCCTCCTCCCAGTAGCGGATCTCGGCGTGGTCGCCCGCGTAGCGGCTGGTGAGGAGGAAGGGGTGGTCGTGGGCGAGCTGCTGGAGGGCGCGGCGGACCTCCTTCAGCGGGGCGGCCTCGCCGGAGACGCTGAGGGTGACGTGCCACAGCCGGGGCACCTCGCCGGGGCGCTCGGCCTCATGGCATTCGGCTTCGTAGCGGTCGCCGGCCGCGACGCTGGTCAGGGCGCGTTCCTCGCCGGGCGGGCGGGGGCCGGCGGGACGGGAGGCCGCGGGACGGGAGGAGGTCCCGGGGGCAGTGCCGCGGGGCGTCGCCGCCCCAGGACGCACTCGTCTCACGGCGGCCTCCTCGGTTGCTCGATCGTGTCGTCCTGGCGAGGTGACTGCGCAGCTTCGCGCAGCGTTCATGCGGAAGGATTCCTGTAACAAAGTTGAGCAGGCCGCAAGGCTCCGTGGGGGCGTTTTACGGAACGTCCCCCACCGGGGGTGGACGAATCAGGTCTTTTGCGGATGGAGGAGCACCAGGTCGTCCCTGTGTACGACCTCGCGCTCGTACGCGGGTCCGAGGTCGCGGGCCAGTTCGCGGGTGGAGTGGCCGATCAGCCGCGGGATCTCCTTGGCGTCGAAGTTGACCAGGCCGCGGGCGACCGGGCGGCCCCCGGTGTCGCGGAGTTCGACGGGGTCACCGGCGCTGAACTCGCCCTCGACGGCGGCGATCCCGGCCGGCAGGAGTGAGGTGCGGCGCTCGACGACGGCCCGTACGGCGCCGTCGTCCAGGACGAGCGCGCCCTGCGGGGTGGAGGCGTGCTGGAGCCAGAGCAGCCGGTCGGCGGAGCGTTTGCCGGTGGGGTGGAAGTAGGTGCCGGTGTCCTGGCCGGTGAGGGCGTCGCCGGCGTGGATCGCGCTGGTGAGCACCACCGGGATGCCCGCGGCGGCGGCGATCCCGGCGGCCTCGATCTTGGTGACCATGCCGCCGGTGCCGACCCCGGCCCTGCCCGCGCTGCCGATCTCGACATGCGCGAGGTCGCCGGGGCCGCGCACCTCGGCGATCCGGGTGGTGCCGGGCCGGCTGGGGTCGCCGTCGTACACGCCGTCGACGTCGGAGAGCAGGACCAGCAGATCGGCGCGGACGAGGTGGGCGACGAGGGCGGCGAGCCGGTCGTTGTCGCCGAAGCGGATCTCGTCGGTGGCGACGGTGTCGTTCTCGTTGACGACCGGGAGGGCGCCCATCGCGAGCAGTTTGTCCAGGGTGCGCGAGGCGTTGCGGTGGTGGGCGCGGCGGCTCATGTCGTCGGAGGTGAGCAGCACCTGGCCGACCCGGACGCCGTAGCGGGCGAAGGAGGCGGTGTAGCGGGCGACGAGCAGGCCCTGGCCGACGCTGGCGGCGGCCTGCTGGCGGGCGAGATCCTTGGGACGGCGGCGCAGTCCGAGCGGGGCGAGTCCGGCGGCGATGGCGCCGGAGGAGACCAGCACGACCTCGCGCTCCCCGCCGCTGCGGATCCGTGCCAGCGCGTCCACGAGGGCGTCGACCCGGTCCGCGTCCAGTCCGCCGGAGGCGGTGGTCAGCGACGAGGAACCCACCTTGACGACGATCCTGCGGGCCGTTCGCACGGCCTGCCTTGCCCCTGCCACGTTGCTGTTCGCCTCTCGCGTAGCTCCGGCGCCTCCGGCTTGCCCCGCCCGGCAATCTACGCGAAGCGGATCCTTTCCCGCTCGGCGATTTCATCCAGCGGACGCCCACCCCCGGCACTCACGTTCGGTCACCGGGTGACTTCGCTCCGCGTATGGCAAAAAAGTTGTACGGATTTCGTCTAGTAATCGAAGTGCCGGTGAACTTAACTCGACAGACGTGCCCCACACCGATCAGCCTGCGCAGCGCGTGAAGCGCATCCTTCTCCGATCCGGGAAGAGCCCGTACGACGTCGTCCCCCTCGAAGAGGCCCTCCACCGGGACGTGATTGCCACCAACGCGGGCAACCTGATCTTCAGTGATGCCTCTCACAAGATCCTGGAGACACCGCGCTGCGAAGTGGTCTCCAACGGCATGCGGACGAACGTCGCGGCGGCCGGTCGGATCAACGAGGAGTTCGACGCCTTCGTGGTGCCGCTGGCGAACGCCTTCCGGCCCACCTTCGAGGAGTCGCTGAACCGTCTGACGAAGCTGATCAACAAGCTCACCATCCCGGTGGTGGTGCTCGGCGTCGGCGCGCAGGCGAGCCTGAAGTACGACGCCTCCCGCCTCAAGCCGCTGGAGCCCAGCGTGCGGGCGTTCGTCTCCGCGGTGCTCGACCACAGCGCCTCGATCGGGGTGCGCGGGGAGTTCACCGAGCGCTATCTGAAGGACATGGGCTTCCGGGACGTCGAGGTCATCGGCTGCCCGTCGCTGTTCATGTACGGCAAGGAACTCGCCGTGCACAAGCGGACGCCCGCGCTCACCGCCATGTCCCGCATCGCGATCAACGGCTCGCACAGCGCGGTCCGTACGCAGGGCCTGGGCAAGGTCATCCGGCGCACCCACGAGCGCTACCCCAATCTGCGCTTCATCGGCCAGAACCTCAGCGACGCCCGCCAGCTGCACTGGCGTGACATGTCCAGCCCGAACGCCCGGGTGACGGGCATGCCGACCCACCCGGACCACCCGATGTACCGGGAGGACAAGGTCCGCGTCTACGTCGACCCGGTCACCTGGATCGATGATCTGAGCGGGTTCGACTTCTCCTTCGGCTCACGCATCCACGGCAACATCGCCGCGCTGCTCGCGGGCACCCCGGCGACCGTGCTCTGCTCCGACTCCCGGACGCTGGAGCTGTGCCGCTACTTCGACATCCCGCACCGCACGATCGACACGGTGCCGGCCGATCTGGACCCGGCCGAGCTGCACGACGAGGCGGACTTCAGCGCGCTGATGGGCGGCCACCAGGAGCGGTTCGAGCGGTTCACGGGGTTCCTGGCCAGGAACGGCCTGGAGGACACGTTCACCCACGGCGACGGGGGCGCGGCGTTCGAGGAGCGGATGCTCGATCTGTCGTTCCCGCCGGGCGTACGGCCGTGGCTCGACACCAGCATCGCGGAGATGAGCAGCCGGCTGGGCTTCCTGCACGGCCGGGTCGAGGCGCTCACCGCCGACAACGCCAAGCTGCGCAAGGAACTGAAGGCCCGGCCCGCCGCCGCGGCGGCGCCGGCCAAGGGCCCGGTCCCCGCGCCGTCGGTGTACCGCCGGGCGCGGCGGGTGGTCTCACGTGCGCTGGGCGAGAAGTGACACCGTGAACCACCAGGGGTGACGGCCCCGTCAGCCGTACGGCGTGGAGTGCCGGGCCGTGTGTCGCGTGCCCGGCACTGTCCTGTCCGTCCGTGCTACGGCTTTCGGGCCGCTCTGCCTCCGGACGTTCCCGTCGGCAGGATGATCCGCCGCGCTTTGCGCGTCGCGCGCTGCACCAGCTGCCCCATGCGGTTCTCCCGGTACCCCGGCACCTTGCGGGCCTCGCGGGGCTCGGCCAGATAGACGGAGTCGGGGATCCCGGCGGCCCGCTCGCGAAAATGCGGGTAGCCGAGGTAGACCCGGCTGCCCCGACGCTCCAGATACACCGTCGGCCGCGTCTTGGACCGGACGAACTTGACCACGTCGAGCAGCAGATCGCCCCGCTGCTCGGCCACCAGGTGCAGCCGCAGCCGCTCGTTGACCAGCAGCCGACGGGCCAGGTCGGCGTTCCAGTACGCGTCCATCATCGGCTTGGCCAGTTCCAGCTTGTGGCGTCGCACCTCTTCGCTGTCCTTGGCGTACGGGGGGCCGAACTGGGGCAGCAGGGTGACCGTGAAGGGGCGGACCATGAGCAGCTCACGGCGGGGGCCGGGCGGGACCAGGTCCGCGATCAGGGCCATCAGCGAGCGGGCCGAGTCGAAGCGCTTGGCGTAGCCGCCGGACTTGGTGACGTGCTTGCCGTCGCTGCGGCCCACCAGGTAGTAGCAGGTGTAGTCGGCGATGACGGAGACCCCGTCGGCCCGCAGATACGCCTCCATCGTGAACAGGGCGTCCTCACCGGTCCACAGGGATTCGTCGAACCGCATGCCGTGACGGTCCAGCAGGGCGCGGCGGAACAGCTTCTGCGCGCTCAGCGTGAACTTGATGTTGGAGGAGTAGACGTCCGTACGGTCGCGGTTCGCGTCCCACATCGATCTCGGCGCCTTGCGGTTGACGCCTTCGACGCGGCCGAGCACCACGTCCGTGCCGTTGCGGTCGGCCGCCCCGACCATCCGCTCCAGCGCCTCCTCGCCGAGCCGGTCGTCGGCGTCCAGGAAGAAGACGTACCGGCCGGTCGCCTTGGCGAGGCCGACGTTGCGCGGGCCGCTCGGGCCGCCGGAATTCTCCTGCCGGATCACCGTGACCGGCATCGGCGCGCGGGCGGCGAACTCCTCCAGGTACTCCCCCGTACCGTCCGTCGAGCCGTCGTCCACGGTGATGACTTCGACTCGCCCCGGATCGATGGTCTGTGCCTCGACCGACGCCAGGCAGTCGATCAGATAAGGCATCGCTTCGTACGCCCCGATGATCACACTGACATCAGGCTGCGTCACGGTTTCCCCTTATGGTCACGGAGGAAATCCTCTTGGTCACGGAGAATTTCCTCGGTATGTCTTTCTTCGATGCCTTCAAGACGGGACACAGGGGCGCAGGGTTGCATTCCCGGGGTTGTGATCCTTGTCTTCTTAGGCCGCTTGTCTTTTGCGGGCACGAAGAAGGCCCCGAGGGCCCGGGGGTCCTCGGGGCCTGATCTCGGCCGAGGCGCTGCTCAGCCGGTCAGTTCCGTATTGCTCAGCCGGTCGGGTCCATGTGGTTCAGCCGGTCGGTTCCGTGTGGTTCAGCCGGTCAGTTCCGTCGCCCGGGCGTCCTGGCCCCGGTTGCGGGCCGCCGCCTTCACCGCGAGGTTCCTCACCGCCGTGTTGAACTGCTGCAGCGAGGTCGGCTCGTCCGGCCCCAGCAGATAGCGCTTCAGCTCACGCCGCTCACCGGCCAGCGGGTCGGCGGCCGGTGAGCGCACCGCGGCGAGCAGGGCGATCAGCTCGGTGGCACCGTTGGAGAGGATCACGGCCGCGCGCACGGCGGTGTTCTGCCGCTTGAACTCCTCCTCGCCGAGTTCGGCGGAGTCCGTCACCGCGTACGGCTTGCCGCTCGCGATGAAGTCGGAGACCACGGAGGAGATGTCGGAGACCATCGCGTCGGAGACGTTGAAGCAGTCGTACAGCCGCGGCTCGGCGTCCGTGATGACCCGGTGCTCCCAGGCGGGGAAGGACCGCCAGTAGGCGGTGTTCCACTCGGCGCGCAGCCGGGCGATCTCCTCGAACCGGGCCACGTCGACCACACCGTCCCGGGTGGCCTCGGCGTCGTCGCCGGTGTCGCCGGAGCGGGAGGACCGGCCGAGCAGGGCCTCGATCCGGGCCAGCTCAGCCCGCGCGGCGGCGGTCTCGGTGGCGTCGGCCGTGAAGCGGGCATCGGCGGCGCGCTCCTCCGCGGCCTTGCGGACCAGGTCCGTGATCCGCTGGTGGGCGGCCTTGGCGGCGGCGCTGCGGGTGCCGGTGAAGGGGTGCGGCTTGTACAGGACGCGGACCGGCGGGTCGGCCGTCACGAGCGAGCGGACGATGTTCTCGCCGGCCAGCAGCAGGGAGGTGTTGCCGGGGTTGTCGTCCCAGCCCTCCCAGGTCGGCGCGTACAGCACGGTGGGGACACGGCCCTCGGGCACGCCCTGCCAGGACTGGATGGGGGCGAGCTGCGGGCGGCCGACCTCCACGATGTCGTCGTCGCGGACCCCGACGTCGGCGATGGCGTAGCGGTCGCGGCCGGCCCGGCCGGCGGTCCACACCTCGTCGTAGACCTTGCTGTACGGGTTGACGCTGGCGAGCTTGTCGCTGTCGCCGTGGCCGATGAAGACGTGCTTCATGGTGGGGACGCGCAGCAGGTGGATGTTCTTGCCGACGTTCGCCGCGTACAGCGCGACCCGCACGGTGGACAGGTCCATGTTCATCAGGTGCACCCCGCCGGGCACGCAGACGACCGGGACGGTGGTGGGCGCGAGGCGCTCCAGGACGGCCCGCTCCCGCAGGATCACCAGCGGCCTGGAGTCGAGCTGCTCCATGGTCTCCAGCCACATGTTGACCTGGTAGGCGGAGTCCTTGGAGCCGGAGAAGTAGAGCACGGTCTCGGGGCGGTGCACGCGCAGCCAGTCGTCCATGGCGGCGAGGACGGTGTCGGCGCCCGGCGGTATCTTCCGCCCGCGCACGTACGGGGCGAGGGCGAGGACGTACACACAGCCCAGGCCGATGGTGGCGCCGACCCCGGCGAAACCAGCGGCGGCGGAGTCCGTCTGGGCGCTGATCAGTATGCCGACGACGGCCGCGAGGTCGAGGTGGAGCATCTTCTCGGCGGAGCGGTCCAGCAGCCACCGCGGCGGGGCGTCGGGGATGCGGATGCGGGACTTCAGGTCGACGTTGCGGGTGGCGACCGGCATCCGGCGGCGGTTGCGGATCAGGGTGACCAGCGCGCCGTGCGGGGCCTGGAGGCCGTAGAAGGCGATGAAGCCGGCGACCGCGCCGTAGAACATGAGGTTGTCCGAGAGGGACAGCCGGGCCAGCAGCAGCACCAGCAGCAGCTCACGGATCAGGAAGCGGATCGACAGTCCCGCGCGCACCTTGCTCAGGCGGTTGATCAGATAGCTGCCCTTGCGGTGCAGATAGTGGTCCGCGAGGTAGGTCACGGCCGCCGCGGCGGCGAAGGCGGGGACGCTCGGGACCAGCGCGGCCAGCATGAGCGCCGGGTAGCCCAGCATCATCAGCGCCGCCGCGGCCAGTTCGGCCGCGCTGCCCACCCGGGCGACGCGAATAGCGGTGGTTATCACGGAAAACCTGCTCTGGGAGGGGTGCCGGTGGGTTAAGCCCGCAGGTGTCGGGAGGCCCGTGAAAATCCGGAAAACAGTGTGAAGACCTCAGTATGTGAAGTTTTCTGGAATTTCATGGACTCAGGCCCTTGTGCATACGCGGCGCATTTTCGGCGATCGCTCGGCGACAGCCCGGCGAACCGGTACCCACAAGGGCCTGAATGACAGAAGGCTAGGAGATGTCGATTATGCCACGCCGTCCTGACGGTCCAGCACACCGGCCAGCGCCTGCTCGAAGCCGGAGGCCCGGCCGGTGACCGCCGTCGGGTCCTGCTGGCGTACGTCGATGACATGGCCGGTCAGCTCGGAGAGCAGCACGTCGAGCGAGGTGCGCGCCACGGCCTCGGAGGAGAGCAGGGTGCCCGCGGGCTCCTGGCCGAACGCCTTGGTGCGCATCGGGGTGGCCGTGCGCTCGGGGTTGATGCAGTTCACGCGGATGCCGTCGCCCGCCCACTCATCGGACAGCGCCTGGGTCAGATTGACCATGGCGGCCTTGGTGGAGGAGTAGAGGCTGTACTCGGCCCGGCCGCGGGTGTAGCTGCTGGAGGTGTAGAGCAGCAGTTGGCCCTTGGTCTCGGACAGGTACTTGTACGCGGAGCGCGCGATCTGCACCGGCGCCAGGTAGTTGACCTTCAGCGCCTCCTCGATGGTGGCGTTGTCGGTCTCGGCGAGCTTGCCGATGCGCAGGACGCCCGCGGTGTTGACGACGTAGTCGATGCGCCCGGTCTCGGCGTACGCCTTGGACAGGGCGTCGTCCACCTCCTCCGGGTTCTCCACGTGGGTGCCGGTGGTGGAGCGGCCCAGGGCGTAGACCGTGGCGCCGTAGGACTCGGCGAGTTCACCGACGTCCTTGCCGATGCCGTAGGAGCCGCCGAAGACGACGACCGTCTTGCCGCTGAGCAGTTCGCGGTACGCCTCCTCGCCGTTCTGCTCCGGCGCGGCCGTGGAGGCGAGCTGGAACATCTTGTCGGCTATGAAGACGTCGACGGGCTGGGTGACCTTCATGTTGTACTCGTCGCCCGCGACGACGTGGATCGGCACGTCGGGCAGGTAGCGCAGGACCACCGTGCAGTCGTCCGTGGCCTGGAAGTTGGGGTCGCCGGAGGCCACCTCGTAGGCCCGCTTGATGGTGGACAGCTTGAACGCCTGCGGGGTCTGGCCGCGGCGCAGCCGGGAGCGGTCCGGGATCTCGGTGATGAACTCGCCGTCTTCGCCGTGGGTACGGGTGACGATGATGGTGTCGGCGGAGGGGATGGCGACGTCCACCGCCTGATAGCGCTCCAGGGCGGCCACGCAGTCGTCGATGACGCGCCGGGACAGCAGCGGCCGTACGGCGTCGTGGAAGAGGACGTTGGGGTCCTCGCCCTCGGCCAGGCCCTCGCCGAGGGCGGCGATGGCGCGCTCGGTGGTCTCGTTGCGGGTGGCGCCGCCCTCGATGACACGGGAGACCTTGGTGAAGCCCGCCTTCGCTACGATCTTCTCCACGTCCGGCACGTAACCCGGCGCCATCAGCACGATGATGTCGTCGATCGAGTCGGCGTTCTCGAAGGTGGTCAGGGTGTGCTCGATGACTGCCTTGCCGGCGATCTTCAGCAGCTGCTTGGGGATCGACAGACCCACGCGCTGACCGGTGCCGCCGGCCAGGATCACTGCGGTGGTACGGGGCTTGGCAATGTGCTGTGACACAGGTGACCTACCTTGGGGCGACTGGGAACGTGCAAAGGGTCCCACTTGTGGTTACCGCGATGCAAGGTGAGCGACCTCGGGCGCATATGTGCGCGCAACCTCTCATTCACCTTTATGACGCTGGTGAAGGCCGAACAGTTCCCGGGGCGCCCAGCCGGCACCCCGGGAATCGCTGTGAGTAACTCCACAGGAACGAACGGTCACGGTGAGTGACGTCGCTGTGCCGCACGGGTACGGCGGCGCCCCGTCGTGAGCGGCCCGTACGGCGCCTGAGCAGCGGCTTCGAGCGCGGCCCCGGCCCCGCCCGGGACCGGTCCGACCACCCCCGCCCCGGTCTCCCCGGTCTCCCCGGCCGCCACCGGCGCCCGCCGCGGAACTCGACATCAAGATTGCGCGGCATTTCGGTCTCGGCCAGGGTCAGGGGGCGATGCGCGGCGTTCCGGCACCGCGCGGGGCGGTGCGTGCGGGGCCGGCCCCGGGCAGGGACCGGACCGGGACTGGACCGGGACTGGACCGGGACTGGACCGGGTGGGGGCTGTGGGCGGGGGTCTGGTTCGGGCAGGGACTGGAGCGGGTGGGGGGCTGTGGGCGGGGGTCTGGTTCGGGCAGGGACTGGACCGGGTGGGGGGCTGTGGGCGGGGGCCTGGTTCGGGCCCGGTCAGACGACGCGCACGCCGGGCCGTCCCGCGTCCACCCGCAGCGTGGCCAGGGTGCGGGCCGCGGACTTCGGCTTCAGCACGGTGTCGACCACCCGGACGCGTGCGTCGATGCCGTCGCGGCGCACGTCGAAGAGGTGGTAGCCGCGGTGGGCGTCGAGCAGCTTCCAGTGCGGGTTGTCCGGGATGCGCGGGTCCCACTCCTTGCGGAACGCGCTCTGGTCCTGGTCGCCGTTGGAGGAGATGGACGTACCGACGAACTCGGCGCCGACGACGGCGGAGCCCGGGTCGTCGTAGTCCTCCTTGAGATCGCTGACCATGGTCAGATGGCGGTCGCCGGTGAGCACCACCGGGTTGCGGGTGGCCTTGAACTCCCTCATGAACGCGTTGCGTTCGGCCTGGTAGCCGTCCCAGGCGTCGTAGAACCACCGTTTGCCCTCGCCGACCAGCAGATCCGTCTCGGCCATCATGATCTGCGAGGCGACCAGGTTCCAGCGGGCGGGCGAGGAGCGCAGTCCGTCGAGCAGCCAGCGCTTCTGGGCGGCGCCGAGCATGGTGAGGGCGGGGTTCTTCGCGCCTTCCTGGCCGGTGGCCTGGTCGCTGCGGTACTGGCGGGTGTCCAGCACGTTCAGCCGGGCGAGGCGGCCGAACTCCAGTCGGCGGTACATGCGGATGTGGGGGCCGTTCGGGACGGCGCTCGCGCGGACCGGCATGTGCTCGTAGTACGCCTGGTAGGCGGCGGCCAGCCGGGCCGCGAAGGCGTCGTGCGGCTGCTTGTCCGGGTCCTGCGGGATGCCGCCCGCGTAGTCGTTGTCCACCTCGTGGTCGTCGAAGGTGACGACGAACGGCGCGCTCGCGTGCATCGCCGCGAGGTGGGGATCGCCGCGGTACTGGGCGTACCGGTTGCGGTACTGGGCCAGGCCGTACGGCTCCCCCGCGCCCTCGTGCCGGCGCGGGGCGGTCGCCGAGGGGCTCGACTCGTACAGGTAGTCCCCGACGAAGAGCACCACGTCGGGGTCCTGGGCGCGCATGTCGGCGTACGGGGTGAACCAGCCGTGCTGCCAGTTCTGGCAGGAGGCGAGCGCGATGCGCAGGCTGCCGCCGGAGGCCGTGCGGGGCGGCGCGGTACGGGTGCGGCCGGTCGGGGAGAGCCGCCCGCCCGCACGGAAGCGGTACCAGTAGGTGCGGCCGGCGCGCAGCCCTCGTACATCCACGTGAACGCTGTGCCCGTACTCGGGCCGGGCCTGGGCGGCACCCCGGCGTACGGCCGTGCGGAACCGCTCGTCCTCGGCGATCTCCCAGTGCACGGTCACCGTGCGGTCGGGCATGCCGCCGCCGTGCAGCGGGTCCGGGGCGAGCCGGGTCCACAGCACGACGCCGTCCAGGAGGGGGTCGCCCGAGGCGACGCCCAGGCTGAACACCCCTTCGGGCAGCGGTGGTTCGGCGGCCCGTGCGGAGGCCGGCAGCCAGAGCTGGGCGGAGGCCGCGGTGCCCACGACGGCGGCCCCGGCGGTCAGGAAGCGACGACGGCCGCCGGTCGGGACCGTCCCGTTCGCGTCGGTCAGGAGGGGGGTGGATGTCGTCGGTGTCGTCGGTGTCGTCGGTGTCGTCGGTGTCGTCGGTGTCATGGGTGTCATGGGGGGAACTCCCTTGCCCCGGTGGTGTCCTGGACACTTCGGAAGCTCCACGGCGGGCTGGTCGGCCCGCTGAACGGGAGAAAGCGCGGGCATGACAAGTGCAGGGCGGGCGGGGACGTCGCCGGAACGCACGACGGCGGCCCTGCCCCACCTCTCCGGTGAGCCAGGGCCGCCGCCCTCGTACCGTCCGTACCGTCAGTCCGCCAGGCCCGGACGGTCAGCCCAGTAGGCCCGGACCGTGCCTTCCGCCGTCGGCTAGAACGGCTCGAAGCCCTCGAACTCCTGCTGGACCTCGTCCCGTTCGGCCTCCCGATCGCGCCGCCGCTGGGCGGCCGGGCGCGGCGCCTCCATACGGTGGTCCTCACCGCGGCGCCCGAGCATCTCCGCACCGGCCATGACGGTCGGCTCCCAGTCGAAGACGACCGCGTTCTCCTCGGGCCCGATGGCGACACCGTCGCCCGTGCGGGCGCCGGCCTTCATCAACTGGTCCTCCACGCCGAGGCGGTTGAGCCGGTCGGCGAGGTAGCCGACGGCCTCGTCGTTGCTGAAGTCGGTCTGGCGCACCCAGCGCTCGGGCTTCTCGCCGCGGACCCGGAAGAGGGACTCCTCCTCGCGGGTGACGGTGAAGCCGCTGTCGTCCACCGCCTTGGGCCGGATGACGATGCGGGTCGCCTCCTCCGCCGGCTTGGCGGCGCGGGCCTGCGCGACCATGTCGGCGAGGGCGAACGAGAACTCCTTGAGCCCCATGTGGGCGACCGCGGACACCTCGAAGACCCGGTAGCCGCGTGACTCCAGGTCCGGGCGGACCATCTCGGCGAGATCCTTGCCGTCCGGCACGTCGATCTTGTTGAGGACGACGATCCGGGGCCGGTCGCCGAGGCCGCCGTACTGCCGCAGTTCCTCCTCGATGATGTCGAGGTCGGAGACGGGGTCGCGGTCGGACTCCAGGGTCGCGGTGTCCAGGACGTGCACCAGGACGCTGCACCGCTCGACATGGCGCAGGAACTCCAGGCCGAGGCCCTTGCCCTGGCTGGCGCCGGGGATGAGCCCGGGCACATCGGCGACGGTGTAGACGGTGGAGCCCGCGGTGACCACACCGAGGTTCGGCACCAGGGTGGTGAAGGGGTAGTCGGCGATCTTCGGCTTGGCCGCGCTGAGCACGGAGATCAGCGAGGACTTCCCGGCGCTCGGGTAGCCGACGAGCGCCACGTCGGCGACGGTCTTCAGCTCCAGTACGACGTCCCGCAGGTCCCCGGGCACGCCGAGGAGGGCGAAGCCGGGCGCCTTGCGGCGGGCGGAGGCGAGCGCGGCGTTGCCGAGGCCGCCCCGGCCGCCCTGGGCGGCGATGTAGGAGGTGCCGTGGCCGACGAGGTCGGCGAGGACATTGCCCGCCTTGTCGAGGACGACGGTGCCGTCGGGGACGGGCAGCACCAGGTCCTGGCCGTCCTTGCCGGAGCGGTTGCCGCCCTCGCCGGGCTTGCCGTTGGTGGCCTTGCGGTGCGGGGAGTGGTGGTAGTCGAGCAGCGTGGTGACGGACTGGTCGACGGTGAGGATCACATCGCCGCCGTGTCCGCCGTTGCCGCCGTCGGGACCGCCGAGCGGCTTGAACTTCTCCCGGTGGACGGAGGCACAGCCGTGACCTCCGTTACCCGCGGCGACATGCAGTTCGACGCGGTCCACGAAGGTGGTCATGGTGGTGCCTCCAGAAAACTCGGGTCAATGTCAATGTCAACACGCGAAAGGCGGACCCGCCTTCCCGACCGGGAAGTGAGGTCCGCCTCGCGAAAGCTGTGGAAAGCTTCGGTCGACTCGCTCGGGTCAGGCGACCGGAACGATGTTCACGACCTTGCGGCCACGGTGGGTGCCGAACTCCACCGCACCGGGCTGAAGCGCGAACAGCGTGTCGTCACCGCCGCGGCCCACGCCGGAGCCGGGGTGGAAGTGCGTACCACGCTGGCGGACCAGGATCTCGCCCGCGTTCACGACCTGGCCGCCGAAGCGCTTCACGCCGAGCCGCTGGGCATTGGAGTCGCGACCGTTCCGAGTGGACGATGCGCCCTTCTTGTGTGCCATTTCTCCTCAGTCCCTTACTTCGCAGCCGCGGGGATCGCGGTGACCTTGATCGCCGTGTACTGCTGGCGGTGGCCCTGGCGACGGCGGTAGCCGGTCTTGTTCTTGTAGCGCAGAATGTCGATCTTCTGGCCCTTGTGGTGGTCCACGACCTCGGCCTGGACCTTGATGCCGGCCAGCACCCACGGGTCGCTGGTCACGGCCTCGCCGTCGACAACGAGCAGGGTAGAGAGCTCTACCGTGTCGCCAACCTTGGCGGTGGAAATCTTGTCAACCTCGACGATGTCACCGACAGCAACCTTGTGCTGACGGCCACCGCTGCGCACGATGGCGTACACGCGGATCTCACTCTCTCGCTCAGGAACGGCACCCCCGCAGTCCAGCGGCCCGACACGCGAGCAGCCTCTCCGCCGACACCGGGTGCCGCCGGAGGAAGAGGTTTACGGGGATGTGGCGCGTCCATATCCGGGGACACACCGACGGTCAAGAGTACGGGGCCCGCCCCGAGGGGGTCAAACCGGGCCCGCCCCGGCCCTGGGCCGCGACGGCACGGGCTCAGGCGAGGCCCTCCCGGTAGGCCACGCACTCCTCGTAGGACGGCAGCGTCCCCTGCTCCACGGCCTGCGCCAGGGTGGGGGCCCGCTCGTCCTTCGGGGACAGCAGCGGGGGGATGTCCGCGGGCCAGTCGATGGCCAGGGCCGGGTCGAGCGGGTGGATGCCGTGCTCCCGCTCGGGGGCGTAGCCCTCGGAGCACAGGTAGACCACGGTGGCGTCGTCGGTGAGGGCCATGAAGCCGTGGCCGAGGCCCTCGGAGAGGTACACCGCGTGATGGTCCCGGTCGTCGAGGCGGACCGCCTCCCACTGACCGAAGGTGGGTGAGCCGGTACGGATGTCCACGACCACGTCGAGGACCGCGCCGCGCACGCACTTGACGTACTTGGCCTGGCCCGGCGGCACATCCGCATAGTGGATGCCGCGCAGGGTGCCCCGGCTGGAGACGGACATGTTGGCCTGGGCCACGGTGAGCGGGTGGCCCACCGCCTCGGTGAAGGCGGGGGACTTGAACCACTCGTGGAAGCTGCCCCGGCCGTCGGGGAAGACCTTCGGCTCGTGCACCCAGGCGCCGGGGAGGGAAAGCGGTCGCATCGCGGGGTTCCTCAGTTCGTCTTCTGCAGGTTCGTCAGGGCACGCTTGAGCCGTCGGGCGAGCTTGCGCCACAGCGGGACGGACTTCCGGTCGATCACCCGGGCCGCGCCCTTGGCGTCGACCAGCACGTCCACCGGCAGCCGGGTCCAGCGGGGCTCGCCCCGGGCCGCGGACGGCATGCCGATCCGCACCGCCCAGCGGCGCCCGACCAACTGCTCCAGGGGCAGCGGAGCGCTCACCGTACGGCCGTCGGCCTCGGCGAGGGCCGGGTAGGTGCCGACGTTCCTGCGCTCGAAGCGCAGTTGGACCGGCTCGCCCCCGGCGGGGGCGAGATGCAGCGGCAGCGGCAGCCGGACCGAGGAGCCCTCGACCGTGCCCGCGGCGGGGTCCGTCCAGGCCACCGCCTCGCGCTCCAGCTTGTTGGTCTGGTGGTCGACGTCGAGGGAGAGGTTGCCCGGCCCGTCCGTCCAGTACGGCAGGACCAGACGGCGCGGCTCACCGGTGAGCGCGGCGGTCCGGGTGCGCTCCACCTCGCCGTCGCGTACCGCGCCGAGCCGGACCTCCTTGTTCCAGCCGCACGACTTGATCCGCAGGTGCAGATCCCAGATGCCCTTGCCGAGCGGTACTCCCCCGGCGGCGGTCTCCGGGTCGATCACCGCCCGGGCGGTGATCTCCTGGCGGAACACCCCGTCGTCGCCGGTGTCGATCCGGTGCCGTTCGCTGGTCAGCGGCAGATAGAACTGGGTCGCGTTCTCACGGAAGCGGATCACCAGGTCGACATCGCTCTTGGCGACGGGCGCCCGAAGACTGATGCCCTGGGCTTCGAGGGCCGCGCGGGCCGCGTCGGACAGCGGCAGGTCGAGCAGGTCGCGCCCGTCCTGCCCGTCCTGCCCGTCGTCCCGGCGGAAGGTCATCGGGACGCCGCCGACCTGGTACTCGGCGCTGAAACCGACCTTGAGGGAGCCGTCCTCCCAGGCCAGCGAGGTGAGCCGGCCGGCGGGCCGGATCCCCGACTCCCACTCGGCCAGCGCCCTGATGTCGTCGTACAGACCGGCGGCGACCAGTCCGGCGATCACCCGCTGGGTGGGGGCGACCCGGGCGAAGACCCCCGGTCCGAACCGCTCGGTGACCACCCCGCGGATCTCCCGGTACAACTCCTGCGCGTACTCCTCGGGCAGCTTGAGCAGCCGTCTGCCGCGCAGCCGCTCGACCATCTCGTTACGCAGCCAGCGGCTGTACAACTGGTCGCGCACGGGGCCCGGTTCGGTGAGTTCCTCGACCACGTCGAGAGCCTCACGCAGGTTGTTGAAGTAACCCACCGGGTCGAAGCGCTGGAAGCCGGCGTTGGAGCCGTCGTCGCGGGCGATGTGGTAGTAGCAGAGGTAGTCGCTGAGGACGGCGACGCTCTTGGCCCGCAGATACGCCTCGACGACGAAGACGTGGTCCTCCAGCCGCCGCTTGCCCTCCTTGAACACGATCCCGTGCTCGTTCAGGAAGTCCCGGCGGAACATCTTGTGCGGGGTGAGGCTGTCGATCAGCGGCGCGGTCTCGACCGTGGCCCGGGGCCGGTTGATCCGGAACAGCTCCTGCGGGACGGGGCGTCCGATGCCCGCCATCTTGCCCACGACCACATCGGCGTCGTTCTCCTTGCCGTAGTCGTACATCCGCTCCAGGGCCTCGTCGCCGAGCCAGTCGTCGTGGTCGGCGAACATCACGTACTCGCCCCGGGCGGCCCGGGTCCCGGTGTTGCGGGGGCGGCCGGACCAGCCGGAGGACTCCTGGTGGATGACGTGGATGTGCGGGTACTCGGCCGCGAGCCGGTCCAGCCGGGCGGGCGTGTCGTCGGTGGAGCCGTCGTTGACGAAGAAGACCTCGAACTCGTCCTGGGGGAGGCTCTGTCGCAACAGGGCCCCGATGCAGTCCTCGACATACTTGCCGGGGTTGTAGACCGCGATGACGACACTGACCTTGACCGTCACGCCGGATCCTCCTTCGTCTGGGCCCGGTGGATCTCCGGGAACGCCTCCGTCAGGGCAGCGTGCCAGTCGCGGATCGGCTCGATGCCGGCCGTGGCCCAGCGGTCGTGGCCCAGCACGCTGTACGCGGGGCGGGGGGCGGGGCGTACGAACGCCTCGCTGGTGGTCGGGCGGACCCGGGCGGGGTCGGCGCCGAGCAGTTCGAAGATGGCCCGGGTGAAGCCGTACCAGGTGGTCTCGCCGGAGCTGGTGCCGTGGTAGACGCCGGCCGGGGCGGTGCCCGCGAGGGCGCCCAGGCCGAGGCGGACCAGCCGGTCGGCGAGGTCGGCCGTCCAGGTGGGCTGGCCGCGCTGGTCGTCCACCACATCGAGGGTGTCCTTGACGCCCTCCAGCCGGATCATCGTCCGGACGAAGTTGCCGCCGCCGGCGCCGTACAGCCACGCCGTGCGCACCACGTACCCGGTCTCGGGCAGCGCCGCGAGGACCGCGCGCTCGCCGGCGAGCTTGGTACGCCCGTAGGCGCCGCGCGGGCCGGTGGGGGCGTCCTCGGCGTACGGGGCGTCCGCGTCGCCCGGGAAGACGTAGTCGGTGGAGACCTGGAGCAGTACGGTCCCGTCGGCCGCGCACGCCTCGGCGAGATGGCGGGCGCCGTCGCCGTTGACGCGCAGCGCCTCGGCCTCGCGGGACTCGGCGTCGTCCACCGCCGTCCAGGCGGCGCAGTTGACGACCACGGCCGGGCGGTGGGCGGCCAGCGCCGCGCGCACCGCCTCCGGGGCGGTGATGTCGAGGTCGGCGCGGGCGACCGCGACCGCGGGGATCCCCGCGACGGCCAGCCGGGCCAGGACGTCCCGGGCGAGCATCCCGCCCGCTCCCGTGACCAGCCAGGGGCGAGTGTCGGTCACAGCGCGGCCCGCTCCTTCAGCGGCTCCCACCAGGAGCGGTTGTCGCGATACCAGCGGACCGTCTCGGCGAGGCCCTGCTCGAAGCTCTTGCGGGGTTCGTAGCCGAGTTCGTCGCGGATCTTGGCGCAGTCGACGGAGTAGCGGCGGTCGTGGCCCTTGCGGTCCTCGACGTACTCGACGCTGGTCTCCCAGTCGGCGCCGCACGCCGCCAGCAGCAGTTCGGTGAGCTGCCGGTTGGACAGCTCGGTGCCGCCGCCGATGTTGTAGACCTCGCCGGCCCGGCCCTTGGTGCGCACCAGCTCGATGCCCTGGACGTGGTCGTCGATGTGCAGCCAGTCGCGGACGTTGCCGCCGTCGCCGTAGAGCGGGACCTTCTTGCCGTCGAGGAGGTTGGTCACGAAGAGCGGGATGACCTTCTCGGGGAAGTGGTGGTGGCCGTAGTTGTTGGAGCAGCGGGTGACCCGTACGTCCAGGCCGTGGGTGCGGTGGTACGACAGCGCGATCAGGTCGCTGGACGCCTTCGCCGAGGAGTAGGGCGAGTTGGGCTGGAGCGGGTGGGTCTCCGGCCAGGAGCCCTCGTCGATGGAGCCGTAGACCTCGTCGGTGGAGATGTGCACGAAGGTCCGCACGCCGGCCCGGTGCGCGGCGTCGATGAGGGTGTGGGTGCCGACCACATTGGTGCGGACGAACTCGGCGCCGCCGTCGATGGAGCGGTCCACATGCGACTCGGCGGCGAAGTGCACGACCTCGTCGTGTCCGGCCATCAGCGTGCCGACCAGGTCGGGATCGCAGATGTCGCCCTGCACGAAGGCGAACGACGGGTGCTCGCGCACCTCGTCCAGGTTGGCCGGGTTGCCCGCGTAGGTCAGCTTGTCGAGCACCGTGACGGCCACGTCGCCCGGGCCCTCGGGGCCGAGCAGCGTACGCACGTAGTGCGAGCCGATGAAGCCGGCACCGCCGGTCACCAGGATCCGGGTCGGGCGGGCGGCGGGGGCTGGGGCGGGAGCCCGGGTCACGCCGGTGGAAGAGGCCGTCATGAAGAGATCTGCACCTTGCTGTGATCACCGAGTACGAGCCGGTGGGCCGAAGGACGACGGGGAGCGGGCGTGACCTCGACATCGCGCCCGATCAGCGAAGCCTCCACACGGCGCACACCGGTCACGGACGAGCCTCGCAGGACGATAGAGTATTCGATTTCGCTGTCCTCGATCCGGCAGTCCTCGGAGACCGAGGTGAAGGGGCCTATGTAGGCGTCCTTGACCACCGATCCGGCGCCGATGATCGCCGGTCCGACGATCCGGCTGCCGCTGACCCGGGCGCCGGCCTCGACCCGCACCCGCCCGATCAGCTCGCTGGCCTCGTCCACCGTGCCCTCGTTGAGCGGCGGGAGGCTCTCCAGGACGGACCGGTTGACCTCCAGCATGTCGGTGACGTTGCCGGTGTCCTTCCAGTAGCCGGAGATCGCGGTGGAGCGGACGTCGCGGTCCGCGTCGATCAGCCACTGGATGGCGTGGGTGATCTCCAACTCCCCGCGCCAGGACGGCTCGATGGACCGCACCGCCTCGTGGATCGCGGGGGTGAAGAGGTAGACGCCGACCAGCGCGAGATCGCTCTTGGGCTGCTTCGGCTTCTCCTCCAGGCCCACCACCCGTCCGTCGGCGTCGAGTTCGGCGACACCGAAGGAGGTGGGATCGGGGACCTGGGTCAGCAGGATCTGCGCCTCGGGGCGCTCGCGGCGGAACTCCTCCACCAGAGCGGTGATACCGCCGACGATGAAGTTGTCGCCGAGGTACATCACGAAATCGTCGTCGCCGAGGAAGTCCTGCGCGATCAGCACGGCGTGGGCGAGGCCCAGCGGCGCTTCCTGCGGAATGTAGGTGACCTTGATCCCGAAGCGGGAGCCGTCGCCGACCGCCTCGCGGATCTCCTCCGCGGTGTCACCGACGACGATGCCCACCTCGGTGATCCCGGCGTCGGCGATCGCCTCCAGGCCGTAGAACAGCACCGGCTTGTTGGCGACCGGCACCAGTTGCTTGGCCGAGGTGTGGGTGATCGGGCGGAGGCGGGTGCCCGCTCCCCCGGAGAGCACGAGCGCCTTCACGTCAACACCACTGCAACCACGAGAAACCCCAATAACCACGGGGAGCAAAGTCCCCGTTTTCGCTGAATAACCGACAGTCTCCTCTCACATCATATGCACGCGCCTCCCCCAGGGATTCCCGGGGTATTCACGTCATCACGGTGTGCACAGGCGTTCACGAACCGTGCGGACCGGATTCCGAGGAGATTCGAGGGGATTCGGGATTCGAGGAGATGCGAGGAGATGCGCGGAGAAGGCGAGGAGAAGGCGAAGAGAAGCGACGGATTCCGGTTGGGGAAGGGAACGGCCCGCCCGGTGAGCACCGGACGGGCCGTCAACTGCCTTGCCTCACGGGCCGGTCGGCCCGCGTCTCGTCGGCGGCGGTCAGTCCTCCGTGGAGGCCGACACCGAGGACAGCGTCTGCTCGGCAGCCGCCGTCTTCTTCGCCGCCGTCTTCTTGGTGGCCGCCTTCTTGGCCGTCGCCTTCTTCGCGGCGGTCTTCTTGGCGGCGGTCTTCTTCGCGGCCGTCGACTTGGTGGCGGTCGTGGCCGTCGACTTGGTGGCGGCCTTCTTCGCCGTCACCTTCTTCGCCGTCTTACGGGCCGCCTTCTTGGCCGGCGCCGTGGACTCCGACGTGGCCTGGGCCGCCTCGCCCTCGGGCTGCTCGGCGACCGGCTCCGGTGCCTCCGACGCCGTGCCCGACGGGACGACCACGACGGCCGTCTCCTCGGACGCGGTCGGCGCGGTGGCCTTGCGCACCGCACGGCGGCGCGGACGGGCGGGCGCGGCCTCGGCGGTCGCGGCCTCGGCGGTCGCTGCGGGCGCGGTGCTCGCGGCGGCTTCGGTGGCGGCTTCCGTGCCGGTACCGGTCTCGGTGGCTCCGGCGGCCTCGGCGGCGGCCTCGGCCTTCGCCGACTCGCTCACCGTGACGACCGTCGCCTCGGCGCCCTCCGGCGCGGACACCCGGCGGGTGGCGCGACGGCGGGTACGGCCCTTGGGAGCGGCCTCTTCGACGGGCGCGGCCTCCTCGACGGGCGGGGCCTCGACCACGGGGTCCTCGACCGCGACCGGCTCGGCGTGCGCCTCGGCGGCGGACTCGGCCCGTACGGGGGCGGCAGCGGCGCCGGACTCCGACGTGGCCTGGGCCGCCTGGGCCGCCCTGCCTGCCCTGTCCGACCGGCCTGCCTTGTCGGCCCTGTCGGCCCTGTCGGCCTTGGCCGCCCTGGCTCCCCTGGATCCCTTGGCGGGCCTGTCGGACTCAGCCGTCTCGGCCGTCTCGGCCGCCTCGGTCGGCTCAGCGGTCCTGGCCGGCTCGGCAGCCCTGGCCGCGTCAGCCGCATCGGCGGTCCTGGCGGCCGTCGGCACCACGACCTCGCCGGTCGACTGCGCGCCCGCCTTCTGCGGGGCACCCGCCGGAGCGGACGCCCGGCGTCCGGCCCGACGGCGGGTACGGCCACCGCGGGAGGCCGCGGCCTCCGCCTCGGCGACGCTGCTGTACAGCTCCTCGTCCGGCTCGAACACGGGCGACGCCAGGGCCACGGGAGCCGCGGCCTCGGCGGCGACCTCGGCCTCCGACTCCGCCTCCTGCTCGGCGGTCTCCGCGGCGGCGGACACGGCCGGCTCGTGGGTGTGCTCGGGCACGTCCGCCCCGGCCCGCGCCCGCTTCTTGCGCTTGCCGCCGCCCCCGCCGGCCGAGGTGGCCTGGTCGAGGTGGACGATGACACCGCGGCCGTTGCAGTGGACGCAGGTCTCGGAGAAGGACTCCAGCAGCCCCTGGCCGACCCGCTTGCGGGTCATCTGGACCAGGCCCAGCGAGGTCACCTCGGCGACCTGGTGCTTCGTACGGTCCCGGCCCAGGCACTCCAGCAGCCGCCGCAGCACCAGATCCCGGTTGGACTCCAGCACCATGTCGATGAAGTCGATGACGACGATGCCGCCGAGGTCGCGCAGCCGCAGCTGACGCACGATCTCCTCGGCCGCCTCCAGGTTGTTCCTGGTCACGGTCTCTTCGAGGTTGCCGCCCTGGCCGGTGAACTTGCCGGTGTTGACATCGACCACGACCATCGCCTCGGTCTTGTCGATCACCAGCGAGCCACCGCTCGGCAGCCACACCTTGCGGTCCAGCGCCTTGGCGAGCTGCTCGTCGATCCGGTACGTGGCGAAGACGTCGACCTCGGAGGTCCACCGCTGGAGCCGGTCGGCGAGGTCCGGCGCCACGTGCGCCACATAGCCGTGGACGGTCTGCCACGCCTCGTCACCACTGACGATGACCTTGGAGAAGTCCTCGTTGAAGATGTCGCGCACGACGCGGACGGTCATGTCCGGCTCGCCGTACAGCAGCGTCGGGGCGTTGCCGCTCTTGGCCTTCTTCTGGATGTCGGACCACTGCGACTGGAGCCGCTCGACGTCCCGGCGCAGCTCGTCCTCGCTCGCCCCCTCCGCGGCGGTGCGCACGATGACGCCCGCGTCCTCGGGGACGATCTTCTTCAGGATGGTCTTCAGCCGGGCCCGCTCGGTGTCGGGCAGCTTGCGGCTGATGCCGGTCATCGAGCCCTCGGGCACATACACGAGGTAGCGGCCGGGCAGCGAGACCTGGCTGGTCAGCCGGGCGCCCTTGTGCCCGATCGGGTCCTTGGTGACCTGGACGAGCACGGACTGCCCGGACTTCAGCGCGGACTCGATCCGGCGCGGCCCGTTGGCCATGCCGAGCGCCTCGAAGTTGACCTCTCCGGCGTAGAGCACGGCGTTGCGGCCCTTGCCGATGTCGATGAAGGCGGCCTCCATCGACGGCAGCACGTTCTGCACCTTGCCGAGGTAGACATTGCCGACGTACGACGTCGACTGCTCCTTGTTGACGTAGTGCTCGACCAGCACGTCGTCCTCAAGGACGCCGATCTGGGTGCGGTCGCCGTGCTGGCGGACCACCATCACCCGCTCGACGGCCTCGCGGCGGGCCAGGAACTCGGCCTCGGTGATGATCGGCACCCGGCGGCGGCCCTGCTCACGGCCCTCGCGGCGGCGCTGCTTCTTGGCCTCCAGACGGGTCGAGCCCTTGATGGACTGCACCTCGTCGGACGGCTCGGACTGCTTGCGCGGCTCACGCACCTTGACGACCGTGCGCTCCGGGTCGTCGGACGACGCCTCGGGCTCGCCGCCCGAGTCACCGGCCCGACGCCGCCGACGACGACGGCGACGGCTGCCGGCGGTCGAACCACCGGAGTCCTCGTCCCGCTCGGCGTCGTTCTCGGCGTCGGCGTCCGCGCCGTCGTCGTCGGTGTCCTCGGCGTCCTGCGCGGCGGCCTCGTCGCCCTCGCCGTCGGCGGAGTCGCCGTCGGCCGAGTCACCCCGGCGGCGGCGACGGCCCCCACGGCGGCGACGGCGACGCGAGCCGGTCTCCTCGGACTCCTCGTCGGCGTGCTCGGTGCCGTCCGCGCCGTCCGTGTCCTCGGTGTCCTCGGTGTCGTCCCCGGGCTCCTCGTGCCCGTGGGGCTCCTCGGAGTCCTCGGCGGGGCCACCGGACGTCTCCTCGGCGACCGGTGCCTCGGTGCGCGCGGGCGCGGTGTCCTCGGCGAGCAGGGCGCGACGGCGACGACGGCGGCGTCCGCCGCTCTGCTCCTCCGCCACCTCCTCGGCCGCGACGGCCGCGACGGGCTCGGCCCGCTCGACCCGCACGGCCCTTTCGACCCGCTCGGCCTTTTCGACCCGCCCGGTGGGTCCGGCCGGTTCCTCCGCCGCCTCAGCGGCGGCCTCGGCGGCGGCCCGCTCGGGCGTCTGGAACCTCGGCTCGGCGAACACCGGCGCCTGGAACACGGCGACGGCGGGGCGGGACGGGCGCCGGGGGGCGTCGTCCTCGCGGGCGGACTTCGGGGCCTCGGCGGGCGCGGCGAACCCGGTCGCGGCCTTACGGGCCACCCGCCGACGCCCGCGACGCGGCGCACCGGCCTCGTCCTCGGCGCCGGCGGAGGCGGCAGGGGCGGGCGCAGGGGCCTGCGGGGCCTCGGGCGCGGCGGCAGCGACGGGGGCATCCGCAGCGGCCTCGGACGCCTTCCCGGCCGCCACGACGGCCCCGGCCTTCTCGATCTCTTCTGTCTTTCCGGCCTTCTCGGGCTTCCCGGGCTTCTCCGCTACGGCGGTCTCGGCCTCCGGCGTCGCCACGCGTCGGGTGGCACGGCGGCGGGTGCGGCGGGGCGCGGCGTCCTCGGCGGCCGGGGCGCTCTCGGCGGCGGCCGGGCTCGAAGCGGCCTCGGCGGCTTCGGCGGCGGGCTCGGCGGCCTTCACGGCGGCCGGTGCCTCGGTGCTGCCGGAAGCCTCTGCGGGCGCGGTGGCGCGGCGCGTGGCACGACGGCGGGTCCGTGGCGCGGCGGGCTCCTCGGCGGGGGCGGCGGCCTCGGCGACCGGCTCGGCGGCGGCAGCGGCCGGCACCACGGTCTCGGCGGGCTCAGCGGCCTCGCCGGCCACCGGTGCTCCGGCGGGCGCGGAGGCCCGTCGTACGGCCCGGCGGCGGGTGCGCGGGGCGGGCGCGGGCTCCTCCACGGCGGCGGGCGCCTCGGCGGCCACGTCGGTGACCTCGGCCTCGTCGGCCTCGGCGGTCACCAGGGTCTCGTCCTCCTCGGCGTCGACGGCGTCAGCGCTGTCGGCTCCGTCGGCGGCTCGCGCGACGGCGGCCGGCGGTCCCGCCGGGCGGGACGCGGCCCTGCGCCGACGGCGCGGCGGCAGGGTGTCGCTGGGGCTGTTCTGCGCGGAATCGGTGGAGTCGATGGACTCGGTGGACTCTGCGGAATCGGTCGGTTCGAGCATGCGGGGGTTTCTCCCGTCAGGCTCCCGGGCGCCGCGCATGGTCCGGCGGGAAGGCCGGTGACGTCCGCGGCTCGCGCGAAGCGCGTGTACCGCCGTCCGGGGCGCGGGCGCCGCACGGGAGCTCTCTGTGTCCTGTCTCGCCGGTTCCGTACACCTTGTCGCGTACGGCCTGGCGAAAGTCTTGTGGTGGGGTGCGCTGCCCGACCCAGGTGGCTCCCGAGTACGAGGGCGGCGCTTTCGGCGTCCGTCCTACGCGGGACCTTCCCTACGCCGGCGCCTTCGCGGCGGCAGACGGTGCGGCCGAAGTGGGGGCCGGGTCTGCCTCGCGGTCGGGCGCGAGCGGGTCGGTCACCGTGCCGGTCTCTTCATCGAACAGCCCCTGCGCCAGCCTGGTCACCGCTGCGGGGACCGGCGGCGCCAGGTCGGCCACGGCGCGGAGTCCGGACAGGACGTCGTCGGGTCGAACGGCAGGCGTCACGTGCCGAACAACCAGCCGCAGTATCGCACAGGGCCGGCCGCTCGGCCTATCAGCGGGCGCACTCTGTGTCTCAGCGCTGTCGCCGCATGTCAGGGCGGCCACGGCGGGACGGGCGTCGAACGTGCGCATCCCGTTCTTGGTGCGGCGCTGTACTTCCACGCTCTGCGCCGCGTTGAACGCGGCGACCGCGCGGGCGGCCTCCGCGGGGTCCACGCCGTCCAGCCGCAGCTCCCACACGGAGGCGGTGAGCCGTTCGGCCAGTCCGGACGTACGGGCTTCGACGGCGTCCACGATGTCCAGCCCGGGGGGCAGCGACGCGTCGAGAAGCTCGCGCAGCGTCCCCGGGTCGCGCGGTGCCGTCAGCGCGATCTCCAGATATTCCGCCTCACTGCCCGTGCCGGTGGGTGCGGCATTGGCGTACGACACCTTCGGGTGCGGCGTGAACCCCGCCGAGTACGCCATCGGCACCTCGGCGCGGCGCAACGCGCGCTCGAAAGCACGCTGGAAGTCGCGGTGGCTGGTGAACCGGAGGCGGCCGCGCTTGGTGTAGCGCAGTCGGATGCGCTGCACCGCGGGTGCGGGCGGCGGGCCTACGGGCTGTCGCTTGCCCAGTGTCCTTCATTCCTTCGTGAGTGCGGTCGTACTGCTACCAAGAGTACGTGTGTCGCGGCCCGGAGGTTCCCGCCGGGCCGCGATCTCACGCCGTCGGGGCGCGCCGAAGAGGGCCCGGCGCACGTCGGCGCGGGTCTGCCGTACGGTCGCGCGGGCGGTGGCGAGGGCCTGCCGGGTGGCCCGGCCCACGGCCCGCCCGGCGTCGGCGACGGGCCGCAGCACGGTGTCCCGTACGGCGTGCCCGACCGGGGTGAGCATCGCCCGGTACACCCAGCGCAGCGGTTCCACGAAGATCCACCGCAGGATCCCGCCGAGGAACCGGCCCACGGCCCGCGAGATCCGTCCGGCCACCCGCCAGGCGTGTCCCAGCGCGTCGGCGGTCTCCCGTCCGACGACGGCCAGGAACCGTCCGACGGGGGCGAGCACCCAGCGCCACACGGCGAGCACCGGCAGCACGAACAGCACACGCACGGTCCAGTACAGGACGAGCCGAACGCCCCGCGCGCACCAGGCGATCGCGCGTCCGACGGGGGCGAGGATCCAGGTGTGGAGCCATACGGCGGGTACGACGACCAGGTATCGCCCCAGCCATCCGAGCCCGGCGGCGGTCCAGCCCCCGACCCACCGCAGCCCCGCCCAGATCTCCCGTCCCGCCCAGGCCAGTCCGTGGCCGATCGGGGTGAGGGCGTTCCGGTACAGCCACACCGCCGGGACGACGACCAGGACGGTGCCGAGCCGCTCCAGGCCGCGGCCTGCGGGGACGAGGACGTACCGCCACAGCGCGAGCCATGGCCAGACGAACAGTGCGCGGCCGACGGGCCGCAGGACGGTGCCGTACGCGAAGCGGCCGGCGACGACGAGCGCGTCCCACGCGATCCGTACGGGCACGACGAGCACGAGCACGACGATCCGCACGGGCAACCGGACCGCCACCGTCAGACAGCCCTCACCGCCCCGCGGCTCGGGTCTGTGAACGTCCCGCTTCTCCAGGTCCACCGGATCCATACCGGTAGGGACGCGCGGCGTATCCGATCGGATCCGGCCATCCTGTCCGGGTTCCGTCCCGAACCGGTGCCGGACGGCGTACTGGACGCGGGGTTCCCCGTGCCCCCGGGCGGGCGTGGCTCCCGGGGATGGGCGGAGGGCGCGGCGGCTCAGCTTCCCCCGTTGACCACGCTCAGCGGCAGCAGCTTCTTCCCGGTCGGGCCGATCTGGATCTGGGTGTCCATCGCCGGGCACACCCCGCAGTCGAAGCAGGGTGTCCAGCGGCAGTCCTCGACCTCGGTCTCGTCCAGGGCGTCCTGCCAGTCCTCCCAGAGCCAGTCCTTGTCGAGACCGGAGTCCAGGTGGTCCCAGGGCAGGACCTCCTCGTAGGAGCGCTCGCGGGTGGTGTACCAGTCGACGTCCACGCCGTACGGCGCCAGCGCCTTGTCCGCGCAGCTCATCCAGCGGTCGTAGGAGAAGTGCTCGCGCCAGCCGTCGAACCGGCCGCCGTCCTCGTAGACCGCGCGGATGGCGGCGCCCAGGCGGCGGTCGCCGCGCGAGAGGAGGCCCTCGACGATGCCGGGCTTGCCGTCGTGGTAGCGGAAGCCGATGGAACGGCCGTACTTCTTGTCGCCGCGGATCTTGTCGCGCAGCTTCTCCAGCCGGGCGTCCGTCTCCTCGGCGCTGAGCTGCGGCGCCCACTGGAACGGGGTGTGCGGCTTGGGGACGAAGCCGCCGATGGAGACCGTGCAGCGGATGTCGTTGGCGCCGGAGACCTCACGGCCCTTGGCGATCACGTTCATCGCCATGTCGGCGATCTGGAGGACGTCGTCGTCGGTCTCGGTCGGCAGACCGCACATGAAGTACAGCTTCACCTGGCGCCAGCCGTTGCCGTAGGCGGTGGCGACGGTGCGGATCAGGTCCTCCTCGGAGACCATCTTGTTGATGACCTTGCGCATCCGCTCGCTGCCGCCCTCGGGGGCGAAGGTGAGACCGGAGCGGCGGCCGTTGCGGGTCAGCTCGTTGGCCAGGTCGACGTTGAAGGCGTCCACCCGGGTCGAGGGGAGGGACAGACCGACCTTGTCCTCGGTGTAGCGGTCCGCGAGGCCCTTGGCGACCTCACCGATCTCGGAGTGGTCGGCGGACGACAGCGACAGCAGGCCGACCTCCTCGAAGCCGGTCGCCTTCAGGCCCTTGTCGACCATCTCGCCGATCCCGGTGATGGAGCGCTCGCGCACCGGCCGGGTGATCATGCCGGCCTGGCAGAAGCGGCAGCCGCGCGTGCAGCCGCGGAAGATCTCCACCGACATCCGCTCGTGCACCGTCTCCGCCAGCGGCACCAACGGCTGCTTGGGGTACGGCCACTCGTCCAGGTCCATCACCGTGTGCTTGGAGATCCGCCACGGCACCCCGGAGCGGTTCGGTACGACCCGGCCGATGCGCCCGTCCGGCAGATACTCGACGTCGTAGAAGCGGGGGATGTACACCCCGCCGGTCTTCGCGAGCCGGAGCAGCACCTCCTCGCGGCCCCCGGGGCGGCCCTCGGCCTTCCACTGCCGGACGATCTTCGTCATGTCCAGCACGGCCTGCTCGCCGTCGCCGATGACGGCCGCGTCGATGAACTCGGCGATCGGCTCCGGGTTGAACGCGGCGTGCCCGCCCGCCAGCACGATCGGGTCGTCCACCGTCCGCTCCCGCGCCTCCAGCGGGATACCCGCCAGATCCAGCGCGGTCAGCAGGTTGGTGTAGCCGAGTTCGGTGGAGAAGGACACCCCGAACACGTCGAACGCGCCCACCGGACGGTGGCCGTCCACCGTGAACTGCGGTACGCGGTGCTCCCGCATCAGCGCTTCGAGGTCCGGCCACACGCTGTAGGTGCGCTCGGCGAGGACGCCCTCCTGCTCGTTGAGCACCTCGTAGAGGATCATGACGCCCTGGTTGGGCAGACCGACCTCGTACGCGTCCGGGTACATGAGCGCCCAGCGGACATCGCAGGAGTCCCAGTCCTTCACGGTGGAGTTGAGCTCTCCACCGACGTACTGGATCGGCTTCTGCACGTGCGGCAGCAGAGCTTCGAGCTGCGGGAAAACCGACTCGACAGACATCGCGGGGACTTTCGTGAGCTGACAGGGGTGACCATCCAGCCTAACGCGGCCCGGAGGGCCGCCCGTACCTCCCGGCCGTCGGCCCACGCACCGTACCCGCCTCCCGACCGTCGGCCCACGCACCGTGCGGGCGCTCCTCAGAGGTCGACGCCCGCGCGGAGGGGCTCCCACACGCCCGGCAGTTCGCGCTCCACGTCCGCCGCCCGCCGCTCCTCCCGCCCGTACAGCACCCCGTACGTGAAGGAACTCTCGCCCGCCGTGTGCGCCTGCCGCGACAGTTCCCGCAGCGCCTCGCGGGTCATCACGCTGTCCTGATGGTCGCCGAGCAGGCTCTGCACCGACTTCATCGACTTCACCAGTTCGGACGCCGGGTCCCCGAGCGCCGGGGCCGCCGCCTCGGCCGCGTACCGTGCCCGCTTCGCCTTCTTCCGCGCCTCGTGCAGCGCGACGTCCCGCTCCTGGCCGGGCGGCTGCTCCAGCGCCTGGTCCACCAGCACCGCCAGCTTCCCGACGTCCTTGCGCACGGCCTTGGAGATCACCTTCTTCGGCTTGCCCGCCGCCCGCTCCAGCAACGGCGGCTCGGCGATCAACGCGTCCAGCGCGTCCAGCAGCGCCAGGTACCGCCGGCCGTCCAGGACGGCGATCAGCCGGCGCCGCGATCCCCCGTGCCGTGCGTGCGCCCAGGTGCGCAGCCTGGTGCGGACCGGGCCGGCCACCAGGGACCGCGGCAGCCCGCCCAGGGCGTCCGTGAGCCGCTCGGTCAGCACCTCCTGGTCCCGGTCCACCCCCAGCTCCCCGGCCAGCCACTTCAGCTCCGCCCCGATCGGATCGGTCACCGCCCGGTCCAGCAGCTTCCCGTACGACTTGAACGCGCTGCGCGTGCGGCGCGTCGCCACCCGCATCCGGTGCACCGAGTCGGGCAGATCCCGGCGCACCGCCGGATCCAGTCCGACGATCGTGTCCCGCTGCTCCCGCAGATAGGCCAGCACATGATCACCGGAGGTCAGCGGCCCGCCCGCCGGGTCCATCCGCTTCCCGGCCTTCCTGCCGCCCCCGGCCCCGGCTTTGACTCCGGCTCTGACTCCGGCCTCGGCCTTGGCCTTCGCCTTGGCCTTTGCCTTCTTGCCGGCCTTGATCGTCTCGGCGCCCTCGGCCTCCTCGGCGTGCGCCTGCTCCTCGGCCCGCCCCGCCGCGGTCTCCGCCAGGGCCCGCGCCAGCTTCGACGGGGACGTGGACGGCCGTACGCCCGCCTTGCGGAGCCGCTTCTCGATCTTGTCGAGCACCGCCACGTCCACCCCGTCGGCCAGCTCGACCTCGATCTCGGTCCACTGGGCCTGACCGCCCGTTCCGGTGAGCCGCTCGGCCCGGACGGCGTCCACGCTCACCTCGGCGAGCACCCGCCCGTCGGCGTCGGTCAGCTCCCGGACGTCCCGCGCGGACCGCAGCCGCACCACCGGCAGCAGGTCGGTGCCCCGCACCCGGCTACGGACCAGCCCGGCGATGGAGCGCGGCAGAGCGGTGGAGAGCGGCTCCCTGATCTCGTCCCGCACCCCCGGGGCGACGGGGAACTTCAGATGCCAGCCCGCATCGCCCCCGCCCGTGCGGCGCCTGAGGGTGATGGCGTCCTTGGCGAGGCGCTCGTCGGCGGTGTCGTAGTAGGTGGCGTCCAGCTCGGCGACGCCCTTGTCGATGACGGCCGCCACCCCTGCCACCCCGGTCAGATCGGGAAGGCCACTGTCGTCGGATTCGTATTTGCGCTCGATTTCACGCTTCGTCTCCGCCATGAACCGACCCTAATGGCAGGAGCGCGATCAGGGCAGAGTGCGCCCCCGACGAACCAACGGCCTCCCACGGGTCGCCGGACCGACCTCGGACCGACCCCGGACCGACCTCAGGCCGAACCCGGACCCGCCTCAGGCCGACATCGGTCTCTGCACTCTGATCGACTGCAACAGCCCCACCGCCACCCACACCGCGAACATCGACGATCCGCCGTACGACACGAACGGCAACGGCAGACCCGTGACCGGCATGATGCCGAGGGTCATCCCGATGTTCTCGAACGCCTGGAAGGCGAACCACGCCACGATCCCCGCGGCCACGATCGTCCCGTACAGCTCGGTCGTCTCGCGGGCGATCCGGCAGGCCCGCCACAGCACGATCCCCAGCAGCACGATGATCAGACCGCCACCCAGGAAGCCCAGCTCCTCCCCCGCCACCGTGAAGACGAAGTCGGTCTGCTGCTCCGGCACGAACTGTCCGGTGGTCTGCGAGCCGTGGAACAGCCCCGAGCCGGTCAGCCCGCCGGAGCCGATGGCGATCCGCGCCTGATTGGTGTTGTAGCCGACGCCCGCCGGGTCGAGGTCCGGGTTGGCGAAGGCGGCGAACCGGTTGATCTGGTACTCGTCCAGGATCCCGAGCTGCCACACCGCCAGCGCGCCCGCCGTGCCCGCGCTCAGCAGGCCGAAGATCCAGCGGTTGGAGGCGCCGGAGGCCAGCAGCACCCCCAGCACGATGAAGACCATCACCATGACCGAACCGAGGTCCGGCATCAGCAGCACGATCAGCATCGGCACGGCCGCGAGGCCGAGCGCCTGGAGCACGGTCCGATGGTCGGGGTACGCCTTGTCCCCCGCGTCCACCCGGGCCGCCAGCAGCATCGCCATGCCCAGGATGATCGTGACCTTCACGAACTCCGACGGCTGGAGCGAGAAGCCGCCGCCGACCTGGATCCAGGAGTGGGCGCCGTTGACCGTGGAGCCCAGCGGGGTGAGCACCAACAGGATCAGGAGGACCGACACGCCGTACAGGATCGGCACCGCGGTGCGCAGGGTGCGGTGGCCCAGCCAGACGGTCCCGATCATCAGGGCGAGGCCGATGCCGGTGTTCAGCAGATGCCGGACCAGGAAGTAGTACGGGTCGCCCTGGTTGATCTCCGTGCGGTTGCGGGTCGCGGAGTAGACCAGTATCGAGCCGATCAGCGACAGCGCGAGGGCCGCCAGCAGTATCGGCCAGTCCAGCCTGCGGGCCAGCGAGTCACGGGCCACCAGTCGCGTCCAGCCGGCCCGCGCGGGGCCGTAGCCGGAGACCTGGAAGCTGTTCGCCCCCGTCATGAGCACGTCCTCCGGCCTCGCCCGAACATCCGTCGGCCTCCGCGCGGCCGGGCGCCGCGCCTTCTGCGGGTCTGCCGGTTGTCCGTGTCCGGCGGCGGGGCGGTGCCCACGGGAAGCTGCTGCCCGTCCGCCGGGGCCTCGCCGTCCTTCTGCGCGGCCTTCTGCTCCTTCGCCGGGTCCTTGGAGATCTTCGGGGCGACGATCGTGCCGTCCGTGCGGACCTTCGGCAGGGACTTCTGCGGCGCCGGCAGCAGCGCCCTCTTCGGGTCGATGGCGCCGCTGTCGGAGACGCCGTACAGCGCGTCGTATATGTTGCGCACGGCCGGTCCCGAGGCCCCGGAACCCGTACCACCCTGGGAGATCGTCATCACGATCGAGTAGTCCTCGGTGTAGGTGGCGAACCAGGACGTGGTCTGCTTGCCGTAGACCTCCGCCGTACCGGTCTTGGCGTGCATCGGGATCTCGTCCTGCGGCCAGCCGCCGAACCGCCAGGCCGCCGTGCCGCGGGTGGCCACGCCCTCCAGGGCCTCGTCCATCTGCGTGAGGGTCTGCTTGGTGACCGGCAGCTTGCCGTGCGACCTGGGCTTGATCTCGGTGACCTTCTTGCCGTCGGGGCTGACGACCGCCTTGCCCACCGTCGGGTTGTAGAGCGTGCCGCCGTTGGCGATCGCGGCGTAGATGGTGGCCATCTGGATCGGGGTCACCAGGGTGTCGCCCTGGCCGATGGAGTAGTTGATCTGGTCACCGGCGCGCATCTTGTTGCCTTCGAGGCAGTTCTCGTACGCGATCACCTCGACGTAGGAGCCGCCCTTCTTGCCGGTCTTGCACCAGGCGTCCTTGTTGGCCTCCCAGTAGTCCTGCTTCCACCGGCGGTCCGGGACCCGGCCGGTGACCTCGTTGGGCAGGTCGATGCCGGTCTCCTTGCCCAGACCGAAGTCGTGGGCGGCCTTGTAGAAGTAGTCCTTCGGCTTGCCCTTGGGGTTGATGCCGCCGTCCTTCTTCCACTCGCTGTGCGCGAGGGAGTAGTAGACGGTGTCGCAGGAGACCTCCAGGGCGCGGCCGAGGTCGATCGCGCCGTGGTTCTGGGACTCGAAGTTCTTGAAGACCTGACCGCCGACCGAGTACGAGCTGGCGCAGTTGTAGTTGCCGTTGAAGTCGTAGCCCGCCTCGACGGCGGCGGCGGTGGAGACCACCTTGAAGATCGAGCCGGGTGCGGCCTGACCCTGTATGGCCCGGTTGAGCAGCGGGTAGTTGGAGGTCTTCCCGGTCAGGGACGCGTAGTCCTTGGCGGAGATGCCGCCGACCCAGGCGTTGGGGTCGTAGTTCGGGTTGGACGCCATGGCGACGACCCGGCCGGTCCTGGACTCCATCACGACGACCGCGCCGGCGTCCGCCTTGTAGTTCTCCTGGGTGTTGCGGTCCCACTCCTTGCGGGCCGCCTTCATCGCCTCGTTCAGCTCGTACTCGGCGACGCGCTGCACGCGGGCGTCGATGCTGGTGACCAGGTTGGAGCCGGGCTCGGCGGCGTCGGACTCGGCCTCGCCGATGACCCGGCCGAGGTTGTCCACCTCGTAGCGGGTGACGCCCGCCTTGCCGCGCAGTTCGCTGTCGTACTGCCGCTCCAGGCCCGAGCGGCCGACCTGGTCGGAACGGAGATAGGGCGACTCGGTGTCCTGGGCCTTCTGGATCTCGTCGTCCGTGACCGGGGAGAGATAGCCGAGGACCTGGGCGGTGTTGGCCTCACCGGGCGCGGTGTAGCGGCGGACGGCCTGGGGCTCGGCGGTGACGCCGGGGAAGTCCTCCGCGCGCTCGCGGATCTGGAGGGCCTGGCGGGCGGTGGCCTCGTCGGTGATGGGGATGGGCTGGTACGGCGAGCCGTTCCAGCAGGGCTGGGGGGTCTTCGCGTCGCACAGCCGGACCTTCTCCTGGACCTCCTTGGGCTCCATGCCCAGGACGTCCGCGAGCTTGGCGAGGACCGCGTCCCCGTCGTCCGGCATCTTCAGCAGCTCGGTGCGGGAGGCGGAGACCACCAGCCGGGTCTCGTTGTCCGCGAGGGGCACGCCGCGCGCGTCGAGGATCGCGCCGCGCACGGCCGGCTGCACGACCTGCTGGACGTGGTTGCCCGACGCCTCCTTGGCGAACTCGTCGCCCTGGCGGATCTGGAGATACCAGAGCCGGCCGCCGAGCGTGCACAGCAGGGAGAGGACGAGGATCTGGATGACGACGAGCCGGATCTGGACCCGTGGGGTCCGGCCGGTCTCGGGGATGTTGGTCACTGCGGCTGCTCCCCCTCTCAGAGCGCGGGTGCGACGGTGCGTGCGGTGCGTGCGGTGCGTGCGGTGCGTGCGGTGCGTGCGGCGGGTGCGGTGCGCACGGCGGGTGCGGGAGGTACGGCGGGTGCGGGAGGTACTGGATGTACGGCGGGTGCGGCGGGTGCGGCGGGTGCGGCGGGTGCGGCGGGTGCGGCGGGTGCGGCGGGTGCGAGATCAACGGCGGGTGCGGGATGTGCGGGACGTCGGAGACGTACGAGGATGTGTGTGACGGTCTGTCCCAGCCTGTGTGCGACGGTCTGTACGAGTGAGGAACGAGCGGCCGACGAGTCCCGGTTCCGCTCCGGTACGCCCGTTCGAGTGAACTGCCCTGCGGTCACAGCCGCTTGACCCCCTTGATGCGTCCGGCCCGTGCCCCGCGGGCCCGTGCCGCCTTCACCTTCAGGCCGCTGAGTCCGCCGCGCTGGCCGCCGATGCGCAGCCCGGTGCCGGAGGAGAGCCAGCCGGAGGAGATGTCGCTCTTCTTCGCCGACGCGGAGGACTCGGCCAGCGGATCGTTCTCCGCCCGGCGGGCCAGCCACATGATGCCGGGGACGACGAACGGGGCGAGCAGCAGGTCGTACAGCGCGGCCGTGAAGAGCAGGCTGGGCAGGCCGACATGGCGGGCGGCGGTGTCGCCGACGAGCGCGCCGACGCCCGCGTACAGCAGGGTCGTACCGATCGCGGCGGCCACGACCACCACCATCGGGGCGGTCGCCGAGCGCAGTCGGCCGTTCTCCGGTTTGACCAGGCCCGCGAGGTAGCCGATGACGCACAGCACGAGCGCGTAGCGCCCGGCGGCGTGGTCGGCGGGCGGGGCGAGGTCGGCGAGGAGTCCGGCGCCGAAGCCGACGAGGGCGCCGCCCACATGGCCGTAGACCAGGGCCAGGCCGAGGACGGTGAGCAGGACGAGGTCGGGGACGGCGCCCGGCAGGTGCAGCCGGGCGAGGACGCTCACCTGGATGACCAGGGCGACCACGGCCAGCGTGGTGGAGAGCAGGATCCGGTTGAAGCGCATGGGTTCGGCTCTCCTACTGCTCTTGCTCGTCTTGCTCGGCCTGACCGTCGGGCTCGGCCGCGCCCTGCGGGGTCTGTCCCCCGCGTGGCGTCTGCCCGCCCTGCGGCGTCTGCTCATGGCGTGGCATCAGCCCGCCCTGGGGCTGCTCGCCCTCGTCCTGCTGTCCGCCCTGGCCCTGCTGTTCCTCCTGGCCGGGCTGTGCGCCGTCGGCGCCCGGCTGCTGCCCGTCCGCGCCCGGCTGCTGACCGTCGGCGCCCGGGGTGACGGTGACCGTCACGGTCGGGGTGGGCTTGGGCTTGGCCGGGTCGGGCAGCACCGTGTCGCGCGGGTCCTTTTTCGGTGCCGCCACGACCACCCCGACGATGTCGAGCTTGCTGAAGCCGACGTACGGCGTCACGTACAGCGTGCGGGTGAGGTCGCCGCCGGACGGGTCGACACGCGAGACCACACCGACCGGGACGCCCGGCACGAACGGCTTGTCGGCCTCCGACCCGAAGGTCACCAGCCGGTCGCCCTTCTTGATCTGCGCCTTGCCGTTGAGCAGTTCGACCCGGAGCGGTCGGTCGCCCTGACCGGAGGCGAAGCCGAGTTCGTCGCCGCCCTCCATCCGGGTGCCCACGGTGAAGTCGGGGTCGTTGGCGAGCAGCACGGTCGAGGTGCTCGGGCCGACGGTGGTGACCCGGCCGACCAGGCCGTCCCCGTTGAGGACGGTCATGTCGCGCTGGATGCCGTCGTCGGCGCCGATGTCGATGGTGATGGTCCAGGAGAAGCCCTGGGCCGCTCCTATGGCGATGACCTGGGCGCCCTTGATCCCGTACTGGCCCTCGCCCGCGAGGGCCAGCATGGAGTCGAGTTGGGTGAGGCGGCTGCGGCTGCGTTCGTCGCTGCCGAGCTTCGACTTCAGGGCGGCGTTCTCCCGCTCCAGTTCGGCGAGGCGGTCATGGCGCTCGCCGGAGTCCCGGATGGCGGCGATCGCGTTGCCGACCGGATCGACCGCCGACGACACGCCGTTCTCGATCGGGCCGAAGACCGTCGCCGCGGCCTGCCGAGCACCGTCGACCGGTGAATTCTCGCCGCCGCGGATGTCCACCGTGATCAGCGCGAACGCGATGGCGACCAGCAGCACCAGAAGCAGCCGGCTCTCTCGTGTGTCCCTCACGTGCGGCGGCCGTGCCCTTCCTCATAGGAAATTCTCAAGTGAGTGGATTGCGTGGGATTGCGGTCGGTACGGAAATCTCCGAGCGGTGACGTCCTGTCGAAGGCTGATGCGACGGGACTGACCTGTCGAAGGCTGATGGACGGAGACTGACCTGTCGAAGGCTGACGTATCGGAGATTTCACGGATCAGGGCTGATGTATCGAAGATTTCACGGATCAGGGCTGATGTATCGGAGACCGATCCCTCAGGGGTGTATGCGGAGCTTATGCCTCTATATCAACGATCCGCCGTACGAGAGGGGATCGTCTCGTACGGCGGAATCGAAGAGCCGTGTCACCGGCGCGGCTGGGCGTCCAGAACCTGCTGGAGCGCCTCGAACTCCTCGACACACTTTCCGGAGCCGAGCGCGACGCTGTCGAGCGGATCCTCGGCGATGTGGATCGGCATTCCGGTCTCCCGGCGCAGCCGCTCGTCGAGTCCGCGCAGCAGTGCTCCGCCGCCGGTGAGAACGATTCCGCGGTCCATGATGTCGCCGGACAGCTCCGGCGGGCATTTGTCGAGCGTGGTTTTCACGGCGTCCACGATCGCGTTGACCGGTTCCTCGATCGCCTTGCGTACTTCGGCAGCGGAGATGACGACGGTCTTGGGCAGCCCGGACACCAGGTCCCGGCCGCGGATCTCGGTGTGCTCGTCGGCGTCGAGGTCGTACGCCGAACCGATCGTGATCTTGATCTGCTCGGCCGTGCGCTCACCCAGCAGGAGCGAGTACTCCTTCTTGATGTGCTGGATGATCGCGTTGTCCAGTTCGTCGCCCGCGACCCGGATGGACTGCGCGGTGACGATGCCGCCGAGCGAGATGACCGCGACCTCCGTCGTGCCGCCGCCGATGTCCACCACCATGTTGCCCGTGGCCTCGTGGACCGGCAGGCCGGAGCCGATGGCCGCGGCCATGGGCTCCTCGATGATGTGCACCTGACGGGCGCCGGCCTGGGACGACGCCTCGATGACGGCGCGGCGCTCGACGCCGGTGATGCCGGAGGGCACACAGACGACGACCCGCGGCCGGGCCAGATACCGCCGCTTGTGGATCTTCAGGATGAAGTAGCGGAGCATCCGCTCGGTGATCTCGAAGTCGGCGATGACGCCGTCCTTCAGCGGGCGCACCGCCACGATGTTGCCGGGCGTGCGGCCGATCATCTTCTTCGCTTCGGCGCCGACCGCGAGAATTCCACCGGTGTTGGTGTTGATCGCGACGACGGACGGTTCGTTGAGTACGATCCCGCGACCCCTGACGTACACCAGCGTGTTGGCGGTCCCGAGGTCGACAGCCATGTCACGGCCGATGAACGACATTGAGTTCCCCATCAGGATTCGTCTGGCCTTCCCACAGAGCTTTGAGGGCTTTTCAGGTAGGCGAGGTGGGTGCGGTGACGTGAAGGCTTCCATCGTAGACGCGCCTGCACGAACACTGCGCGAGGGTCTTCGCCATTGTCAGCAGATGGCGAACCGCCTCGCTTGTGGAGACGGTCCATCGGGGGCATTCGTTCCCCCGATCGCCTCGCATATGCCGAACCATGGCCGAAAAGGTACGCCCGTCCGCGCGTCCGCCGCAGGTCACAGGTGACGGTCCCTCAGCAAAATCCCCACGGGCCGAGCGGGACCGTACGAGGTTGCACGAGGCCGTACGGCGGCGGTACGAGGACGGACACGGCGTACGACATCGGGCACGACCCGGTCACCGGTGCCGTGCCCGGGTCCGTGGAGCGTCGGTGACGACGGCGTGTCGCCACGCGGAGGGACCTCGGGCCGGCCCCAGGAGAAGCCCTGGTCCTTCTCGTCCGGACCCGGAGAAGATCTGGTCCCTCTCCCCCGGACCCCGGAGAAGATCTGGTCCCTCTCCCCCGGACCCCGGAGAAGATCTGGTCCCTCTCCTCCGAACCCCGGAGGAGAGGTCAGGCGTGGCCCGGGAAGAAGATCTTCACCTCGCGCTCGGCGGACTCCTCCGAGTCGGACGCGTGGATCAGGTTCTCGCGGACGATGACCCCGAAGTCGCCGCGGATGGAGCCGGGCGCGGCGGCGATCGGGTCGGTCGGGCCGGCCAGCGCGCGCAGCCCCTCGATGACCCGCTCACCCTCGACGATCAGGGCGACGACCGGTCCGGAGGCCATGAACTCCACCAGCGGCTCGTAGAACGGCTTGCCCTTGTGCTCGCCGTAGTGCTGCTCCAGCGTGTCCTGGTCCAGGGTGCGCAGCTCCAGCGCGGTGATCCGCCAGCCGGCCTTGCGCTCGATACGGCTGATGATCTCGCCGGTCAGGCCCCGCCGTACGGCGTCGGGCTTGAGCAGGACGAGGGTGCGCTGGGTCACGGGACGGCTCCTTCTTGCCTTCATGGACTGTGGCGGCGGCACATGGGACTGGTGTGCGGTGGGACGAGGTTACAGGGCGGGCCTGAGCACCCGTCACACAGCGTCGGCGGGAGCGTCCGCGGACGCCGCCCCGCCCTGTGCCGCGAACCGTGCCTTCGCCGCGTCGATCTGCCGTCCGTAGTGCACGGACGCCCACCACAGCCCGGCGAACATCGCTCCCAGGAAGAACATCATCGGCACCACGAAACCGGCCAGGATCAGCAGCCCCTGGAGCCCCCAGCCCATGGCGACCCCGCCGGGCCGGGTGATGAGACCGCACAGCACCACGGACAGGAACATCGCGATCCCGCACACCGTCCACACGGTGGTCATGGAGAGGTCGGGGTCCTTCATGGCGACCAGACCGGCGAAGCCGATGATGAAGAACTCACCGATCAGGGTCGACGAACAGAGCGTACGCATGTGTGGTCTCAGCCCTTCCCCAGCAGCAGCCGGGCCTCGCCCACGGTGATGACGGAACCGGTGACCAGCACCCCGCCCCCCGCGAACTGGCCCTCCTCCTCGGCCAGCGTGATCGCGGCCTCCAGCGCGTCCGGCAGCCGCGGCTCGACCTGCACGCGGTCCTCGCCGAACACCTCGACGGCGACGGCGGCCAGCGCGTCGGCGTCCATCGCGCGGTGGCTGGAGTTCTGGGTCACGACGATCTCCGTGAAGATCGGCTCGAACGCCTCCAGCAGCCCCCGTGCGTCCTTGTCGCCGCTCGCGCCCACGACCCCGATCAGCCGGGTGAACTGGAACGCCTCCCCGACCGCCTCGGCCGCCGCCCGCGCCCCCGCGGGGTTGTGCGCGGCGTCGAGCACGACGGTGGGTGAGCGGCGGACGACCTCCAGCCGGCCCGGCGAGGTCACGGACGCGAACGCCTTGCGCACGGTGTCCACGTCGAGCGTCACGGCCCGCTCGGCGCCGACGCCGAAGAACGCCTCGACGGCGGCCAGCGCGACGGCCGCGTTGTGCGCCTGGTGGGCGCCGTGCAGCGGGAGGTACAGCTCGGGGTACTCGCCGCCGAGCCCGCGCAGGGTGACCTGCTGTCCGCCGACCGCGACCTGCCGGGCGACGACCCCGAACTCCAGCCCCTCGCGCGCGACGGTCGCGTTCACCTCGACGGCCTTCTTCAGCAGCACCTGGGCGGCGTCCACCGGCTGCTGCGCCATGATCACGGTCGCGTCGGGCTTGATGATGCCGGCCTTCTCGGCGGCGATCTCGCCGGGCGTGCCGCCGAGCCGGTCGGTGTGGTCGAGGTCGATCGGGGTGACGACGGCGACACCCCCGTCGATCACATTGGTGGCGTCCCAGGTCCCGCCCATGCCGACCTCGACCACGGCCACGTCCACGGGCGCGTCGGCGAAGGCGGCGTACGCCATGCCGGTCAGCACCTCGAAGAACGACAGCCGGTACTCCTGGGAGCCGTCGATCATCTCGATGTACGGCTTGATGTCCTGGTACGTCTCGATGAACCGCTCGGCGGAGACGGGCGCCCCGTCGAGACTGATCCTCTCGGTGACCGACTGCACATGCGGCGAGGTGTAGCGCCCGGTGCGCAGATCGAAGGCGCCGAGCAGGGCCTCGATCATGCGGGCGGTGGAGGTCTTGCCGTTGGTGCCGGTGAGGTGGAGGGAGGGGTACGACCGCTGCGGCTCGCCCAGGACGTCCATCAGCGCGGCGATCCTGGTGACCGAGGGCTCCAGCTTGGTCTCGCCCCAGCGGGTGGCCAGCTCCGTCTCGACCTCCCGGAGCGCCCGGTCGACCTCGGGGTCCTCCGGCCGCGCCGGGACGTCGTGGTGCGCGGGGCCGCCCTGCGTGCGCAGCGTACGGCTGCCGGCCTCGATCACGGCGAGATCGGGGTCGCGGTCGGTCTCGGCGTCGACGATGTCGTCGAACGGGTCGCTGTCAGTCACCCCACCAGTCTACGGAGCGGGTCGGACCTGCTTCCCCCCGGCCGGTCGCGCCCACCCGGCGCAGCCGCACGGCGACCCGGCGCCACGCCGCCCGCCACGCCCCCCGCCACACCCCCGCCGCGCGCTCCCGCACGCCCCCGGGCACGCGCAGGCGCCCGGAGCGGGAAGCCCCGGGCGCCTGTGTCAGCCGTGTCCGCACCGGCTGGCCGCCGTCCGCCGTCCGTGTCGGCTGGCCGCTGGCCGCTGGCCGTGTCGGCTGTTCTCCAGGCGCTGTCCGCCGGCCGCTGGCCGCCGTCCGCTGGCCGTGTCGGCCGTTCTCCAGCCGCCGGCCGCCGTCCGCTGTCCGTGTCCGTACCGGCCGCTACGCCTTCGGCAGGTGCTCCAGCTGGGTGGCGATCCGGGCGATGTCCTGCTCCGCCTTGGTGAGGCGGCCCCGGATCTTCTCCACGACGTTGTCGGGGGCCTTCGCCAGGAACGCCTCGTTGCCGAGCTTGGCCGTGGCCTGCGCCTTCTCCTTCTCGGCGGCGGCGAGGTCCTTGGCGAGGCGCTTGCGCTCGGCGGCGACGTCGATCGTGCCGGAGAGGTCGAGGGCGACCGTCGCACCGGACACCGGGAGGGTCGCGGTCGCCGAGAAGGCGTCGCCCTCCGGCTGGAGGCGCAGCAGCTGGCGGATCGCGGCCTCGTGCGGGGCCAGTGCCGTGCCGTCCAGGGTCAGCCGGGCGGGGACCCGCTGGCCGGGCTGGAGGCCCTGGTCGGCGCGGAAGCGGCGCACCTCGGTGATCACCGACTGGAGCGTCTCGATCTCCCGCTCGGCCGCCGCGTCCCGGAAGCCGCTGTCCTTCGGCCACTCGGCGACGACCACGGACTCGCCGCCGGTGAGCGTCGTCCACAGCGTCTCGGTGACGAAGGGGACGACCGGGTGCAGCAGCCGCAGGGTGACGTCGAGGACCTCGCCGAGGACCCGCTGGGAGACCTCGGCGGGCTCGCCGCCCGCCTGGAAGGTGGTCTTGGACAGCTCGACGTACCAGTCGAAGACCTCGTCCCACGCGAAGTGGAACAGCGTGTCGGAGAGCTTGGCGAACTGGTAGTCGTCGTAGAGCGCGTCGACCTCGGCGACGACGGAGTTCAGCCGGGACAGGATCCAGCGGTCCGTGGCCGACATCCGGGACGGCTCGGGCAGCGGGCCGTCCACCGTCGCGCCGTTCATCAGCGCGAAGCGGGTCGCGTTCCAGATCTTGTTGGCGAAGTTGCGCGAGCCCTGGACCCAGTCCTCGCCGATCGGGACGTCCACGCCCGGGTTGGCGCCGCGGGCGAGGGTGAAGCGGAGCGCGTCGCTGCCGTACTTCTCCATCCAGTCCAGCGGGTTGACGACGTTCCCGGCGGACTTCGACATCTTCTTGCCGTTCTGGTCACGGACCATGCCGTGCAGGGCGATGGTGCGGAACGGCGGGGTCCCGTCCATCGCGTACAGCCCGAACATCATCATCCGGGCGACCCAGAAGAAGAGGATGTCGTAGCCGGTGACCAGGACGGAGTTCGGGTAGAACTTCGCGAGCGACTCGGTGCGCTCGGGCCAGCCGAGGGTGGAGAAGGGCCACAGGCCGGAGGAGAACCAGGTGTCGAGGACGTCCTTGTCCTGGTGCCAGCCCTCGCCGGTGGGCGGCTCCTCGTCCGGGCCGACGCAGACCGTCTCGCCGTCCGGGCCGTACCAGACGGGGATGCGGTGGCCCCACCACAGCTGGCGCGAGATGCACCAGTCGTGGAGGTTGTCGACCCAGTCGAAGTACCGCTTCTCCATCTCCTGGGGGTGGATGGTGACCCGGCCGTCGCGGACCGCGTCACCGGCGGCCTTGGCGAGCGGGCCGACCTTGACCCACCACTGCATGGACAGCCGCGGCTCGACGGTGGTCTTGCAGCGGGAGCAGTGGCCGACGGAGTGGACGTACGGCCGCTTCTCGGCGACGATCCGGCCCTCGGCGCGCAGCGCGCCGACGATGGCGGAGCGGGCCTCCAGCCGGTCCAGGCCCTGGAAGGGGCCGGGGACGGTGATGACGGCGTGCTCGTCCATGACCGTGACGGCCGGCAGGTCGTGACGCCGGCCGATCTCGAAGTCGTTGGGGTCGTGGGCCGGGGTGACCTTGACGGCGCCCGTGCCGAACTCGGGGTCGACGTGCTCGTCGGCGACGACGGGGATCGAGCGGTCGGTGAGCGGCAGCCGGATCTGCTTGCCGATCAGGTGCCGGTACCGCTCGTCCGAGGGGTGCACGGCGACGGCGGTGTCGCCGAGCATGGTCTCGGCGCGGGTGGTGGCGACGACGATGGTGTCCTCGCCCTCGCCGTACTTCATGGAGACGAGTTCGCCGTCGTCGTCCTGGTACTCGACCTCGATGTCCGAGATCGCGGTCAGACAGCGGGGGCACCAGTTGATGATGCGCTCGGCGCGGTAGATCAGTCCGTCGTCGTGGAGCCGCTTGAAGATGGTCTGGACGGACTGGGAGAGGCCGTCGTCCAGGGTGAAGCGCTCCCGGGTCCAGGCGACGCCGTCGCCGAGGCGGCGCATCTGGCCGGAGATCTGCCCGCCGGACTCGGCCTTCCACTGCCAGACCCGCTCGACGAAGGCGTCCCGGCCCAGGTCGTGCCGGGACTTGCCCTCCTTGCCCAGCTCGCGCTCGACGACGTTCTGGGTGGCGATGCCGGCGTGGTCCATGCCGGGCTGCCACAGCGCCTCGTAGCCCTGCATGCGCTTGCGGCGGACGAGGGCGTCGATGAGGGTGTGCTCGAAGGCGTGCCCGAGGTGCAGGCTGCCCGTGACGTTGGGCGGCGGGATGACGATGGTGTACGGCGGCTTGTCGCTCTTCGCGTCGGCCTCGAAGTAACCCCGCTCCACCCAGCGCTCGTACAGCGGCCCCTCTACGTCGGCCGGCGCGTACTGGGTCGGCAGTTCGGTGGCGGGCGCTGATGGCTGCTGCTGAGCGTTCTCGGTCACGCGCCCAGTTTAGAGGTGTCACGGGGCCGTCCCGAAACGCGATTCCTTTGTAACGGTGCGGAACCCGGTGGCCTGCGCTTCCCTCGCCTGGTCCAGGATGTCAGGAAGACATAAGCATCTGAGGGGGAAACCAGTCATGAGCTACAACCAGCCGGGCCCGTACGACGGGCAGCCGCAGCAGCCCGGCCCGTACGGCCAGCCGGGCCCCTACGGCCAGCAGCCGCAGGCACCCCAGCCCGGCTACGGCTACCCCCAGCAGCCGCCGCCCCCGCAGCAGCAGCCGGGCTACGGCTATCCGCAGCAGCCAGGTCACGGCGGCGGCTACCCGCAGCAGCCGGGTCACGGCAGCGGCTACCCGCAGCAGCCGGGCGTCCCCCAGCAGGCCCCCTACGGCGGCCCGCCCCAGCCGCCCGGCCCCTCCGGCGGCAAGAAGAAGACCGGTCTGATCATCGGCGCGGTGGCCGTGGTGGCGGCGATCGGTGTCGGCGCGTACTTCCTGATCGGCGGCACCGGCTCGGGCGGCGGGCTGGAGGACGACGGGCCGCACAAGCTGACGACGCCCAAGTCGCTGCTGTCCGAGAAGTACAAGCTGATGGGCGAGGGGACCGAGGAGGAGGCGACCGCCAGTGACGCGAAGGATCTCGCGAAGGCCGGCATCTCCGACGAGACCTCGGTCGGCTCGTTCTACTCGACGGTCGATCTGAACGCCATGGACGACCCCAGCGAGCTGGAGAGCAACCCCGCCGAGAACCTCGCCTACTTCGGCGTCTACGGCAAGGTGAAGGACCCGGAGAAGGCGCTCGACGTCACCATGGGGCAGATGCGGAAGGAACCGGGGGACGACGTCAAGCTCATCGGGCAGCCCAAGAGCGTCGAACCCGCCGGTCTCGACGGCGCCGTGATGAAGTGCCAGGAGATCGAGGGCCCGGACGCCCTCACCGGCGAGAAGCAGAAGTCGTTCCTGTGCATGTGGGCGGACTACAGCACGATGGGCATCGTCCAGCCGTCGGACACCGAGAAGACCTACTCGCTGGACGAGTCGGCCACGATGGTCGCCGATGTCCGCAAGGAAGTCCGCGTCAAGAAGTAGGCCGGGGGGCAACGGGTCCGGGCGTCCGCCCGCGCCCCTTGCCCCGGACCGGACCGGCGAAGGGCGCCCGGCGGATTCCGCCGGGCGCCCTTCGTGCGTGGTCGTGGTGGTGGTCAGGCCGACTTCTGTTCGCCCGATCCCCGTCCCCGCGAATCCCTCGGGATGAGGGTCGGGTTGACGTTGGAGAGGACAACATCGGCGGTGATGACCACGCGGGCGACGTCCTTGCGGGACGGCACCTCGTACATGACCGCCTGGAGGACCTCCTCCATGATGGCGCGCAGCCCGCGGGCGCCGGTCTGGCGGAGGATGGCCTGGTCGGCGATGGCCTCCAGGGCCTCCCGCTCGAAGTCCAGCTCCACACCGTCGAGTTCGAAGAGCCGCTGGTACTGCTTGACCAGGGCGTTGCGGGGCTCCACCAGGATCTTGAGGAGAGCCTCGCGGTCCAGGTTGTGGACCGAGGTGATGACCGGGAGACGGCCGATGAACTCGGGGATCATGCCGAACTTCACCAGGTCCTCGGGCATGACGTCCTCGAACTGGTCCTTGGCCTCCAGCTCGCGCTTGGAGCGGATCGTCGCCCCGAAGCCGATGCCCTTCGCACCCGCCCGCGACTCGATGATCTTCTCCAGCCCGGCGAACGCGCCGCCCACGATGAACAGCACGTTCGTCGTGTCGATCTGGATGAACTCCTGGTGGGGGTGTTTACGGCCGCCCTGCGGCGGGACCGACGCCGTCGTCCCCTCCAGGATCTTCAGCAGCGCCTGCTGGACGCCCTCGCCGCTCACATCACGGGTGATGGAGGGGTTTTCACTCTTCCGCGCGACCTTGTCGATCTCATCGATGTAGATGATCCCGGTCTCGGCCTTCTTGACGTCGTAGTCGGCGGCCTGGATCAGCTTCAGCAGGATGTTCTCGACGTCCTCGCCCACATAGCCGGCCTCCGTCAGCGCCGTCGCGTCGGCGATGGCGAACGGGACGTTCAGCATGCGCGCCAGGGTCTGTGCGAGGAGGGTCTTGCCGGAGCCCGTGGGGCCCAGCAGCAGGATGTTGGACTTGGCCAACTCGATGGCGTCGTCACGGCCTTGGGCGCCGCCGTGCTCGCCCGCCTGCACCCGCTTGTAGTGGTTGTACACCGCGACCGAGAGGGCCTTCTTCGCGGGCTCCTGGCCCACGACGTACCCCTCCAGGAACTCGTAGATCTCCCGCGGCTTGGGGAGTTCCTCCCAGCGCACCTCGCTGGTCTCCGCCAGCTCTTCCTCGATGATCTCGTTGCAGAGATCGATGCACTCGTCGCAGATGTACACACCGGGGCCTGCGATGAGCTTCTTGACCTGCTTCTGGCTCTTGCCGCAGAACGAGCACTTGAGCAGATCGCCGCCGTCACCGATGCGTGCCACGGTGTGCTTCCCCTTCGCCTGGGAGCGCCTGGACGCTTTCGAGTCCAGCCGGCTCCTGGTGCTGCCTTATGTCCGACGGTACCTTGCCGAGCCCCCCGTTCGGGCCCCCCTTGGCGCGGTTCACTTTGACGTGCACCTTGTCGTGCACCCGGGCGAACCTTGCCAAGGGGCGGCAGACGATACTCCGTGCGCGGCTCCCGTGCCCCCTTCTGTGCCCGGGGCCGGGATACGCCGTCCGTGCTGCCGGTACGCCGTCCGTGCTAGCGCACGGAGGCGTTGTTCATCTTCCGGGTCGAGATGATCTGGTCGATCAGGCCGTACGCCAGCGCGTCGTCGGCCGTGAGGATCTTGTCGCGCTCGATGTCGTCGCGGATCTTCTCGATCGGGGTGGTGGAGTGCTTGGCCAGCATGTCCTCCAGCTGCGCGCGCATCCGGAGGATTTCGTTGGCGGCGATCTCCAGGTCCGAGACCTGGCCGCGGCCGGTCTCGCTGTAGGGCTGGTGGATCAGGATACGCGCGTTCGGCAGGGCCATCCGCTTGCCCGGGGTGCCGGCGGCGAGCAGCACGGCCGCGGCGGAGGCGGCCTGGCCCATGCAGACCGTCTGGACGTCCGGCTTCACGAACTGCATCGTGTCGTAGATCGCGGTCAGCGCCGTGAAGGAGCCGCCGGGGCTGTTGATGTAGACCGAGATGTCCCGGTCCGGGTCCATCGACTCCAGGCACAGCAGCTGCGCCATGACGTCGTTGGCGGAGGCGTCGTCGATCTGCACGCCGAGGAAGATCACCCGCTCCTCGAAGAGCTTCGCGTACGGGTCGTACTCGCGGATGCCCTGGGAGGTGCGCTCCACGAAGCGCGGGATCACATAGCGGGACTCGGCCACCGGGCCGCTGTACTCGGCGCGCGTGCGGTCGTAGATGCCGCTGCCGGGGAAATCGTTCACTGTCTCTCTCCTAGGAGCTGTGGCGGTCGGCTGGGGCTGTGCTCAGGGCGCTCAGGCGCCCGTGCCGCCGCCGCCCGGCACACCGGCGGCCGTGGGGATGACGTCGTCGATGAGGCCGTACTCCTTGGCCTCGTAGGCGTCGAACCAGCGGTCGCGGTCCGAGTCGTGGGTGATCTGCTCGACACTCTGGCCCGTGTGCTGGGAGGTCAGCTCCGCCATGCGCTTCTTGGTGTGCAGCAGCCGCTCGGCGTGGATCTTGATGTCCGACGCGGAGCCGGCCAGGCCCGCCGACGGCTGGTGGATCAGGATCTCCGCGTTCGGCAGCGCGAAGCGCTTGCCGGGCGTGCCCGCGCTGAGCAGGAACTGGCCCATGGAGGCGGCGAGACCCATGGCGATGGTCACCACGTCGTTCTTGATGTAGTGCATGGTGTCGTAGATCGCCATACCGGCCGTGATCGAACCGCCCGGGCTGTTGATGTAGAGGTAGATGTCCTTGTCCGGGTCGGCGGCAAGGAGCAGCAACTGCGCGGTGATCTTGTTCGCGATGTCGTCGTCCACCGGCTGGCCGAGGAAGATGATCCGCTCGTTGAGCAGCCGGTTGTAGACCTGGTCGCCGAGGCCACCGCCGATGGAGGGCTCGCCAGCGGCGGAGGGCATCAGATTCGTCACGTATCCACCTGCTCGTCTTGCGACGGCGCGCGGGCCGTCTTCACGTGTTCCCTGCGGGTCTGGAGCCGGCTGGGGACTCCAGTAGCCCTCGTATTCATGGACCCTAACGCGGCAGCCCTCCCGGAGAATCCCGGAAGAGGGAGTGTTCGCCGGGGGCGTAGTCGCCCCGTCGCAGGGTGGCGGCCCCGCGGCCACGGCCCCGCGCCCCTGCCGGGGCACCCCCGCACGGACGTCCCGCGCGCGCTCCGGGCGGCGACCGGGACGCGTCCGGGGGGCCAGGCCGAGTCCGGACGGCCGGGACGAGTCCGGGCGACTGGGACGGGCCCGGTGGGACCAGGCCGAGGCCGGAGGCCGGGGCGAAGCAGGACGGCCGGGACGATCGGGACGAAGTCCGGATGTCCGGGATGATCGGGACGAAGTCCGGACGGCCGGGACGATCGGGACGAAGTCCGGACGGCCGGGACGATCGGGGCGAGGCCGGGCACCAAGACAAGAAGGCCCCGGACGTCCGCTCGTCCAGGGCCCTCTGTGCGTCGCTTACGCCTTGTCGGCGTCGCCCTTGTCGGCGGCGGCCTCGGCCGGCTCGGCGTCACCGTCGGTGACCGCTTCGGCCGTCTCGGTGGCCGTCTCGGTCTCGTCCTCGTCGTCGTCCAGGTCGACGATCTCGCCGTTGGTGTCCTTGACCGTCGCGGCCTCCACGACGACCGCGAGGGCCTTGCCGCGGGCGACCTCGCCGACCAGGAGCGGGACCTGGCCCTGCTCCACGACGGCCTGCGCGAACTGGTCCGGGGACATGCCGGAGGACGCGGCGCGGCGCATCAGGTGCTCGGTCAGCTCGTCCTGGCTGACGTTGAGCTTCTCCGACTTGACCAGCTCGTCCAGGACGAACTGGGTCTTGATGCCCTTGACCGCGGCCTCGTGGGTCTCGGTCTCGAACTCCTCGGCGGTCTTGCCCTGGAGCTCCAGGTACTTGTCGAGGGTGAGGCCCATCTGACCGAGCTGGTGGTGCTCCAGGTTGTGCTTGCGGGTGTTGACCTCGTCCTCCAGGAGCTTCTCGGGGACGGGCACCTCCACCAGCTCCAGGAGCTTCTCCAGGACGCGCTCCTGGGCCTGCGTGGCCTGGTCGAACTGCTTCATGTTGGCCAGCCGCTTGCGGCTGTCGGCGCGCAGGTCCTCCAGGGTGTCGAACTCGGAGGCGAGCTGCGCGAAGTCGTCGTCCAGCTCGGGCAGTTCGCGCGCGGCGACCTGGGTGACCTTGACGGTGACCTCGGCCTCCTTGCCGGCCGCCGAGCCGCCCTTCAGCTCGGAGGTGAAGGTGGCCTCGCCACCGGCCTCCAGGCCCTTCACGGCGTCGTCGATGCCGTCCAGCAGCTCACCGGAGCCGATGGTGTAGGAGACGCCGCTCGCGACGCCGTCCTCCAGGACCTCGCCCTCGACCTTGGCCTCCAGGTCGAGGGTGAGGACGTCGCCGTCCTCGGCGGCCCGCTCGACCGGGGAGGTGGCGGCGAAGCGCTCGCGGAGCTGCTCCACCGACTTGTCCACGTCCTCGTCGGTGACCTCGACCGCGTCGACCTCGACCTCGATGCCGGAGTAGTCCGGGATCTCGATGGAGGGGCGGATGTCGACCTCGGCGGTGAAGTTCAGCGTCTCGCCGTCCTTCAGCTCCGTGATGTCGACCTCGGGCTGGCCCAGCACGTTCAGGTCGGCCTCGTTGACGGCCTCCGTGTAGAACTTCGGCAGCGCGTCGTTGACGGCCTCCTCCAGCACGGCGCCGCGGCCGAACCGCTGGTCGATGACCCGGGCCGGGATCTTGCCCTTGCGGAAGCCCTTCACCGTGACCTGCTGGTTGATCTTCTTGTACGCCGCGTCGAGGCTGTCCTTGAGCTCCTCGAAGGGCACCTCGACAGTGAGCCGAACCCGGGTCGGGTTCAGGTTCTCAACGGCGCTCTTCACGGTTCGGTCTCCTTGTGGCTGACTTCTTGGTTTCTGCCGGTGCCAGACAGGTCCGACAGGTTCGCCGCCCGGGGGCTTCGGTGAGGAGAGACACGGGCGCGCAGCTTGCATAGTAACCGCAGCCGCCGAAGGCCCCAAAAGGCGATCACGCCGGGCCCCGGGGGAATGAGACAGCGATACACGGGGGTGCGCGGGGGCGCACGGAGGTACGGCAGAGGGATCCGGGCGGGGCCCGGTGTGTACGTGGTCGGGGTGGCGGGATTTGAACCCACGGCCTTCCGCTCCCAAAGCGGACGCGCTACCAAGCTGCGCCACACCCCGTCTGGTGCGACACGTAGGGTACATGGCCGACGACAGTGTGAGCGCCGCATTTTCTGGGTAGGGGCGGACGCCGTCCCGGTTCGCGGCGCGCGGGCGCGGCGGGTCCGCGTCCACGGAGGGCGGGCGGGTGCGCGGAAGCGGTGTGCGCCGAAGGGGCGTGACCCGCTACGATGCATGCGGTGCCGCGGTCCTCGGACCTGCGGTGCGCTGTGCGGGCGTAGCTCAATGGTAGAGCCCTAGTCTTCCAAACTAGCTACGCGGGTTCGATTCCCGTCGCCCGCTCCATACGGCCCGGGGCCGGTCGCGGAGAGCGTTCCGCGACCGGCCCCGACGCGTGTGCGCCGGGTGGTCCCGGGCCCTCAGAAGCTGATCGAGTTGATGGTCTCGGCTATCGAGTCGAGGAACCTGTTGATCGACGGGGCCATGCCCGTCGAGGCCAGGAAGAAGCCGAAGAGGATGGCGACGACGGCGGGACCCCCCTTGAGGGAGCCGCCTCGGATCAACACCACCAGGATGATCGCCAACAGCAGCACCACTGACAGCGAAATGGCCACAACTGATCACACCCTCGGTCGGTCCGTCCTCCCGGCCGGGGCTGCGACCACACATCCCCCGCCAGAACCATCGTGCCACCAACCCGGCCGAGGTATGCGGCGTGTGACGCATCGTCGGTCCCTCGGGGACGTTTCCGTCCCGGCACGCGGCGCGCGCCGGCGCGGGCCAAGTGGCGTGCGCGCGGGCCCGTACCGCCCCTCACCCCATCAGCTTCGGATGAGATTCGACCGAACGGTTTCCATGTCCACACACGGTGTTCACAGGCAAGGGGAAGCCTTGAGAACGACCGACAAGGTGACATTTCGAATGTGGTCGTCCTCACGTCGAACAGCGGCACTGAACAGGGAAATCGAGGGCATGGCGAGGATATTCAGGGAGCTGCACAACCATTGATGTCGCGGGTTTCCCGGTATCCCGGACACGACGCTAAGGTGCCTCAGATGTTCTCCGCCGCCATGTCCCCCGAGAGCCTCTCGTCCGACCACAGGGCCGACCCCGCGGGTGGTCGGCGCCCCTCGCGGGACGCGTTCTTCGACAACGCCAAATACCTGGCCATCGTGCTGGTCGCGGTGGGACACGCCTGGGAGCCCGTCAAGGGCGACAGCCGGACCCTGCAAGGTCTGTACATGGTCGTGTACGCCTTCCACATGCCGGCGTTCATCATCATCTCCGGCTACTTCTCGCGCAGTTTCGATCTGCGGCCCGATCGGCTCAAACGGCTGATCACCGGGATCGCGGTGCCGTACATCCTGTTCGAGACCGCGTATTTCGCCTATCGCCGTTTCTGGGAAAAGGATGCCGGGGCGGACCTCAGTCTGCTCGATCCCTGGTATCTGACCTGGTTCCTTTGCGCGTTGTTCCTGTGGCGGCTCACCACCCCGATCTGGAAGCTGATCCGGTGGCCGCTGCCGGTGGCCCTGGGCATCGCGATGGTCGCCACGCTCTCCCCCGAGATCGGTGACGACCTCGACATGCAGCGGGTGTTGCAGTTCCTGCCGTGCTTCGTCCTCGGTCTGTGCCTGCGGCGGGAGCACTTCCGGATGGTGCGGCGCACGTCGGTGCGGATCCTGTCGGTGCCGGTGTTCGCGGCGGCGGCGCTCGCCGGCTGGTGGGCGGTGCCGCGGATGGACTCCTCGTGGTTCTACCGCAGCAACTCCGCCGAGGAGTTGGGCGCCCCGTGGTGGGCGGGGCCGGTCATGGTGCCGGTGATGTTCGGGGGCGCGGTGCTGCTGACCGCCTGCTTCTTCGCCTGGGTGCCGGGCCGTACGACCTGGTTCACGGCCCTCGGCACGGGCACGATGGCCGGCTATCTGCTGCACGGCTTCGTGGTGAAGCTCGCCGACCACCAGGGCTGGTACGACCCCGCCTGGCTGCGTCATCCGCTCGGCGAGATCTTCGTCACAGCCGTCGCCGCGGCGGGGGTCACGCTGCTGTGCACCCCGTTCGTCATGCGGGGCCTCCGGTTCGCCCTGGAGCCGAGGATGGACTGGGCGTTCCGTCCGGACGCCGGTCGAGCGGCACGCGAACGCCGGTCGAGCGGCGAGCGGGCCGGGACGGAGGCGGTGACGGAGACCGGGGCGGAGGCCGGGGCGGGGAGTGGGACGGAGAGCGGTCGGCGCGAGAAGGTCGACGCGTAGGGCCGGACGGGACCTAGGGGTTGTCCGGGCCGTCCCTGAGGCCGAGAAGGGCGCGCATGTGGGCGTACTTCTCCGTGAGGCGGGCACGGGTCGGGGCGTCGAGGGCGGCGAGGCGGGCCGGGTCGGCGTTGTGGGCCAGGTCGGACTCCTTGACCAGGAGGGCGCCCGGGGTGGCGAGGATCCGGGCGGCGTAGGACTCCGGGGGCTCTCCGGGGCGCTTGGTGAGGGCGAGGACGATGTCCTTCGTACGACGGCTCAGCCCGGCCCGCCGGAGCCGGTCCTCGGACAGGGCGTCGTCCTCGACGGCGTCGTGCAGCCAGGCCGCGGCGATCTGATCGGCGTCGCCGCCCCGGCCGCGTACCCCCCGGGCGACCGCCCGGAGGTGCTCGGCGTAGGGCCGCCCCGCCTTGTCGGTCTGCCCGGCGTGGGCGGCCAGGGCGAGCGCCTCGACCTGGGCCGGGGTGAGCTGGGGAGCGGCGGCGGGAGTCATCCGCCCAGTGTCCCAGCCCCGGCGCGGTCAGGCGGCGGGAGAGTGCGGGACGGTCGGGATGCTGCCCTCGCGGCAGATCAGGAGCAGGGCGCGGTCGTCGTTGACGTCCTTGGCGACGGCCTCGATGAGGTGCCAGGCGGCGCCGTGGAAGCCGCCCGCCACATAGCGGTCGGCCTCGCCGGTGAGGCGGTCGATGCCCTCCACGATGTCCCGCTCGGCCGTCTCCACCAGACCGTCCGTGAACAGCATCAACACGTCACCGGGCCGCAGCGAGCCCTTCACGGGGTCGAACTGCGCGCCTTCGTACACACCGAGCAGCGGTCCCTCGGCCGCCTTCTCCTCCCAGCGTCCGCTCCCCGCGCTGAGCTGGAGGCCCGGCGGATGGCCCGCGGAGTACAGCTCGTAGTCCCCCGAGTCCAGATCGAGGACGAGATGGATGGAGGTGGCGAAGCCCTCGTCCCAGTCCTGGCGCAGGAGGTAGCCGTTGGCGGCGGGGAGGAAGGCGTGCGGGGGCAGGGAGCCGAGCAGTCCGCCGAAGGCCCCGGACAGCAGCAGGGCGCGCGAACCGGCGTCCATGCCCTTGCCGGAGACATCGGTGAGCACGGCCTCCAGGGTGCGGCCCCCGTTGGTGCGGGCCGCGACGACGAAGTCGCCGGAGAAGGACTGGCCGCCGGCCGGGCGCAGCGCCATCTCGCGGTGCCAGCCCGCGGGCAGCTTGGGCAGCCGGCTCTGGGTGCGGATCCGTTCGCGCAGGTCGAAGAGCATGGTGCCGCCGCGCCGCCAGGGCACGCCGACCCGGCTGCGGAACTGGGCGATCAGCAGCCCGAAGAACCCGCAGGCCGCGACCACCAGCACGACACCCGGGGTGACCCGGGCGGGTCCCTCGGTGTACGGGCCGAGCTGGATCGACTCGATGATCAGCGCGGTGGCCGCGCCCGCGTACAGGCCGAGCAGGCTCGCCGGGCGCAGCAGCAGTCCGCCCGCGACGATCGGCAGCACCAGCGCGGCCGGGGAGAACCAGACCGGGTTGGCGAGTGTCATCGCGGTGATCACGGGAATGGTCAGCAGCAGACCGACGAGCGCGATCCAGTCGGAGCCGTCGCCGCGGAAGTAGTCCACGGCGCTTCTGCGCACGCCGACGCGGGCCCGGTGCCATTGCTTCTTCAACCGGGCCGGGAACGTCTCGGCCGCCGCGCGCCGCTCTCGTCCTGCTGCCATTAGTTCGGGACCCTATCCATCGGACCGGCCGCCTGGCACGGGAGGTCCCACTTGTCCCCCGTCCGAGGCTCGACTTCACAGTGAACTTCACGGGAGGCGCTCGCGCCGCCCCCCGGCGGAAATTCCCTCGCTCGTCCGGCAATGCCCTGGTAGGCATGGGTTCATGGCGACTGATGCGACAGGTTCGGTGAACGGCCCGGCGGGTGCGGCACGGCTTCGGGTGCTGGACCCGGACGCATGGGACAGCTGGTACGACGTGCTGCTCCGGGCCTTCGGCGGGGTGCCGGAGGCCGCCGAGGAGCGGGAGCTGTGGAGGGCGCTGACCGAGGCGGATCGTTCCCTCGGGGCGTGGGACGGCGAGGAGTGCGTGGGCACGGCGGGGGCGTTCAGCTTCCGGCTGACCGTACCGGGCGGTACGTCGGTCCCGGCGGCCGGGGTGACCATGGTGAGTGTGGCCGCGACCCACCGGCGGCGCGGGGTGCTCACGGGGATGATGGCCCGGCAGTTGGCGGACGTGCGGTCCTGGGGCTGGCCGCTGGCCGTGCTGACGGCCTCCGAGCCGGAGATCTACGGGCGGTTCGGGTACGGCATCGGCACCCGGCAGCTGAATCTGGAGGCCGACACCCGGCGGGTGCGGCTGGCGGTGCCGCCGGGCACGGACGACGTACGGCTGCGCTATGCGGCGCCGGGCGAGGTGCTGGCGCGGTGCGAGGCGCTGTACGCGCGCCGGGTGCCGCTGCGGGCGGGCATGGTGGAGCGGCTGCCCGGCTGGGACCGGCTCGGGGTGCTCGACCCGGAGAGCGAGCGCGAGGGCGCCTCGCCGCTCCAGTGCGTGGTCGCGGAGCGGGACGGCGAGATCGTCGGGTACACGCGGTTCCATGTGAAGCCGAAGTGGGAGCACGCGGTGGCCGACGGCACCGTCATCGCGCGTGATGTGGAGGCGCTGGACCCGGCGGCGTACGCGGCGCTGTGGCGGTTCCTGTTCGACATCGACCTGACGTCCCGGCTGATCGCGCACCAGCGGCCGGTGGACGATCCGCTGCTGCACCTGGTGTCGGACGTACGGCGGTTGAAGCCGCGCGAACGGGATGCGCTGCATGTGCGGCTGGTGGATGTCGGTCAGGCGCTGGCGGCGCGGACGTACCAGGGGCCGGTGGATGTGGTGCTGGACGTCGAGGACGCCTTCTGCCCCTGGAACACGGGGCGCTGGCGGCTGAGCGGCGACACCAAGGGCGCCACCTGCGAACGTACGACCGAACCGGCCGATCTCGCGCTGTCCGTGCGGGAGTTGGGCGCGGCGTATCTGGGCGGGGTGACGCTGGCCTCGCTCGCGGGGGCCGGGCGGGTCCGTGAACTGCGGGGCGGGGCGCTGGCCGAGGCGTCGGTGGGCTTCGGTCCGGGCGGCCTGGCACCGTGGCTGCCGCACGGGTTCTAGAACCGGCTCCGGTACCGGTACCGGTACCGCTGCTACCGGTGTGCCGGTAGCGGCCGGTCAGGGTTTCTGGCAGGTGGGGCACCAGAAGAGGTTGCGGGCGGCGAGATCGGCGGTACGGATCTCGCCGCCGCACAGATGGCAGGGCAGGTGGGCCCGGCGGTAGACGTAGACCTCGCCGCCGTGGTCGTCCACGCGCGGGGGGCGGCCCATCGCCTCGGGGGTGTGTTCGGGGCGGACCGTGTCGATGCGGTTGTTCCTGACGCCCTCGCGCATCAGGGCGACCAGGTCCGTCCAGAGGGCGTCCCACAGGGCGGGGGTGATGTCGCGGCCCGCGCGGTAGGGGTCGACGCCGTGCCGGAAGAGGACCTCCGCGCGGTAGACGTTGCCGACGCCCGCGATGACCTTCTGGTCCATCAGCAGGGCCGCGATCGTCGTACGGCTGCGGGAGACCCGCCGGTACGCGGCGCCCGGGTCGGCGTCCGCGCGCAGCGGGTCGGGGCCCAGGCGGGCGTGGACGGCCTGCTTCTCGGGGGCCGTGATCAGGGCGCAGGTGGTGGGGCCGACGAGGTCGACGTACGCGGTGTCGTTGCGCAGGCGCAGCCGGACGGTGTCGGTGGGCGGGGGCGCGGGGGCGGCGCCGAAGGCGACCTTGCCGAAGAGGCCGAGGTGGATATGGACCCAGTCGGCGTCCCGGAAGCCCAGGAAGAGGTGCTTGCCGTGGGCGTCGGCGGTGCGCAGCCGGGCCCCGTCGAGCAGGGCCGTGGCGTCACTGAACTTGCCCTGCGGGCTGCTGACGCGGGCCTCGCGGCCGGCGAACTGCCGGGAGTAGTCCTGGGCGAGCCGGTGGATCGTGTGCCCTTCCGGCACGCTCGGTCTCCTTCTGTACCGGGTCCGGTCCTAGGGTGGCGGGGTCGGTCCTGGGGTGGCCGGGTCAGTCCTGCGGGTGGTGCGCCGGGATCGGCGGGAGGTCGCCGGTCGTCTCGTAGGCGCTCAGCATGTCGATGCGGCGGAGGTGCCGCTCGTCGCCCGAGAACGGGGTGCTGAGGAAGGTCTCCACGAACCGGGTCGCCTCGTCCTGCGTGTGCATGCGGGCGCCGACGGCGACGACGTTGGCGTTGTTGTGCCGGCGGCCCAGCGACGCCGTCTCCTCGCTCCAGGCGAGGGCCGCGCGCACCCCCTTGACCTTGTTCGCGGCGATCTGCTCGCCGTTGCCCGAGCCGCCGATGACGATACCGAGGGCGTCGGGGTCGGCGGCGGTGCGCTCCGCGGCGCGCAGGCAGAAGGGCGGGTAGTCGTCCTGGGCGTCGAAGAGGTGCGGGCCGCAGTCCACGGGCTCGTGGCCCGCCGACGTGAGCCACTCGACGAGGTGGTTCTTCAGTTCAAAACCGGCATGGTCGGAGCCGAGATACACGCGCATGGGATGAGTGTGACATGCCGGGGTACGCGTGGCAGCGCTGGGTGGACCGGCGACAGGACACCCCTATGGATTACGAACCTCTGGAGAAGCTCAAGCGGCGGTCTGGATTTGAAGGTTCTCGTTTATCGTTCCCTCCGATTCACCGGATGTCCCCCACCGTTCCCCCCTCTCCACGGCATCCGCTGACATCCACTGGTACCCACCCGACGACGCGAAGGGCTTCCCCCCATGACGTCCCAGCCGACGCTGCCGAAATCCGGCCCCGGCCCTGAAGGTCCCGGAGGTCCCGGAAGTCCCACCGAGCCGGGTGGCGGCCTCCAGGCGGGCCTCAAGAACCGCCATCTGTCGATGATCGCCATCGGCGGGGTCATCGGTGCCGGGCTCTTCGTGGGCTCCAGCACCGGTATCGCCACCGCCGGTCCCGGCATCCTGCTCTCGTACGCCCTCGTCGGCACGCTCGTGGTGCTGGTGATGAGGATGCTCGGCGAGATGTCGGCCGCCAACCCGACCTCCGGGTCGTTCTCCGCGCACGCCGACCGGGCGCTGGGGCGGTGGGCCGGGTTCTCCATCGGCTGGCTGTACTGGTTCTTCTGGGTTGTCGTGCTCGCCGTCGAGGCCACGGCCGGTGCGGCGATCCTGGAGGGCTGGATCCCGGCCGTGCCGCAGTGGGCCTGGGCGCTGATCGTGATGGTCGTACTGACCGGGACGAACCTGGTCTCCGTCGGCTCCTACGGCGAGTTCGAGTTCTGGTTCGCCGGGATCAAGGTGGTCGCCATCGGGGCGTTCATCGTGATCGGCGGGCTGGCCGTGTTCGGGCTGCTGCCCGGCGCCGACAGCTCACAGGCCGGGCTGGCGAACCTGACCGAGCACGGAGGGTTCCTGCCGAACGGGCCCGGGGCGATCCTCACCGGTGTGCTGCTGGTGGTCTTCTCGTTCATGGGCAGTGAGATCGCCACGCTGGCCGCCGGGGAGTCGGAGGATCCGCAGCGGGCGGTCACGAAGTCGACCAACAGCATCATCTGGCGAATCGGTGTGTTCTATCTGGGGTCCATCTTCGTCGTCGTCGCGCTGCTGCCGTGGGATTCCTCCGCGATCCGGGAGGACGGCTCGTACGTCGCCGCGCTCGACTCCCTCGGGATCGCGCACGCCGGGCAGATCATGAACTTCATCGTGCTGACATCCGTGCTGTCCTGTCTGAACTCCGGGCTCTACACGGCCTCGCGGATGGCCTTCTCGCTCGGGGAGCGGGGGGACGCGCCGCGGGGGTTCGCGCGGACGACGGGGCGGGGGGTGCCGCGTACGGCGATCCTCGTGTCGGTGGTCTTCGGGTTCGTCGCGGTGTTCTTCAACTACAAGTTCCCGGACTCGGTCTTCCTGTTCCTGGTCAACTCGTCCGGGGCCGTGGCCCTGTTCGTGTGGTTGGTGATCTGTTTCTCGCAATTGCGGATGCGGAGGATCATCGAGCGGGAGGCGCCGGAGAAGCTGGTCGTGCGGATGTGGCTGTATCCGTATCTGACGTGGGCGGCGGCGGGGCTGATCGTGTTCGTGCTGGGGTACATGTTGACGGACACGGAGCATGACGGGCGTACGACGGTGTTGTTGTCGTTGCTGGTTGCCGCGGGTGTGGTGGGGGTTGCGGTGGGGCGGGAGGTTGTGCGGCGGGCCTCTCGGGCGGGGGGTGGGTGATGGCGGTTGGGGGTGCGGGGTGTGCCGGGGGGTGCGGGGAGAGTGCGGGGGGGTGTGGCTTGTCGCGCAGTTCCCCGCGCCCCTAGAAACAGGCGGTTGCCCTGACGGGGTGGAAAGGTGTGGGGGGGTGAAGCCTGTCGTGCGCGGTTCCCCGCGCCCCCAAGACAGGCGGTTGCCCTGACGGGGTTGAAAGGTGCGGGTGGGTGTCACTGGTCGTGCGCGGTTCCCCGCGCCCCCAAGACGGGGGGTCAGGGGGTCTTGGTGAGTTTCCAGGCTGTGGGGAGGGCTCCCATGGCCAGGGCTGCCTTGAGGGCGTCGCCCAGGAGGAAGGGGGTGAGGCCGGCGGCGACGGCGGCGGTGAGGGAGAGGTCGGCGGCCAGGGCCAGGTACGGGACGCCGACGGCGTAGATGATCGCCGAGCCGATCAGCATCGTGCCGGCCATCCGCGGGGCGGAGCGGTCGGCGCCGCGGCGGGCCAGGGCGCCCACGACGGTGGCGGCGAGGAGCATGCCGAGGACGTAGCCGAAGGACGGGGCGGCGACTCCGCTGCCGCCCTCCGCGAACCACGGCACGCCCGCCATGCCGACCAGCGCGTACAGCGCCAGCGAGAGGAAGCCGCGGCCCGCGCCCAGGGCGGTGCCGACGAGCAGCGCGGCGAAGGTCTGCCCGGTGACGGGGACCGGGGAGCCGGGGACCGGGACCGCGATCTGGGCGGCGATACCGGTGAGCACGGCGCCGCCGGCCACGAGGGCGACGTCGCGGACGCGTGAGGCGGGCAGCAGATCGGCGAGGACCAGGCCCGGACGGGCGCTGGTGGCGGCGGTGCTCATGGGGACTCCGCGGGAGTGAGGGCAGGTCGGGACAGCGCGACGCTATCCCAGCGCCCACCGGCCGATCACCGTCAGCCGTCGACAAAGGGGGCGGTGAACGATTGGTGGGCTTCGGACAAAGGGTGCGCGATACACCCGGGTTGACGTGATGCCGGTCACTGAGGTGAGGGCTGCTCGGTCACATGAGCTGGACCGACGGGTCGCTGTTGGATTCCTCCAAGATCGAGCCGGGCGGGCCGGGGTTACCCTGAGTTCTCTCCCCACGGCCCCGACCAAGGACGCCCCGACCATGTCGCGCTCCCCCCTGCGCCCCGGCTCCGCCGAGGCCGCTCCCCCCGCCGAGGCGTCTTCGGACGCCGCCCTCACCCACGGGCTGAAACAGCGCCATCTGTCGATGATCGCCCTGGGCGGAGTCATCGGCGCCGGGCTGTTCGTAGGCTCCGGGGCGGGCATCGCCGCCGCCGGTCCCTCGATCGTCGTCGCCTACACCCTCTCCGGGCTGCTGGTGATGCTGGTCATGCGGATGCTGGGCGAGATGTCGGCGGCGTATCCGTCGTCCGGCTCGTTCTCCGCGCACGCCGAGCGGGCGATCGGCCCCTGGGCGGGATTCACGGCCGGCTGGGCGTTCTGGGTGCTGCTGTGCACGGCGGTGGGCCTGGAGGGCATCGGCGCGGCGAAGATCGTCTCGGGGTGGCTGCCGGGCACCCCGGAGTGGGCGTGGGTCGCGCTGTTCATGGTGGTGTTCTGCGCCGTGAACCTGGCGGCCGTCCGCAACTTCGGCGAGTTCGAGTTCTGGTTCGCCGCGCTGAAGGTCGGGGCGATCGTGCTGTTCCTGGTGCTCGGCGTGCTGGCGATCGCCGGGGTGCTGCCGGGCACGGACGCGCCGGGGGCGAGCAATCTGAGCGACTTCCTGCCGGGCGGCGCCGAGGGGCTGGTGATCGGTCTGCTGGCGTCGATCTTCGCCTACGGCGGTCTGGAGACGGTCACCATCGCGGCGGCCGAGTCGGAGAACCCGGTGCGCGGGGTGGCGAGCGCGGTACGCACCGCCATGTGGCGGATCGCGCTCTTCTACATCGGCTCGATGGCCGTGGTCGTCACCCTCGTCCCGTGGGACTCGCCGGACGTCGTGGAGAAGGGCCCGTACGTCGCCACCCTCGACCACCTCGGGATCCCGGGGGCGGGTCAGCTGATGAACGTGGTGGTGCTGGTCGCGCTGCTGAGCGCGATGAACGCCAACATCTACGGCGCCTCCCGGATCGCCTACTCGCTGGTGGGGCGCGGGCAGGGGCCGAAGGCGCTGGGGCGGGTGTCGGGCGGGGTGCCGCGGATCGCGGTGGCGGCGTCCTCGGTGTTCGGGTTCGGGTGTGTGCTGCTGAGCTACTGGCGGCCGGACGACGTCTTCTCCTGGCTGCTGAACATGATCGGCGCGGTGATCCTGGTCGTCTGGATCTTCATCGCGGTCGCGCAGCTACGGCTGCGGCGCCGGCTGGAGCGGGAGGCCCCGGAGCGGATCGTGGTCCGGATGTGGGCGTTCCCGGCGCTGACGTGGGTGGCGCTGGCAGGGATGGCGACGGTGTTCGTGCTGATGGCCCGGGAGCCGGACACCCGGGTCCAGTTGTACTCGACCGGCGGTATGACGCTGTTCCTCGCGGCCGTCGGCTACGCCCGGCAGCGCAGGCGGGCGAAGGGCTGACCCGCCCGGCCCCGACGGGCCCCCGCACCCGGGACCACCCGGGTGCGGGGGCTTTTTCGCGCGCCCCGCACCGGCGCGACCGCTCTCCTGCTGCTAGCGTGCAGTTGCAAGGCTTGTGCAATAAGAGGTCGGAGGGGACCGCATGCCCGTCTACACGCTGCCTGAACTGCCGTACGACTACTCCGCGCTGGCCCCCGTGATCAGCCCCGAGATCATCGAGCTGCACCACGACAAGCACCACGCGGCCTATGTGAAGGGCGCCAACGA
>NZ_JBIVUE010000017.1:0-181357 GCF_044757045.1 Streptomyces sp. NPDC091377 | reverse complement strand
CCAGCCGGCCGACGATTCCAGAAATGGACAGCCGAGGCGTCAGTCATTCGGTGGGTCAGACCGCCGAGCGGTGCCATCAGCAATCCTCACAGTCATCCGTAGGTCTCCTCGCGGACCTTGTCCAGGGCCTGCCGCAGGTCGTCGGGGTAGTCGCAGGAGAACTCCGCCCACTGTCCGTCGCCGGGGTGCTCGAAGCCGAGCCGTACGGCGTGCAGCCACTGGCGGGTCAGCCCCAGCCGCTTGGCCAGCGTCGGGTCGGCGCCGTAGGTGAGGTCGCCGACGCAGGGGTGGCGGTGGGCGGCCATGTGGACCCGGATCTGGTGGGTGCGGCCGGTCTCCAGCTTCACATCCAGCAGGGAGGCCGCGCGGAACGCCTCGATGAGGTCGTAGTGGGTGACGGACGGCTTGCCCTCGGCGGTGACCGCCCATTTGTAGTCGTGCTGGGGGTGGCGGCCGATGGGGGCGTCGATCGTGCCGCTCGTGGGATCCGGGTGGCCCTGCACCAGGGTGTGGTAGCGCTTGTCGACCGTGCGCTCCTTGAACTGGCGCTTCAGCGAGGTGTACGCCCGCTCGGACTTGGCGACCACCATCAGCCCCGAGGTGCCCACGTCGAGCCGGTGCACGATGCCCTGCCGCTCGGCGGCCCCGGACGTCGAGATCCGGTACCCGGCGGCGGCGAGTCCGCCGATCACGGTCGGTCCGCTCCACCCCGGGCTCGGATGGGCGGCGACCCCGACGGGCTTCACGACGACCACGACATCGTCGTCGTCATGGACGATCTCCATGCCCTCGACCGGCTCGGCCACCACCCGCACCGGCGCGGGCGCCTGCGGCATCTCGACCTCCAGCCAGGCCCCGCCGTGCACCCGCTCGGACTTGCCGACCACCGAGCCGTCGACCATGACCTTCCCCGCCGCGGCCAGCTCGGCGGCCTTGGTGCGGGAGAAGCCGAACATACGGGAGATGGCGGCGTCGACGCGCTCGCCCTCCAGACCGTCGGGCACGGGCAGGGTGCGGATCTCGGGAAGCGTACTCACCCGTCGAGTATGCCGGACGGGTGAGACACCGCCGTACCAGCGGGCGTCGGCGCTGGTGAAACGGGCCCTCGGGGTCGGCGGACCGTTCCGTCAGTCCTTGTGGACCGTGCCGTCCGGGTCCAGGCCGCGGAAGGAGAGCAGCACGATCAGGATGCCGCCGCAGACGATCGCGGAGTCGGCGAGATTGAACACGGCGAAGTGCTTGGGCGCGATGAAGTCCACGACCGCGCCCTCCAGGAAGCCGGGCGACCGGAAGATCCGGTCGGTGAGGTTGCCGAGCGCGCCGCCCAGCAGCAGACCGAGGGCGATCGCCCAGGGCAGGCTGTAGAGCTTGCGGGCGAGCCGGGCGATGACGACGATCACGGCCGACGCGATCACCGTGAAGATGATCGTGAACGCCTGGCCGACGCCGAAGGCCGCGCCGGGGTTGCGGAGCGCGTCGAACTGGAGCCACTCCCCGAGGACCGGGATCGCCGGCTGGTGCTCCAGCTTCTCCACCACGATGATCTTGGTGATCAGGTCGAGGGCGTACGCGAAACCGGCGATGGCGAAGAGCACGGCGATCCGCCGCTTGCCGCGGGGCCGCGGGGCCGCGTCACCGCCGTCGGCCGGCTGCTCGGCCTCGGCACGCCGACCGACCTCGCCCTCGGCCGCGGACTCGTCGGCCTCGGGCCGTTCCTGCCCGGCCCGTGCCGCGTCCGGGGTGTCCGGCGTACCGATGATGCGCTCCGCCTCTGCCACGTGAGTCCCTCAACCTAGGTGCCTGCTGAGCACGAGGGTACGGCACACCTCCGACGTACCCCATGCTCAGGAGGGCCACCGGGGCGATCAGTACCGGCGTTCCTGCTTCTGCTTGCACTCCACGCACAGGGTGGCGCGCGGGAACGCCTGCATCCGGGCCTTGCCGATGGGGTTGCCGCAGTTCTCGCAGAGCCCGTAGGTGCCGGCGTCCAGGCGCTGGAGGGCGCGTTCGGTCTGGAGGAGCATCTCGCGCGCGTTGGCGGCGAGCGCCAGCTCGTGCTCCCGCGTGACGTTCTTGGTGCCGGTGTCGGCCTGGTCGTCGCCCGCGCCGTCGCCGGAGTCCCGCATCAGACCGACCAGCGACTGCTCGGTCGCGGTGATCTCGGTCCGCAGCCGCTCCGCCTCGGTGATCAGCTCGGTCCGGGCCTCGGTGACCTCCTCCTCCGTCCAGGGATCCTCGCCCGGCCGTACCGCCAGCTCACCCGGCTCGGCGGCGGGCCGCGCCTTGGGTACGGCGGTCTTGGCCGCCGTGGCGGTACCAGGAGTCTTCTTAGCAACCACCTTCATGGCTCCCGTCTGCTCCGCGGCCTCAGCCGCACCCACCCTCTTGACCGTGCTCCTGTGCCCGGCCTCGGCGCCGGGGGCTTTCTCGACGGCCGCCTTCTTGGCCGCCGCCTTCTTGCTGACCGACCTCTTGCTGACCGGTTTCTCGGCCGCCGACTTCTTGGCCGCCGGCCTTCGGGTCGCCGCCTTCTTGGTCGCAGTCTTCTCAGCGACCGCCTTCTTGGCGACCGTCTTTTTCACGGCCTTGGCCGTCTTCGCACCCTTGACCGCTTTCACCGCCGGGGCCTTCTCGGCAGCCGCCTTCTTGCCCGTGGGGGCTTTCTTGGCAGTCGTCGCCTTCTCGGCCGCCGGAACCTTCTTGGCCGCCGCTGTCTTCTTTCCAGGCCCTGCCCTCTTCGCAGCCGCCGTCTCCTTCACAGGGGCCTCGGGCTCGGCCGCAGCCGTCGCCCTCGCCGCAGCCGTCGCCTTCGCGGGCGCCTTCCGAGCCGGGGCCTTCTTGGCCGGGGCTTTCCTGGCAGCAGCCTGCTTCCCTGATGAGGTCTTCTTCGCCACCATGGCCGCGGCCCCTTCACATACTGTGATCTTGCACGCGAATCGTGCTGGGACGATAAATCGACTTGAGCCGCGCGGCAACGGGGCACGCCGCCCCGCCGGCCCGCCCCACGACCCCCGCGCGAGCGACCTGCATCCGTTGTGCCCAGCTCCCCGAAGGGTGAACCCGCCGCACGGGACGCAGTCATACAAATATCTGCATAACGCTCCATTCGGGTCACGTCACCGCGGCCCACCGCCCCCGCGGAATCCGGTCGTCCCCGGTCCGTGGGGCGCCGTACACTGGGCGGAGCGAAAGGCGTGGATGGGGACGAGTAGCGGCGTACGCAGCCCAGAGCGACCCGGGGACGGTGGGAGCCCGGGGGCGAGCGCGACGTGAAGATCACCCCGGAGCCGCCGGAAGAAAGCCGGAGCAGGCGCCCGGAGCGGGCGCGGTGGCTGTGGCGAGTAGACCCGGCCGCGACCCCAATGAGGGGGCTCCCCGGAGCGTGAGCGCGCACCGGAGGGTCAAGGAGGGTGGTACCGCGGGAGCGCGCCGCAGCGGCGCGAGGACAGGTCCGGCAGACAGACGGACGGTCCGGCTCTCGTCCCTCCGACGGAAGGCACCAGTCCGTTGGAGGAACCCCGCAGATGACAGCGCCGACGTACCGCCCGGTACCCGCCCAGGTGGACCTGCCCGCCCTGGAGCACGCCGTGCTCGACTTCTGGCGCGAGCAGAAGATCTTCGCCAAGAGCCTGGAGCGGTCCGAGGGCCGCCCCGAGTGGGTCTTCTACGAGGGCCCGCCCACCGCCAACGGCATGCCCGGCGCGCACCACATCGAGGCACGCGTCTTCAAGGACGTCTTCCCCCGCTTCCGCACCATGCGCGGCTACCACGTGGCCCGCAAGGCCGGCTGGGACTGCCACGGTCTGCCGGTGGAGCTGGCCGTCGAGAAGGAGCTGGGGTTCTCCGGCAAGAAGGACATCGAGGCGTACGGCATCGCCGAGTTCAACGCCCGCTGCCGCGAGTCCGTGCTGCGCCACACCGACGCCTTCGCCGAGCTGACGACCCGCATGGGCTACTGGGTCGACCTGGACGAGGCGTACGTGACCATGGAGCCGGAGTACATCGACTCCGTGTGGTGGTCGCTGAAGCAGATCTTCGACAAGGGGCTGCTGGTCCAGGACCACCGGGTCGCCCCCTGGTGCCCGCGCTGCGGCACCGGCCTCTCCGATCACGAGCTGGCCCAGGGCTACGAGACGGTCGTGGACCCCTCCGTCTACGTCCGCCTCCCGCTGACCTCCGGCCCGCTGGCCGGCGAGGCCGCGCTGCTGATCTGGACCACCACTCCGTGGACCCTGGTCTCCAACACGGCCGTCGCCGCCCACCCCGAGGTGACCTACGTCGTCGCCACCGACGGTGAGGAGCGGCTGGTCGTCGCCGAACCGCTGGTCGAGAAGGCGCTCGGCGAGGGCTGGGAGACGACCGGGCAGCGCTTCACCGGCGCCGAGATGGAGCGCTGGACGTACCGGCGCCCCTTCGAGCTGATCGAGTTCCCCGAGGGCACCGAGGCCCACTTCGTGGTCAACGCCGACTACGTCACCACCGAGGACGGCACCGGTCTGGTCCACCAGTCCCCCGCCTTCGGTGAGGACGACCTGAGGGTGTGCCGCTCCTACGGCATGCCGGTGGTCAACCCGGTCCGCCCGGACGGCACCTTCGAGGAGGACGTCCCCCTGGTCGGCGGCGTCTTCTTCAAGAAGGCCGACGAGCAGCTCACCGCGGACCTCGGCGCGCGCGGACTGCTCTTCCGCCACGTCCCGTACGAGCACAGCTATCCGCACTGCTGGCGCTGCCACACCGCGCTGCTCTACTACGCCCAGCCGTCCTGGTACATCCGGACGACCGCCGTCAAGGACCGCCTCCTCGCGGAGAACGAGCGGACGAACTGGTTCCCGGACACGGTCAAGAACGGCCGCTACGGCGACTGGCTGAGCAACAACATCGACTGGGCCCTGTCCCGCAACCGCTACTGGGGCACCCCGCTGCCGATCTGGCGCTGCGAGGACGACCACCTCACGGTCGCCGGTTCCCGCGCCGAACTGACCGAGCTGACCGGCACCGACCAGTCGGACCTCGACCCGCACCGCCCGTTCATCGACGCGGTCACCTTCGCCTGTCCGCAGTGCGCCAAGACGGCCACGCGGGTACCCGAGGTCATCGACGCCTGGTACGACTCCGGCTCGATGCCGTTCGCGCAGTGGGGCTACCCGTACAAGAACAAGGAGCTGTTCGAGAGCCGCTACCCGGCGCAGTTCATCTCCGAGGCGATCGACCAGACCCGCGGCTGGTTCTACACACTGATGGCGATCGGCACCCTGGTCTTCGACAGGTCGTCGTACGAAAACGTCGTCTGTCTCGGCCACATCCTCGCCGAGGACGGCCGCAAGATGTCCAAGCACCTGGGCAACATCCTCCAGCCGATCCCGCTGATGGACCGGCACGGCGCCGACGCGGTCCGCTGGTTCATGGCGGCCGGCGGCTCCCCGTGGGCGGCCCGCCGCGTCGGCCACGGCACCATCCAGGAAGTGGTCCGCAAGACCCTCCTCACCTACTGGAACACGGTCGCCTTCCAGGCGCTGTACGCGCGCACCTCGGGCTGGGCGCCCTCCGCGGCCGATCCCGCCCCGGCCGACCGCCCGCTCATCGACCGCTGGCTGCTGTCCGAACTCCACGCGCTGACCGACCAGGTGACCCACGCCCTGGAGGCGTACGACACCCAGCGCGCCGGCAAGCTCCTCTCGGCGTTCGTGGACGATCTGTCGAACTGGTACGTACGCCGCTCCCGGCGCCGTTTCTGGCAGGGCGACAAGGCCGCGCTGCGCACCCTGCACGAGGTGGTCGAGACGGTCACCCGGCTGATGGCACCGCTGACCCCGTTCATCACCGAGCGGGTCTGGCAGGACCTGGTGGTACCGGTGACGCCGGACGCCGCGGAGTCGGTGCACCTCACCTCCTGGCCGGAGGCGGAGCTGAGCGCCATCGACCCGGAGCTGTCGCGGCAGATGATGCTGGTGCGCCGCCTGGTGGAGCTGGGACGGGCCACCCGCGCGGAGTCCGGTGTGAAGACGCGCCAGCCGCTCCGGCGCGCGCTGATCGCCGCGTCGGGCTTCGACACGCTCGACCGTGAGCTGCACATGCAGATCACGGAGGAGCTGAACGTGGAGTCGCTGGCCTCGCTGTCCGAGGTGGGCGGCAGCCTGGTGGACACCACCGCCAAGGCCAACTTCCGTGCCCTCGGCAAGCGGTTCGGCAAGCGGGTCCAGGAGGTCGCGAAGGCCGTCGCCGACACCGACGCCGCCGCGCTGTCGCTCGCCCTGCGGGAGGGGACGGCCACGGTGCGGGTCGACGGCGAGACCATCGCCCTCGCCCCGGACGAGGTCATCATCACCGAGACCCCCCGCGAGGGCTGGTCGGTGGCGTCCGACGCGGGCGCGACGGTGGCGCTGGATCTGGAGATCACCGAGGAACTCCGGCTCGCCGGGCTCGCCCGGGACGCGATCCGGCTGATCCAGGAGGCCCGTAAGAACAGCGGGCTCGATGTCGCCGACCGGATCGCGCTGCGGTGGGTGGCGACCGAGCCGGCGACGATCGCCGCGCTCAGCGCGCACGCCGGGCTGATCGCCGACGAGGTGCTCGCGACCGACTTCGCGCAGGGCGAGGGCGAGGGCGACTCCGGCTTCGGCGAGCCGTTCTCCGACGAGGGGCTGTCCCTCACGTTCCGGCTGCGGAAGGTGTAGGGTCCTCAACCCGCGTAAAAGGGGCGGGGCTCCGGATGTTCTCCGGAGCCCCGCCCCTTTTACCGCTCTGCCGACGGTCTACGGCCTGCGCCGCGGTGGCCGCGTCAGTTGTCGTCCTCGTCGATGAGGAAGCCGCGCATCGGCGAGGGGGCCTGGCCCATGGGGGACGGACCGCCCTGCGGGCGCACCGGCGCCATCGGCTGGGTCATCGCCGGGGACATCTGCTGCTGGCCGCCGTAGGACGGGGCGGCCGGGCTCGGCGCACCGCCCATCGCCTGCTGACCGCCGTACGACGGGGCGCTCGCGCCGGCCGGGGCCATCGAAGGCGCCGGGGACGGCGGGAGGGAGGCCGTCGCCGGGGTCCGCGGCGGGGCGAGGGAGTCGTCGGCCTGGGTCTCCAACTGGCGCAGCTGGGACTCCAGGTAGGACTTCAGACGCGTGCGGTACTCGCGCTCGAAGCCGCGCAGATCCTCGACCTTGCGCTCCAGCGTGGCACGGGCGGACTCCAGGGAGCCCATCGCGACACGGTGCTTCTCCTGCGCATCCCGCTCCAGGGCGTCGGCCTTGGCACGGGCGTCCCGCTCCAGGCCCTCGGCACGCGAACGGGCCTCGCCCACGATCTTGTTGGCCTCGGAACGGGCCTCCGCGATCGCCTGGTCGGCGGTCTGCTGGGCCAGCGACAGCACCCGGGCGGCGCTGTCGCCACCGGGGCCCTGACCGGGCATGCCGGGGCCGCCCATCGGACCGCCCATGGGGCCGCCGGGACCCATCTGGCCCTGCATCTGTCCCTGCATCTGGCCTTGCATCTGGCCCTGCATCGGACCCTGACCCATCGGGCCCTGGCCCATCGGCCCGGGACCCTGCGGTCCGGGGCCCTGTCCGCCGGGACCGGCGGGAAGCTGCGGGGCACCGCTCGGCAGCTGGGGCGGGCCACCCATGGGGCCACCCATCTGCTGCTGCGGCGGGCCCGATATGCCGGCGGGTACCGGAGCGCCCGGACCGCGCATCCCCTGCTGAGGCATCCCGCCCTGCTGCGGGTGGCCGCCCTGCTGAGGCATTCCACCCTGCTGGGGGTGACCACCCTGCTGGGGGTGACCGCCCTGCTGCGGGTGGCCGCCCTGCTGGTCCTGCGGCTCCGGGGGCTTGCGCATGTTCTGCTGGTTCTGCGCGGCGGCTCGGGTGGCCGCGGCCAGTTTGGCGCGCAGATCCTCGTTCTCACGCAAGAGCCGGGTCAGTTCGGCTTCGACCTCATCGAGGAAGGCATCGACCTCGTCCTCGTCATAGCCTTCTCGGAGGCGGACGGTCGTGAACTGCTTGTTCCGCACGTCCTCGGGGGTCAACGGCATCTCTTCACCTCAACGTAGTCGTCGGCAATCGGCAAGACGGTAGTTCACATCGTTCACAGCCTGCTCACGATCCAGATCAGGATGTAGACGATGATCATCAGTACGAAGAAGGACAGGTCGAGCGCCACGCCCCCGAGACGCAGCGGCGGAATGAACCGCCGCAGAAGCTTGAGCGGTGGATCGGTGACAGTGTAGGTGGCCTCAAGAAGCACCACCATCGCCTTGCCGGGCTGCCATGAGCGGGCGAACTGGAAGACGTAGTCCATGACCAACCGGAAGATCAGCACGATGAGGAACACCATCAGCGCGATGTAGATGACCTCAAGGACCACGCCCATGATCGGTGTTTCCCTCTCCCCAGTTCCGTGCTCTGTTGTGTACCGCTGTTCCGGTGGTGCGTCTCAGCTCTGGTTGAAGAACCCGCCCTCTGCGATGCGGGCCTTGTCCTCCGCCGTGACATCGACGTTAGCAGGAGACAACAGGAAAACCTTCTGGGTCACCCGCTCGATACTGCCGTGAAGACCAAACACCAAACCGGCCGCGAAGTCGACAAGTCGCTTCGCGTCCGTGTCGTCCATCTCGGTCAGATTCATGATCACCGGAGTGCCCTCGCGGAAGTGTTCCCCGATGGTACGGGCCTCGTTGTAGGTCCGGGGGTGGAGTGTGGTGATCCGGTACGGCTCTCGTTCCGACACGACCTTGGGCATGATCACCGGTGCGTTCTTCTCCAGGGGCTGACGTTCTTGTGTGATGGATGCCACGGGCGCGATACGCGCCGGACGTCCGGATTCCGCACCCAGCGCGGCGGACCTGGCCACCGGCTCGCGGGGGGCGGGGGGTTGGACGATTCGCACCTCTTCGTCCCGTTGGGACTGATGTGCTCCGTGGGGCTGGTGGGACGGCTCGTGCCGTCGGTGGTCCCGCTCGGGCTCGGGGTCGAGTTCGGGCTCGAAGTCGTCATCGGGGTCGAAGCCCCGGCCGTCGTACCCGTCGTCCTCCACGAGGCCGAGGTAGACCGCCATCTTGCGCATCGCGCCGGCCATGCTCTGAGTCCTCCGCTCTGTGGTGGATCGACTGACGACTGCCAAGTGCCCGCGATCCACGAGGTCGTTGCGCCCGCCTTTCGGCGGTATTGACCATATTTTCTACTGTGGTCCGACTTCTTGGCGACGTTACCCGAGCCCGGGGCGGACTCCGAGCACCGCCGTACCGACGCGCACATGTGTCGCCCCGGCCGCCACGGCCTGCTCAAGGTCCGCACTCATCCCTGCGGAAACCATGTTCGCAGCCGGATGGGCCCGGCGCAGGTCAGTCGACAAATCCATCAACCGCCCGAACGCCGCCGCCGGCCGCCCCGCGTACTCCCCGGTCAGCGGGGCGACGGTCATCAGTCCGTCGAGCCGCAGCCCCGGGGCCGCGGCGACCAGGTCGGCCAACTCCTCGATCCCCTCGGGCGCCACGCCGCCCCGCTCGCCGCGGCCGTCGGCCCCCGCGTCGAAGGCGACCTGGAGCAGACAGCCCACCTCGCGGCCGGCCCGTACGGCCTCCTTGGACAGGGCCGTCACCAGCCGGGCGCGGTCGACGGACTGCACGACCGAGGCGTAACCGACCACGGAGCGCACCTTGTTGGTCTGGAGCTGTCCGACAAAATGCCAATTCAGCGGCAGATCGGAACATTCCGCGGCCTTGGGTGCGGCGTCCTGGTCCCGGTTCTCCGCGACGTCACGGACGCCGAGTCCGGAGAGAATCCGCACATCGCTCGCGGGGTAGGTCTTGGTGACCACGATCAGGGTCACCTCCCGCGGGTCGCGTCCGGCGGCGGCGCACGCGGCGGCGATGCGCTCCTGGACCCGTGCGAGGTGTGCGGCGAGTTCGTTCTTACGGTCCGTCATGCCCCATCAGTCCAGCCAGACATAGCCCGCGAGGCGTCCCGTGGTCCGGTCGCGGCGGTAGGAGAAGTGGTCGTGCGACTCCAGCGTGCACACCGGGGACTGCGCCCGGTCGCGCACCCCGAGCCGAGCGAGCTGCGCGTGCACCCCGGCGGCCACATCGACCGCCGGTGTGCCCCGGTTCGTCACCGCGTACGCCGCCGGTTCGACGGCGGCCACCTCGGTGCGCATCCGCTGCGGCACCTCGTAGCAGCGTCCGCAGACGGCGGGTCCGGTGCGGGCGACGATCCGCTCGGCCACGGCGCCGCGTCCGGTCATCGCGCGGACCGCCGCGGGCACCACGCCGGCGACCAGTCCGGGCCGTCCGGCGTGCACGGCGGCGGTGATCCCGGCGACCGGGTCGGCGAGCAGGACGGGTACGCAGTCGGCGGTGAGCACCGCGAGGGTGAGGTCCCGTCCGGCGGTGACGATCGCGTCGACCTCCGGGACCGGGCGTTCGCCCCAGGGGCCGTCGACCTCGGCGACCGCGCTGCCGTGCACCTGGTTCATCCAGACCACCCGGCCGGGGTCGCGGCCGAGGGACTTGGCGGCCAGTTCCCGGTTGGCCTGGACGGCGCCGGGGTCGTCGCCGACCGCGCCGCCGAGGTTGAGCTGCTCATACGGAGCGGCGCTCACCCCGCCCCACCGGTCGGTGAAGGCGAAGTGCGCGCCGCTCACGCTCTCGCGCTGTCCTATCACTTCAGGAAGTCCGGCACGTCCAGTTCGATCTCGTCGGACGCGCTGTCGGAGTAGCTGCGCGACGGCGGCACCGGGGAGCTGGAGGGCAGGTCGCCCACCGGCTCCGGCGCGGGCTCCGGCTCCTCCTTGGGCTTGACGCTGCCGAGCGAGCCGAAGGACGGGCGGTGGTCGCCGGACCGGACCGGGGTGGGCTCCTCGCGCTTGGCGGCGGACGAGCCGAGGACGGTGTCGCGCTTGGAGGGCGGCTGGCCGCCGTCGAAGCCGGCGGCGATCACGGTGACCCGCACCTCGTCGCCGAGGGCGTCGTCGATGACGGCGCCGAAGATGATGTTGGCCTCGGGGTGGGCGGCCTCGCTGACCAGCTGGGCCGCCTCGTTGATCTCGAAGAGGCCGAGGTCGGAGCCGCCGGAGATGGAGAGCAGCACCCCGCGGGCGCCGTCGATGGAGGCTTCGAGGAGCGGCGAGGAGATGGCCATCTCGGCGGCGGCCACCGCGCGGTCGTCGCCGCGGGCCGAGCCGATGCCCATGAGGGCGCTGCCGGCCTCGGACATGACCGACTTGACGTCGGCGAAGTCGAGGTTGATGAGGCCCGGTGTGGTGATCAGATCGGTGATGCCCTGGACGCCGGAGAGCAGGACCTGGTCGGCCGACTTGAAGGCGTCGAGGACGGAGACCTGGCGGTCCGAGATGGACAGCAGCCGGTCGTTGGGGATGACGATGAGGGTGTCGACCTCTTCACGGAGTTCGGCGATGCCGTCCTCGGCCTGGTTGGCGCGGCGCCGGCCCTCGAAGGTGAAGGGGCGGGTGACCACGCCGATGGTGAGGGCGCCGAGGGAGCGGGCGATGTTGGCCACGACGGGTGCTCCGCCGGTGCCGGTGCCGCCGCCCTCACCGGCCGTCACGAAGACCATGTCGGCCCCCTTGAGGACCTCCTCGATCTCCTCGCGGTGGTCCTCGGCGGCCTTGCGGCCGACGGCCGGGTTGGCTCCGGCGCCGAGTCCGCGGGTGAGTTCGCGGCCGACGTCGAGTTTGACGTCGGCGTCGCTCATCAACAGCGCCTGCGCGTCGGTGTTGATGGCGATGAACTCGACGCCCTTGAGACCGACCTCGATCATCCGGTTGATGGCATTGACACCACCGCCGCCGACACCGATGACTTTGATGACTGCGAGGTAGTTCTGCGGTGCTGCCACGTCGAAGGCCTCTCGCCTCGAGTTACGTGTCGCCGTCGCGCGGTGCATCCGCGCTGCGGTGACTGATGCCGAATGGGACGGTCCGTTTTCGCCGACCCGAACCCTAACCCTGAAGTTTAGGGTTACCAGTGTGTCTGTTCTCCGAAGTCTTCGAAACAGGACACTAAGTCGACAAGTGGCGCCCGTTCAACGAACACGCCGAACCTCCCGTTTTTCTTTTCACCCTATGTGATCAGCCGTAGCGCTGCCCAACCAGGGTGCTGAACTGCGCGGATGTGCGTCAACTCCCTGATGACGCGGGGGCGGTGGGAACACTCACGTCGAAGTGCCGCGCACCGGGCGCCGCTTTCATCAGGGCGGAGAGCGTACGGCTCTTCGCGCGCCCCTGCTCCGCGCTCCCCCAGGCGACCGTGCGGCCACCGCTCAGCTCCAGTGAGATGTCGTCGTAGGAACGGACCTTGACGACCCGCAGGGCGCGGGCGGCCCGGGCGGGTACGGAGTCGGCCACCAGGACCGCCTCGCGGGTGAGCCGGCGCTCGTCGAAGCGGCACAGGCTCGCCGCCGCCGAACCCGAGCGGGAGACCGTCATTTCGAGCAGGGGGACCGCCTCGGGCGCCTTGGACACGGTGGCGAAACGGACCCCGTCGTCGTCCACTTCCACGAACTTCCCGCCGCTCCTCATGAGCAGGACGGGGGTGCGTTCGGTCACTTTCAGACCGATGCCGCGCGGCCAGGAGCGGACCACGTCCACGGAGTCGATACGCGGAAGTTCACGCCGGAGCCGGGCCTCGATGGCATCGGTGTCGACGGAGATCAGCGGCGCCCCGACGGGGACGTCGGCCGCCTCCTCGACCTGCTGTCGGGTCAGTTCACGGGTGCCGGAGACGGTGACCCGTTCCACCCGCGCCCACGGGGAGCCGTAGAGGACCCAGATCCCGCCACCGGCGAGCAGGACGCACACGACGGCGAGAATGATGATCGTACGAAGGCGGAGGCGAAGGGGGAGACGGAGCCGCGGCCGACGGCCGCCGGACGGCGGGCCGGACGACTCCTGCTGGCGTTCCCCGCGCTCCGCGGTCGTCGTTCCGGCCACGCTTCCTGCCTTTCGCCTACCCGGGCATACGGTTCCTAGCGGTGTGCACGGCCGGCGGCGATCGCCTCGTACACCATGCCGACGAGCAGGTCGTCGGCGTCCCGGCGGCCGAACTCACCGGCGGCGCGGGACATCTCGTACAACCGGTGCGGGTCGGCGAGCACCGGAAGGACGTTCTGCTGCACCCACTGCGGGGTGAGGTCCGCGTCGTCGACCAGCAGCCCGCCGCCCGCCTTGACCACCGGCTGGGCGTTGAGCCGCTGTTCGCCGTTGCCGATGGGCAGCGGGACGTAGGCGGCCGGGAGCCCGACGGCGGAGAGTTCGGCGACGGTCATCGCGCCCGCGCGGCAGAGCATCATGTCGGCCGCGGCGTACGCGAGATCCATCCGGTCCACATAACTTACCGGGATGTAGGGGGGCATTCCCGGCATCTGCTGTACCTGCGGCAGTTCGTTCTTCGGGCCGACCGCGTGCAGGATCTGGATTCCGGCCTGCTGGAGCCACGGAGCGACCTGCTGGACCACCTCGTTGAGCCGGCGGGCGCCCTGGGAGCCGCCGGAGACCAGCAGGGTGGGCAGGTTGGGGTCCAGGCCGAACAGCGCGCGGGCCTCCGGCCGGGCCGCGGCCCGGTCCAGGGTGGCGATGGCGCGGCGCAGCGGGATGCCGATGTAGCGGGCGTCCCGGAGCTTGCTGTCGGGCATGGAGACGGCGACGCGGGCGGCGTAGCGCGAGCCGATCTTGTTGGCCAGACCGGGCCGGGCGTTCGCCTCGTGGATGACGATCGGAACCCCGAGCCGCTTGGCGGCGAGATAGCCCGGCAGCGCCACATAGCCGCCGAAGCCGACGACGACGTCCGCCTTGGTGCGCTCCAGGATCTGCTCGGCCGCCTTGATCGTGCCGCGCAGCCGGCCCGGGACGGTGATCAGCTCGGGGGTGGGCTTGCGCGGCAGCGGCACCGCCGGGATCAGGGCCAGCTCGTAGCCGCGCTCCGGGACGAGCCGGGTCTCAAGGCCGCGCTCCGTGCCCAGGGCTGTGATCCCCACGGTCGGATCCTGCCTGCGCAGGGCGTCCGCGAGGGCGAGCGCGGGCTCGATGTGGCCGGCGGTCCCCCCACCGGCGAGTACGACATGCACCGAAATTCACCGCTCTCCGGACGAACGCGCCGCCGAGGCACGCCGTCGCATCGTGTTCCATCTCCGAGGCCCCCGGTCAAGCATGGACCCTCCGGCCCGCTTTCTACCAAAGCGGGGTTGCCGCATGGCAAGCGCCGCCCGCGCAGCGGGCTCGTCACGCGCGAAGGCGATCAGCAGCCCGATGGCGAACATGGTCGGCAGCAGGGCGGACCCTCCGTAGGAGAACAGCGGGAGCGGGACACCGGCGATCGGCAGCAGACCGAGCACCGCACCCATGTTGATCACGGCCTGGGCCACGATCCAGGTGGTCACGCCTCCCGCGGCGTACCTGACGAAGGGGTCCTCCGTACGACCGGCCACGCGGATGCCCGCATAGCCTAGAGCGGCGAAGAGAGCGAGTACCGACAGCGTCCCCGCCAGGCCCAGCTCCTCGCCGGTGACGGCGAAGATGAAGTCGGTGTGCGCCTCGGGAAGTTGCCCCCATTTTTCCACACTGGCCCCGAGACCGGAACCGAAGAGTCCGCCGGAGGCGAGGGCGTAGATGCCGTGGACGGCCTGCCAGCAGCTGTCGCCGGGGCCGGGCTCGGTGGCGCCGATGCACTCCAGCCGGGCCATCCGGTTGGGGCTGGTCTTGATGAGGAGCACGCCGATCAGCGCGGCGACCGAGAGCACCCCGACGAAGAGCCGGGTGGGGGCGCCGGCCAGCCACAGCAGGCCGAAGAGGATGGCGGAGAGGATGATCGCGGTGCCCATGTCGCCGCCGAGCATGATCAGGCCGAGCAGCATGAAGGCGACCGGGACCAGTGGCACCAGCATGTGCTTCCACTGGGCGAGCAGCTTCTTGTCCTGTTTGCGGGCCATCAGGTCGGCGCCCCAGAGCACCAGGGCGAGCTTGCCGAACTCGCTGGGCTGGATCTGGAAGGAGCCGCCGAGCGCGATCCAGTTCTGGTTGCCGTTGACCGCGACCCCTATCCCGGGCACTTGCACCAGCGCCATCAGGAAGACGGCCCCGGCGAGGAGGGGATAGGCGAGCGCGCGGTGCAGTTTGACCGGCATCCGCGAGGCCGCGAACAGCAGCGCCCCGCCGATCGCCGCGGCCAGCAGTTGCTTGCGGAAGAAGTAGGAGCCCGGCAGCGACATCTGGAGCGCGGTGATCTGGGAGGCCGAGTAGACCATCACCAGACCCAGCACGATGATCAGCAGCGAGCCGCCGAGGATCAGGTAGTACGCGGTCAGCGGCCGGTCCCAGGCCCGGCGGGCCCGGGTGTACAGCCGGGTGACGGGGTTCTCGCGCGGCGTGCCGGGCGGTACGGGCCGGAAGCGGGCCCGCTGCACCGGTGGTCGTCCGGTCCGGCTGGTACGGCTACCGGGCATCGCAGGCCACCGCCTCGCGGTCGGGGCGCACGGCCCGGGGGGAACACAGGGAACACGGGGAACACGGGGAACACGGAGGATGCGGAAGGTGTGGGGATGGGGCGGGTACGGGGCCGGTGGACGGGGCGTGGGTCGGCCCGGTCCCGGCTCCGAGGGGACGGCCTCCCGCGGCTCCCGCCGTGTCACCGGCGGTCCGCCGGCGCGACCCCCACCACATCGAAGTCACCCGTCCCTCCATGGGTCATCAGGCACCCGACGCAGCGAACCCGCCGTCAGGCGCCCGTACCGAGCGCGCGCACGGCCTGCGCGAACGCGTCTCCTCGCTGGTTGTAATTGACGAACATGTCCATCGAGGCACAGGCAGGTGCCAGCAGCACCGTGTCCCCGGCGGCGGCGAGCCGCCGGGCCTCCCGGACGGCCGCCCGCATCGCCCCAGTGTCGGTCCGGTCGAGGTCCACCACCGGGACCTCGGGGGCGTGTCGCGCGAGGGCTTCCCGGATGAGGGCACGGTCCGCGCCGATCAGCACCACCCCGCGCAGCCGGGCCGCCGCGCCGGTGACCAGTTCGTCGAAGGTGGCGCCCTTGGCGAGTCCGCCGGCGATCCAGACGATCGACGGGTAGGCCGCCAACGAGGCTTCGGCCGCGTGGGTGTTGGTGGCCTTGGAGTCGTCCACGTAGGCGACGCCGTCCACGTCGGCGATGTGCGCGATGCGGTGGGCGTCGGGGGTGAAGGCCCGCAGCCCGTCGCGGACCGCGTGGGGCGGTACGCCGTAGGCGCGGGCGAGGGCCGCCGCGGCCAGGGCGTTGGCGATGTTGTGCGGGGCGGGCGGGTTCACGTCGGAGACCTCGGCCAGTTCCTGCGCGTTCTGCCGCCGGTCCGCCACGAACGCCCGGTCGACCAGGAGGCCGTCCACGACCCCGAGTTCGGAGGGGCCCGGGGTGCCCAGGGTGAAGCCGATCGCCCGGCAGCCCTCCTCGACGTCGGCCGCACGCACCAGGTCCTCGGTGGCCTTGTCGGCCGCGTTGTAGACACAGGCGACGCGATTGCCCTCGTAGACGCGGCCCTTGTCGTGGGTGTACGCCTCCATGGAGCCGTGCCAGTCGAGATGGTCGGGGGCGAGGTTGAGCACGGCCGCCGAATGGGCGCGCAGCGAGGGCGCCCAGTGCAGCTGATAGCTCGACAGTTCCACGGCCAGGACGTCGTACGCGTCCTCCCCGAGGACGGCGTCCAGCAGGGAGACGCCGATGTTGCCGACGGCGGCGGTGCGCAGCCCGGCGGCCTTCAGGATCGAGGCCAGCATCTGGACGGTGGTGGTCTTGCCGTTGGTGCCGGTGACGGCGAGCCAGGGCGCGGCGCCCGGGCCGCGCAGCCGCCAGGCGAGTTCCACGTCGCCCCAGACCGGGACGCCCGCCTCGGCCGCCGCGGTGAACAGCGGCTTGTCGGGCTTCCAGCCGGGGGCGGTGACGATCAGCTCGGTGCCCTCGGGCAGGGTCGCTCCGTCGCCGAGGCGGACGGTGACGCCCAGCGCCGCCAGGTCGGCGGCCTGGGCGCGGGCGCGCTCGTCGTCGCCGTCGTTGACGACGGTGACGCGTGCGCCGAGGCCGTGCAGCACCCGGGCCGCCGGGACGCCGGAGACGCCGAGCCCGGCGACGGTGATGTGCTTGCCCTGAAACTCGAACGGCACCGAGGAGGTCACTTGTCCGCTGCCCATCCCGCGTAGAAGAGGCCCAGTCCGACGATCACACAGATGCCTTGGATGATCCAGAAGCGGACCACCACAAGGACTTCGGACCAGCCCTTGAGTTCGAAGTGATGCTGGAGTGGCGCCATGCGGAAGACCCGTTTCCCGGTGAGCCGGAAGGAGCCGACCTGGATGACCACCGACATGGTGATGAGGACGAACAGACCGCCGAGGATGGCCAGCAGCAGTTCGGTGCGCGAGCAGATCGCGAGACCGGCGAGCACACCGCCGAGCGCGAGCGAACCGGTGTCACCCATGAAGATCTTGGCCGGCGAGGTGTTCCACCACAGGAAGCCGAGACAGGCGCCCATCAGCGCGGAGGAGACCACCGCGAGGTCGAGCGGATCCCGTACCTCGTAACAGGCGTTGGGGTTGGTCAGGGTCAGCGCGTTGGCGCAGGACTCCTGGAACTGCCACACCCCGATGAACGTGTACGCGCCGAAGACCAGCACCGAGGCGCCGGTGGCCAGGCCGTCCAGACCGTCCGTCAGGTTCACGCCGTTCGACATCGCGAGGATCATGAACAGCGCCCAGACCACGAACAGCACCGGGCCGATGGTCCAGCCGAAGTCCGTGATGAAGGACAGCTTGGTGGAGGCCGGGGTGTTGCCGCGGTTGTCGGCGAACTGGAGCGACAGCACCGCGAAGGCGATACCGACGATCAGCTGGCCGGCCATCTTCGCCTTGGCCCGCAGGCCCAGCGAACGCCGCTTGACGATCTTGATGTAGTCGTCCAGGAAGCCGACCAGGCCCATGCCGACCATCAGGCCCAGCACCAGCAGCCCCGAATAGGTCGGCGAGGCGTCCGTCTCCGGGTCCGTCCAGACGGTGACCACCTTGGCCAGGAAGTAGGCGGCGACCGTCGCGAAGATGAAGGCGATACCGCCCATCGTCGGCGTACCGCGCTTGCTGGCGTGCTCGCGCGGGCCGTCGTCGCGGATGTACTGGCCGTACCCCTTGCGCGCCAGCAGCTTGATCAGCAGCGGGGTGCCGATCAGTGTCAGGAACAGACCGATGACACCCGCGAACAGGATCTGCTTCATCATCGGGCGGCAACCTCACCCTCGGCACCCGTGGAGAGCAGCGCCTCGGCGACACTCTCCAGGCCCACCGACCGGGACGCCTTCACGAGGACGACGTCCCCCGGGCGCACCTCGCTGCGCAACAGGTCGACCGCCGCCTGTGCGTCGGACACGTGCACCGACTCCTCACCCCACGAACCCTCGTTATATGCGCCCAGTTGCAGCCAGGCGGCTTCCCTGCCACCGACCGCGACGAGCTTGCTGACGTTGAGCCGGACGGCGAGCCGTCCGACCGCGTCGTGCTCGGCGAGCGCCTCGTCCCCCAGCTCGGCCATCTTGCCGAGCACCGCCCACGTACGGCCCCCCCGTTCCCGTGCGGCTTCGCCCATGGCGGCGAGCGCGCGCAGAGCGGCTCGCATGGACTCGGGGTTCGCGTTGTAGGCGTCGTTGACGACCGTCACACCGTCCGGGCGCTCGGTGACCTCCATGCGCCAGCGGGAGAGGGAGCCCGCCCCGGAGAGCGCGAGGGCGATCTCCTGCGCGGACATGCCCAGCTCATGGGCGACGGCGGCCGTGGCGAGCGCGTTCGACACGTGGTGCTCACCGTACAGGCGCATGGTCACGGGAGCGCACCCGGAGGGTGTGCGAAGGGTGAAAGCGGGCTGCCCGCTGTCCATGAGTCGCACGTTCTCGGCCCGTACGTCCGCTTCGTCGCTCTCCCCGAAGAGGACCACCTTGGCCCGGGTGCGGGAGGACATGGCGCGTACGAGGGGGTCGTCGGCGTTGAGCACCGCGATCCCGCCCTCGGCGGCCGGGGGCAGTGCCTCGACGAGTTCGCCCTTGGCCAGCGCGATCTGCTCGCGTCCTCCGAACTCCCCGATGTGCGCGGTGCCGACGTTGAGCACCAGGCCGATCCGAGGGGGCGTCAGATCCGTGAGGTAGCGGATGTGTCCGACTCCGCGCGCGCCCATCTCCAGGACCAGGAAACGGGTTTCCTCGTCGGCGGTGAGCGCGGTCAGCGGCAGCCCGATCTCGTTGTTGAACGAGCCGGGTGTCCACACCGTCGGACCCATGCTCCGCAGGACCTGGGCGACCAGGTCCTTGGTGCTGGTCTTGCCGGCCGATCCGGTCAGCGCGACGAGGGTGGTGCCGAGCCGGGCCACCACGTGCCGGGCGAGGGCGCCGAGGGCCCGCTGGACGTCGTCCACGACGATCGCGGGCACCCCGACCGGGCGGGAGGCCAGGACCGCGGCGGCGCCCGCCGCGACGACGTCGTGGGCGAAGTCGTGCCCGTCGACGCGCTCGCCGCCGAAGGCGACGAAGAGACAGCCGGGCACCGCCTCGCGGGAGTCCCGGACCACCGGCCCGGTGACCCGGACCGACGGATCCGGTATGTCGTAGGTCTGCCCGCCGACGACTGCTGCGATCTCGGCGAGAGAGAGGGCGATCACAAGTTCATCCCTGGGTCTTGTGGATTCTCATCCCTGGGTCTGCGGGATTCTCGTCCCGGGGCGCGCGCGCCGCCGGGATCCGGGTGCCTCACCCCTGCGTGTCCCTGATGGCCTCACGCAGCACCCGGCGGTCGTCGAAGGGGCGGACCACTCCGGCGATGTCCTGGCCCTGCTCATGGCCCTTGCCCGCGACCAGCACCGTGTCACCGGGCCGGGCGCGGCCGACGGCGGCGGCGATGGCGGCGGCCCGGTCCTCGAACAGGAGCACCTCGCCGCGCTCGTGGGCGGGCACGGACGCCGCGCCCTGGAGCATCGTCGCGAGGATCGCCAGCGGGTCCTCGGAGCGGGGGTTGTCGGAGGTGAGTACGGCCGTGTCGGCGAGCCGGGCGGCGGCGGCGCCCATCGGGGAGCGCTTGGTGATGTCCCGGTCGCCGCCGCAGCCGAGCACGATGTGCACCCGGCCCTTGGTGACCTTGCGCAGCGCCTTGAGGACCGATTCGACGGCGTCGGTCTTGTGGGCGTAGTCGACCACCGCCAGATAGTCCTGTCCGGCGTCCACCCGCTCCAGCCGGCCCGGGACGCCCGGCACCGCGGCGACCCCGTCGGCGGCCGTCTGCGGGTCGAGGCCGGCCGCGGCGAGCGCGGTGATCGCGGCGAGGGTGTTGGCGACGTTGAAGGGGCCGGGCAGCGGCGAACGCGCCGAGACCCGTACCCCGTCCGGGCCGATCACGGTGAACGGCGAGTCCAGCGGGCCGACCGTGACGTCCTCGGCCCGCCAGTCGGCGTCCGGGTGGCCCTCGGCGGAGTAGGTGACGACGGGGACGCCGGACTCCGCGGCGAGTCTGCGGCCGTACTCGTCGTCCAGGTTGACCACCCCGAGCCGGCTGCGGGCCGGGGTGAACAGCTGTGCCTTGGCCCGGTAGTAGTCCTCCATGTCGGAGTGGAACTCCATGTGTTCCGGGCTCAGGTTGGTGAAGACGGCGACGTCGAAGACACAGCCGTCGACCCGGCCGAGGACCAGCGCGTGGCTGGAGACCTCCATGGCGACTGCCTCGACACCGCGCTCGCGCATGACGGCGAACAGGGCCTGGAGGTCGGTGGCCTCGGGGGTGGTGCGCTCCGACTTGATGCGCTCGTCGCCGATGCGTGTCTCGACCGTGCCGATCAGACCGGTGGCGTGGGCCGTGCGCAGTCCGCCCTCCACCAGATACGCGGTGGTGGTCTTGCCGGAGGTGCCGGTGATGCCGATCTGGAGCAGATCGCGGCCCGGCCGGCCGTAGATCGTGGCGGCGAGTTCACCCATCGTGGCGCGCGGGTCGGCGACGACCAGGACGGGCAGCCCGGTCGCGGCGGCGCGCTCCGCGCCGGACGGGTCGGTCAGCACGGCCGCGGCGTCGAGGCCGGCGGCCTGGGTGACGAAGTCGGCTCCGTGCAGCCGGGCCCCGGGCAGGGCGGCGTACAGGTCGCCGGGGCGGACGGCACGCGAGTCGTGGGTGATGCCCGTGACCTCGGCGGTGCCCTCCGGCGCGCGGACCCCCAGCTGGGCGGCGAGGTCCGCGAGGGGGGTGGCGGAGACCCGGGCCGGCCGGGGCGGCCCCGGATAGGTCACGGGTTGGCCCTTCTGGGTGGTTTGGGACTGATCAGCGTGTGGCACGGCGGTGAGCGTACCGGGCGTACCCGCCCGCGGGCCAAGCGAGGGGCCGGGGGGTGGCGGGGACGGGCTCTGGTTCCCGGGATCCGGGGTGATGGTTGTCACGAGGTGGTTCCTGGTGGCTCGGTGGCACGGGTGGCACGGGTGGCTCGCGTGGCTCGGCTTACTCGGACGGCTCGGGTGGGTCGGGTGGCTCGGGTGACGCGGGGTGGGTCGGGTGGCTCGGGTGACACGGGTGGGTCGGCTCGGGTGACGCGGCGTAGGTGGCTCGGCGGGGCTTCGGCTCGGTGGCTCGGGGCGGGCGCCCGGGGTCGGGGGCCGGGGGCCCGGGTCGGGTGGGTGTCAGGGGCGGAAGGTGACGGGCAGTCTCGCGGGAGCGGAGCCCGTCGGCGGGACCTGGAGGCTCTTCAGCGCGAACTCCATGACCTGCTTGTAGACGGGGCCGCAGATCTGGCCGCCGAAGTAGCTGCCCTCGGTGGCGTTCTGGATGGCGCAGTAGACGGTGATCCGGGGCTGGTCGGCGGGGGCGAACCCGGCGAACGACGAGGTGTAGCCGCGGTACTTGCCGGTGGCTGGATCCACTCGGTTGGCGGTACCGGTCTTGCCCGCGACCTTGTAGCCGGGGATACGGGCCTTGGTGCCGGTGCCCTCCTCGTCGTCCACCACCGACTCCAGCATCCGGGCGAGCGTCGTCGCGGTCTTCTCGCTGACCACCCGGGTCTCCTTGGGCTTCTCGGCGGGTGTGAAGGTGCCGTCGGGCCCCTCGGTGCCGCGCACCAGACTCGGTTCGATGCGTACGCCGCCGTTGGCGATGGTGGAGTACACGGACGCCGCCTGCATCGCGTTGATGGACACGCCCTGGCCGAAAGGAATCGTGTACTGCTGCGAGGTGGACCACTGGTCGGGCGGGGCGAGGATGCCCTTGGTCTCGCCGGGGAAGCCGAGCCCGGTGTAGTCGCCGAGGCCGAACTTGCGCAGATAGGAGTGGAGGACCTCGTTCGCCTCGGCCTGGTCCTTGCCGAGTTGGCCGGTGGCCAGGATCGTACCGATGTTGCTGGACTTGGCGAGTACCCCGTTGAGCGTCAGGTACCAGGTGGGGTGGTCGATGTCGTCCTTGAAGAGCCGGTCGCCGCGGTGCAGCCGGTTGGGTACGACGACATGGGTGCCGGGGGTGGCGACGTTCTCCTCCAGCACGGCGGCCATCGACATCACCTTGGCGGTCGAGCCGGGCTCGAAGGCGTCCTGGACGGCCGCGTTGCCCAGGTTGGCGGACTCGGCGCCGGACAGGTCGTTGGGGTCGAAGCCGGGCGAGTTGGCCATGGCGAGGATCTCACCGGTCCGGGTGTCCTGCACGATCACATAGCCGCGGTCCGCCTTGGACTCCTCCACCTGCTCGGTGATGGCGTTCTGCGCGGCCCACTGGATGTCCCGGTCGATGGTGAGTTCGATGTCGCTGCCGGGCACGGCGGGGGTCTCGGTGGAGCCCGCGGTCGGCACCTGCCGGCCACCGGACTGGGCGTAGCGGATCTTGCCGTCCTGTCCGGCCAGCACCTTGTTCAGCTGCTGCTCGATACCGCCGCCGCCCTTGCCGTCGGCGTTGACCCAGCCCAGTATCCCGGCGGCCAGATCGGCGTTGGGGTAGACCCGCTTGCTGCTCTCGACGGACAGCACCCCGGCGAGGACGTTGACGGTCGACCTGTCCTCCTCCGCCTTGTCGGACAGCGCCGACCTCAGGTCCTTGATCTGCTTCCAGACCTGCGGGGTCTGCCGGCTGGCGAGCTTCACATAGCGCAGTTCCTTGTTCGCGGGCCGCAGCAGCCGGGCCAGCTCCGCCTGGTCCTTGCCGAGGATCGGGGCGAGGAGCGCGGCGGCCTGCTCGGGCCCGTCGTCGACCTTCAGCTGTTCGCGGGTGAAGAGGGTGGGGTCGGCGGTGATGTCGTACGCGTCGACGCTCGCCGCGAGTTCGACGCCGTTGCGGTCGGTGATCCCGCCGCGCTCGGCCGCCAGGACGGCCCCGACGTAGCGGTTGGCGTCGGCCTGCGCGGCGTAGGTGCTGGCGTCGACGGCCTGTACCTGGAGCAGTCGTACGGTGAACGCGATCAGCACCAGGGTCAGCGCGACCCCGACCAGACGCAGCCGGGGGCGGGGGCTGCCCAGCCGGATGGTGCGCGGTGCGGCCGTCGGGCGGGCTGCCGAGGGACGGCGGGCGGGGCGGGCGCCGGGGCCGGGCCGCGGACGGCCCGATGGCCGGTCGGGACGGTCGTGGCGGGCGGGGCCGGGCACGCGCCTGCGCGGCGCTTCCCTGTCGGACACTTCCGTCACCTGCCGGGGGTCGGGGTCGAGGGGGCCGGGGTGGGGGTGAGTGGTGCGGAGCGGGCGGCCGGGTCCGTGGGGGACGTCGGCGCGGGGGCGGCGGAGGCCGCCGGGCCGCTCGTGGCGGACGTGAGGGGAGGGGCGGGAGAGGCGGGTGTGCCGGGAGGGGCGGCCGGGTCGGTGGCGCCGCTCGCCGTGGCGCCCGGCGCGGGAGGGGTGCCGCGTCCCATGGCCTCGGGGGCGAGGACCAGGGGGTCGCGGGCGGCGGCCGGGGCCGGGGCGGCGGGTGAGGGGACGCCCCTGACCTTGCCGTCCGGGCCGAGGAAGGCGGGGTCGCCCCCGGGGACCATGCCGAGTTCCCGGGCCCGGCGCTGGAGTGCGTCGGGCGCCGCGTAGGCGTCGATGTCCCGCTGGAGTGCCTGCTGCTCGTCGGTGAGGTCCTTGGTGTCGCGCTGGAGGTCGGCCAGCCGGAACGAGCCCTCGCTCAGGGCGGAGTTGAGCACCAGCAGTCCGATCAGACCGCCGCCGAGGAGTACGACGACCAGGAGCACGAAGGGGGTCCGGGCGGCCTGTCCGGAGCCGGTCGGGAAGAGCCGGGCGAGCCGGGCGGCCCGTCCCCGCAGCTCGGGTCTGGCGTTCACCGGTCCTCCCCCGGTTCGGTGCCGGTACGGTCCGCGGGCCCCCCGGGCATCGGCTGCCGCCCCGCGGGCGCCCGCCCCTTCGCCTGGCTCACTCGACGTCCTCCCTGATGCGCTCCGCCGCGCGCAGCCGTGCCGGGGCCGCCCGGCGGTTGGCGGCGACCTCCTCCTCGCTGGGAAGTTCGGCACCGCGCGTGAGCAGCTTGAGCCGGGGCTGGTAGCGCTCGGGCACCACGGGCAGTCCGGGCGGGGCCGTGGTGGCGGCGCCGGCCGCGAGGACCTGCTTGACCAGCCGGTCCTCCAGCGACTGGTACGACAGCACCGCGATCCGCCCGCCGACGGCGAGGGACTTGACCGCGCCCGGGATCGCCCGCTCCAGCACGGACAGCTCGCCGTTGACCTCGATCCGGAGCGCCTGGAAGGTGCGCTTGGCGGGGTTGCCGCCGGTGCGCTTGGCGGCCTGCGGCAGCGCGTCGCGGATCAGCTCGACCAGCCGGGCGCTGGTGGAGAACGGTGCGCGTTCCCGCTCCCGGACGACCGCGCCGACGATCCGCTTGGCCTGCTTCTCCTCGCCGTACGCGCGCAGGATGCGGACGAGTTCGCCCGGCGGGTAGGTGTTGAGGACTTCGGCGGCGCTGATGCCGGTCGTCTGGTCCATCCGCATGTCGAGCGGGGCGTCCTGGGCGTAGGCGAAGCCGCGGTCGGCCTCGTCGAGCTGCATGGAGGAGACGCCGAGGTCGAAGAGGACGCCCTGCACGCGCGCGAGGGAGAGCCGGTCGAGCACCTCGGGCAGCTCGTCGTAGACCGCGTGGACGAGGGTGGCGCGCTCTCCGTAGGGCGCGAGCCGTTCGCCGGAGAGGCGCAGGGCCTCCTTGTCGCGGTCGAGGGCGACGAGGCGGGCCTCGGGGAAGCGGTCGAGCAGCGCCTCGCTGTGCCCGCCGAGGCCGAGGGTGCAGTCGACGACGACCGCGCCCGGGTCCTGGAGGGCGGGGGCCAGCAGATCGAGACAGCGCCGGAGCATCACCGGAACATGTCGACTCTGGCTGCTCTGGCTGCTCACAGGGGCCTCTCAGGTCCGACGGGGCGGGACGCACCGCCGGGTCCCCGCCCGCTCGCGAAGGGGAGGCCGACCGGCGCCGGGGAGCGTCAGCCGACCAGGAGCGGGTGGAGGCCGAGCCGTACGTACGCGCCGCGCACGTGGCGAGTTCCACCGGTGAATGCCGAGGTCACCGAGGTTCTCCAGGGGTTTCAGTCCAGCAGGGAGAGCCTCGCCTCCCGCTTCGCGTCACTTTAGTCCACCGTGTCGCACGGTCAATCAACCGGCCTGCGCGTCGCGAAGGGCGGGGCGGGCGCCCGGACGGGGCGGGAAAGTTCACCCGCCCGGCGGACACGGGGGGCCGCGGGGAGCGCGGGTGGGGTGGCGCTGGGGGGTGCGTGGGGTGCGCGTGGGGTGCCGGTGGGGCGCGCGTGGGGCATGGGTGGGGCATGGGTGGGGCGCGCGGCGAACCCCGTGGGGCGCGGGTGGGCGCCGGTGGGGCGCGGGCGTGGGACGGGTGGGGCGCGGCGGTCGTAGGGGGGAACGGTGGCGGGTGTGGCGTGGTGGGTCGGACGGGGGAATCGGTGACGGTCGTGGCGGGCGGACCCTGTGGAGTGGCTCACACGCCACCGCGATGAGGCTCTTTGTCCCGCCTCACGGCAGGACCGGAGAGGCCGTGACCAGTACCGTCATAGGCATGACGACTTCTGCATCGGTTCCCGCCGGACCCGAGGGCGCCATAGCCCGGTCCGGCACCGTGACGGACCGGCTGGTCGAGGCCAACGAGACCTACGCCGACGCGTTCACCGACCCGGGTATGGACGCCCGGCCGGTGCTGCAGGTGGCGGTCGTGGCGTGCATGGACGCCCGGCTCGACCTGCACGCGGCCCTCGGCCTGGAGCTCGGCGACTGCCACACCATCCGCAACGCGGGCGGGGTCGTCACCGACGACGTGATCCGCTCGCTGACCATCAGCCAACGCGCGCTCGGCACCCGCAGCGTGGTGCTGATCCATCACACCGGTTGCGGCCTGGAGTCGCTGACCGAGGACTTCCGGCACGAACTGGAGATGGAGGTCGGCCAGCGCCCGGCGTGGGCGGTGGAGGCGTTCCGGGACGTCGACCAGGACGTACGGCAGTCCATGCAGCGGGTGCGCACCTCGCCGTTCCTGGTGCACACCGACGATGTGCGCGGCTTCGTCTTCGACGTGCGGAGCGGACTGCTGCGGGAGATCGACCCGGCGTGAGGGCCGGTCGGGTGTGAGGGCGGTCCGGTGTGAGGCCGGTCCGGCCGGGTGCGCCCTTCGCGCGCGTTGTCACGGATTTCAGGTTGTTCAGTGCACAAAACCACGGCAAAAGCCGCGTATTGCGGTCGGTTGTCCACAGTCGAGTGACACGAACCGGTAACGGCAACAAGAATGCGGTGGTGGCGCCACGCGGAACTTTTCGCGCGCGGTGTTCGTGGTTGGGGTGGGCCGATATCGCGTCACAGAGCGGCGGCCCGGCGAAAGAATGGGCCGAGGAGGGCCGGGTGACGACCTATGACGATCGAGCGAGCCTCGCTGATCTGACTGCCACCGTGGATCGGGTGCGCAGTTCGGTGGAAGAGGTGATCGAGGGCAAGCCCGAGGTCGTACGGCTCTCGCTGACCGTGCTGCTCGCCGAGGGGCACCTGCTGATCGAGGATGTGCCGGGCGTGGGCAAGACCATGCTGGCCAAGGCGCTCGCACGGTCCATCGACTGCTCGGTGCGCCGTATCCAGTTCACCCCCGACCTGCTCCCCTCGGACATCACCGGGGTGTCCATCTGGGACCAGCAGCGCAGGGACTTCGAGTTCAAGCCCGGCGCGATCTTCGCCCAGATCGTGATCGGCGACGAGATCAACCGCGCCTCCCCGAAGACCCAGTCGGCGCTCCTGGAGTCGCTGGAGGAGCGCCAGGTCACCATCGACGGGCAGACGTACGAACTGCCCAGCCCGTTCATGGTGGTGGCCACCCAGAACCCGGTCGAGATGGAGGGCACCTACCCGCTCCCCGAGGCCCAGCGCGACCGTTTCATGGCCCGGGTCTCCATCGGCTACCCCAGCGCCGAGGCCGAGTTGCAGATGCTCGACGTGCACGGCGGGGTGAGCCCGCTGGACGACCTCCAGCCGGTGGCCCACGCGCACGAGGTGGTGAAGCTGATCGAGGCCGTGCGCGAGGTCCATGTCGCCGACACGGTCCGGCGGTACGCGGTCGACCTGGTCTCCGCCACCCGGAACCACCCCGACCTCAGACTCGGCGCCTCCCCTCGCGCGACCCTGCATCTGCTGCGCGCGGCGAAGGCGTCCGCCGCCCTGAGCGGCCGGGAGTACGCGCTGCCGGACGACCTCCAGGCCCTCGCCGTCGCCGTCCTCGCCCACCGGCTGCTGCCCACCGCCCAGGCCCAGCTCAACCGGCGGACGGCCGAGCAGGTCGTGCAGGAGATCCTCCAGCACACCCCGGTCCCGGCCGCCCCCGAGCACAACGGCGTCGGGCCGGTCCGCGGCGGATACGGCCAGCAGCAGCCACGGAGGCTGTGATGAGCGCCGCGGGTCATCCGGCCGGGCAGCCGGGCGGCCACCCGGCGGGCCGTCCGGAGGTCGACCGGGGCGACAAGGGCGGGGTGCGGACGGCACTGGCCGGCCTCACCACCCGCGGACGCTCGTTCCTGGCCGCCGGGGTCGCCGCCGCCGGCTGCGCCTATGTGCTCGGGCAGAGCGATCTGCTGCGGGTCGGACTGCTGCTCGCGGTGCTGCCGCTGGTGTGCGCCGGCGTCCTCTACCGCACCCGCTACCGGGTCGCGGGCAGCCGCCGCCTCTCCCCCGCGCGCGTGCCCGCAGGCGCCGAGGCCCGTGTCCATCTGCGGATGGACAATGTCTCGCGGCTGCCCACCGGACTGCTGATGCTCCAGGACCGGGTGCCCTACGTCCTCGGACCCCGCCCGCGCTTCGTGCTGGACCGGGTGGAGGCCGGGGGCCGCCGCGAGGTGTCCTACCGGGTCCGCTCCGATCTGCGCGGCCGTTACCCGCTGGGCCCGCTCCAGCTGCGCCTGACCGACCCGTTCGGCATGTGCGAGCTGACCCGGTCCTTCTCGACGTACGACACGCTGACCGTGATCCCGCGCGTGGAGCCGCTGCCGCCGGTGCGGCTGGCCGGCGAGGCGAAGGGGTACGGCGACGGGCGGCAGCGCTCGGTCGCGCTGGCCGGCGAGGACGATGTGATCCCGCGCGGCTACCGCTACGGCGACGACCTGCGCCGGGTCCACTGGCGCTCCACCGCCCGCTACGGCGAGTTGATGGTGCGCCGCGAGGAGCAGCCGCAGCGCTCCCGCTGCACGGTGCTGCTCGACACGCGCGGCCTCGCCTACCGCGGCGCGGGCCCCGACTCGGCGTTCGAGTGGGCGGTGGGCGCCACCGCCTCGGTGCTGGTGCACATGCTCGAACGGGGCTTCTCGGTCCGCCTGCTGACGGACACCGGGACCTCGGTGCCCGGGGAGGGCGCGGAGGGTTTCGCGGGCGCCAGCCAGGAGTCGGCGGACGCGGCCGGACTGATGATGGACACCCTCGCGGTGATCGACCACTCCGAGGGCGACGGCCTGTCGCGCGCCTACGAGGTGCTGCGCGGCGGCAACGAGGGACTGCTGGTCGCCTTCTTCGGCGACCTGGACGAGGAACAGGCCGCGGTGGCCGCGCGGATGCGCCGGCGCAGCGGCGGAGCGGTCGCCTTCGTCCTGGACAGCGACACCTGGACGCGCGAGGCGACGGACGTGCCCGGCCCGGCGAACGCGAGTGAGGAGCGGCTGCGGATGCTGCGGGAGGCGGGCTGGACGGCCCTGGGGGTGCCGCGCGGCGCCCGGCTCACCGAGCTGTGGCGGCACGCGGACCGGGAGCGTTCCGGGCTGACCGTGGCCGGCGGGAGCGGGGAGGCCCGGTCGTGAGCATGCGGGCGCGGATGGCGCTCATGGGGGTGGCGGCCACGCTGATGGCGTCGGGTGCGCTGCTGCCGCTGGTGGAGTCCCCCGGCTGGCTGCTCCAGGCGGCGGTGCTGCTGCTGGTGCAGAGCGGGGTGGGCGCGGCGGCCCGCAGGGTGCCGCTGGCCCGGTGGATGACGGTCGGCGCGCAGGTGCTGGTGTCGCTGATCGTGCTGACCCTGGTCTTCGCGCGCGAGTACGCGTTCGCGGGGCTGGTGCCCGGTCCGCAGGCGTTCCGGCACTTCGCGGACCTGCTCCAGGCGGGCACCGACGATGTCGAGCGGTATGCCATCCCGGCGCCGATGTCGGACGGCATCCAGCTGATGCTGGTCGGCGGGGTGCTGGTCATCGGGCTGCTGGTGGATGTGCTCGCGGTGACGTTCCGCAGCGCGGCCCCGGCCGGGCTGCCGCTGCTGGCGCTGTACTCGGTGGCCGCGGGTCTCTCGGACGGCTCGGGCGGCTGGGTGTGGTTCCTGATCGCGGCGGCCGGCTATCTGATGCTGCTGCTGGTGGAGGGCCGCGACCGGCTCTCCCAGTGGGGCCGGGTCTTCGCGGGCGGCCCCCGGCAGCAGGGCGGTGTCTCGGCGCCGAGCGGGGCGGTGGCCCCGGTGCGGACCGGCCGGCGGATCGGCGCGGTGGCGCTGGGCATCGCCCTGGTGGCGCCGCTGGGGCTGCCCGCGATGGACGGCGGGCTGCTGGAGAACGCCGGGAGCGGGGTGGGCGCGGGCGGTGACGGCGGGGGCACGATCTCGGCGGTCAACCCGCTGGTGTCGCTGCGCGACAGCCTCAACGTGGACGAGGACCGTACGGTGCTGTCGCTGCGCACCGACTCCGACGACCTGTCGGACATGTATCTGCGGATCGTGTCGCTGGACGACTTCGACGGCTCCACCTGGCGTCCCGCCAAGCGGCAGATCGGGGCGGTGCCCGAGGATTTCCCGGACCCGGTCGGCCTCTCCCCCGACGTCGAGCGCAAGGAGGTGCGTACCCGGATCACGGCGGCCGGCTGGTACCAGCAGGACTGGCTGCCGATGCCGTACCCGCCGAGCGCGGTCGACATCGAGGGCCGCTGGCGGTACGAGCCGGAGGGCATGACCCTGGTCGGTGACCACGGCGAGGACACCGGCGGCAAGACGTACGAGATCACCAGTCTGGACGTGCGGCCGACGGCGGAGCAGCTCGCCCAGGCGCCCGAGCCGCCGTCCGCCTTCAAGCGTGACTACACCGAGCTGCCCGAGTCCCTGCCGTCGGTGGTGGAGGAGACGGCCCGCGAGATCACCTCGGGTGCCGACAACCCGTACGAGCAGGCGGTCCGGCTCCAGGAGTACTTCGCCGTCAACGGCGGTTTCCAGTACGACACCGAGGTCGAGGTCGGCAACGGGTCGGACGCGATCGCCCGGTTCCTGCGGGACAAGCGGGGCTTCTGCGTGCACTTCTCGTTCGCGATGGCCTCGATGGCCCGTTCGCTGGACATCCCGGCCCGGATCGCGGTCGGTTTCGCGCCGGGCACCCTTCAGGCGGACGGCTCGGTGGACGTCGGCCTGCGGGACGCGCACGCCTGGCCCGAGCTGTACTTCGAGGGTGTGGGCTGGACCCGCTTCGAGCCGACGCCGACCCGGGGCACGACGCCTTCGTACACCCAGCCCGACCTGCCCGGCACCACGGCCCCGGACGCGCCGGAGGACCCGCGGCCCTCGCAGGCGGAGCCCTCGGACGAGCCGTCCAGCAGCCCGACCTGCTCGGCGGAGGACAAGCGTCTGGAGGCGTGCGCGGGCGCGCTCCCGGACGACCCGGCCGCGGCGGGCTCCTCGGGTCCGCCCTGGTACCAGATCGCGGGCTGGGTGCTGCTCGGCCTGGTGGTGGTCGCCGTGCCGCTGGCCCCCATGTTCTGGCGGGTCAGACGACGAGCGGTGCGGCTGGCGTCCGCGCAGCACGGTCCCTCGGCGGCGGAGCCCCCGCCGTCCACGGGCGGCGCGGGGCCGGGGATCCGGCTGGACGCGCCCGGTGGCGCGGCGGCGGGCGCCGGGCAGGTGCTGGCCGTGTGGCAGGAGCTGACGGACACGGCGTGGGACTACGGCATCGCCCCCGACGACGCGCTCACCCCGCGCAGGGCCGCGGAGCGGATCGTCCGTCTCGGCCAGGTGGACGGGGCCGCCGCCGCGTCCGTGCACCGGGTGGCGGGCGCGGTGGAGCAGGTGCTGTTCGCTGCCGAGCCGCACCCCACGCCGGGACTGGCGGACGACGTACGGCGTCTGCGGGTCGCCCTGCGCTCCCGTGCGGGCCGCCGCACCCGGCTGCGGGCGCTGCTGGCCCCGCGTTCGGCCGTCCGGGCGGTCTGGGCGATCAACGACAGCGCGACGGCCCTCCAGTCCCGCTGGTCGGAACGCCGGACGACCCTGACCCGCAGATTCACGATCCGCAGAACGAAGCCGTCGGAACAACGGGGCGGCTGAGACGACAGCGGCAGGGCCCGGCGGGCCGGGGGCGGCGGGCGGCGGGAGACTGGGTGCCGCCGGGGGCGCCGGGTGCGCTGGATGCCCGCTGGGGCGCTGGGTGGTGCGCCGGGGGTGACTCGGGGGGCACGGACGCGGGTGGCCGCCGGGGCACCGGGTGGAGCACTGAGGGTGGCGGGTGGGCGTCCGCCCGCCAGGGTGGCTGAGGGCCGCGTGAGTGGCGGGTGGACCCCGCCGGGATGACGGGGCTATGCCCGGAAGCGACGGATGGACCCGCCGGGCAACGCGGTACCGCCGGGTGTGACAGGGATACCGCCGCGAGTGGCAGATCGACCCCGCCGAGATGCCGGGGTGGCGGACGAATCGCCGGGGGGACCGCGGGACCGCGGGACCGCCGGACGCGGGTGGCCGGTGGGGCGTCCGGTGGGGGGACTGGGGTGAGGGGGCGCCGTGGGGTGGCGCCGGTCGCTGCGGCTCGGGGGAGGGGTGGGGCTGCGTCGGGGGGGGTCGGGCACGCATGAGGGGCCGCCGTCGGTGGGACGGTGGCCCCTTCTGTACGTGTATGTCACATGGGGGCGATCGGGGCGGTCAGTGCCCGCCCTGCTGCTCGTCGCGGCGGCGCTGCCAGCGCTGCTCGATCCTGTCCATCACGGAACGCTTCTGGCGTCCCTGACGGCGGGCCCGGGGGTCGGCGGCAGGCCCGGTCGCGGGCTGCTCGCCCGGTCTGGGGGCTTTGCGCCAACCGGTCACCGCGAGTACCGCGCACCCCAGCATGACGAGGAACCCCACCACGCTGAGCCACACCTGCTGGGCGACCATTCCGGCCATGAGGAGCGCGATACCTACGAGGAAGCCGGCGACCGCCTGGTAGACCCGTCGTCGGGTATACGTGCGCAGTCCGCTTCCCTCGAGCGCTGTCGCGAACTTGGGATCTTCGGCGTACAGCGCTCGCTCCATCTGCTCGAGCATGCGCTGCTCGTGCTCCGAGAGCGGCACGGAGTCCTCCTCATCGTGCAGTCGCCGGGGCGACCCGGGGGGTCCCTTCAGGATAGGCAGGGAATCGCCCCCGTGAAACCCGCCCCTCTGCGCCAATTGGCCAACCGGTTCCCGCCATGCGCGTCCCGGCTCGCTGAGGCTTCCATTCCCCGGCGGCCGACCCGTCATGCCGGGGCGGTCTCCCTCGATCATACGGCGACAAGCGCCGGATCGGGGGCCCTGTGGCGTACTCCATCCACGCTCAAGCCCTGATCAGCGGCGCTTCACGGGAGCGCGCTCAGGCCCCGGGGGTCCCTGGTGTCTCGCCGAGCACATGGAGCTGGGTGGCCACCGAGTGGAACGCCGGCAGTTCGGCCGCCGCGGCCTCCAGCGTCAGCAGCGCGTCCAGCGCGCCCGGCTCGGTGTCCACGAGCACCCCGGGCACCAGGTCGGCGAAGACCCGGACGCCGTGCACGGCGCCCACCCGCAGCCCGGCGGCCTCGACGAGCGCGGTGAGCTGCTCGGCGGTGAACCGGTGCGGCATGGGGTCACCGGGCCCCCAGCGTCCGTCCGGGTCCTCCAGGACCTGCTTGGCCTCCGTGAAGTGCCCGGCGAGCGCGCGGGCGAGCACGGCACCGCCGAGCCCGGCGGCGAGCAGGCTGAGCACCCCCTCGGAGCGCAGCGCGGCGACCGTGTTGCGCACCCCCTCGGCCGGGTCGTCCACGTACTCCAGGACGCCGTGGCACAGCACCGCGTCGTAGCCGCCGCGCTCGACCACGTCGAAGAGGCCGTGCGTGTCACCCTGGACACCCTGGACCCGGTCGGCGACCCCGGCCTCGGCCGCGCGGCGCTCCAGGGCGAACAGGGCGTTGGGGCTGGGGTCCACGACGGTGACCCGGTGGCCGAGGCGGGCGAGGGGCACGGCGAAGTTGCCGCTGCCGCCCCCGGTGTCGAGGACGTCGAGCGCTTCCCGGCCGGTGGCCTTCACCCGGCGGTCCAGGGCGTCCTGGAGGACCTCCCAGACCACGGCGGTACGGAGGGAGGCGCGGGGTCGAGACGGGTCCGGCACGGCAGTTGACTCCTCGGCGCGGCACCGCCGCGGACGGGCGGAGCGAACGGACTGCTCTCCCCGGCACCGCGGTCCCGGACGGAGAGACTTTCAGGCGCTTCCCACCCTATTGCCTGTGCCGCGCCGGCTGCCCTCCCCTCCTTCGGCCGCCCCCTCCCGTCGCCGTCCCCCGCCTCTCACCATCGCCTTCTTCGGTCTCCGGTCTTCGGTCCGTTCGCCTCACCCCACGTCCGGGCGGGGTGCGGGGAGGACCGGCTGGAGCACCAGCATGCGCTCCACGAGGCGGAGGAACATCGCCACGTCCCGGATCAGGTCGTCCGCGTCCCGCCGGCCGACCGCGCCCTGGATCCCGGCCTCGGCGCGGGCGCGACGGGCGGCCCCGGAGGCGAACAGGGCGCTCCACTCGGTCAGCTCGGGCGCTATCTCCGGCAGTACCTCCCACGCGCTGCGTATCCGCGTCCGGCGCCGGGAGCCGGTCTCCGGGCGGCCCCGGGCGGCCAGCACGGCGGCGGCGGTGCGCAGGGCGGCGAGATGAGCGAGGGCGTACCGCTCGTTGGGGGTCTCCAGGACGGCGGCCTCGTCGAGTCCGGCACGGGCCTGGGCGAGCAGGTCGAGGGCGGCGGGTGGGGCCGTGGCCCGGCGCGGTACCGGGTGCACGTCGCCGGCCTGGTCGGTCAGTGAGGGGGCAGGGCCGGGGGCGCGGCGCCGACGGGCGGCGGCTGCGGACGAGTTGGCCATGACGAACCTCCTGTCGTCTGTGTGACGGCTCTGTGGCCGTATGTGTCCCATCGTGAGGTATGCCACTGACAATCCGTTCCGACCTGCGGTTTTGCCTCGCTCGCAAGTTCGGGCTAGCTTTTGGACTGACCAGTCAGTTCAATTCTGGGAAGCGTTGGGGGGCAGTGCTTTGGGGGAGATCTCCACGGACACTCCTGGGGGCGACGGGGGCCCGGCCGGGCTCGGCGTCTCCGCTCATGGTCTCGGGCTCAGAGGTCCGCGCGGCTGGGCCTTCCGCGGGATCTCGTTCACCGCGGAGCCCGGGACGCTGATCGCCCTCGAAGGGCCGTCCGGGGCGGGCCGTACGAGCCTCCTGCTCACGCTCACCGGACGGATGAAGGCCACCGAGGGCACCGCGTGCGTCGGTCCGGCCCGGCTGCCGAAGCAGCTGGCGTCGGTGCGCCGGGTCAGCGCCCTCGCGCATGTGCAGGGCGTCACCGATCTCGACCCGGCCCTGACCGTCGGGGAGCATCTGCGCGAACGCGCGCTGCTCCAGCGCCGGTTCGGCGGCTCGCTGCGCGCGCTGCTGCGCCCACGCCGTGAGCGCGTCGCCGAGACGGGGCTGCGGATCGACACCGCTCTGTCGGCCGCGGGACTCGACCGGGAGGCCCTGCCCAAGGGTTCGCGTACGGCCGTACGCGATCTGGAGCGGCTGGAGGCGCTGCGGCTGTCGATCGCCCTGGCCCTGATCGGGCAACCCGGGCTGCTCGGCGTGGACGACGCCGACCTGAAGCTCCCGGACGCCGGACGCGCCGAGGTCTGGGCGCTGTTGCGGTCCGTCGCCGCGGCCGGGACCACGGTCCTCGCGGTGTGCAGCGAGGCACCCGAGGACGCGCTCGTCGTCCGCGGACCCGACGCCGCCGGCCGGGCCGGCGAACCCCACACCACCGACGACCTGAAGGAGACGGGCGATGCGTTCGCCGAAGCTCGCGGCGCTTGAGCTGCGCCGGTTCGGGCGGGGCCGGCTGCCGCGCGCGGCACTGGTGGCGCTTCTGCTGCTGCCCCTGCTGTACGGCGCGCTGTACCTGTGGTCGTTCTGGGACCCGTACGGCCGCCTCGACCGGCTGCCCGTGGCGCTGGTCAACGCCGACGAGGGCGCGACCGCCGACGGGAAGCAGATCACCGCGGGCGACGACATCGTCTCGGGGCTGCGGGACAGCCAGGTCTTCGACTGGCGCGAGGTGAGCGCGCGGGACGCGCGCGAGGGTGTGGAGGACGGCCGGTACTACCTGTCGCTGACCATGCCGGAGGACTTCAGCCGCCGGATCGCCTCCGGTGCGGGCGACACCCCGGAGACCGGCGCCCTCCAGGTGCGGACGAACGACGCGAACAACTACGTCGTCGGCCAGATCTCCCGGACGGTCTTCGGTGAGGTGCGCACGGCGGCGTCCACGAACGCCTCGCGCTCGTTCCTCGACCGGATCTTCATCTCGTTCTCCGACATCCACGGCGAGACCGTGAAGGCGGCCGAGGGGGCGGACCGGCTCAAGGGCGGGATCGACAAGGCGGAGAAGGGTTCCAAGGACCTCGCGGACGGACTGAAGGACGCCAAGGAGGGCAGCGGCGATCTGACGACCGGTCTGAAGAGACTCGACACGGGCGCCACCGACCTGAAGGACGGCTCCGCGCGGGTCGCCGAGGGCACCCAGGCACTCGCCGACCAGGTCAACGGCATCGCCGACCAGGCCGGGCCCTTCCTGAAGGAGAACGAGAAGAGCATCGGCGGGACGGCCCGGGCCGTCGCCGACTCGGCCGAGGCCGTCCGGGAGAACCTCGGCGCCCTGGAGAAGCGCGCACCGGGCGCGGCGCAGGACGCGCGCGAGGCGTACGACACGCTCGCCGAGGCGTATCGCGCGCGGTGCGAGTCCGACGGCGCCTCCCCGGACCCGGCGTGCGACGGGCTGAAGCCCGCGCGGGACGCGGCGGCCGAGGTGGCGGAGCTGGCTGACGGCCTCGACACACTGGTGACGGACCGTTCCGGCGATCTGGAGACCCTCGACGGCCATCTGGCCACCCTGGAGAAGCAGGCACGGGCGCTGGCCGACGACGCCCCGCACCTCTCCGAGGACCTGGACCAGGCCGTCACCAAGATCAACGACCTCAACAAGGGCGCCGGACAGGTCGCCGCGGGCGCCGAGAAGCTGCACACCGGGCTCGGTACGGCGAAGACGGGCGCGGTCGACCTGGACGCGGGCGTGGGCGACCTCAAGACCGGCGCCGACGACCTCAGCGGCGGCATGTTCCAGCTCATCGACGGCTCCGACGAACTGGCGGGCGGTCTGCACGACGGGGCGCGGCAGATCCCGGACTACGACAAGGGCGAGCGCGACGACCGTACGGAGGTCATGGCCGACCCGGTACAGCTCGCCTCCGAGTCGCTGCACAAGGCACCCAACTACGGCACCGGTTTCGCGCCGTACTTCATCCCGCTGTCCCTGTGGGTCGGCGCGATGGTGGCCTACATGTTGATCGCGCCGCTGAACCGGCGGGCGCTCGCGGCGGGCGCCTCCGCGTGGCGGATCGCGCTGGCGGGCTGGCTGCCGGTGCTGGCGATCGGGGTGCTCCAGGTGTCGGCGCTGATGGCGGTGCTGCACTGGCTGGTCGGCCTGGAGATGGCCCGCGCTGCCGGGACGGTGGGCTTCCTGTTCCTGGTGACGGGGTGCTTCGCGGCGATCGTGCAGTGGCTGAACGCCCGCTTCGGCGCCGCGGGCCGGATCCTGGTGCTCGCGGTGCTGATGCTCCAGCTCACCTCGGCGGGCGGCACGTACCCCGTCCAGACCAGTCCGGGCTTCTTCAACGCGCTGCACCCCTTCCTGCCGATGACCTACGTCGTGGAGGCCCTGCGGCGGCTGATCACGGGCGGCGGACTCGGCCCGGTGTGGCAGGCGTGCGCCGTACTGGCGGCCTTCACCCTGGGCGCCCTCGCGCTGACCGCGCTGTCGGCCCGCCGCAGACAGGTGTGGACCCTGGACCGGCTCCACCCGGAGCTGAGTCTGTGACCCGGCCTCCCGCGTCCCCCTCCCCCGCCGGTGCTGTGAGAATCGATGCCATGGAAAGCAGCAGCGCCACAACGGGGGCGGGGTCACGCCGTGAGGCCACCCGGCAGAAGCTCTACGAGGCGGCCGTCACCCTCATCGCCGAGCAGGGCTTCTCGGCGACCACGGTGGACGAGATCGCCGAGCGGGCCGGGGTCGCCAAGGGGACGGTCTACTACAACTTCGCGAGCAAGTCGGTCCTCTTCGAGGAGTTGCTGCGGCACGGGGTGGGCCTGCTCACCGCCTCCCTCAAGGAGGCCGCCGAGGGGGCCGCGCGCGGGGGCGGTTCCGCGGTGGACGCCCTGGACGCGATGATCCACGCGGGGCTCGAATTCATCGCCAGGTACCCCGCGTTCACCCAGCTCTACGTCGCGGAGCTGTGGCGCACCAACCGGGCGTGGCAGTCCACGCTCCTGGTGGTGCGGGGGCAGGCCGTGGCCGTGGTGGAGGACGTCCTGCGGGGCGGTGTGGAGAGCGGGGAGTTCAGCGAGGAGATCGACATCCCGCTGACCGCCGCCGCGCTGGTCGGGATGGTCCTGGTGGCCGCCCTGGACTGGCAGGCGTTCCAGCCGGAGCGCTCCCTGGACGACGTCCACGCCGCGCTGTCGCGCCTGCTCCAGGGCCGGGTGAGCGGGCGTTCGTAGCAGGTCATTGGCCGGGGGGCAGCGCGTGGAAGGCGCTCAAGGAGACCGGCGCGGCGGCGAAAACTCGCGCCTCGCGCGCGTGCAGCACGAAAGCGCCGGTCCGGTGCGGCCACGTCCCCCACGGGCCACCCCTGAACCGGCGCTTCCTCGTGCTCCCCCGATCCCCCCCTGTTCCCCCGATCCCCCTGTTCCCCCGTGTTTTCCCCGTCCCCCCGTTCCCCTGTCCCCCTGGTCTCCCCCGTTTTCTTTCCTCTCCTGTCCCCCGACAGGAGCCCCCGTGCGGTCGTCCCCCAGGGTTCCCCCTGTGCCTCGCTCCCGCCGACCGGGGTCGGCGGAAGGAGCGGTCCAGGGCGGCGCCGTTCCGCCGCCCCGTGTCGGCGGTACCGGCGCCTTGCCCCTTTCCGTGCCTCCACTCTCTCGTTCCCACAGGTCGGCCCCCATCCGCGCGCGTACTCATCTCCGGGCCTAGGTACCGGTACTCAGACCTGCGGGTTCGACCCCAGGCCGCGTCCCGTCCGACTGGTCACCATCGCCTCCGTGCCCGTACTCCCCCCGCCCCGCCGGATCCGCCGCCACCGGTGCCGCCCCGCAGGTCACAGGCCCGCGGGACGGGTTGTCAGTGGTGGCCGATACAGTCCCTGGCATGGCACGGATTGCGGTGATCGGCGCCGGGATGGGCGCGATGGCGGGCGCCGCCCGGCTGGCCGTCGCGGGCCACCGGGTGGTGGTGTACGAGCGCACGGAGACATACGGCGGCGCGGTGCGGCGGCTGGAGCGGGACGGCTTCCGGTTCGACACCGGCCCCGGACTGCTGCCGCTGCCCGCTGTGTACCGCGATCTCTTCCTGAAGACCGGCAGAGAGGCGCTGGAGGCGTGCGTCGGGCTGACCCAGGTCGACCCGTCGGCCCGGCACGTCTTCGCGGACGGCACGCGCGTCTCGCTGCCGAACGCGTCGCGCGGGGGCGTGGTCGCCGCTCTGGACGAGGGCCTCGGCCCCGGGGCGGGTGACCGCTGGGGCGACTTCCTGGTCCGGGCCCGCGAGGCGTGGGACCGCACCCGTCGCCCCCTCCTCGAAGAGCCGCTGTGGCCCGACTGGGAGGTGCTGGCCGGGCGCGAGCCCTACCCGTCGGTGCCGCACAAGCGGATGCTGCGCACCCGTCGCGCCGGGACGCTCGCCGAGGTCGGCGCCTGGGAGCTGCGCGACGCCCGGCTCACCGCGCTGCTGGAGAGCTACGCGCTGGCCCACGGCCTCGATCCGCGTACGACCCCGGCGAGCGCGGCCGTGCTGCCGTACGTGGAGCACGCCTTCGGCACGTGGGCCGTGCGCGGAGGCATACGGGAGCTGGCCCGCGCGGTGTACGAGCGGTGTCGGGCCCGCCGGGTGGAGTTCGTCTTCGGCGCCGAGGTCACCCGGGTGCGGGACAAGGACGGCCGCGCGGCCGGTGTGGAACTCGCCGACGGGACCGTGGCCGAGGCCGACTTCGTCGTCGCCGGTGTCGCACCGGACGTCCTGCGCCAGGTCTCCCCGCAGACACACCAGACACAGCAAGCACAGCAGCCATCGCAGGCACAGTCCGGCGGTGTCCCCCCGCAGCGCGGGCTGCCCAGTCGGCTGACGGTGCTGCTGGCGCTGCGCGGCGGGCGTCCCGAAGGCACCGCGCACCGGACGGTGGTGCACGCCGGTGACCGGGACGCCGAGCTGGCGTTCGTGTTCGGCTCAGCGCCCGCCGTCGAGAGCGGGCTCACGGTGACCGTGCTGCGGCCGGACGACCCGGAGTCGGTGCCGGACGCCGGGCATGAGGCCGTGACGCTCACCGCCACCGTCCCGGCCGGGAGAACCCAGGACACCGAGGCGCTCGCCGAACAGCTCGTCACCGTCGCCGAGCGCGCGCTTCCCGGACTGCGCGAGCGGCTGCTGTGGCGGGAGGTGCGGACCCCGGCCGATGTGGCGGAGGCGACCGGCGCGCCGGGGGGTGCCGTTCCGGCACCGGCCCTGGCGGCGGCCGAGGGGCGGCTGCTCCATCCGGCGAACTCCACGGCCCTGCCCGGTCTGTTCGCCGTCGGCGGCTGGTCCCACCCCGGCGGCGGTCTCCCGCACGCGGGGATGTCGGGCACGCTGGTGGCCGGACTGATCGTGGAGGGCCCGGAGTTCCGCGGCTCCCGGTGACCGGAGCGAGACCGGGACCGGGAGGGATCAGTACTGGTAGCGCTCGTCGTAGCCGCTGCTCTGCGGCTGTCCGTCCCCCTGGTACGGGTACGGCTGCTCCGGCGGGAGTTCGCCGCCGTACTGGTCGTCGGTGTTGCGCTGCTGGGGGACCCAGACGCCGCCGGGCGGGGTGCCGTCGGGGTAGCCCGCGCCGTACTGGTCCTGGCTGTAGCCCTGCTGGTCGTACGACTGCTGGGGGTAGCCGCCGGTGTCGTAGCCGGACCCGGAGTCGTAGGTGGGCTGGCCGATGTACGGATCGGAGTAGGCGGGGTACGGCTGCTGCTGGCCGTCGCCGTCATAGCCGTACGACTGTTGTCCGTAGCCGGAGTAGCCCTCGTAGCCGTAGGTCTGGTCGGCGCCCTGCGCGGTCGCTGCGTACTGGTCCTGGGGCTGCTGGGCGTAGGACCCGGTGTCGTCGTAGACGCCGTAGGAACCGGTGTCGTCGGGCATCGGCTGGGGCTGGTAGATGGCGTTGCCGTCGGCGGACGGGTCGGTGCCGTGCGCGGGGGTGAAGATGTCGTCGCGCTCGTAGTCGTCCCGCGTCTGTCCGAAGGCGTCCTCGGCCTGCGCGTACTCGTCCTGGGCCCGGCCGTACCCGTCGGCGGGCCGGCCCTGGTCGCCCTCGCCCGCGGCGTAGGTGTCGGCGTCCGGGTCGGGGCCGTCCAGCGCCGGGTCGTGGTGCGCGGGCTCGCCGCGGCGACGCTTGCTGCCGCCGCCCAGGCCCTCGCCGCGCCCCCGGACCGCCCAGCCCGCGGCGAAGCCGCGGCGGAACGACAGGGTGACGTAGGTCTGTCCGATCGCGAACGCGATGGCGCCCAGGCCGATCACGAAGACCGACGGGATGAGCACACCGACGACCACGCCGAGGAAGCCCGCGAAGGCGAGCAACCGCCAGCGCAGCCGCGCCTTGTACTGCAACAGCACCTCGCCGAGCAGCCACAACGCGACTACTCCGAACGCGATGTAGAGGACCGTCCAGCCCATGTACGCCCCTCTCCCTGTGGCCGCTTCGCAGTGTGTCGTACGCGAGTGCGACCGGTCTAGGCCCGCGGGGGACGGTGCAGGCCCAGGTTCTCGTAAATTTCCAGCGTCGCCGTGGAGTTGTTCAGCGTGATGAAGTGCAACCCCGGGACACCCTCGTCCAGCAGCCGCGCGCAGAACTCCGTGGCGAACTCGATCCCCATGGAGCGTACAGCCGCCGGATCGTCTTTCGCTGTGAGGATCCGCTCTTTCCACGTGGACGGGAGGTGAGCATTGCTGAGCTGGGGGAGGCGTTCGAGCATCCGGACGCTGGTCACCGGCATGACCTCGGGAATCACCGGGGTGTCGCAGCCGGCCGCGGCGACCCGGTCGCGCAGCCTCAGATACGACTCCGGCTCGAAGAACATCTGCGTGATGGCGTAGTCGGCGCCGGCGCGGCACTTGGCCACGAAGTGCGCGACATCGCTGTCCCAGTCGACCGAGCGCGGGTGCATCTCCGGAAACGCGGCGACGCCCACGCAGAAGTCGCCGGACTCCTTGATGAGCCGGACCAGTTCGGCGGCGTACATCAGGCCCTGCGGGTGGGCGACCCACTCGCCCATCGGGTCGCCGGGCGGGTCGCCGCGCAGGGCGAGCATGTTGCGGATGCCGGCGTCGGCGAACTGGCCGATCACATTGCGCAGCTCGGTGAGGGAGTGGTCGACCGCGGTGAGATGGGCCACCGGGGTGAGTGTGGTGTCGGCGACGATCTGCTCGGTCTCCCGGACCGTGCTGGCGCGCGTGGAACCGCCGGCGCCGTAGGTCACCGAGACGAAGTCGGGGGCGACCGCCTCGACCCTGCGCAGCGCCTCCCACAGACTCCGCTCGCCCTTGGCGGTCTTCGGCGCGTAGAACTCGAACGAGTACGTCTTCTTGCCGGTGGCGAGCATGTCGCGCACGGTGCGGGCGCGGTCTGTGCGGGTGGACGCGGTTCCGAAGGCCATACGGGCAGGTTAGTGGCGGCCCGGCGGCGCCCCAACCGGAGACCGGAAATTTGCCCGATTTGCCTCCTTCGTGTCCACCCCTTGGACACTCCATGGCCGAAATCCGCACGTCAGGGCTGGCCCGGACCACATACCGGGACGCCACGGTGCACATTCCGAGACGGGAGGGGCCGGTGGGTGTCCCCCGGAGGTGCGGCGGCCTCCCCGCCGGTGGGCGGGGCCGTCAGCCGCCCGGGGTCGTCGCCGGATCATCCCGGGGTCATCGCCGGATCATCCCCGGGGTCATCGCCGGATCCATCCCGGGGTCATCCCCAGAGCGTCTCCAGAGCATCCCGTGTCATCCCTGCCGCAGCCGCTTGGCGAACTCCCCCGCCGCCGCGCCCGGGTCGTCCGCCTCGGTGATCGCCCGGACCACCACGACCCGGCGGGCGCCCGCCTCCCACACCTGGTCGAAGGTGCCGAGGTCGATGCCGCCGATCGCGAACCATGGCCGGTCGGTGCCCAGCCCGGCCGTGTGGCGCACCAGGTCCAGGCCCGGGGCGTGGCGGCCGGGCTTGGTGGGGGTCGGCCAGCAGGGGCCGGTGCAGAAGTAGTCCACGCCCTGCTGCACGGCCGCCGCCGACGCCTCGTCCTCGGCGTGGGTGGAGCGGCCGATCAGGACGTCGTCGCCGAGGATCGCGCGGGCGGCGGGCACGGGCAGGTCGCCCTGCCCGAGGTGGAGCACGGCGGCACCGGCGGCGTGGGCGACGTCCGCGCGGTCGTTGACCGCGAGCAGTCTGCCGTGCCGCGCGCAGGCGTCGGCGAACACCGCGAGGTGCTCCAGCTCCTCGGCCGCCTCCATGCCCTTGTCCCGGAGCTGCACGATGTCGACGCCCCCGGCGAGGACGGCGTCGAGGAACTCCGGCAGATCGCCCTGGCTCCTGCGCGCGTCCGTGCACAGATACAGCCGGGCGTCGGCGAGCCGCTCGCGTGCGGTGTCGGGCATGTGCGGGTCCCCCCAGGGATCGTCGGGGCGGTCACCCGGGCGACCGCCCCCTTCGGCCTGCTGTGTGAACTGTCTGCTGTGTGAACTGACTGCTGTCTGAACTGTCTGAACGGTCTGCCGTCTGAACTGTCTGTGGTCCGACTGCCTGTGTCGTCCGACTAGACGGCGAGCGCCTGGGCGCGGCGCTTCACCTCCGTGCCGCGGTTCTCGCTCAGCGCCTGCGCGGGGGTGCCGGGCAGGGACGGGTCGGGGGTGAACAGCCACTCAAGCATCTCTTCGACCGTGAAGCCGTCGTCCCGCAGGAGCGTCAAGGTTCCGGACAGGCCCTTGACCACTTTGTCCCCGTCGATGAAGGCGGCGGGGACGTGCAGCGCGCGGTTCTCACCACGGCGTACGGCGATCAGCTGGCCCTCCTTGACCAGTTGCCGCACGCGGGTCACCTCGACGTCGAACTGTTCGGCGATGTCGGGGAGGGTCAGCCACGCGGGGACGAGAGCATCGATCTTTGCGTCAATCTCGGTCACGTCTCCAAGACTGCCATCTGGGACTGACAGCCGGTAGCCGAGCCGCGTCCGGGCGGAGGCACTCCGGGCGCGCTCCCGTGCCCTCCGACGCCCCCGGGAGCGCCCGGGATCCGCCCGGGATCCGCCGGTCGGAGCGGCTCTCAGCCCGTCACCGTGGCCGACTTCAAGGGTTTCGTCGGGTCCGCCAGCCGTTCCGGGTCCAGCGCGGCGCCGCTCTCGATCAGCCGCCGGCCCTGGGCCAGATCCCTCGGGCGGCCCACCGCCAGGAGGGCGACGAGACGATTCTCACGCAGCCAGCACACCGACCAGGCGGGGCCGTCCGGGTCGCCGCGCCACAGGGTGGTGTCGGCGCCCCGGTGGTGGCCGGCGTACTGCACGAAGCGGCCGAACTGCTCGGACCAGAAGTACGGCACCGGGTCGTAGACGGCGTCGGTCAGCTCGCCCTCGACGATGTGCGCGGCGACCGTGCGGGGCCCCTGGAGGGCGTTGTCCCAGTGGTGGATCAGCAGCCGCTCGCCGTAGCGGGCGGACGGGAAGGAGGCGCAGTCGCCGACGGCGTGGACGTCGGGGACGGAGGTGCGCAGCCGGGCGTCGGCGACGACCTCGCCGTAGGCGCCCAGCGCGATGCCGGAGTCCGCGAGCCAGGCCGTGGCGGGGCGGGCGCCGACCCCGACGACGACCGCGCCGGCGGCGATCCGGGTGCCGTCGTCCAGGACGACCGCGCCGGGCTCGACCCGCTCCACGCGCGCGTGGGTGCGCAGAACGGTGCCGCTGTCGGCGTACCAGGCGGCCATCGGCGCGGCCACCTCGGCGGGCAGCGCCCCGGCGAGCGGACGGTCGGCGGCCTCCACGACGGTCACCGCGCAGCCCGCCTCGCGCGCGGCGGTGGCGAACTCGGCGCCGATCCAGCCCGCGCCGACCACCACGATGTCGTGCTGGGCGGCGAGGACCGGGCGCAGCCGGGCGGCGTCGTCCAGGGTGCGCAGCAGATGCACGCCGGGCACGCCCTCGGTGCCCGGCAGCCGGATCGGTTCGGCGCCGGTGGCCAGCACCAGGGCGTCGTAGGGCACGGGGCCGGCCTCGGTGTCCAGCTGGTGCTCCGCGGTGCGGACGCCGGTCACCTCGCGGCCGAGTCTCAGGTCGATGTCGAGGGACTCGAAGTCGACGTCGAAGGCGGAGTCCTCGGCCTTGCCGAGCAGGACGGCCTTGGAGAGCGGGGGGCGGTCGTAGGGCTGATGGGGTTCCGCGCCGATCAGGGTCACGGTGCCGGTGAAGCCCTGTTCGCGCAGTGCCACCGCGGTCTGCACACCGGCCATGCCGGCGCCCACCACGACCACGCGCCGCGGCCCCGTCGCCGCTGTTCGCCCTCTGTCGTCGCTCACCTGATCACCATAGTCAGGTGCCGAACGGACCGTCAGCGGGTGCGCGCGCGTGACATCCCGCACACCACCCGGCCGCAGGGAACGCACGGCGCGCTCGGTGCGCTCGGCGTGCTCGGCGTGCTCGGTGCGCTCGGTGCGCTCGGTGCGCTCGGCGGCGGACCTACCGAAAGTCCGTCGCGGGTGCGGGCTCTCTTACAGAGGCACGGGACCAAGAGCTAGGCTGCCCGTGTAAAGCACTCGCGGGAGCCCGGACGCACCGGGCTGAGAGGGAGGCTGGCGGCCTCCGACCGTACGAACCTGATCCGGGTCATGCCGGCGAAGGGAGGGGCTGAACGCCCGTGTCGTCCTCCACGCACCGCACCACCCCGTCCGCCCGTACGTCCGCCCGAGCACCCGCTCGTCCGTCCGGCAGCGCGTCGGACGTCCTCGTCGTCGGGGGCGGGATCATCGGTCTGGTCACGGCCTGGCGGACCGCCCGGCGCGGGCTCGCCACGGCCGTCGTGGACCCCGAACCCGGCGGCGGCGCCGCCCAGGTGGCGGCCGGGATGCTCGCCGCCGTCACGGAACTGCACTACGGCGAACAGACCCTGCTCGGCCTCAATCTGGCCTCGGCCCGCCGCTATCCGGAGTTCACGGCCGAGCTGAGCGACCTCACCGGGCAGGATCTCGGGTACCGCCGCTGCGGGACGCTCGCGGTCGCGCTGGACGCCGACGACCGCGCCCACCTGCGGGAACTGCACGCCCTCCAGCAGCGCTCGGGGCTGGAGTCGCAGTGGCTGTCCGGGCGGGAGTGCCGCCGCCTGGAGCCGATGCTCGCGCCGGGTGTCCGCGGCGGGCTGCGGGTCGACGGGGATCACCAGATCGACCCGAGACGGCTCACGGCGGCCCTTGTGGCGGCCTGTGAGCGCTCCGGAGTGGTCTTCCACCGGGAGTGGGCCGAACGGCTCGTCACGGCCCGGGAGCGGGCCACGGGGATCGTCACCCGCGACGGCACCGCGCTGGCGGCCGGCCAGGTGGTGCTCGCCGCCGGGAGCCTCAGCGGGCGCCTCGCGGGCGTCCCGGACGCCGTACGGCCTCCCGTGCGGCCGGTGAAGGGGCAGGTGCTGCGGCTCACCGTCCCGCGCGCGTACGCCCCGTTCCTGAACCGGACCGTCCGCGCCGTCGTCCGCGGCAGCCAGGTCTATCTGGTGCCGCGCGAGAACGGCGAACTCGTCGTCGGCGCCACCAGCGAGGAACTGGGCTGGGACACCACGGTGACCGCGGGCGGTGTCTACGAGCTGCTGCGCGACGCCCACGAACTGGTCCCCGGCATCACCGAACTGCCCCTGACGGAGACCCGCGCGGGACTGCGCCCCGGCTCCCCCGACAACGCGCCGCTGCTCGGCCCGACCGAGCTGCCCGGACTGCTGCTGGCCACCGGGCACTACCGCAACGGGGTGCTGCTGACCCCGGTCACCGGGGACTCGCTGGCGCACGCCCTGGTCACCGGTGAACTGCCCGAGGAAGCCCGCCCCTTCACGCCCCGGCGGTTCACCGCCGCAGCCCTCCTGGAGCAGCCCGTATGAACACCCGGCTCACGGTGTCCGTCACCATCTCCGTCAACGGGGAGCCCCGCGAGGTGGCTCCCGGCACGGCGCTCGACGCCCTGGTGCGCGCCCTCGCCCCGGCGCCCTCCGGGGTGGCCGCCGCCGTCAACGAGACCGTCGTCCCGCGGGGCCAGTGGCCCACGACCGCCCTGAGCGAGGGCGACCGGGTCGAGGTCCTCACCGCCGTCCAAGGAGGCTGACCCATGGCCGACGATCCCTTCGTCCTCGGCGGTACGTCCTTCTCCTCCCGGCTGATCATGGGCACGGGCGGGGCGCCCAGCCTGGACGTCCTGGAACGCGCGCTGGTGGCGTCCGGCACCGAGCTGACCACGGTCGCCATGCGGCGGGTCAACGCCGCGGTGCACGGCTCGGTGCTGTCGGTCCTGGAGCGGCTCGGCATCCGGGTGCTGCCCAACACGGCGGGCTGCTTCACCGCCGGTGAGGCCGTGCTGACCGCCCGGCTGGCCCGCGAGGCGCTCGGCACCGACCTGGTGAAGCTGGAGGTCATCGCCGACGAGCGGACCCTGCTGCCGGACCCGATCGAGCTGCTGGAGGCCGCCGAGACGCTGGTGGAGGACGGCTTCACCGTGCTGCCGTACACCAACGACGACCCGGTCCTGGCCCGGAAGCTGGAGGACGCGGGCTGTGCGGCGATCATGCCGCTGGGCTCCCCCATCGGCTCCGGGCTCGGTATCCGCAACCCGCACAACTTCCAGCTGATCGTGGAGCACGCGCGCGTACCGGTGATCCTGGACGCGGGCGCGGGCACCGCCTCGGACGCGGCGCTGGCGATGGAGCTGGGCTGCGCGGGGGTGATGCTGGCGTCGGCGGTCACCCGCGCCCAGGAACCGGTGCTGATGGCGGACGCCATGCGGCACGCGGTGGAGGCGGGCCGGCTGGCCCGCCGCGCGGGCCGGATCCCGAAGCGGCACTTCGCGGAAGCCTCCTCCCCGCAGGAGGGCCGCGCCCACCTGGACCCGGAACGGCCGGCGTTCTAGGGTCTGCCGTTCGGATCAGCCCGGCGACGCGGCGTCGGCGACCGACGACAACGCGGCTGGGGGTGCCCCCACGCCTTGGGGCAGTGGGGGAGCGTGCCGGAACCGCGACGCCGGGATGATCCCGCACGACGGGCCCCGGCGGTCGCTCTCCGGCCGGGTCACAGCTCTGCTGCAGTCCGTCACCGGGGCGGTGGAGCGGGCGGGGCTGTCGGTGGCGGCTCGTAGACTCACCTGCGTGGACACGACCCTCCAGGACCCTCTGATCGGGCAGTTGCTCGACGGCCGGTACCGCGTCGAGGCGCGGATCGCGGTCGGCGGGATGGCCACGGTCTACCGGGCCGTGGACACCCGCCTCGACCGGGTGCTCGCGCTGAAGGTGATGCACCCGACGCTGGCCGCGGACGGCACCTTCGTCGACCGGTTCATCCGGGAGGCCAAGTCCGTCGCCCGGCTCGCCCACCCGAACGTGGTGCAGGTCTTCGACCAGGGCACCGACGGGTCGTACGTCTATCTCGCCATGGAGTACGTCGCCGGCTGCACCCTGCGGGACGTGCTGCGCGAGCGCGGGGCGCTCCAGCCGCGGGCCGCGCTGGACATCCTGGAGCCGGTGCTGGCCGCGCTGGGCGCCGCCCACCGCGCGGGGTTCGTGCACCGCGACATGAAGCCGGAGAACGTCCTGATAGGGGACGACGGCCGGGTGAAGGTCGCCGACTTCGGCCTGGTGCGGTCGGTGGACGCGGCGACCGCCACCACCGGCACGGTGCTCGGCACGGTCTCCTATCTCGCCCCGGAGCAGATCGAGCACGGCACGGCCGACGCGCGCGTGGACGTGTACGCGTGCGGTGTCGTGCTGTTCGAGATGCTCACCGGTGGCAAGCCGCACGCCGGGCAGACTCCCGCGCAGGTCCTGTACAAGCACATCCACGACGACGTCCCGCCGCCCTCCGCGCGCGTGCCGGGGCTGGCGTACGAGCTGGACGAACTGGTGGCCACGGCGACCGCGCGCAACGCGGACGTCCGGCCGTACGACGCGGTGGCGCTGCTCGCGCGCGTGCGCGAGGCGCGGGCAGCGCTGAGCGAGGCCCAGCTCGACGCGGTGCCGCCGCAGGCCACCTCGGCGGAGCACGACAATGCCGAGGACCGTACGAGTGTGATCCCCCGTTCGCTGACCGTGCCCCGGCCGCTGCCGGTGAACGAGGACCACGCCGACCACGCGGGCTACGCGGACGGCGCGGCCGAACCGGCGGGGTTCCGGCACACCAGCAGGCTGGCGGCCACGCCGCCCCCTCCCCCGCGCCGGCGCACACCCCGGCAGCGGCGGGCGACGCTCACCGTGATCGCGGCGGTGCTGCTGGTGTTCGGGCTCGGCACGGGCGTCTGGTACATCAACTCGGGCCAGTTCACCGAGGTGCCCCGGGTGCTGGGGCAGTCCGAGGCCGAGGCGCGGGACCGGCTGACGGAGGCGGGCCTGGACGTGGGCGAGGTGAAGCACGCCTTCAGCGACGCCTACGAGCGGGGCACGGTGATGGGCACCGACCCGGAGCCGGGCCACCGGATCCGGCAGAACGACGCGGTGGGCATCACCGTGTCCGACGGCCCGGAGACCGTGCGGGTGCCCGATCTCCAGGGGATGGCGCTGGACCGGGCGAAGGACCTGCTCAAGGAGGAGGGCCTGGAGCCGGGCATGGTCACCCGCGAGTTCCACGCCACGGTGGCCAAGGGGTCGGTGGTCCGCAGCGAGCCGACCGGCGGCACCGAGCGGCGCGCGGGTTCGGCGGTCGCCCTGGTCGTCAGCAAGGGCAGCCCGGTGGACGTCCCGGACGTCACCGGGGAGGAGCTGGAGAGCGCCCGCGCGCTGCTCCAGGAGGCGGGCCTGGAGGTGAAGGTCGCGGCCGAGCGGGTCAACTCCCAGCTGGAGGCCGGTCAGGTCGCGAGCCAGTCCCCGGGCGACGGCACCCGCGTGGCCGAGGGCGACACGGTCACCCTGACCCTCTCCAAGGGCCCCCGGATGATCGAGGTCCCGGACGTGGTCGGTGACAGCGTGGACGACGCCAGGGGGACGCTGGAGGGCGCCGGGTTCCAGGTCAAGGAGGACCGGGGCATCCTCGGTCTGTTCGGCGACACGGTCGACGACCAGTCGGTGAAGGGCGGCGAGTCGGCCCCCGAGGGCTCGACGATCACCCTCACCATCCGCTGACCCGCTGACCCGCTGTACCCGCTGACCCGCTGTACTCGCCGAGCCGCCGAAGCGCGGAACGGGCGGAACGGGCGGGACGGGCGTACCGGGGCATCGGGCCCCTCCGCCCCCGTGAAACCCTGGCCGGGTGAACGCTCAGCAGTCCGTCGCGGCGCCCGGCACCCCCTCCGGCCGTCTCCGCCTCCGCAACCCCGTCGGCAGCCATGTCCCCGTGGCCGGTGGTCTCGCGCGCGTGGGGCTCGCCTACGCGCGTGACCTCAAGGCGGAGACGGTGCAGGTCTTCGTGGCCAATCCGCGCGGGTGGGCCACCCCGGTGGGCGACCCCCGGCAGGACGAGACGTTCCGGGCGGCCTGCGCGGCCGAGTCCGTCCCGGTGTACGTGCACGCGCCCTATCTGATCAACTTCGGCTCCCACACCCCCGAGACCGTCGAGCGCTCCGTGGCGTCGCTGCGGCACTCGCTGCGGCGCGGCCGGGAGATCGGCGCGCTCGGTGTGGTGGTGCACACGGGCAGCGCGACGGGCGGGCGGGAGCGGTCGGTGGCGCTGGCGCAGGTCCGCCGGTATCTGCTGCCGCTCCTGGACGAGCTGACCCGGGACGACGATCCGTTCCTGCTGCTGGAGTCCACCGCCGGGCAGGGTTCCTCGCTGTGCGCGCGGACCTGGGACTTCGGGCCGTATTTCGAGGCGCTGGACGCCCATCCCCGGCTCGGGGTCTGTCTGGACACCTGCCACGTCTTCGCCGCCGGGCACGACCTGACCGGCCCGAGCGGGATGCGCCAGACGCTGGATCTGCTGGTGGACACCGTCGGCGAGGGGCGGCTGAAGCTGATCCACGCCAATGACTCCCAGGACGTGGTGGGCGCCCGCAAGGACCGGCACGAGCGGATCGGCGCGGGCCGGATCGGCGCGGAGCCGTTCCGGGCACTGATGGCCCACCCGGCGACCGAGGGCGTCCCGCTGATCCTGGAGACACCGGGCGGCAAGGAGGGCCACACGGAGGACGTGGCCCTGCTGAAGCGGCTGCGCGCGGGCTGAGCCCGGCCGTCGGCCCGCCACCGCCCGGCGCCGCGCGAGGTCAGAGTTCCGGACCCTCCCCGGGCCCCTCCTGGTAGGAGTACCGCTGTTCCTTCCAGGGGTCGCCGATGTTGTGGTACCCGCGCTCCTCCCAGAAGCCGCGCCGGTCGGCGGTCATGTACTCGACGCCCCGGACCCATTTGGGCCCCTTCCAGGCGTACAGGTGCGGCACGACGAGCCGCAGCGGGAAGCCGTGCTCGGCGGTGAGCAGCTCACCGTCCTTGTGGGTGGCGAAGATCGCGCGCTCGGAGCGGAAGTCGTCCAGCCGCAGATTGGAGCTGAAGCCGTACTCCGCCCACACCATCACATGGGTGACATCGTTGGCGGGCGGTGCCAGCTCCAGGACGGTCCGGGCCGGTATGCCGCCCCACTCGGCGCCGAGCATGCTGAACTTCGTCACACAGTGCAGATCGGCGGTCACGGTGGTGTAGGGCAGGGCCGTGAACTCCTCGTGGTTCCAGCAGTGCTTCTCACCGTCGGCGGTGGACCCGAAGACCCTGAACTCCCAGCGCTCGGGCCGGAACTTGGGCACCGGTCCGTAGTGGGTGACGGGCCAGCCCCGCTGCAGGCGCTGCCCCGGCGGAAGCTCGGAACGTACCGCTTCTCCTGATTCTCGTTCCACCGGCTGACCCATGCCTTCCATCCTGACAGACCCGGGGGGCTGCACCTGACCAGGCCGGTCCAGAATCGGGCAACTCACGCCAAACAAGACTAAGCATGCCCTTACTTACTAAGTACGCACTTACTGGACGATCTTCGACGCCGGTGCAATCATGCGGCGGCACCCTCCCCCGTCCCTTACGCGGAAGGAGCCTCTGCGATGCAGGGCGACCCCGAGGTCATCGAATTCCTCAACGAGCAGCTGACCGGTGAGCTGACCGCGATCAACCAGTACTTCCTGCACGCGAAGATGCAGGAGAACTTCGGCTGGTACAAGCTCGCGAAGTACACCCGGCACGAGTCCTTCGACGAGATGAAGCACGCCGAGGTGCTCACCGACCGGATCCTGTTCCTGGAGGGGCTGCCCAATTACCAGCGGCTGTTCCATGTGCGGGTGGGCCAGACCGTGCGGGAGATGTTCGAGGCGGACCGGCAGATCGAGGTCGAGGCGATCGACCGGCTCAAGCGCGGTGTCGACGTGATGCGCGCCAAGGGCGACATCACGTCCGCGAACATCTTCGAGTCGATCCTGGAGGACGAGGAGCACCACATCGACTACCTCGACACCCAGCTGGAGCTGCTGGAGAAGCTCGGTGAGGCGCTCTACCTCTCGCAGATCATCGAGCAGCCCGAGACCAGCTGAGCCGCCCCGTCACGCCGATCGGGCCGGTCGGGTCATCCCGCCGGTCAGGCAGGTCAGGCAGGTCAGGCCGCCTCGTCCAGCCCGGCGCCCTCGCGCCGCAGCACCTCGGAGAGGACCGGCCTGCCCTGGTCGGCCAGCTCCCGGCGGGGGCACGCGCCCCGGCCGAGGAGGGCCTGGATCCGGCGTACGCAGGAGCCGCAGTCGGTACCGGCCTTGCAGGCGGAGGCGATCTGGCGGGGCGTACAGGCGCCGTCCGACGCATGCTGCTTCACCTGCTGCTCGGTGATGCCGAAGCAACTGCACACGTACACCTGGTCCACCTCCCGTCGGGATCGACAAGCCGATGCGACAAGCCGGGTTCGATCAAGGTCATGCCGTCCCGATGATCGGTGAGGCAAACCTAACCTTACCCGGCCCGTCGCAGTCGCAAAAGTGGGGTGGGGCGGGGATCGTATGTGATCCCCGCCCCACCCCGCCGTAGGTCACCCGGCGTGATCGTCACTGGTCGCGGTACATCTCCGCGACGAGGAAGGCCAGGTCGAGGGACTGGCTGCGGTTGAGCCGGGGGTCGCAGGCGGTCTCGTAGCGCTGGTGGAGATCGTCCACGAAGATCTCGTCGCCGCCGCCCACGCACTCGGTGACGTCGTCACCGGTCAGCTCCACATGGATGCCGCCCGGGTGGGTGCCCAGCCCCTTGTGGACCTCGAAGAAGCCCTTGACCTCGTCCAGCACGTCGTCGAAGCGGCGGGTCTTGTGACCGGAGGCCGCCTCGAAGGTGTTGCCGTGCATCGGGTCGGTCACCCAGGCGACCGTGGCGCCCGACGCCGTGACCTTCTCCACCAGGTCCGGGAGCCGGTCACGGACCTTGTCCGCGCCCATCCGGACGATGAAGGTCAGCCGGCCCGGCTCGCGGTCCGGGTCCAGCCGCTCGATGTACTGGAGCGCGTCCTCGGCCGTCGTGGTCGGTCCGAGCTTGATCCCGATGGGGTTGCGGATCCGGGAGGCGAACTCGATGTGGGCGTGGTCGAGCTGGCGGGTGCGCTCACCGATCCACACCATGTGCGCGGAGACGTCGTAGAGCTGCCCGGTGCGGGAGTCGACGCGGGTCAGCGCCGTCTCGTAGTCCATGAGCAGCGCCTCGTGGGAGGCGAAGAACTCGACCGTCTTGAACTCCTCGGGGTCCGTCCCGCACGCGTGCATGAAGTTCAGCGCGTTGTCGATCTCCCGCGCGAGCTGCTCGTAGCGCTGGCCGGAGGGCGAGGAGCGGACGAAGTCCTGGTTCCAGGCGTGCACCTGGCGCAGGTCCGCGTAGCCGCCGGTGGTGAAGGCGCGCACCAGGTTCAGCGTGGAGGCCGAGGCATGGTACATCCGCTTCAGCCGCTCGGGGTCCGGGATCCGGGCCGCCTCGGTGAAGTCGAAGCCGTTGACCGAGTCGCCCCGGTAGGTCGGCAGCGTCACCCCGTCGCGGGTCTCGGTGGGCTTGGAGCGCGGCTTGGAGTACTGGCCGGCGATCCGGCCCACCTTCACGACCGGCACGGAGGCGGCGTACGTCAGCACGGCGCCCATCTGGAGCAGGGTCTTCAGCTTGCTGCGGATATGGTCCGCGGACACCGCGTCGAACGCCTCGGCGCAGTCGCCGCCCTGGAGGAGGAACGCCTCTCCCTTGGCGACGGCCGCCATCCGGGCGCGCAGCTGGTCGCACTCGCCCGCGAAGACGAGCGGCGGATACGTCTCAAGGTCCGCAACGACTGCGCGCAGAGCCTCAAGGTCGGGGTACTCGGGCTGCTGCGCCGCGGGCAGGTCTCGCCAGGTGTTGCCAGCGCTCGCGCTGGTCTTAGCGTTCACGGTCACGCCACAACCCTACGGTGTCCACCGGGGGTGCCCGGCCCGTGCCCAGCAAATGAGACACGCCGTTCGGGCGGTGGACGGTCCGGGTCCCGGCGTGGCCGGCGGGCGCGGCGGCGGACATGGGGTAGGGTGCCCGGCATGTTCGCGCACTCGTACCGCACCTGGTGGTGGACCGCTCCTCCGGCGGCCCGCTGACTGCGCGTACCCAGACTCGCGAAGGCCGCCCCGAGGGGCGGCCTTCGGTGTTCCCGGGCCGTTCCTCTCCGTATGGACCCGCCGATCGAGGCGGAGGAACGAGGAACCGAGGAACCATGGACCTGACCCGGTCGCTCCACGACCTGCTCCACGACGACCGCCCCTTCGCCCTGCTGCGCCGCCGCACCCCCGGCCACGACCACGACACCGTCGAGGTGCTGGTCGGACCGGTGACGGCGTACGAGCGGCTGGCCGAGCTGCCCGGCACCGCGCTGGCGCTGATCCCCTTCCGGCAGATCCGTGAACGCGGCTTCGACGTCCGCGACGACGGCACCCACCTGCTGGCCCTCACCCCCGAGGAGACCCACACCCTGCCCCTCGCGGACGCCCTGGAGCGGCTCCCGGCCCACCCGGTGCGGGTCGAGCGCGGCGGCTTCGACCTCGGGGACGACACGTACGCGGAGATCGTCGGGCGGGTGCTGCGGGACGAGATCGGGCGGGGCGAGGGCGCCAACTTCGTGATCCGGCGGACGTACGAGGGGGAGATCCCGGGGTTCTCGCGCGCGGACGCGCTCGCCCTGTTCCGGCGGCTGCTGGCGGGTGAGCGGGGCGCGTACTGGACGTTCGTCGTGCACACCGGGGAGCGGACGCTGGTGGGGGCCAGCCCCGAGGTGCATGTCCGGATGTCGGGCGGGACGGTGGTGATGAACCCGATCAGCGGGACGTACCGCTACCCCGCCGAGGGGCCCACCCCGGAGCATCTGCTCGGCTTCCTCGCCGACGGCAAGGAGATCGAGGAGCTGTCGATGGTGGTGGACGAGGAACTGAAGATGATGTGCACGGTCGGCGACCGGGGCGGGGTGGTCGTCGGGCCCCGGCTCAAGGAGATGGCCCATCTCGCGCACACCGAGTACGAGTTGCGCGGGAAGTCCTCGCTGGATGTGCGGGAGGTGCTGCGGGAGACGATGTTCGCGGCGACCGTCACCGGCTCCCCCGTGCAGAACGCCTGCCGGGTCATCGAGCGGTACGAGAGCGGCGGACGCGGCTACTACGCGGGCGCCCTCGCCCTGCTCGGCCGGGACTCGGGCGGCGCCCAGACCCTGGACTCCCCCATCCTGATCCGCACCGCCGACATCGACGCGGCCGGACGGCTGCGGGTGCCGGTCGGCGCCACCCTGGTACGCGGCTCGGACGCGGCGGGCGAGGTCGCCGAGACCCACGCGAAGGCGGCCGGGGTGCTGGCGGCCCTGGGGGTACGTCCGTCCCGGCCGGCGCCGCGGACCGCGCGGCCCGAGCTGGCCGACGACCCCCGGGTGCGGGCGGCGCTGGACGGGCGGCGGGCGTCCCTGGCGCCGTTCTGGCTGCGGATGCAGGAGCGCGGCGACGCCCTGTCGGGGCACGCCCTGGTGGTCGACGGGGAGGACACCTTCACCGCGATGCTGGCGCACGTCCTGCGCTCCTCGGGGCTGGCGGTCACCGTCCGCCGCTACGACGAACCCGGTCTGCGGGAGGCGGTCCTGGCCCACGGGGGCGGCCCGGTGGTGCTCGGCCCGGGGCCCGGCGACCCGCGTGATCGGACCGACCCCAAGATGCGCTTCCTGCGCGGGCTGACCGCCGAGGTGCTCCGCACCCACCGCGCCGGGGTGCTCGGCCTGTGCCTCGGGCACGAGCTGATCGCGGCCGAGCTGGGGCTGGACCTCGTACGCAAGGAGGTGCCCTACCAGGGGGCGCAGACCACGATCGACCTGTTCGGGCGGGAGGAGACGGTCGGCTTCTACAACAGCTTCGTGGCGCGCTGCGACGACGAGGCGGCGGCGGAGCTGGCGGCCCACGGGATCGAGGTGAGCCGGACGCCGGGCGGGGAGGTGCACGCGCTGCGCGGGCCGGGCTTCGCGGCGCTCCAGTTCCACCCGGAGTCGGTGCTGTCGCTGAACGGGGCGGGGGTGGTGGCCGAGCTGGTGGGTCAGCTCCGCGGCACCAGCACGTTCGCCGAGCGGCGCCCGGCCAGGTAGTCGCGGATGTTGCCGACGGTGGTGTCGACGATCTGACCGACGGCGTCCTCGGTGTAGTACGCCTGGTGGGAGGTGACCAGCACGTTGGGGAAGCCCACCAGACGGGCCAGGGTGTCGTCGGTTAGCGGTTCGAGGGACTTGTCGAGGAAGAACAGGCCCGCCTCCGCCTCGTAGACATCGAGGCCGACCCCGGTGAAGCGGCCCGCGCGCACCTCGGTCACCAGGGCGGCGGTGTCGATGAGGCCGCCGCGGCTGGAGTTCACCAGGATCGCGTCGTCGCGCATGGTCTTCAGCGCGGCGGCGTCGATCAGCCGGTGGGTCGCGGGCAGCAGCGGGACATGCAGGCTGACCAGGTCGGACTCGGCGAGGAGCCGCTCCTTGGGGACGTACTCCATGCCGAGGTCGAGACAGGCCGGGTTCTCCGCGATGTCCCAGCCGAGCAGCCGCATGCCGAAGCCGTGCGCGATCCGCGCGAAGCACTCGCCGATCTTCCCGGTGCCGAGGACACCGGCGGTACGGCCGTGCAGGTCGCGGCCCATCAGCCCGTCGAGACGGAAGTCGAAGTCCCGGGTGCGGGTGGAGGCCCGCACGATCCGCCGGTTGACGGCCATGGCGAGGGCCCAGGCGAACTCGGCCACGGAGTACGGCGAGTAGAACGACACCCGGGCGATGGTCATGCCGAGCCGCTCGGCGACCTCCAGGTCGATGTTGTTGAAACCGGTCGAGCGCTGGGCGACCAGCTGGGTGCCGCCGGCCGCGAGGGTCTGGAGCACCCGCGGGCCGAGATCGGCGTTGACGGAGGTGGAGATGGCCTCGTACCCGTGGGCGATGGGCGCGGTGTCGGCGTTGAGGAAGACATCCAGACAGCGCACCTCGTGCTCGCCCTGGAACGCCTCGCGGAACGCCCGTTCGATGAGCGGCTTCTCGTCGGCCTGCACACCGAAGGCGAGGATCTCCATCTGCTGTTCTCCCGTTCCGCTCGGCCATGACCGAATATACGGCGCACGGCCGAGCGGTGCCGGGTCTCCCGCCGGGGACCGGTCGGGGGGTCAGCCGAAGAACACTCCGACCTCGTCGTACAGCGTCCGGTCGACGGTCTTCAGCCGGGCCGTGGCGTCGGCGAGGGGCACCCGCACGATGTCCGTGCCGCGCAGGGCGACCATCGTGCCGAAGTCGCCGTCGCGCACGGCGTCGATGGCGTGCAGTCCGAAGCGGGTGGCGAGCCAGCGGTCGAAGGCACTGGGCGTGCCGCCGCGCTGGACATGCCCGAGGACCGTGGTGCGGGCCTCCTTGCCGGTGCGCTTCTCGATCTCCTTGGCCAGCCACTCGCCGACCCCGGACAGCCGGACATGGCCGAAGGAGTCCAGCGACTCGTCCTTGAGCACCATGTCGCCGTCCTGCGGGCTCGCGCCCTCGGCGACCACCACGATCGGGGCGTACGACGCCCTGAAGCGGGAGGTCACCCAGGCGCACACCTGCTCGATGTCGAACCGGTGCTCGGGGATGAGGATGACATTGGCGCCGCCCGCGAGGCCGGAGTGGAGGGCGATCCAGCCGGCGTGCCGGCCCATCACCTCCACGACCAGGACCCGCATATGGGACTCGGCGGTGGTGTGCAGTCGGTCGATCGCCTCGGTGGCGATGTTCACGGCCGTGTCGAAGCCGAAGGTGTAGTCGGTGGCGGACAGGTCGTTGTCGATGGTCTTGGGAACGCCGACGCAGGGCACGCCGTGTTCGTCGGTGAGCCGGGCGGCGACCCCGAGGGTGTCCTCCCCGCCGATCACGATGAGCGCGTCCACCTCCTGCTCGGCGAGGGTCTCCTTGATCCGGCTTATACCGCCCTCCTGCTTGAGGGGGTTGGTGCGCGAGGAGCCGAGTATCGTGCCGCCGCGCGGCAGGATGCCGCGCACCGTGGGAATGTCCAGCCGGATGGCGTCGCCCTCCAGCGGTCCGCGCCAGCCGTCCTTGTAACCGGTGAACTCGTAGCCGTACTCCTGCACGCCCTTGCGGACGATGGCCCGGATGACGGCGTTGAGCCCCGGGCAGTCGCCGCCCCCGGTCAGTACGCCGACGCGCATGGATTCCCGCATGGAATGTCCCTTCGCTGCGGTTGCCGTGTGCCGTGCGTGTGCTGTGCCGTGTACTGCTGGGCATCACGCTAGTGGTGATACAGGTCACTTCGGCAGGGCTCGGAGGGGCGCTTCCGGGGCTTGCGGGGCGTGGGGCGGGAGGTGGGGCGGGCCGGACGCACGGAGGGTGGGGAGGGTGGGGGTGGTGGGGAGGGTGGGGGTGGTGGGGGCGGTGAGGGTGGGGGCCGCGGGGACGGGCCCCCTGGGGTCAGTCCTCGGATGAGTCCTCGGGTCAGTCCTCGTCCAGGCCGCGCTCTATGGCGTAGCGGACCAGTTCCACCCGGTTGTGGAGCTGGAGTTTGCCGAGGGTGTTCTGGACGTGGTTCTGGACGGTGCGGTGGGAGATGACCAGGCGTTCGGCGATCTGCTTGTAGCTCAGGCCCTTGGCGACCAGCCGCAGCACCTCGGTCTCGCGGTCGGTGAGCCGGGGCGCCTTGGGCTCGTCGGAGTCGGTGCCGGGGCCGGGCGCGGGCTCGGAGGCCAGCCGCCGGTACTCGCCGAGCACCAGACCGGCGAGGCCGGGGGTGAACACCGGGTCGCCGACAGCCGTACGGCGTACCGCGTCCAGCAGTTCCTCCGTGGACGCCGACTTCAGCAGATAGCCGGTCGCGCCGGACTTCACCGCCTCCAGCACATCGGCGTGCTCACCGCTCGCGGAGAGCACCAGGACGCGCAGCGCCGGATTGTGCCCGACCAGCTCCTTGCACACCTGGACACCCGGTTTGGCGGGCAGGTTGAGGTCCAGCACCAGGACGTCGGGGCCGGTGGCCACGGCCCGGCGCACGGCCTGCTCGCCGTCGCCCGCGGTGGCCACCACGTCGAACCCGGCCTCGGTGAGATCGCGGGCCACGGCCTCCCGCCACATGGGGTGATCGTCCACCACCATCACCCTGATCGAGCCCTCGCGCGCGTTCATCGTGCCCCCCGTGCCATCTGGGTGTCGTCCTTCGGTACCTTCAGTTCGACCTCGGTGCCCTGCCCGGGCGTCGAGATCAGCTCCGCCGAGCCGCCGAGGTCACGCAGCCGCCCCCGGATCGACAGCGCCACCCCGAGCCGCCCCTCGCCCTCGGCCTGGGCGAGCCGCCCCTCGGGGATGCCGGGCCCGTCGTCGCGGACGGACACGATCACCTCGTCCGGCTCGTCCTCGACCAGGATCCAGGCCCGCGCCCCCGACCCCGCGTGCCGGCGCACATTGTCCAGGGCCGCGCCCACGGCCGCCGCCAGCTCCCGCGCCGCGACCGGCGCCAGCAGCACCGGGGCGCCGGGCTCGGCGAGGCTCACCCGGGCGGCGGCGTACGGGGCGAGCAGGGCGCGCAGATCGACCGGACCGGAACCGTCGTCCGGTTCCTCCGGCTCCTCCACGGCCCGTACGACGGCTCCCTCGGCGGTGTCCTCCGACACCCGGGAGACCGGTACCAGGCCACGGGAGACCAGGGTGCGCAGCGCCACCTCCTGCTCGCCCGCGAGCCGGCCCAGCTCGGCCGCCTCGCCGCCGATGACCGCGCCGCGCCGCTGCACCATCGCGAGCACCTGGAGCACCCCGTCGTGGATGTCCCGGGCGAGGCGCTCGCGCTCACGGGTGGCCGCCTCGATCTCCAGGGCGCGGGCGAGGGTGCGCTCGGAGGCGCGGGCGACCTCCACGACGTAGCCGATGGCGATGGAGGCGACCCAGACCAGCATCACGTTGTGGACGGTGTCCCGGGCGGGGGTGCCCCGGTGGACGAGGTTGGCGACGGCGATGGTGGTGGAGGCGACGGCCGCCCAGCGCCAGCCGCCCTTGATGGCGAAGGCGAGTGCGACCCCGGCGGTCCATATCGACGGCAGGGTGGGGCCGCCGCCGTCGACCCGCGCCGCCGAGTCGGCAACCCGGGTCAGCAGGATGCCCGCGACGGCCACCGCCACATCGGCGGCGAGGAAGCGTTTGGTGCACCTGGCCGCGCTCGCGACGCGCGGCAGGGTCGCGAAGGTCCACACGGCGAGCACGGCGTAGTAGCCGATGGCGACCCAGGGGCGTTCGAACTGGTCGTAGGCGCTGACGAACAGTCCGACGGCGTAGAGCAGGGTGAGGACGCGGTAGGCGGCCAGCGCACGCCACAGCGGCTGCTCGACCGACATCCGCATGACCCGCTCGCGCTTGGCCATCCCTCTTCCCCCCGCCCCCGGGCCTCGTACGGCCTCGTACGTGCCTACTCGGCGTGCTGTCTGTGGCTCCGGTCCGAGTGCTCCGGCCGCGCTTCGCCGGCCCGGTCGGGCTCGTCCGTGTTCTCCGTGTTCTCCGTGTTCTCCGTGTTCTCCGGCTTCTCGGCCTGCTCGGCCTTCTCGGCCTTGGCCGCTTCCTTCGCGGCCTCCTTCGCGGCCTCTTTCTCGGCCTTGGCCGCCTCCGCGAGCTGTCGCTTGGCGGCGGTCGCGTAGATGTCGACGTACTCCTGGCCCGAGAGCTTCATGATCTCGTACATGACCTCGTCGGTCACCGCGCGCAGCACGAAGCGGTCGTGCTCCATGCCCTGGTAGCGGCTGAAGTCCAGCGGTGCGCCGATACGGATGCCGGGGCGCATGACCTTCGGCATGACCTTGCCGGGCGGCTGGATCTTCTCCGTGTCGATCATCGCGACGGGCAGGACGGGGGCGCCGGTGGCGAGCGCCACGCGCGCGAGGCCGCCGGGCTTGCCGCGGTAGAGCCGGCCGTCGGGCGAGCGGGTGCCCTCGGGGTAGATGCCGAACAGCTCACCGCGCTCCAGCACCTCGATCCCGCTCTTGATCGCGGCCTCGCCCGCGCCGCGCGCCCCGGAGCGGTCGACCGGGAGCTGACCGACGCCCTTGAAGAAGGCGGCCGTCAGCCTGCCCTTGACCCCCGGGGTGGTGAAGTACTCGGCCTTCGCGATGAAGGTGACCTTGCGGTCGAGCACCGCGGGCAGGAAGAACGAGTCGGAGAACGACAGATGGTTGCTCGCGAGGATCGCCGGGCCCTCGGCGGGGACGTTCTCCAGGCCCTCCACCCAGGGCCGGAAGACGAGCTTCAGCGAGCCCCCGACGGAAACCTTCATCGCGCCGTACAACAACCGAGTGCCTCCTGTGTCTGTAGGTCAGACCCTATCCCGGAGGCCCCGCAATGGGCCCGACGACCCTGGTCGGTGTCAGTGCGGTCGCGTACGGTGAACCACACCCGAGTCGTACGCGCGCTTCTCACCGAACGCGCTCTTCCCCCTTCTCATGAACAGGAGACCGAGGTGCCGGTCCTCCCCGGAGCCGAGCCGTACCGCCATGACGGCGGCGAGGTCGGTGTGCTGCTCTGCCACGGATTCACCGGTTCCCCCCAGTCGCTGCGCCCCTGGGCGGAGTATCTGGCCGAGCGGGGCCTGACGGTCTCGCTGCCCCTGCTGCCGGGCCACGGCACCCGCTGGGAGGATCTGCAGCTCACCGGCTGGCAGGACTGGTACGCGGAGGTGGACCGCGCGCTGCGCGCGCTGAGCGAGCGGTGCGCGCGGGTGTTCGTGTGCGGACTGTCCATGGGCGGCGCCCTTGCCCTGCGGCTGGCCGCGAAGCACGGCGACGCGGTCTCGGGCGTCGTGGTCGTCAACCCGGCGAACAAGGTCCACGGTCTGTCGGCGTACGCCCTGCCAGCGGCCCGTCATCTGGTCCGTACGACGAAGGGCATCGCCAGCGACATCGCCAAGCCGGGGGCGTCGGAGCTGGGGTACGACCGGGTGCCGCTGCACGCGGCGCACTCCCTGCGCCGTCTGTTCCGGCTGGTCGACGGTGAACTTCCGCAGGTCACCCAGCCGTTGCTGCTGCTGCACAGTCCGCAGGACCATGTGGTGCCGCCCGTCGACTCGGCGCGGATCCTCGGCCGGGTCTCCTCCACGGACGTCCGCGAGGTCCTGCTGGAACAGAGTTACCACGTCGCGACGTTGGACCATGACGCGGACCGGATCTTCGAGGAGAGCCTCGCCTTCGTCGGCCGGCTCGCGCCCAGTGTGGGCAAGGAAGTCGGGAAGGAAGGGACGGCCTCAGGTGGCTGAGCACGACTCCGACCGCGAGGACCGTGAGGACCGCGACAAGCGGGACGACCGGGAGCGGCCCGAGCCGGACGAGCAGAACGTGTCCTTCGACGAGGACGCCGTCTGGGCCGCGATCGTCGCCGGGTACGGGGACGAACCGCCGGACCCGCCCGGCGCCAAGCCGTTCAAGTCCGTCGAGGATCTGGCGCTGCTGGAGAGCGAGACCAACGACAGCAAGGACGGCGACGGGGCCGGGGCCGGGGCCGGGAAGAACCGCGAGAACGCCGGCGGCGGCACCGGCACCCAGGTCGCCGACGAGGGTGAGGGCACGGGCAAGGGCGACGCCGACGCCGGGGAGCCGCGGCCCGAGACGCCCCGACCGCTCGGCAGCTCGGTGGCGTTCGCGCCGGGCGTGGGTGGCGCGGGCCCGCGTGACTACACGGTGCCGGAGCCGTCCGAGGACGACTTCGACGCGGACGACGAGGGGCACTTCGTGCCGCCGGAGCCTCCGCCGCTGCCGGATGCCGACGTCACCTCCAAGTTCGCCTGGCTCGCGGTGGTCGGCGGTCCGGTGCTGCTTCTGCTGGCCGTGCTGCTCGACTGGGACATGACGTGGTGGCTGGCGACGCTGGGCATCGGCGGCTTCGTGGGCGGGTTCGCGACGCTGGTGGCGCGGATGCGGACGGACGACGAGGACGGTGAGGACCCGGGGCGCGGGGCCGTGGTCTGATCCCCTGCCGGGACCCTGCCGGGACGGGCCGTTCTCTACGACGCCGGGATTCTGAGGGCGGCCAGGACCGGGAGGTGGTCCGTGGCCGCCCTCAGATCCGTCTCGGTGACCCCGGGCAGCCCCAGCGGGACTCCGCAGCCGAGCACCTCGACGCCCTTCGTGGCGAAGACGGCGTCGATCCGGCTGTGCGGCTGCGTGCGGACCCAGGTGGACTCGCCGCCCCAGGGGGCGACCGCCCGGCAGTCCTGGAGCGCGGCGGCGATCCGGCGGAAGGCGGGACCGTCGGGGCGTTCGTTGAGGTCGCCGCCCGCCACCGCGTGCTCCACGCCCATGTCCGCGACCCGGTCCAGGAGCAGGCCGCTCTGGGCGTAGCGCTCCTTCTTGTCCAGGCTGAGATGGCAGCTGAGGACGCCCAGGCGGGCGCCGCCGAACCGGACGGTGGCCGTCGCGAAGCCCCGGCGGTGCAGGCCGGGGGTGAGCGGGAGCAGGACGTCCTCGGTGCGTTCCACGGTGGCGCGCAGGGTGCACAGCAGCGCCGGTCCCGAGGCGGGGGCGCCGCCGGAGAGGATCACCAGGTCCGTCGCGGCGGCCAGCCGGGAGAGCTTCTTGCGCCAGCGGAAGAAGCGGGGGGCCTCCTGGACGAGGACCAGGTCGGGGGCGCAGGCGGTGATGACCCGGGCGAGGGCGGCGTGGTCGTCGCGCAGGGAGCGGACGTTGTAGCTCAGGACGCGGATGACGTCCGACTCCGTCACGGAAGAGGGGAGGGAGGTCGCCATGCGGGCCAATGTAATGGGCGGCGGGTTCTTGGCGCCTGCCGGCCCGTGGTGCCCGGTCGGTCGCGCCCCCGTGGCGGAGCCGCGAACGGCCCCGCCCCGCGCCCCGTGAGCGGCGTCGCCCCCCGGTCCGTTACATCGTCGGGTCCGGCTGGCGGGCCAGGTCCGCGGCGCCCACGAGGCCCGCCTTGTTGCCCAGTTGGGCGGCGATGACCTGGGCCACCGGGCGCCAGTTGCCGCCCACGAGCCAGCGCTTGTAGGACTTGCGGATCGGGTCGAGGACCAGCTCGCCCTCGTCGGAGAGGCCGCCGCCGACGATGAAGGCGGAGGGGTCGAAGAGGGAGGCCAGGTCGGCGAGGCCGGCGCCCGCCCAGCGGGCCAGCTCGCGGTAGGAGTCGACGGCGACCGGGTCGCCCTGGCGGGCGGCCATGGAGATGTGCTTGCCCTCGATGCCCTCGGGGGTGCCGTCACCGAGGCCGAGCAGCACCTCGGCGCTCTCGGGGGTGGCCTTGGCGCGCTGCTTGGCGTAGCGGACCAGGGCGCGGCCGGAGGCGTACTGCTCCCAGCAGCCCTGGGAGCCGCAGCCGCAGAGCAGGCCGTCCGGGACCATCCGGATGTGGCCGAACTCGGCGGCCACGCCGAAGTGCCCGCGGCGCAGCTTGTTGCCGATGATGATGCCGCCGCCGAGGCCGGTGCCGAGGGTGATGCAGATGACGTTCCGGTGGCCCTTGCCCGCGCCGAAGCGGTACTCGCCCCACGCGGCGGCGTTGGCGTCGTTCTCGACCACGACGGGGAGGCCGACCCGGGCTTCGACCTTCTCCTTCAGCGGCTCCTGGCGCCAGTCGATGTTCGGCGCGAAGTACACCGTGGAGCGCTCGCGGTCGACGTAGCCGGCGGCGCCGATGCCCACGCCGACGATCTCGTGCCCCGTGCGTGCGCCGTCGACGGCGGAGGCGATGGCGTCCACGATGCCCTCGGGCGTGCCCGGGGTCGGCACCGTGTGGACGGAGAGGATGGTGCCTTCCTCGTCCACCACACCTGCCGCGATCTTGGTGCCACCGATGTCGACGCCGATGGTGAGTCCCATGAATCCCTCAGTTCCGGTCGAGCCCCGCTACGGCCAACCGTACCCGAGGCCGTGGGCCCCAACGGGCCTCAGTCCAGGTCGATGCGCTCGCCGGGGCCGTCGTCGTCCCCCTGGTCGGGCCGCTTCTCCCGGCCGTCGGAGCCGGCGCGGCCTGTGTCCCCGCGCGGGGGGTCGAGGTCGCTCGCGCGGGCCGTCCAGCGCTGCTCCTGGCTCTGGACCGCGGAGCGGTAGGCGGCGAGGAGTTCCTGGCCGGCGCCGGCCAGGTGGTCGAAGACCTGCGGGTTGCGTTCGATGACCGGTTCGACGGCGGACTTCGCCTGCTGGACGACCTGGCGCACGACCTGCTGGGCGGCGGTCCCGGCGACCGGGCCGAGCAGCGGGCCGCCGAGGCCCGACAGCTTGTCCGCGACGGTGTCGACCAGCCGGAGCAGTTCCTCGGCGGCGGAGCCGGCGGGGGCGCCGTGCTCGGCGCGGCGGCGGGCCTTCTCCTCGGCCAGGTCCTCGGCGCACGCGGTCGCCCAGGCGTCCGCGTCGGTGGCCGGTGAGACCTCGTCGGCCGCCGGTCCGGGAGCGGCGTCGGACGGTGGGCGCTCTTCGCTCATGGCGGTCTCCTGAGTCCGTTTCGTCTTTCCGACGTTACCCGAACGGACGCGCCGGTTTCATCGTCCGGCGGGCCAGAGTCCGGGGTCCGGCGTGAACCGGATGGTCAGCTCGCCGTCGCGCAGGCCCGCGCCCGCGACGGTGCAGCGGCGCAGCGCGGAGGGCAGGGGAACGATCCTGCGGAAGCGTCCGGCGCCGAGGACGAGTTCGTCGCCGCGCCGGATCAGGTCGAGGTCGTCGCGGGTGGCGCCGGGCAGCGGGACGGTCCACAGGAGGACGCCGGGGTCGTCGGGGTGGCGGGTGACGGGCCAGGGGACCCGGGGGGTGCGGGCGGGGGGTGCGGGCAAGGTCAGGGCGGCGAGGTCGTCGGCGCCGCGGGGGTCCCGGCCCAGGTGGGGCAGCCGGTGGACGGGGGTGGGGGTCCCCTCCCACTCGCCGAGGATCTTGCGCTGCTGGGCGACGAGGCCGGCGAGCCAGGGGTCGGGGCCGGTCTCGGGAAGGACCCGGTTGGCGAGGAGGGCCTCGGGCGTCAGGGCGTGCAGGGCGAGGCCGAGGGCGGCGGTGCGCAGGGCGTCGGCGCCGGCCGGTGAGGGTTCAGCGACGAGCTGGACGGTGGTGTCCGGGTCGGCCAGGACGGCTTCGACGGCGGCCAGGTCGACGTCCCAGCGGGCGGCGGTGTCGTACAGCCGGTCGGCGGGGAGGGGGACTCCGGCGAGCTTGCCGAGGACGGGGCGCAGGGCGCGGGCCGCCTGCCGCTCGGGCGGGAGCAGCCGGCGCAGATAGCGGCGCAGCTCGGCGGGGAGGGAGAGCAGGGCGAGGGCCCGCTCGACGGGCGGCAGGTCGACGACGACCAGGTCGTAGGCGTCCTCGGCGAGTGCGGCGTCCCGCAGGGCGCGCAGCACGGCGAGTTCCTCGGCGCCGGGGAGCGGGGTCAGCTCCTCGGGGTCGAGCCGGCTCGCGCCGAGCAGGTCGAGGGCGGAGGCGGCTCGTTCCTGGAAGGCGGCGAGGTCGTCGCGGAAGCGGGCGGTGGCGTCGGGCCGCTGGACGGTGAGGCGGGGCGCCGCCCGGACGGGTTCCGCCCCGGTGGGCGTCCCGAGCACGCTGCCCAGGCTGTCGTCCCGGTCGGTGCCGAGCAGCAGGGTCCGGGCGCCGTCCCGGGCGGCGGCGAGCGCGGTGACGGCGGCGACGGTGGTACGGCCGCTGCCGCCAGGGCCGGTGAGCAGGATCGTGCGCATGGGACGGAACCGTACCCGGCGCCCGCCGGGCCCTCGGTCGCCGTCTACGGCGCCCCGGACTCCACGCGCTTCTTCAGCCCGGCCAGGGCGCGGTCGATGATGACCTTCTCCGCCTTGCGCTTGATCATCCCGAGCATCGGGATCTTCACGTCCACCGTGAGCCGGTAGGTGACCTCGGTGGCCGTTCCGGCGGGCTTGAGCAGGTAGGAGCCGTCCAGGGAGCGCAGCATCTGGGACTTGACCAGCGTCCAGGACACCTCGTCGTCGCCGGCCCAGGTGTACGCCAGTGTCTGGTCGTCCTTGATCGCGCCCGCGTCCATGACCAGCCGCACCTGCTCGGCGCGGCCGTCCGCGTCGGTCTCCAGCACCTCCGCCTGCTTCACCTCGCCCGTCCAGTCCGGGTAGCGGGCGAAGTCCGCGATCACCCGCATGACCTCGGCCGGTGCCGCCTCGATCGTGATGCTCGAACTGGTGTGTTCCGCCATCGCCGTGGCTCCTTCGATGCGGCCGGGTAAGCAGGTCAGGGCGCGCACACGAGGGCGCGCGGGATGCCGTGAAGGCTATCGCGCGGCGGGGACCCCCTTGTCACCCCTGTCACCGCCGTCACCACTCCAGCGCCCACGGCCGGCCCGACTCCGCGAAGTGACCGACGTTCACGCACTCCGTCGCCCCGATCCGCATACGGGGGACCAGCGGCTGGTGCACATGCCCGAACAGGGCGTAGCGCGGCCGGGTGCGGCGGATGGCGTCGAGGAGGGCCGCGCTGCCCCGTTCGAAGCGGCGGGCGACGGTGTCGTAGACCAGCTCGGGCACCTCCGGCGGGATGTGGGTGCACAGCACGTCCACCTCGCCGACCGCCTCGATCTTCGCGGCGTACTCGTCGTCGTCGATCTCGTAGGGGGTGCGCATCGGGGTGCGCAGTCCGCCGCCGACGAAGCCGAAGGTCCAGCCGCCGATCTCGGTCCGCTCGCCGTCGAGCACGGTGGTGCCGGGTCCGGCGTACTCGCGCCACAGCGGCGGCATGTCGACATTGCCGTAGGTGGCGTACGTCGGGGTCGGGAACGCGGCGAACAGTTCGGCGTACTGCCGCCGCACGGCCCGTTCGATCACCTCCGCGCGGTCCGCGCCGATCCCGGACCAGAGCCGGGCGCCGAACTCGCGGGCCTCCGCGAACCGCCGCGCGGTGCGCAGTTCGACCAGCCGGCGGGCGTTCCGCGCCCCGAACAGATCGGGGAAGATGCCGCGTGAGTGGTCGGCGTAGTCGAGGAAGAGGACCAGGTCACCGAGGCAGATCAGGGCGTCCGCACCGTTCCCGGCGGCGGCCAGGTCCCGGGCGTTGCCGTGCACGTCGCTGACCACGTGCACCCGGGTGCGGCGCTTCTCGTCGGGTGAGGGGGCCATGAAGATCAAGCGTAGGCGGGCGCGGCACAGGTGAACAGTGACCGCGGGACAGGCCGTCACTGGCCGGTCCGGAAAGGGGTGGACTACTGTGCGCGCAGGAGCAGCAATGGAACAGCGATCCGTGTGACGCGGCGAACATCTCGCCGGGCCCCCCTGTCGAAGACACCATACCGGCGGGTAACGTCCGGGCAGTCCAGTCGCCCAGCCGTGGACCGCACCGTCGCATCACACACCGTCGTGGCGCCGGCGCCCTATGAGGAGCAGCAGTCTTGCGCGAGTTCAGCCTTCCGGCTTTGTACGAGGTCCCCGCGGACGGCAATCTGACCGACATCGTCCGCAGAAACGCCGCGCAGCATCCCGACGTCGCCGTGATCGCCCGCAAGGCCGACGGCCGCTGGCAGGACGTGACGGCGACCGCGTTCCTCGCCGAGGTCCGCGCCGCCGCCAAGGGCCTGATCGCGGCCGGGGTGCAGCCGGGCGACCGGGTCGGTCTGATGTCCCGTACGCGCTACGAGTGGACGTTGCTGGACTTCGCGATCTGGAGCGCGGGCGCGGTGACGGTGCCGGTGTACGAGACCAGTTCGCCGGAGCAGGTGCAGTGGATCCTCGGTGACTCGGGCGCCACGGCCTGTCTGGTGGAGACCGCCGCGCACTCGGCCGCCGTCGACTCGGTGCGCGACCGGCTGCCCGCGCTCCAGCACGTCTGGCAGATCGAGGGCGGCGCCGTCGAGGAGTTGGGCCGGCTGGGGCGGGACCTGTCCGACGAGACGGTGGACGAGCGCAGTTCGCTGGCCAAGGCCGACGACCCGGCGACCATCGTCTACACCTCCGGCACCACCGGCCGCCCCAAGGGCTGTGTGCTCACCCACCGCAACTTCTTCGCCGAGTGCGGCAACGCCGTGGAGCGGCTGCGCCCGTTGTTCCGCACCGGTGAGTGCAGTGTGCTGCTGTTCCTGCCGCTCGCTCATGTCTTCGGCCGGCTGGTGCAGGTCGCGCCGATGATGGCGCCGATCAAGCTGGGCCTGGTCCCGGACGTCAGCCAACTCACCGACGAACTGGCCTCCTTCCGGCCGACCCTGATCCTCGGCGTGCCGCGCGTCTTCGAGAAGGTCTACAACTCGGCCCGCGCCAAGGCCCAGGCGGACGGCAAGGGCAGGATCTTCGACAGGGCCGCGGACACGGCGATCGCGTACAGCAAGGCGCTGGACACCCCGTCGGGTCCGACCCTGGGCCTGAGGATCAAGCACAAGGTCTTCGACAAGCTGGTCTACGGCAAGCTGCGCGCGGTGCTCGGCGGCCGGGGCGAGTACGCCATCTCCGGCGGCGCCCCGCTGGGCGAGCGGCTCGGGCACTTCTTCCGCGGGATCGGCTTCACGGTCCTGGAGGGCTACGGGCTGACCGAGACCTGTGCGGCGACCACCTTCAACCCGTGGGACCGGCAGAAGATCGGCACGGTCGGGCAGCCGCTGCCGGGCTCGGTGGTCCGGATCGCCGACGACGGCGAGGTGCTGCTCCACGGTGAGCATGTCTTCAAGGAGTACTGGAACAACCCGTCGGCGACCGCCGACGCGCTGGCCGACGGCTGGTTCCGCACCGGGGACATCGGGACCCTGGACGAGGACGGCTATCTGCGGATCACCGGCCGCAAGAAGGAGATCATCGTCACCGCGGGCGGCAAGAACGTCGCCCCCGCCGTGATCGAGGACCGGATCCGGGCGCACGCGCTGGTCGCCGAGTGCATGGTGGTCGGCGACGGGCGGCCGTTCGTGGGCGCGCTGATCACCCTGGACGACGAGTTCCTGGGGCGGTGGGCGTCCGAGCACGGCAAGCCCGCCGGTTCCGACGCGGCGTCCCTGGCCGACGATCCGGAACTGCTGGCGGCGATCCAGCAGGCCGTGGACGACGGGAACGCGGCCGTGTCGAAGGCCGAGTCGGTGCGGAAGTTCCGGGTGCTGCCGTCCCAGTTCACCGAGGACTCCGGGCATCTGACACCGTCGCTGAAGCTGAAGCGGAATGTGGTGGCGAAGGACTTCGCGGGCGAGATCGAGGCGATCTACGCCAAGTAGGCGGCCCCGGCGCCCCCGCCCCTCCCCCCTGCTACAGCAGTTCCTCCAGCCGGCCCGCCAGCAGGTCCCACCGCCACTTCTCCTCCACCCACCGTCTGCCCCGCTCCCCCATCCGCCGCCGCAGCGCGGGGTCTTCGAGCAGCGCGACGACACGGTCCGCCGTCTCCTCGACCGAGCCGCCCCGCACGACCCAGCCGGTCTCCCCGTCGAGGACCGCGTCGGGGGCGCCCCCGGAGTCGCCCGCCACGACCGGCAGCCCGGTCGCCGACGCCTCCAGGTAGACGATGCCGAGTCCCTCGACGTCGAGTCCGCCGCGCCGGGTGCGGCTGGGCATGGCGAAGACGTCGCCCGCGCCGTAGTGGGCGGGCAGCGAGGACCAGGGGACGGCGCCGGTGAAGACCACGGACCGCGACACACCCGTCTCGGCGGCGAGGCGGTGGAGTTCCTTCTCGTAGGGGCCGCCGCCCACGACGAGCAGGGCGGTGTCCGGCTGCCGGGCCAGTATCCGGGGCAGGGCGAGGATCAGGGTGTCCTGGCCCTTGCGCGGCACGAGCCGGGAGACGCAGACCACCACGGGGCGGTCGGTGAGCCCGAGCCGGGCCCGCACCTCGGCGCCGCCCGAGCCGGGGTGGAAGGTCTGCTCGTCGACACCCGGCGGCAGCTGGACCATCCGGGCCGCCGCCTCGGGGGTGAGCGCGGCGGCGATCCGCGAGCGGGTGTACTCGCCGAGGTAGGTGAGGGTGTCGGTGCTCTCGCCGATCCGGCGCAGCAGCCGGCGGGCGGCGGGGAGCTGGGCCCAGCCCGCCTCGTGGCCGTGGGTGGTGCCGATCAGCCGCTCGGCGCCCGCGCGGCGCAGCGCCGGGGCCATCAGACCGAGCGGGGCCGCGGCCCCGAACCACACCGCCGTGCAGTCGTGTTCACGCAGCAGCCGGACGGCCCGCCTCGTGGCGGCCGGGGTGGGCAGCAGCATCGTCGTGGGGGCGCGTACGACGGTGAAGGGCTGTTCGGCGTCGAAGGCGGCGGTCGCCTCGGCGCCCTCGTGCCCGCGCTTCCAGGTGGAGGCGTGGACCACGATCCGCTCGGGGTCGAGCCGCAGGGCCATGTTGTGGAGGAACGCCTGGATCCCGCCCGGCCGGGGCGGGAAGTCGTTCGTCACGAGGAGGGTCTTGCGCATCGTCGCCGACCCTACCCAACGTAGACTCACCGCTCGGCACGGCCGGGCTCGGGAACAGGGGCTTCAGTGAAAAAGTCGGAGACGCGGCGCGTTCTGCCGTGGCTGCTCGCGGTGTGGGCCCTCACCCGGTCGGCCCTGCTGCTGTTCGTGCTGAAGGTGTGGGTCTTCCCCGGCCCGGACGTCACGAGCGATGTCTCGGTGATCTATCAGGGCTGGTACGAGGTGCTGCGCACCGGGACCTTCCCGCTGGACGACGTGACCTGGCAGTATCCGCCCGCCGCCGCGCTCGCGATCCTCTCCCCCGCGCTGCTGCCGTTCCTGGAGTACGCGCAGGCGTTCTTCGTGCTGGCCTTCGCCGCGGACCTGGCGGTGCTGACGCTGCTGCTGTACGCGGGCGGGCGGCCGGGCCGGACCCGGCGCGGCGCCTGGGTGTGGGTGGTCGGCGTCCCGCTGCTGGGGCCGACGGTGTACGCCCGCTACGACGTGATGGTGACGGCGGTGGCGGTGGCCGCGCTGCTCGCGGGGGCCCGGCATCCCCGGGTGATGGGGGCGCTGGCGGCGTTCGGCGCGCTGCTGAAGGTGTGGCCGGCGCTGGTGCTGCTGGCCGCGGTGCGGCGGCGGGCGTGGGGCGCGGCGCTCGTGACCGGGGTGGGGCTCGCGGCGGTGTTCTGGCTGGCGATGCCGGGCGCGTTCGCGTTCCTGACGTTCCAGCGGGACCGGGGCACCGAGGTGGAGTCGCTGGGCTCGCTGGTCTTCCATGTGGCCCGGCACCACGGCTGGGAGGGCCAGGTGCTGCTCAACTACGGCTCGGTGGAGTTCCTCGGGCCGTACGTGGAGCTGGTGAGCGTGGCGGCGCTGACGCTGACCGGGATGGCGTTCGGCTGGCTGCTGCTGTGGCGGCTGCTGGCGGTGCGGTTCGCGCCGCACACCCTGGCGGACGCGGCGTTCGTGGGGGTGCTGATGTTCACCACCACGAGCCGGGTGATCAGCCCGCAGTACATGGTGTGGCTGGTCGGGGTGGCGGCGGTGTGCCTGGCGTACCGGGCGAGTCCGATGCGGCTGCCGGTGCTGCTGGTGCTGGTGGCGTGTCTGGTGACGGTGCTGGAGTTCCCGCTGTGGTTCTCGCACGTGGTGGCGAGCGACCCGCTCGGGGTGACGCTGCTCTTCCTGCGCAACGGCCTGCTGGTGGTGGCCACGCTGCTGGCGGCGCGGGTGCTGTGGCGTACGACGGTGCCGCCGGCCGGTGAGGCCCCGGTGCCGTTCCGGGAGTCCCGCCAGGAGAACGCGCCGGTCGGCTCCTGACCGCCCGGGGGTCAGCCCGTGAGCTGTTCCCCCAGGTACTCCCGCCACGCGCGGGTGAACGCCTCCTCACTCGTCCCGAGCACCTTCTCCAGCGCGCTCTCCACGGCCCCGTCCCGCTGTCCGTGCGCCCCGACCGCCCGGTAGAAGGCGCCGAGGCGTTCCTCGCCCCACTGCTCGGCGATCAGCCGGCAGGCCATCCAGCCGGACTCGTACGCCTGGGAGAGGGCGGTGGGGTCGTCGGTGAAGCCGAAGTCGCCGTCGGCCGGGAGTTCCTGCGGTACGTCACCGGCCGCCACCGCGCGGGCCAGTTCCGGGGCGGCCTCGGCGGGGGCGCGACCGGTGTCCCGGTAGCCGGCCCAGTCGGCGTAGCCCTCGGAGAGCCACAGGGGGGTGGCGGGGCCGGTGTGGGCGCGGGTGGCGACATGAGTGCTCTCGTGGGTGAGGACCACCTGTTTCCCGGTGGGGCCGAGCAGCCCGTACGCCTCGGGGTTGAGGATGATCCGGTCGGCGGGCCCGTCCGCGGCGCCGCCGACCTCGCCGGTGGTGACGGCGGCGATGCCCCGGTACGAGGAGGCGGGCGAGCCGAGCAGCCCGGCCATCTCCTCCAGCGAGTCCGGTACGAGGACCAGGACCCGCTGTCCCCAGCCGGTGCCCCAGGCGTCGGAGACGGCCGGGACGGCGCGGTCGGCGAGGGCGGCGAAGTCCCGGAGGGACTCCTCGGTGCGGCCGACGCCCAGGACGAGGCTGTGGTCGCCCCGGGCGGCGACGACCCGGCCCTGGTCCCAGAGCTGCTGGGCGGAGCGCGGGGCGGGGCGGTCCGAGGTGACCTGCCAGCCGCCGTCGGCGTCCCGGGCCAGGGCGAGGGTGCGGCCGGTGGTGACGGGGGCCCGGTCGTGGTCCTGGAGGCGGTAGCTCAGCTCGGCGGCGGCGGTGGCGGTGGCGTCACCTGTGAGGTCCAGGTCGGTGACCCGGTAGGACCAGGCGGCCAGCGGCACCTCGCGCAGCCGGTCGTAGCCGGCGGTGCTGCCGGTGGCCCGGTAGGCGGCGGGGTCCCGCTCCAGCAGGGCGTCGGCACGCCGGTCGAGCAGCCGCTGCACCTCGGCCCGGCCGGTGTCGGTGGCGGGCTGTCCGCCGCAGCCGACGAGGGCGACGAAGAGCGCGCACAGCGCCGCCACCCCTGATATCCGTACCCACTCTCGACCAGCCATCCCGACGATCGTAAGGCCGGGCGGCCGGGTCAGACCCGGGTGACGGAGGCGATGGGCATCATCCCGACCGGGTCGTAGCGCACCGGGGCGCCGGGGTAGGGGGCATGGATGACCTGCCCGTTTCCCATGTACATGCCGACATGGCTGGCGTCGGCGCGGTAGGTGACGAGATCACCGGGCCGGGCCTGGGAGAGCGGGACCTGGCGTCCGGCGTGGCGCTGCCCCTGGGAGGTGCGCGGGATGGCGACACCGGCCTGTGCGTACGACCACTGGGTCAGCCCGGAGCAGTCGAAGCCGCTGGGGCCGTTGGCGCCCCAGATGTAGGGCTTGCCGAGGGCGGAGCGGGCGGCGGCCACCGCGGCGCCGGCCCGGCCGGAGACGGGGGCGGCCCCGGCGGGGTCGTCGGGGAGGTCGGCGCGGCCGGTGCGGGAGGCCCGGTCGTAGGCGTCACGGTCGGCGTCCGGGAGCGCGTTGAGCAGGGTGCGGGCCCGGGCGAGCTTCTTCTCGACGGTCCGCTTGTGGGCGGCGACGGCCTGGCGGCTCTCCTCCAGGTCGGCGAGTTTCCCGGCCGTCTCGGCGCGCTCCTGGGCGAGTTCGCGCAGGGCGCCCTGGAGGGCGTGGAGCTGTCCGGCCTGCTGGGCGCCGATCCGGTCGAGGGCGGACGCCTTGTCGAGGTAGTCGTCGGGGTCGTCGGAGAAGAGCAGCGCGACGGACGGGTCGAGGCCGCCGGAGCGGTACTGGGCCCCGGCCACCGCGCCGAGCGCGTCGCGCATCTCGTTGACCCGCTGCTGTCCGCGGGCGATCCGGTCCTGGGCGCGGCGCACCTCGCCGCGCAGGGCGTCGGTGCGCTCGTCGGCCTTGTTGTACGCCTCGGTGGCCTGCTCCGCCTCGGTGTGGAGGCGGTCGACCCGGGCGCGGGTGTCGGCGGTGCGGGTGTCGTCGGTCGGCGCGGCACCGGCCGGTACGGCGGCGCCGAGGACGGCAGCGGCGGCGGACAGCACGGAGAGGGCGACGTACGCCCCCCGGTCGAACCCGGACGGTGCCTGACGGCGGTGGGACCCCACGGGAAGCCGCACTCCCTTCACTGGACCACTGGACCATGTGACGCGCCGGACGCGGTGCGCAGGGTGCGCGGGAGGTGCACGCGTCGGACGCTTCAAACGCGGCAGACAGTAACCCTGTGAGGTGGCCCGGACCAACGACCTTCGCGGGCACACACAGTGACGCCCCGCCGCTGACGCAGGTCACCGGCGGGGCGTGGGGTCAGTACGGGGCACGGGAATTCGCCCGTTCGGGCGGTGTGTCGCCGTGCCCGGTCGACCGGGTCGGGGGCGGGTCGCAGGTGCGTCAGATCCGGACGCCGAACTGGAACGGCATGTTGTTGATCGACTCGTAGCGCACGACGGCGCCGGTGCGCGGGGAGTGCAGGATCTGGCCGTTGCCCGCGTAGAAGCCGACGTGGTGGAGGTCGCCGTAGAAGATGACCAGGTCGCCGACCTTGAGGTCGGACTGGCTGTAGATCCGCGTACCGGCGTTGGCCTGGGCCTGGGAGGTGCGGGGGATCTGCATGCCGGCCTGGGCGTAGGCCCAGGAGGTCAGGCCCGAGCAGTCGAAGGAGTCGGGGCCGGAGGCGCCGTAGACGTAGGGCTTGCCGATGACGCTCTGGGCGGCCTGGTAGGCCGAGGTGGTGCGGCCGGAGCCCGCGGGGGCGGTGCCGGTGTCGGTGTTCATCTCGGCACGGTCGGCGGAGTCGCGGCTGGCGCGCTGCTCCTCCTCCTGGAGGGCGGCCTTCTCGGCGGCGGTCAGCGAGTTGAGCAGCTTCTGCGCCTCGGCGAGCTTGGCCTGGACCTCGTCCTTCTTGTCGCCCAGTTCGGTGCGGGTGGAGGAGAGGTCCTTGAGCTTGCCGGACGCCTCGGCCCGGTCCTGGGCCAGTTCGCGCTGCTTGTCCTGGATCTTCTTGAGGCCGTCGACCTGCTGGCTGCTCAACTGGTCGAGCGTGGACGCCTTGTCGAGGTAGTCGTCCGGGTCGGCGGAGAGGAAGAGCTGGACGGAGGGGTCCAGACCGCCGGAGCGGTACTGGGCGCTGGCCATGGTGCCCAGGCCCTCGCGCAGCTCGTTGACCTCTTCCTGGCCACGGGCGACGTTGTCCTGGATGGTGGAGATCTCCTTCTGGAGCTTCTCCTGCTTCTCCTTGGCCCCGTTGTACTTCTCGGTGGCCTTCTCCGCCTCTTCGTAGAGCTTGTCGACCTTGGCCTTGACCTCGTCCTTGGTGGGCTTCTCGCTCGGCGCGGCCTGGGCCGACTGGGAGCTGATGGCGACGGCTGCCGCCGCCGCGGTGGTCAGCACGGTCACACGGGCACGGCTCGGCTGCTTGGGTCGACGGTGGGACGCCACGGAGGCGAGCTCCTTCATCCTCCAGCCGCCTACCGACACGCCGGTGGGCGGTTCCCCTCCGCCGCCACTCCTGATGAGTGATCGCCCGAGCGAAGGTTCGACGCCCGACCCTAGTGACCCAGTTGTGATCAGTTCAAATCCTCAGCTGAAAAATCTCGCCCCTACGGTCATTATTTACACACAACTCACATCCCGTGATGCCCACCTGACCGTATGTCGTGGGAAGGTCGCTGCAATCCGGGCAATCAACGCGAAGGCCGTGGTGGGGGCGTCCGGTGGGTGAAGGGGGCGCATCCCGGGCACATGCGCGGTACTCACCGGACACCGCCCGAAAAGGGGCTCAGCCGCGGGCGAAGCGCTTCAACAGGACCACCGAGGCGACCGGGCGGGCTCCGGCGCGGGCGACCCCGTCGGCCACCTCGCGGTCGGTGGAGACCACGATGACCGGCCGGCCGGGCGGCTCGGCGCGCACCAGTTGGCGGATCAGTTCGTCGGCGGTGACACCGGGTTTGGAGAACAGCACCCGCACCCCGCGCGGGGGCGCGAGCAGGACGGGCGCGGCCAGTTCGGCGCCGTCGAAGACACAGGTGACCTCGGCGCCGCTCTGCGCGGCGAGTTGGGAGAGCTGGCCGAGCAGCCGCAGCCGCTGCTTCTCCAGCGGCATCTGGGGGTAGCCCGTCTTGGTGACGTTGTAGCCGTCCACGACCAGATGGGCCTGCGGCAGCGCGAGGAGCTGGTCGAGCACGGCCGGGTCGTTCTCGGACAGGGCGCGCGCGGCGATGTCCTTCGGGGTCATCCGGCCCGGCTCGACGGCGTCCACGGTCTCCGCGGGCCGTACCGACACCGGCGGCAGGGCGAGTTCGCGGCGCAGCCCCTGGGCGGCCTCCAGGACGGTGTCCAGGAGCAGCCGTACGCGCATGTCCTCGACGCTGCGGCCCTCGCGGGCGGCCCTGCGGGTGGCCTCCAGGGCGGCCTCCGCCTCACCGAGCCGGGCCTTGAGCCGGCGGCCCTCGCTCTCGGCGGCGGAGAGCTGGGACTGGCCCTCGGAGCGGACGGTCTCCATCTCGCTCTGGAGCTTGCGCAGGGCCGCCTCCCCGCGTTTGACGTCGCTGTGGGCGGCGCGCAGCTTGCGGTGGAGGGACTCGGCTTCCTTCTTGGCGCCGTCGAGTTCGGCGCGGAGGCGCTCGGTCTCGGCGCGGGTGTGGTCCTCGGCGGCGGCGAGCGCGGCGCGCAGCCGCTCCAGTTCGGCGCGGCTCTCCTCGTCGGCGCGTTCGGCGTCGGCGCGCTGGGCCTCCTCACCGGCCGCGGTGACCAGCTTGACCCAGCCGGTGGGGCGCAGCACGTAGGCCGCCGCCGCGACATCGAGCGGGTCGGCGGCCGGGGGCGGCGAGCCGGCGTCCAGCGCTCCGGCCAGTTCCGGCTGGGACTCCCGGAACTTCTCGCCGATGCGCTGGCGGAACAGCGGGTCGCTCTCCAGCGCGGCGGCCATCGCGTTGCCCGCGAACTTGGCCCGCCGGTTCGGGGCGAAACGGGCGTACTGGCGCAGCTGCGCGGGAAGCTCGCCGATCGTCAGCCCGCCGAAGCCGTCGGAGACGATCTGCACGACCCGGCGGCGTACCCCGTCGGGCAGTGGACGGTCGAGCACCTCGGCGGCGCCGTCCCCCGGCCCCCCGCCTGTGGTCTCCACCATCGGTCACCCCAATACCTGGTGCCCGGTCCCCTGCGGGGCCGGGCGGTCGGGGGCCCGTGCTCCCTCAGGAGCCGGTGCCCGGCCTGTCCACGAGTTCCACCTGGTCCACCGCGTTGCACCAGCGACAGCGCACCGACTCGATGGTCTCACTGAGCACCTCGCGCTCCTCGACCTTCGGCGCTCCGGCCAGGTCGAGGTGGATGTACTCCACCACCTTGGAGGAGCGCGTCACGTCGAAGCGGGTGAGATTGCCGCAGAGGGTGCAGCGCCACCGCGTGGCGGCGGTGGGCAGGGGGACCGTCATCGTGGTTCGACCGCTTCCTTCTCGTTCCGTTGCATTCGATTGCACTCGGTCGCGTCGCGTCGCGTCGTGTTCCGCGTGTTCTACCGCGTCCGTCCAGTGTCCGCCACGTGCCGGACACCCTGGAGCGTGTGGGTGGTAACCCTACGGCCTGGGGGGTGGGCGACGCCCGTCCTCGGACAGCGGCGAGGCGGTCTGTGTGGTTGCGTCCCGGTACGTCATGCTCTGTAGCCATGATCGGCAACGGGAGTGCGACGGCGGGCCGGGTGGCGGGATTCCTGCGCAGGCCGGCGGGGCCGGTGACGTACACGCTGATCGCGGCGTGCTGTCTGGTCTTCCTGGTCAGCCCCGCCTCGGGACTCAACCCCGGGTACGGCACCGGCGAGGAACTGCTGGCCGCCCAGCGGAGCTATTTCCGGCACTGGGGCATCGTACCCAAACAACTGTTCGAAGGATCCCCGCGGACCACCCTCACCCCGCTGACCGCGCTCTTCGTGCACGGCAGCTGGGTCCATCTGCTCGGCAACATGCTCTTCCTCCATGTCTTCGGGGTGCTGACCGAGGAACGGCTGGGCCGCGTCGAGTTCACCCTCTTCTATCTGGGCTGCGGCTGTCTCGCGCTGCTGGGGTACGCCGCCGCCAACGCGGACTCCGACCAGTCGCTGGTCGGCGCCTCCGGGGCGATCTCCGCGGTCCTCGGCGCCTTCCTGTGCGCCTTCCCCCACGCCCGGGTGACCAGCCTGCTGCCGTTCCTGCTCTTCCTGCCGCTGCGCTTCCCCGCCTGGGTGGTGCTGCCCTTCTGGGCGGCCCTCCAGTGGCTCGCCGCGGGCCGCGCCGAGCAGGGCCCAGGAGTCGCCTACCTCGCGCATCTGATCGGCTTCGGCCTGGGCTTCTGCTACGCGTGGGCCCGCCTCGGACGTGGGACTAGAGTGAAGGCCGCCCCAGCCCCGGCCCCCGAGGGAGAGAACCAGCCGTGATCACCGCGATCGTCCTCATCAAGACCAGCGTGGACCGGATCCCCGAGATCGCCGAGGAGATCGCCGCGCTGGAGAGCGTCAGCGAGGTCTTCTCGGTCACCGGCACCTACGACCTGATCGCCATGGTCCGGGTCAAGGAGCACGAGGACCTCGCCGAGGTCATCCCGGGCCGGATCAGCAAGATCCCCGGCGTCGAGGGCACCGACACCCATGTCGCCTTCCGCACCTACTCCCAGCACGACCTGGAGGCCGCGTTCGCCATCGGACTCGACTCGTAGGCCGACAGCCCGACGGCACGACGGCCGGACAGCCGGACGATCCGAGGCCCGACCATCCGGCGGACCGCGCGATCAGCCGCCCGAGCAGCCGAACACCCCGTCGAGACGGCCCGAACGGCCCGTCACGACGGACGGACCGCCCGCCGAACTTCCCGTGAACGATCCGGGAACATCCGGCGGCTTCATGAAGAGTTCCTCATCTGAGGCTCATCTGGACCCTCGGGTGCCCTTCGCAGCATCGGTGACATGGTCTTCTCCCACCGCATGGCGGCCCTCGCCGCCGTCGTCGTGATCCCCCTCGGGATCGCCGCGACCAGTTTCGCCCTCACCGACCGGCCGGAGTCCCCGGAGGTGCCCGCCAAGGTGGAGCTGGAGAGCGGCTCCCCGAGCGCGAGCCCCGACAGCCCGGCCCCCAGCCCCAGCGACGAGGTCGTCCCGCCGCCCCCGGCGACGGACACGCCACCCTCGTCGTCCGACAGCACCACCGGCGGAGACGATGACGACGACCGAGGCGGACCAGGCGGCACGGGCGGCGGGGACGACGACGGGGACGACGACGGCGCCGGCGGCGACGACGGCTGAGCACCGCGGCCGGGCGCGGATCTCCGCCCGCGTCCGGATCCTGCTGTGGCTGCTGCTGGTGATGACGGTGGCGTTCGGCTCGGTCGCCACCACCGTGCGCACGATCCTGCTGCGCGACACCGACCAGCGCATAGGGGATCTGCTCGCCCAGGAGGCCATCGAGTTCACCCAGTTCGAGGAGCAGGGCATAGACCCGAAGAGCAAGGGGCCCTTCACCGACCCGTCGCAGTTGCTGCGGGTCTTCCTCCAGCGCCAGCACGCCGACGCCGACGAGGAGCTGATCGGCCTGGTCGCCGGGAAGGACGGCGACCTCTCGAAGATAATCCAGCCACGGGAGATCCCCGCCCGGGTGCCGCTGCACCAGGACGAGGACGCCCGCCGCCGGATCTTCGACTCCCCCCGCACCACCGGCACCCTGGAGCGCCCCACCGGCGAGATCCGCTGGGCCAAGGTGTCCATCGCGCCCTACGGCGGCGAACCCGACGCGGCCTTCATCGTCGCCTTCCACCCGCAGCGCGAACAGCAGCGCGCCGACGAGGTGTTCCGGGTCCTGCTCGCCATCTCCGGCGTCGCCCTGCTGATGACCACCGGCATAGGGTGGGTCGTCGCCGGGCGCATACTGCAACCCGTCCGGCTGGTGCGGGCCGCCGCCGCCCAGCTCACCGAGCAGGACCTCACCCGGCGCATCCCGGTGCACGGCCGCGACGACATAGCCGCCCTCGCCGAGACCTTCAACGCCATGCTGGACCGGCTGGAACGGGCCTTCGCCGCCCAGCGCGAGTTCGTGGACGACGCCGGGCACGAACTGCGCACCCCGATCACCATCGTCCGCGGCCATCTGGAGGTCATGGGCGACGACCCGGCCGAGCGCGAGGAGACCATGCGGGTGGTCACCGACGAACTCGACCGGATGAGCCGCATCGTGGAGGACCTGCTGCTGCTCGCCAAGGCCGAACGCCCCGACTTCGTCACCCCCGGACCGGTCCAGCTCGGCGAACTCACCGCCGACGTCTACGTCAAGGCCCGCGCCCTCGGCGAACGCGACTGGGTGCTCGCCGAGGTCACCGACGCCGAGGTCCGCCTCGACCCGCAACGCATCACCCAGGCCATGGTGCAGCTCGCCCAGAACGCGGTGCAGCACACCGCCCGCGGCCAGACCATCCGGATCGGCTCCCGCGCCGACGGCCCGCACATCGAGCTGTACGTCGCCGACTCCGGCACCGGCGTCCGGACCCAGGACGCCGACGTCATCTTCGAACGGTTCCGGCGCGGCACCACCCGCCGCGGCAGCCACGGCTCCGGCGCCGGACTCGGCCTGTCCATCGTGCGCGCCATAGCGGAGGCCCACGGCGGCCGGGTCCGCCTGTACGACACCGAGGGCGGCGGCGCCACGTTCGTCCTCACCCTGCACGAGGCCCGCCTGGAAGGGGCACTCCCATGAACCGCATCCTCATCGTCGAGGACGAGGAACGCATCGCCTCCTTCGTCGAGAAGGGGCTCCGCGCCAACGGCTTCACCACCACCGTCGTCACCGACGGCGAGGCGGGCTACGAATACGCCCTGACCGGCGGCTTCGACCTGATCGTCCTGGACATCGGACTGCCCGCCCGCGACGGCTTCACCGTCCTGCGCGAACTGCGCGAGGCCCGGGTCACCACCCCCGTCCTCGTGCTCACCGCCCGCGACTCGGTCCGCGACACGGTGGCCGGCCTGGAGGGCGGCGCCGACGACTGGATGACCAAACCGTTCCGCTTCGAGGAACTCCTCGCCCGGGTCAGGCTGCGCCTGCGTACGGCGGCCAGGGCGCCCGAGGTCACCGTCCTCAAGTCCGGCACCCTCACCCTCGACCTGCGCACCCGCCGCGCCCGCGCCTCGGAGCGGATGGTCGACCTGACAGCCCGTGAATTCGTCCTCCTGGAACTGTTCCTGCGCCATCCCGGGCAGGTACTCTCCCGCGAACAGATCCTCTCCCACGTGTGGGGCTACGACTTCGACCCCGGCTCCAACATCGTGGACGTCTACGTCCGGGCCCTGCGCAAGAAACTGGGCGCGGAACAGGTCGAGACGGTCCGCGGGATGGGGTACCGGCTACCGGTGTGACCAGGTGAGCGCCGTTCACCAGGCCGCATGAAGTCTCTTTCATCAACGGCTCATCGGGCCCTCACCGCCCGCATGAACGCTCGATGACGTGACCCTGAACCTCCGACTGACCGTGGGCCTGTGCCTGGCGCTGTCGCTGTGCGCCGCGCTGGCGGTCCCCGGCACCTTCCCCGGCCTGTCCGGCACCGCCCGGCTGACGCTCGCCGTCTTCGCCCTGGCGACCTGTGCCTGGATCGCCACCCCCATCGACGACACCTACATAGCGCTCGGCGCCGGACTGGCGCTGACCGTGACCGGGGTGATCAGCAGCGAGACCTTCTTCGGCACCCTCGGTGACTCCACGGTCTGGCTGCTGATCTGCGCGTTCGTCCTGGCGGCGGCGGTCACCCGGACCGGACTCGCCGGACGGGCCGCGGCGTTCCTGGTCGGCGGGGCCCGCTCGGTACGACAGCTGACCCATCTGACGACCGCCGCGCTGGTCGTCACCGCGTTCGCCGTCCCCGCCACCTCCGGCCGGGCCGCACTCGCCCTGCCGGTGTTCCTCGCCCTCGCCAAGGCGCTCTCCGCGCACCGGCGGCTGGTGGTGATGCTGGCGCTGCTCTTCCCGACGGTCATCCTGCTGTCGGCGGTGGCCACGCTGATCGGCGCCGGGGCCCACCTCATCACCGTGTCCGTGCTGTGGGAGTCCACCGGCGAACGCGTCGGCTTCACCGAGTGGCTGCTGCTCGGGCTGCCGCTGGCCGTCGCCTCCTCGCACCTGGCGGCCGAGGCGGTGCTGCTGACCACGACCCGGCGCAAGGACCGCGCGCTGCCCATCGAGATCAGCGCCGAGGACATCCAGCGGCACACCGACGAGCCGGTCACCGGCCCCTGGTCGCCCGCCGAGTCGCGTTGCGCGCTGCTGCTGGCGACGGTCGTGCTGCTGTGGTGCAGCGAGCCGCTGCACCAGGTGCCGCCCGCGCTGGTCGCGCTGATAGGGGCGGTGGTGGCGTCCTCGCCCGCCCTCGGCACGGTGAACCTGAAGGACGCCCTCAAGACCGTGCCCTGGTCGCTGCTGCTGTTCATGGCGGCCACGATGGCCATGGGGGTGGCCCTGTCGGACTCCGGCGCCGCGAAGTGGCTGGTGTCCGGACTGCCGACCGGGGTGGGTCCCGAGGTGTTCCTCGCCGCGGTGATCGTCATCAGCACGGCCGCTCACCTGGTGCTCCAGTCGCGCTCGGCCCGATCGTCCGTGCTGGTGCCGCTGGTCGTGGCGGCGGCGGTCGGGGTCGGGGTCAATCCCGTCGCCGCGGCGCTGGCGTCCACGGCGGCGGCCGGGTTCTGCCACACCCTGCCCGCCTCCGCGAAGCCGGTCGCCCTGTTCGCCGACGTTCCCGGCGTCGCCACCTACACCCCCCGCGACCTGCTCAGACTCTCGGCGGTGCTGGCGCCGTTGACCGCGTTGCTGGTGCTGGTGTTCGCGCTGGCCGTCTGGCCCGTGCTCGGCGTTCCTGTGCGGTAGCGCCGTTCCCCGTCCCTCGTGGGACGGCCGCGGGCCCGCCGTGGCTGCCCGCGCCCCTCACGGGGCCGCCGTCCCTCCCCTGCCTCCGGCCGAAGGAGCCTCCCTCATGCTCTCCCGTATCGTCGTCGCCCCCAGTGGGTTCAAGGAGTCGTTGTCCGCCCAGGCCGCCGCCGAGGCCATCGCCGCCGGGGTGCGGCGGGTGCTGCCGGAGGCGGAGGTCGATCTGATTCCGCTGGTCGACGGGGGTGAGGGCACCGCGCGGGCGCTCGCCTCGGCCGGCGGTGGGCGACTGGTCGCGCTGTCGGCGACCGGACCGCTCGGCGAGAGTGTCGGCACGCACTTCGCGCTGCTGGACGCCGGGCGCACCGCCGTCGTGGAGATGGCGGCCGTGGCGGGGCTGTCGCTGGTGCCGGCCGGCCTGCGCGACCCCGGCGCGACGACCACCTACGGGGTCGGGGAGCTGATCCGGGCGGCGCTGGACACGGGCGTACGGAAGATCGTCGTCGGGTGCGGGGACTCCGGGACCTCGGACGGGGGCGCGGGCGCGCTCCAGGCGCTCGGGGCGCGGCTCCTGGACGCCGACGGGTTCGAACTGCCCCGGGGCGGCGGCGAGTTGGTGCGGCTGCACCGGATCGACCCGGCCGGGCTCGACCCCCGGCTCGCCGGGACGGAGCTGCTGGTGGCCTGCAACCCGTACAACGTGCTGTGCGGTGAGCGGGGCGTGGCGCGGGTGTTCGGGCCGCAGAAGGGGGCGACCCCGGCGCAGGTCGAGCGGCTGTCCGAGGGCCTGGAGACCTGGGCGTACGTCCTTCAGCGCGATCTCGGGCCGGTCGGTGTCGATCTGCGGTCCGGGCCGGGCACGGGCGCCTCGGGCGGGCTCGGGGCCGGGCTCGCCGCGCTGGGGGCCCGGCTGCTGCCCCGCTTCGACGTGCTGCTCGACCATCTCGACCTGGACGCCCGGCTGGCCCGCGCCGATCTGGTGCTGACCGCCGAGGGCGCGCTGGACGAGCAGACGCGGCGCGGCAAGGTGCCGGGCGAGGTGGCCCGCCGCGCCAAGCTCTACGACCGTCCCGTGCTGGCGCTGGCCGGCACCCTCGGCAAGGGTGCCGGGGACGTGCCCGGGGTGGACGCCTTCCACGGGATCCTGCCCGCCCCGATGGCGCTGGCGGAGGCGCTGGTGCGGGCCGCCGAGCTGCTCACCGACGCCACCGAGCGGGCGCTGCGGATGATCGTGCTGGGGGCCCGCCTGCCGGCTCAGGCGGAGGTGTCCGGGACGCAGCGGCCGTCGACCGTGCGGTAGCTCCAGCGGGCACCGTCGGCGACCAGTTCCCGCACGGCCCGGACGAACCGCTCCACATGCTCGTCCGGGGTGCCCGCGCCGAAGCTGACCCGGATGGCGTTGAGGGACTTCTCCCCCGGCGCCGCCTCGGGGGCGCCGCACTCGCCCTGCGTCTGCGGGTCGCTGCCCAGCAGGGTGCGCACCAGCGGGTGGGCGCAGAACAGTCCGTCGCGTACGCCGATGCCGTACTCGGCGGAGAGCGCGGCGGCGAAGTGGGAGCTGTTCCAGCCGTCGACCACGAAGGAGATCACCCCGACGCGCGGGGCGTCGTCGCCGAACAGGGACAGGATCCGCACCTCGGGGATGTCCGCGAGCCCGGCGCGGACGGTGTCGATGAGCCGCTCCTCCCGGGCGACCAGGGAGTCGAAGCCCGCCTCGGTGAGCGCCTTGCAGGCGGAGGCGAGGGCGTGGACGCCGATCACATTGGGCGAGCCGGCCTCATGGCGGGCGGCGCTGTCTTGCCACTCCACGTCCACTCCCCCGTCCGCGCGCCGGGTGACCTTGCGGCTGGCGCCGCCGCCCGCGAGGTAGGGGTCGGCCGCGCGCAGCCAGTCGGCACGGCCCGCCAGGACGCCCGAGCCGAAGGGGGCGTACAGCTTGTGCCCGGAGAGGGCGACCCAGTCCACGTCGAGGTCGGTGACGGAGACGGGGTGGTGGGGGGCGAGCTGCGCGGCGTCCAGGACGATCCGGGCGCCGTGGGCGTGGGCGGCGGCGGCCAGCTCCTTGATCGGCCACAGCTCGCCGGTGACGTTGGAGGCACCGGTGACACAGACCAGGGCGGGGCCGTACGGGTCGCGGTCGGCGAGGGTGCGCTCCAGGGTCTCGACGGCCTGGCGCGGGGTGCGCGGGGCGTCGAGGTAGGTGACGCGGGCGTCCTTCCAGGGCAGCAGGGAGGCGTGGTGCTCGGTCTCGAAGACGAAGACCTGGCAGTCGGCGGGCAGGGCGGCGGCGAGCAGGTTCAGGGAGTCGGTGGTGGACCGGGTGAAGACGACCTGGTCGTCCTCCCGGCAGCCGAGGAACCCGGCGACGGTCGCGCGGGCGTTCTCGAACAGGTCGGTCGACAGCTGCGACAGATACCCGGCCCCCCGGTGCACGCTGCCGTAGTACGGCGCGTAGGCCGCCACGTCGTCCCACACCCGCTGGAGCGCGGGCGCGCTGGCGGCGTAGTCGAGCGCGGCATAGGTCACCTCGCCCCCGGTGACCAGCGGCACGGTGACGTCCCGCCCGAGCACGGGCAGCGGGGCGCAGACGGACGGGGCGGCGGCGGAAATGGGCATGGCTGAACTCCCGTGAAGGCAGGCGGACTTCACCGCACGAGCGGGACGCTCAAGCGCGGGCGAAGAAAGAAAAAGGGGATGCGGAGGCGGGGCTCTGCGGCCCTACCGCATTCGCTTGCTCACGAAAAGGCTCCTCGACGACCGGGACCCCGGTGACACGAGGGGTCCGCGCTTGCCATAGACCTCGCTGCCTACGGCCTGGTCTTCACCCGGGGCACCCCGCCACGGACGGAGGGTTGCCGGACAGCCGGCCGGGGCCTGATGGCTGTCGCTCATGACCTGATCAGAAAATCTACGACGCCCCCACCCCAAAGCGCAACTCCCACCCCGAACAAAGCACCACAAGGACCAGCCCCCCCCCAAGGGGCGCGAGGAACTGCGCGACCAGCCCCCACGAAGCCGCACCCAACAACCCACCCCAACCCACCCCCCCCAAGGGGCGCGAGGAACCGCGCAACCACCCCCCACGAAGCCGCACCCAACAACCCACCCCAACCCACCACCCCCCAAGGGGCGCGAGGAACCGCGCAACCACCCCCCACGCCGTCGCACCCAACAACCCACCCCAACCCACCACCCCCAAGGGGCGCGGGGAACTGCGCAACCACCCCCCACGCCGTCGCAGACGACCACGCACCCCCGCCCCCCAACCCCCCGACACCAACCCGCGGAGCGACCCGCGGAGCTACCCGTTGCTCACAGCAACCCACCGCTCCAACGTCCGCTTCGCCGCCCCCGAGTCGATGGCCCGCTCCGCCTTCTCCATCCCCGCCCGGATCTGCTCGGAGAGCGACGCCGAAGTGGGATCCAGCGCGGCCAGCGCAGCCGCCGAGTTCAGCAGGACCGCGTCCCGGACCGGCCCGCGCTCCCCGTCCAGCAGCCGCCGCGCGACCTCCGCGTTGAAGGACGGGTCGCCGCCGCGCAGCGCCTCGACCGGCACCAGGTCGATCCCGACGTCCCGGGGGTCGAAGGTCTCCTCGGTGACCTTCCCGTCGCGCACCACCCACACCCGGGACGTGGCGGTGACGGTCAGCTCGTCCAGGCCGTCGTCGCCCCGGAAGACCAGCGAGGAGTTGCCGCGCTCGGCGAAGACGCCCGCGACCACCGGCGCCATCCGGGGGTCGGCGACCCCGACGGCCTGGGCACGCACCCGGGCGGGGTTGGTGAGCGGACCGAGGATGTTGAAGACGGTACGGATCCCGAGTTGGCCGCGCGCGGCGCCCGCGTGCCGCAACGCCGGGTGGAACTTGATCGCGAAGCAGAAGGTGATCCCGGCCTCACGGGCCACCTCGGTCACCCGCGCGGGCGTCAGCTCCAGGTTCACGCCCAGTTTCTCCAGCACGTCCGAGGCGCCCGACGCGGAGGACGCGGCCCGGTTGCCGTGCTTGACGACGGTGGCGCCGGTGCCGGCCACCACGATCGCCGACATGGTGGAGATGTTGACGGTCTTGGCGCCGTCGCCGCCGGTGCCGACGATGTCGACGGTGCGGCCGGGCACCTCGATCACGTGGGCGTGCTCGTACATCGCCCGGACCAGACCGTTGATCTCCTCCACGGTCTCGCCCTTGGCGCGCAGTGCCACGACGAATCCGGCGATCTGCGCGTCGGTCGCCTCGCCGCGCATGATCCGGTCCATCGCCCAGGCCGTGGCGTCGGCGCTCTGGTCGCGTCCGTACAGCAGCGAGTTCAGTACGCCGGGCCAGGAACGGCCCGCCGCGGTGTCGCCTCCAGCGGGGGTCACAGCGCTCATCAGCCGCTCCTGGGTGAGGTCCCGCGCCGTCGGCGGGACGGGTCTGCCCTTGCGGGTCCACCCTATCCAGCCGGGGCGGAGGTCCGGACGGGCGTCCGTACCACGGACGAGGGCCCCGCTCCGGCTGGAGCGGGGCCCTCGGTGTGTGGCGAACGCGCGGGGATCAGTGGTGGCCGTGGCCGCTCGTGATCTCCTTGTACTCCTCGGCCGTCGGCTTCGGGATCTGCGAGTCCTCTCCGTAGTACGCCTTGCTGAGCTTGGCGCGGAGCTTGTCCGGCGCCTTCACCTTGCGGGCGACACCGTTCTCGTCGGTGGCCGCGCCGACCATGGCCGGCTCGTACTGGTCGTGCGCGGTGAGGGTGTGCAGCTGCTCCTGGCTGAGCGGCTCGTGCACCTCGATGAACTCACCGTGCGGCAGCCGCTTGATGGTGCCGGTCTCGCGGCCGTGCAGCACCTTCTCGCGGTCCCGGCGCTGAAGGCCGAGGCAGATCCGCTTGGTGATGATGAACGCGATGATCGGTCCGGCGAAGAAGCCGATCCGTACGACCCAGGTGACGGCGTTGATCGACAGCTGGAAGTGGGTGGCCCACAGGTCGTTTCCACCACCGACCAGCGTGATCATGTACATCGTGATCCAGGCGACACCGAACGCGGTACGCGTCGGGGCGTTGCGCGGCCGGTCCAGGATGTGGTGCTCGCGCTTGTCGCCGGTGATCCAGGACTCGATGAACGGATACGCCGCGAGGGCCATCAGGACCACACCGAACAGCACCAGCGGGATGAACACGCCCAGGACCAGGGTGTGGCCCCAGAAGTTGACCTCCCAGCCGGGGAAGAACCGGATGAGTCCTTCCGCGAAGCCCATGTACCAGTCGGGCTGGGCGCCGGTGGAGACCTGGTCCGGCCGGTAGGGGCCGAGCACCCAGATCGGGTTGATCTGGGCGATCGCCGCGATGGCCGCGATGGCGCCGAAGACCAGGAAGAAGAAGCCACCGGCCTTGGCCATGTAGACCGGCATCAGCGGCATGCCGACGACGTTCTTGTTGGTGCGGCCGGGACCCGCGAACTGGGTGTGCTTGTGGTAGACGACCAGGATCAGGTGGGCGACCACGAGACCGAGCATGATGCCCGGCAGCAGCAGGATGTGGATGGAGTAGAAGCGGGCCACGAAGTCGCCGCCCGGGAACTCCCCGCCGAACAGGAAGAACGAGATGTACGTGCCGACGATCGGCATGGACAGGATCGCGCCCTGCGTGAAGCGGACACCGGTGCCGGAGAGCAGGTCGTCCGGGAGCGAGTAGCCGGTGAAACCGGTGAACATGCCGAGGACGAAGAGCAGGAACCCGAACAGCCAGTTGATCTCACGCGGCTTGCGGAACGCGCCCGTGAAGAACACGCGCATCATGTGCACGAACATGCCGGCGAGGAAGATCAGCGCCGCCCAGTGGTGGATCTGCCGGATCAGCAGACCACCGCGCACATCGAAGGAGATGTGCATGGTCGAGTTGAACGCCTCGGACACCAGCTGACCCTGCATCGGGACGTAGGAGCCGGCGTACTCCACCTCGTTCATCGACGGGTGGAAGAACAGCGTCAGATACACACCCGTGAGGATGATGATGACAAAGCTGTACAGGCAGATCTCGCCCAGCATGAACGACCAGTGGTCGGGGAAGATCTTGCGCATGTTGGCCTTGGCCAGGGAGTAGATTCCCAGCCGGCCGTCCGCCCAGTCGGCGACGCGCTCGCCCGCCGGCGCCTTCCCGCGCCGCTGCTCGGTGGTTTCGTTGGTGCTCATCCGCGCTCCCAGAAAGAGGGGCCGACGGGCTCTTCGAAGTCGCCCAGCGCCTGAAGATAGCCCTCGTCGTTCACGCCGATCTGCAACTGCGGCAGGGCGTGACCGGCGGGGCCGAAGATGACCCGGGCGCCGTCGGAGAGGTCGAAGGTGGACTGGTGGCAGGGGCACAGCACGTGGTGCGTCTGCTGCTCGTACAGCGAGATCGGGCAACCGACGTGGGTGCAGATCTTGGAGTACGCCACGATGCCGTCGACCGACCACTCCAGCTCGCGCTTGTCCTTGATGTCGCCGGGCTGGATCCGGACGATCATCAGGGCGGCCTTGGCGATCTGGACCTGGAAGTCGTGGTCGTGCTCGTCGAGGCCCTCGGGCATGGCGAACGTCAGCGAGCCGACGGCGACGTCCGAGGGACGCAGCGGCTCGTGCGTGTTCATGTTGACGAGCAGCTTGCCCTTCTTCCAGAGCGTGTGGCGCAGCTTGTCCTCGGGCAGCGGGCCGAGGTCACGCAGCAGGACGACACCGGAGAGGGGGAACAGCGCCATCGCGCCGAACATGGTGGTGCGGATCAGCTTGCGACGGCCGAGCGCGGACTCCTTGGCACCCTGCTTGAAGTCGGCCAGGACCTGGGCCTTGACCTCGGGGGCGGCCTGGATCGGGTGACGCTCGTCGGCGATCTCGTGGTCCGACATCAGGGTGCGGGCCCAGTGGACGGCGCCCGCGCCGATGGCGAACAGCGCGACGCCCAGGGTCAGGCCCAGCGCGAAGTTCAGCGCGTTGATGTGCCCGAGCGGAAAGACGAAGATCGACTTTTCCTTCGGGATGGCCACGTACGAGGCGATGAAACCGGCCGTGGCCAGCATCGACAGCGTGAACATGAAGGCGACCGCACGCTCGGACCGCTTGGCGGCCCGCTCGTCGATGTCCTGGATGCGCGGCTCGTGGGGCGGCATGCCCGGGTCGGCGAACGGGTTCTTCTCGTCCGCGGGGCTCACCGCGCCGTGCGCGGGGTCCTGCTCGGCCGGCAGGTTCTCTTCTGGAATGTCTTGGCTGCTCATGACTTCTTGGCCTTTGCGGTCCGGGCGGCGACCCACACGGCGGTGGCGATCAGCGCGCCGAGGCCGAAGATCCACGCGAAGAGGCCCTCACTGACCGGCCCGAGACCGCCCAGCGACATGCCACCCGGGTTCTCGGTGTCGGAGCTGTTGACCGCGTCGAGGTAGGCGATGATGTCCTTCTTGTTCTGCTCCGACAGGGTGGTGTCGGGGAACGAAGGCATGTTCTGCGGGCCGGTCTGCATGGCCTCGTAGATGTGCTTCGGGTCGACACCGTCGAGCGGAGGCGCGTACTTGCCCTTGGTCAGGGCACCGCCCTTGCCGGTGAAGTTGTGGCACTGCGCGCAGTTGTTGCGGAACAGCTCGCCGCCCTTGGCGATGTCCGCACCCTCCGGGCCGTACTGCTCCGGTGTGGGGACGTTCGGGCCGGCGCCCAGCGAGGAGATGAACGCGGCGAGCTGGTCGATCTCGGCCTGCGTGTAGATGTTCTTCTTCGCCGGTACCTGTACGCCCTGCGAGGTGGCCGCCGGCATCCGGCCGGTGGCGACCTGGAAGTCCACGGCGGCGGCGCCCACACCGACCAGGCTCGGGCCGTCGGTGGTGCCCTGCCCGCCGGTGCCGTGGCAACTGGCGCAGCCGACGGCGTAGAGCTTCTTGCCCTCTTCGATGGCGAGGGACTGGGCGGTCTCATCGGCCTGCGCCTTGTCCGCGGGCGCGAACGTGGCGTACAGCCCCCCAGTGGCCGCCAGCGCGAGGATGAGGACGACGACCGCCGCCAGCGGATGGCGTCGTCGTGCGGAGAGCTTTTTCACGGATTACCCCGGTGTCAGGATCTTCTGCGTCGATGCTGCTTCTGGAATGCGGGAGCGTGCGCGAGGCACGGGGCCCGGCTACTTGATCATGTAGATCGTGGCGAAGAGGCCGATCCAGACGACATCGACGAAGTGCCAGTAGTAGGACACGACGATGGCCGCGGTCGCCTGCTCATGGGTGAACCTCCGTGCCGCGTAGGTACGGGCGAGGACCAGCAGGAAGGCGATCAGACCGCCTGTCACGTGCAGCCCGTGGAAGCCGGTGGTCAGGTAGAACACCGAGCCGTACGGATCGGACGAGAGCGAGAGGCCCTCGTGCTTCACCAGCTCGGTGTACTCGTAGACCTGGCCGCCGATGAAGACCGAGCCCATGATGAAGGTGACGATGAACCACATCCGGAGCTTCTTCACATCACCGCGCTCGGCGGCGAACACGCCGAGCTGGCAGGTGAGGGAGGAGAGCACCAGGATCGTGGTGTTGGTCGCCGAGAACCCGAAGGCGAGCGTGTCCGCCTTCTCCTTCCAGAACTCGGGACCGGTCACCGATCGCAGGGTGAAGTACATCGCGAAGAGGGCCGCGAAGAACATCAGCTCGGAACTCAACCAGATGATGGTTCCGACGCTGGTGAGGTTCGGCCGATTGACCGACGGGTGCGCGTGCCCGGTTTCTACTGTCGTTGCTGTCGCCACGCCGACATTATGTCGGTCGCTTATCCCGCCCTCACTCCGGGGGGTGCCGTTCGGAGTGTCCGCAGGGTGTGTACTGCCCGGATGGCCGATCACCGAGGCGTTCCCACAGGTGTTGACGGGGTGTTCAAGGGAGTAGCATCCGCGGCACCGGGGCTCCGCCCGCCCGGCCTTATGACGCCGATGTCAGCCGATGTCACGGAGGAAGCAATGCAGCCGACCGCCACGGTGCTGGTCTACAGCGACGACTCCCACACCCGCGAGCAGGTGCGGTTGGCCGCCGGCCGTCGGCCGGCTCCCGATGTGCCGCCCGTCTCGTTCGTGGAGTGCGCCACGCCCGCCGCCGTGCTGTCCGAGCTGGACAAGGGCGGTATCGATGTCTGTGTGTTCGACGGCGAGTCCACGCCCATGGGCGGCATGGGGCTGTGCCGGCAGATCAAGGACGAGATCTACGAGTGCCCGCCGGTGCTGCTGCTGATGGGCCGGCCGCAGGACGCCTGGCTGGCGACCTGGTCGCGGGCGGAGGCCGCGGTGACCCTGCCGGTGGAGCCGGTGGAGTTCGCCTCGGCGCTGGCCTCGCTGCTGCGGACCCGGAAGCTGCAGAGCGTCTGACGTCCCACGGTACGGGGAGGGGCGGGGCCGCGGCGGCCCCGCCCCTTCGTGTGTCGCCCCGGCTCAGGTCTGCTGGGGCCGGAGGCGGGCCGCGTCCTCGGGCTTCGGGCCGTCGGGGGTGCCGCCCAGGATGGCGCTGCCCTCGCGCCAGTCCTTCCAGTCGAGGTTCCAGTCGCCGAAGCCGTTGCCGAAGGGCTCCATCTCGTCGCCCCAGGAGTTGATGACCTCGACGACGTCGCCCTCGCGGACGTTCTCGAAGAAGTGGGCGGCGTTGCCGGTGCTCATGCCGGTGCAGCCGTGGCTGACGTTGGCGCTGCCGTGCGACCCGATGGACCAGGGCGCGGCGTGCACGTACTCGCCGCTCCAGGTGACCCGGGTGGCCCAGTAGACCGGCAGGTTGTAGCCCTCCGAGGAGCTGGCGGAGATGCCGACGCTGGTGCCGCGCATGCGTACGAAGTACTCCTTGCCCAGCACCACCTTGACGCCGTTGCGGGTCTCGAAGCCGGGTTTGCCGGTGGTGACCGGCACGGAGATGATCTCCTCCCCGTTGCGCTCGACGGTCATCCAGTGCGCGGAGGCGTCCGTGACGGCGATGACCCGGTCCCCGGTCTTCAGGTCGAGGGGCTCCGCCTTGCCGCCCCAGAGCCGGTCGCTGACCTTGATGCCCTCCAGATTGCTGCGGACCCGGATGCTGGCGTGGGCGGGCCAGAAGTCCTTGGGCCGGAAGTGCAGCTCCTCGTCGTTCACCCAGTGCCAGGCGCCCTCCGCCGCGGGGGTCGAGGTGACCTTCAGACCGCGCTCCACGATGGCCCGCTGGGCCTTGTCCGCGACCGGGGTGCTCAGTTCGGCGACGATCGGCTGGCCGACGCCGTACGTGCCCTTCTCGGGGCCGAAGTACACGTCGACGCGCTTCTTGCTGAGGGGTTTGCCGGTGTCGAAGGCGTGGAGCTTGCGGCCGGGCTTGCCGTCCTCGTTCTCGGTGCTCACCCGGACCGTGTAGTGGGCGTCCGCGGCCAGCGGGGAGGTGCTGTGCCAGCGGCGGCCGTCGGCGGCGAGTTCGCCCGCGAGAAAGCGTCCTGCGGCGTCCACGGCGGTGACGTCGGTGATCCGGCCCTTGCCCTGGGCCGTGACCTCCAGGGGCTTGGCGGGGTCGGCCTTCTGCGGCCCGGCCCGTTCGGTCTTCGTGTCGGTCTTGGCGCCGGCCTTGGGTCTGCCCTTGGTACCGGCCTCGGTGTCCGCCTTGGTGCCGGTACCGGTGCCGGTGCCGGTGGCGCCCTGGAAGGTGATCTGTTCCGCAGCGTCGTACGGCGTGGCCGCGAGCGGGTTGCCGTCGCTGCCGCAGGCGGTGACGGTCACACCGAGGGCCATCACCAGCAGCGTGCAGCTGACGACGGTACGGGTGTGCGGAGAGGTGCTCATGCCCTCACGCTAGAAAGCCTCGCGCGTCCCGGCGCGCGGGGTGAGCCGCACGGGTGACACGGGAGGCAAAGGCGTGAGCCCGGGCCCTCCTGACGGAGGGTCCGGGCTCAGCGCCGAACGGGTGGTGCCGGTGGTGCTACTGCGTGCGGTTCTCGCCGCGGTAGTACTCGAAGACCCAGCCCCAGATGCCGATCAGGATGACCGGCAGGGAGAAGTACAGCAGCCACCAGCCGACGGCCACACCGAGGAAGGCGAGCGCGCCACCGACGCCGAGCGCGAGCGGCTGCCAGCTGTGCGGGCTGAAGAAGCCCAGCTCACCGGCGTCGTCCGCGACATCGGCCTCCTCGTTGTCCTGGGCGCCCGCGTCGACCCGCCGGGCGGTGAAGCCCAGGTAGAAGCCGATCATGGCGCACAGGCCGAAGGACAGGAAGAGGGCCGTGGTACCGACCGGCTCCTTCGACCACACGCCATAGACGATCGCCATGGCGAGGACGAAGACGCTCAGCCACATGAACATCTTGCCCTGGATCTTCACTTGCCGGCCTCCTTGCCGCCCGCGATGGCGCCGGCTTCGTGGCCGCCGTGGCCGAGCTGGTCCAGTGCGGCGATCTCGGGGTGATGCAGGTCGAACGCCGGGGATTCACTGCGGATCCGCGGCAGGGTGAGGAAGTTGTGCCGCGGCGGCGGGCAGGAGGTGGCCCACTCCAGGGAGCGGCCGTAGCCCCAGGGGTCGTCCACCCCGACCGGCTTGCCGTAGCGGGCGGTCTTCCAGACGTTGTAGATGAACGGCAGGATCGACGCGCCCAGGACGAACGAGCTGATCGTGGAGACCATGTTCAGGGCGGTGAAGCCGTCGGCCGCCAGATAGTCGGCGTACCGGCGCGGCATGCCCTCGGCGCCCAGCCAGTGCTGGACCAGGAAGGTGCCGTGGAAGCCGACGAACAGCGTCCAGAAGGTGATCTTGCCGAGCCGTTCGTCCAGCATCTTGCCGGTCCACTTCGGCCACCAGAAGTGGAAGCCGGAGAACATCGCGAAGACGACGGTGCCGAAGACGACGTAGTGGAAGTGCGCCACCACGAAGTACGAGTCGGAGACGTGGAAGTCCATCGGGGGCGAGGCCAGGATGACACCGGTCAGACCACCGAAGGTGAAGGTGATCAGGAAGCCGGTGGCCCACAGCATCGGGGTCTCGAAGGACAGTGAGCCCTTCCACATCGTGCCGATCCAGTTGAAGAACTTCACACCGGTCGGTACGGCGATGAGGAACGTCATGAAGGAGAAGAACGGCAGCAGCACCCCGCCGGTGACATACATGTGGTGGGCCCACACGGTCACGGACAGACCGGCGATCGCGATGGTGGCGGCGATCAGGCCCTGGTAGCCGAACATCGGCTTGCGGGCGAAGACCGGGATGACCTCACTGATGATGCCGAAGAACGGCAAGGCGATGATGTACACCTCTGGATGGCCGAAGAACCAGAAGAGGTGTTGCCACAGCAAGGCTCCGCCGTTGGCCGCGTCGAAGATGTGCGCACCGAACTTGCGGTCCGCCTCCAGGGCGAACAGCGCGGCGGCCAGCACCGGGAAGGCCAGCAGGACCAGCACACCGGTCAGCAGCACGTTCCAGGTGAAGATCGGCATGCGGAACATCGTCATGCCGGGGGCGCGCATGCAGATGATCGTGGTGATGAAGTTGACCGAGCCGAGGATGGTGCCGAAGCCGGAGAGGGCCAGACCCATGATCCACATGTCGGAGCCGAGCCCCGGCGAGCGGACCGCGTCCGACAGCGGGGAGTAGGCGAACCAGCCGAAGCTCGCCGCGCCGTTCGGGGTGAGGAAGCCGCCCACCGCGATCAGCGAGCCGAACAGGTAGAGCCAGTAGGCGAACATGTTCAGCCGCGGGAACGCCACATCGGGGGCGCCGATCTGCAGCGGCATGATCCAGTTGGCGAATCCGGCGAACAGCGGCGTCGCGAACATCAGCAGCATGATCGTGCCATGCATGGTGAACGCCTGGTTGAACTGTTCGTTCGACATGATCTGCAGGCCCGGACGGGCCAGCTCGGCGCGCATGAAGAGGGCCATCGCGCCACCGATGACGAAGAACGCGAACGACGTGACCAGGTACATCGTGCCGATCGTCTTGTGGTCGGTGGTCGTCAGCCACTTCACCACGACATTGCCCGGCTGCTTGCGCCGGACCGGCAGCTCGTCCTCGTAGTGCGAGGTGACCGCTGCCGCGGTCCCCACACCCTGGGGTTCGTTGAGGATGCTCACAGCTGGTTCGTCTCCCGGTTCTTCTCGTGGCTCGTCTGCGCGATGCCGGCGGGAACGTAACCGGTCTGCCCCTTCTTGGCCAGGTCCTTGAGGTGCTGCTCGTACCGCTCTTCGGAGACGACCTTCACGTTGAACAGCATCCGGGAGTGGTCGACACCGCACAGCTCGGCGCACTTGCCCAGGAAGGTTCCCTGCTTGTTCGGGGTCACCTGGAAGGCGTTGGTGTGGCCCGGGATGACGTCCTGCTTGAACAGGAACGGCACCACCCAGAAGGAGTGGATGACATCCCGCGAGGTGAGGACGAAGCGGACCGTCTTGCCTTCCGGCAGCACGAGCGTCGGGCCCGGGTTGTTGGTCTGCGGGTTGCGCTCACCGGGCGTACCGCAGGAGTAGGCCCCACCGGCGTCCGCCGGGAAGTCCTTCCTGTAGCGGTCCGGGATCGCGTCGAGTTCCTTGGCGGTCTTGGCGTCGCCCGTGGAACCCTCGACGTTCGCGATGTAGTTGAAGCACCAGCTCCACTGGAAGCCGACCACGTTCACCGTGACGTCGGGCTTCTTCTCCAGACTGAGCAGCTTCGTCTCGTCGCGAGCCGTGAAGTAGAAGAGGACCGACACGATGATGATGGGGACCACCGTGTAGAGCGCCTCGATCGGCACGTTGTACCGAGTCTGCGGAGGGACCTCGATCTTGGTGCGGCTGCGCCGATGGAAGATCGCGCTCCACAGGATCAGGCCCCACACCAGCACGCCGACGGCGAGCGCGGCAGCCCAGGATCCCTGCCACAGGGAGAGGATCCGTGGAGCCTCTTCCGTGACGGGGGTGGGCATACCGAGGCGGGGGAAGTCCTCCCATGTGCAACCGGTCGCGGTCGCCAGGACCAGGCCCGCGGTCAGTGCCTGCAGCAGCTTTTGCCGCATCGGGCGCCGCGGCTTGGGGGTACCGCCCACGCCCTTCAGGCCGTGGGGGAGGTCGGAGCCGTTGGGACTCACGTAGCGCCTTCCCGAGAGTCTCGCCCGCGCGGATCGGCTGCGGCCCGCCCTGCTCATCTGGTCGGTAAGCCGCCCTGCGACGGGCAGGGGTTTGGATGTTTATGCGGACCAAACCCTAGCCGACGCCTTTCGGGGGTTCGCGGGGAGGGGGGCCTAGTGGGCGGGGTGGTTCGCCGGTTTGGCGGCGGGCGGGGTTTCGCGCTGGTGGGATCCGGTTCCGTCGACGGCGGGCGCGGCCTTCACCAGGGCCGTCCGGGCCGTTCCGCGCGCCCCCGCGGGGGCCGCCCGCGGCGGGCGATCCGGGGCAGGCCCTAGCGTGGGGGGATGGGTTACTTCGACGCCGCGTCCGGTGTTCCGCCGCATCCCGTCGCCCGGCAGGCGCTGCTTGCCTCGTGGGACGAGGGGTGGGCCGATCCTTCGCGGTTGTACAGGGAAGGGCGGCGGGCCCGGATGCTGCTCGACGCGGCACGGGAGGCCGCCGCGGAGGCGGTGGGGTGCCGGGCGGACGAGTTGGTGTTCACCTCGTCCGGGACCCGGGCCGTGCACTCCGGGATCGCGGGGGCGCTGGCCGGCCGTAGGCGGATCGGGCGTCACCTGATCGTGTCAGCCGTCGAGCATTCTTCCGTGCTCCATTCGGCCGAGGCGCAGGAGGCGGACGGCGGGACGGTGACCCGGGTCGCGGTGGACCGGACGGGTGCGGTGAGCGCGCGGTCGTACGCCGACGCCCTGCGGTCCGACACCGCGCTCGCCTGTCTCCAGTCCGCCAACCACGAGGTGGGCACCGTGCAACCGGTGGCCGAGGTGGCGCGGGTGTGCCGGGCGGCGGGGGTGCCGCTGCTGGTGGACGCGGCCCAGTCGCTGGGGTGGGGGCCGGTGGACGGGGACTGGTCGCTGCTGACGGCCAGTGCGCACAAATGGGGCGGGCCTTCCGGGGTCGGGCTGCTCGTGGTGCGCAAGGGGGTGCGGTTCGCGCCCCGGGATCCCGCCGACGAGCGGGAGTCGGGGCGGGTGCCGGGGTTCGAGAACCTCCCGGCGATCGTCGCGGCGGCGGCCTCCCTGCGGGCGGTGCGGGCGGAGGCGGCCGAGGAGGCGCGGCGGCTGCGGGAACTGACGGAGCGGATCCGGGCGGCGGTGCCGGAGCGGGTGGCGGACGTGGAGGTGGTCGGCGACCCGGAGCGGCGGCTGCCGGGGATCGTCACCTTCTCCTGTCTCTATGCCGACGGGGAGACCCTGCTCCACGCGCTGGACCGCGAGGGCTTCTCCGTCTCCTCCGGATCGTCCTGCACCAGCAGCACGCTGACGCCCAGCCATGTCCTGAAGGCGATGGGGGTGCTGAGCGAGGGGAACGTACGGGTGTCGCTGCCGCCGGGGACGGCGGGGGCGGAGGTCGAGCGGTTCCTGGAGGTCCTGCCGCGGGCGGTGGCCGCGGTCCGCGCACAACTCGGCGCCGTGGCGCCCGCCACCGCGGTGCACGAGGACACGCTGGTGGTGGACGCCCTGGGCAAACTCTGCCCGCTCCCCGTCATCGAACTGGCCAAGGTGATCGGTGAGGTCCCGGTCGGCGGCACGGTCCGGGTCCTGGCCGACGACGAGGCCGCCCGGCTGGACATCCCGGCGTGGTGCGAGATGCGGGGCCAGGAGTACGTCGGAGAGGAGCGGGCGGAGCGGGGATCGGCCCATGTGGTGCGCCGGGTGAGGTGATCCCCGCTCCCCGGGGTGCTCAGCGCAGGTGGGTGCGGACCTCCTGGGCGGCGTCATGGCCGTACGCCTTGGTGAACCGGTCCATGAAGTGGGCCCGCCGCAGCTGGTACTCCTGGGTTCCCACGGTCTCGATGACGAGCGTGGCGAGCATGCACCCGACCTGGGCCGCCCGTTCGAGGGAGACCCCCCAGGCCAGCCCGGACAGGAAGCCGGCGCGGAAGGCGTCGCCGACGCCCGTGGGGTCGGCCTTGCGCTCCTCCTCCGCGCAGCCGACCTCGATCGGGTCCTCGCCGGCCCGCTCGATCCGTACGCCGCGCGCGCCCAGGGTGGTGACGCGGTGGCCGACCCTGCCGAGGATCTCCTCGTCCGTCCAGCCGGTCTTGGACTCGATGAGCCCCTTCTCGTACTCGTTGGAGAAGAGGTACGCGGCGCCGTCCACCAGTATCCGGATCTCGTCCCCGTTCATCCGGGCGATCTGCTGGGAGAAGTCGGCGGCGAACGCGATGTCCCGGGTCTTGCACTCCTCCGTGTGGCGGAGCATGGCCTCCGGGTCGTCGGCGCCGATCAGCACCAGGTCCAGACCGCCGGTGCGGTCGGCGACGGTCTTCAGCTCGATGAGGCGGGCCTCGCTCATCGCCCCGGTGTAGAAGGAGCCGATCTGGTTGTGGTCGGCGTCGGTGGTGCAGACGAAGCGCGCGGTGTGCAGGGTCTCGGAGATCCGGACCGAGTCGGTGTCGACGCCGTGCCGCTCCAGCCAGGCCCGGTACTCGTCGAAGTCCGCGCCCGCCGCGCCGACCAGCACCGGGGCGGTGCCGAGCTGCCCCATGCCGAAGGCGATGTTGGCGCCGACCCCGCCCCGGCGGACATCGAGTTTGTCGACCAGGAAGGACAGCGAGACCGTGTGCAGCTGATCCGCCACGAGTTGATCGGCGAAGCGGCCGGGGAACGTCATGAGGTGGTCGGTGGCGATGGAGCCGGAGACAGCGATGCGCACGGCGAGAACGCTCCTGGGTGGACGGGAAGTGACAGTCAACGCTACCGGGTCGGCCCGGCGCCGCTGAAGCGGGCGAAACTACCCGATAGTAGCCCTTTCTTCGCAAGCCTCGACGTGCTTACGGTGCCGCTATGACGAACCCCAGGGTCCACGCCCCCGCTCCGGCCGACCTCGAAGGCGGCCTCGCGTCGCTGCGCGGGGACTGCGCCCGGATGGCGCCACGCTATCCGGAGCCGCGCCGGGATCCGGCACGGCCGGTCCCGCCGTCCCTGATCCACGGGGTGACGGTGCCGTCGTCGTCGGCCCGGCTGCTGGAGGACACGGTGGAGTACGGCGACTGAGCGGGCGCGTCCTGCCGTCCCGCCGTCCCGCACCCCCTCCTCCTGCCTCTCCTCCCGCCATCCGGTCCGGGCGTCCGGTCCGGGCGTCCGGTCCGTCCCGGTTCCGACGGTTGTCCCCGGCGCGCTCACGGCGTGCGCGGGAACCGTACGCGCCCCCGCCGCGTCCCAACGGCATGCCCTGAAGGGGAGTCCGCGCGGCCGAAGGAGCGAGGGTGGACAGCGAGCGACCCGAACAGCCGGAGCGCCGGCCCGTCGACGAGGTCAGGAACCCCGGGGACACCGGGGACAACGGGGACAACGGGAACACTGAGGGGGCCGTGGGAGCCCCGGGGGCCGGGTATCGGGCGCGGTTGTCGCGGGTGGCCCTGCGCCGCTCGCCGCTGGTCATCGCGTCCGTCGCCGCCGCCGTCCTGCTCGTCGGCGGTGGCGGGGCCTATCTGGCCACGTCGCACTCCGGGAGTTCCCCGGGTTCCGGGGGCGCGGACGGCGGGAACGCCGACGCGCCGGGCGGGGCCGGTACTCCCCCGCCGCTGGCCCTGGACGGGTATGCCGGTGACCGGAGCGGGATCGCGCCGGGTGAGCCGGATCCGAACGGGGGCGTGTACCGGGCCGAGGGTGAGCTGCCCGGCGGGCCGGAGTCCGCGGCCGTGTACGCCGCGACCGCCGAGGTCGACGCCGACGAGGTCGCCCGGCTGGCGGACGCCCTCGGGGTGACGGGCAAGCCGGTCGCCGAGGGGGCGTCCTGGCGGATCGGCGGTCAGGACGGACAGGGGCCGAGCCTCCAGGTGAACCGGGACGCGCCGGGCGCCTGGACCTTCCACCGCTACTCCCCCGGCCCCGACGGCTGCCAGAGCCCCACCCGGTGCACCCGGCCGTCGACGGGCGCCCCGGGGGTCGATCCGGTGGACGAGGCCGAGGCGCTCAAGGCCGCCGCGCCCGTGCTGAAGGCCGTCGGACAGGACACCGCCAAGGTGGACGCGGGTGAGGTCGCGGGGGCCCAGCGGCTGGTGAACGCGGAGCCCAGGGTGGGCGGGCTGCCGACGTTCGGCTTCGGCACTCAGCTGACGGTGAGCGCGCAGGGTGAGCTGGTCGCCGGGAACGGCCTGCTCAAGACGCCGGTCAAGGGGGCGACGTACCCCGTGCTGGGGGCGGCGCGGACGCTGGAGCTGCTGAACTCCGGGCCCGACGGCGGCGGGGGCGGGATCGGCGGGTGCGCCGAGCCGGTGCCGCTGGAGGAGGGGCAGCCGGAGTCGGCGTGCGGGCCCTCCACGGACGTACCGGACCAGCGGGGGTCGCAGGCGTCGATCACCGTGACGGACGCGGTGTTCGGGCTGGCCTCGCACACCGTGCGGGGGCGGCCGACGCTGGTGCCGTCCTGGCTGTTCGAGGTACGGGCCCCGGGCGCGCGGGACGGCGTCACGGTGACGCATCCGGCGGTGGCCCCGGAGTATCTGACCTCGTCCGTGCCCGCCCGGCCCGCCCCGTCGTCGCAGCCCTCGCGGGCACCGCAGCCGAGCCCGAGCACCCGGGATGTGCCGGTGGAGGCGTACACGGCCGAGGGCGACGAGCTGACCGTGCGGTTCACCGGCGGGGCGTGCGCGGACTACCGGGTGACGGCGAAGGAGAGCGGCGGAAAGGTGACCGTGAAGGTGACCGAGACGTCCCGGCCGGACCAGGTCTGCATTCTGATCGCCGAGATCAAGCACGAGACGGTACGGCTGGACGAGCCGCTGGGCGCCCGGAAGGTGGTCGGGGCGGACGGCGAGGGCGTCGTGCTGGAGAAGCCGGGGGCGCGGCTGCCCCGGTAGCGGTGGCGGGATGCGCGAAGGCGGCGGCCCCCTGGTGTCAGGGGGCCGCCGCCTTCGTCGTCACGACGGGGTTCTTCGACGTATGCCGAAGAACCGCGGTTCTTTAGTTGAAGGAGTCACCGCAGGCGCAGGACCCGGTCGCGTTGGGGTTGTCGATCGTGAAGCCCTGCTTCTCGATGGTGTCCACGAAGTCGATGGTGGCGCCGCCCAGGTACGGGGCGCTCATCCGGTCGGTGACGACCTTGACGCCGTCGAAGTCCTTCAGGACGTCGCCGTCGAGGGAGCGCTCGTCGAAGAAGAGCTGGTAGCGCAGGCCGGAGCAGCCGCCGGGCTGGACGGCGACGCGCAGGGCGAGGTCGTCACGGCCTTCCTGGTCGAGCAGGGCCTTGACCTTGGCCGCTGCGGCTTCGGTCAGGACGATGCCGTCGGTGACGGTGGTGGTCTCGTCCGATACGGACATCTACATCTCTCCCGGGTTGTACGGAGACTGCTTGCCGACGGTTGCAACCGGCGGGGCCGCGGATTCATTCCGGGCCGGGCGTGGGCGTTGCCGCGTTTTTTCCTCTGCCTTCATGCTCGCACACGCCCGTGCGGGCCGACAGCGCCGGTGAACGGCGCCGTCGATGGAGGCGGCGTTGATTCATGTCACATCGACGCTATGGCCATCGTCAAAGTGACGTGAAGCGATTATGATAGATAGCGTCAAATTGACGAAAAATAGAAAGGGTGCGTGTCGTGACCACCGCCCAGACACAGGACCTCGACGTACAGCCGACCCCGCTCGCCCTGCTGCTCCTCGGCCGGGAGGCCGACGCGCGCAGCGAGCGCGGCGTCGAGTGTCCCGGCGACCTGCCCTCGCCGTCCGACCCGGACCTGGTCGAGCGCGCCCGCGCGGCCAAGGCGAAGCTCGGCGACAAGGTGTTCGTGCTCGGCCACCACTACCAGCGTGACGAGGTCATCCAGTTCGCCGACGTCACCGGCGACTCCTTCAAGCTGGCCCGGGACGCGGCGGCCCGGCCGGAGGCGGAGTACATCGTCTTCTGCGGTGTGCACTTCATGGCCGAGTCGGCCGACATCCTCACCTCCGACGCCCAGAAGGTGGTCCTGCCCGACCTCGCCGCCGGGTGCTCGATGGCCGACATGGCGACGGCCGAGCAGGTCGCCGAGTGCTGGGACGTGCTGACCGAGGCCGGGGTGGCCGAGCAGGTCGTACCGGTGTCGTACATGAACTCGTCGGCCGACATCAAGGCGTTCACGGGCAAGCACGGCGGCACGATCTGCACCTCCTCCAACGCCCGCCACGCCCTGGACTGGGCCTTCGAGCAGGGCGAGAAGGTGCTGTTCCTGCCCGATCAGCACCTGGGCCGCAACACCGCCGTGCGGGACATGGGCCTGTCCCTGGACGACTGTGTCGTCTACAACCCGCACAAGCCGAACGGCGGGCTGACGGCCGACGAACTGCGTGCCGCGAAGATGATCCTGTGGCGCGGGCACTGCTCGGTGCACGGGCGCTTCAGCCTGGACTCGGTCAACGAGGTGCGCGAGCGCATCCCCGGGGTCAATGTCCTGGTGCATCCGGAGTGCCGGCACGAGGTCGTCGCCGCCGCGGACCAGGTCGGCTCGACCGAGTACATCATCAAGGCCCTGGAGGCGGCGCCGGCCGGTTCGAAGTGGGCGATCGGCACGGAGCTGAACCTGGTCCGGAGACTGGCGAACCGTTTCGCTCCGGAGGGCAAGGAGATCGTCTTCCTCGACCGGGCGGTCTGCTTCTGCTCGACCATGAACCGGATCGACCTGCCGCATCTGGTGTGGGCGCTGGAGTCGCTCGCCGAGGGCAACCTCGTCAACCGCATCGAGGTCGACCGGGAGACCGAGGCGTTCGCCAAGCTGGCGCTGGAGCGGATGCTGGCGCTGCCGTAGCGGGCGCGGACCGGCTGTCCCGGAGGTGCCCGCACCGCCTCGCCGCCGCGCCGCGGGGAGGCCGTGCGGGCATCCAGGGGACACCGGAAGGCGTCAGCAGTACAGGTTGGCGCCCGGTGGGACGCCGAGGATGCCGGTGAAGCGCTGGTAGGCGTCGACCCGGCTCTGCACCTGGGCCGGGTTGCGGCCGTCGCACTCCAGTGAGCCGTTGATGGAGCGGATGGTCTGGCCGAAGCCGGCGCCGTTGACCATCGCGTTGTGCGGGGTCATGGTGCCGGGGCCGCTCTGGGTGTTCCAGTACCACAGGCCGGTGCGCCAGGCGATGTTCGCGTCGTTCTGCACCAGCCAGGGGTTGTTGAGCAGGTCGAGGCCGAGGGCGTCGCCGGCGGCCTTGTAGTTGAAGTTCCAGCTCAGCTGGATCGGCCCGCGGCCGTAGTACGCGGCCTGACCGGCCGGACAGCCGTACGGCATGCTCCAGTTGCAGTAGTTCGGGTAGTTGGCCGTGTTCTGCTCCACGATGTGGACCAGGCCGCCGGTCTCGTGGTTGACGTTGGCGAGGAAGGCGGCGGCCTCCTGCCGCTTCACCGTGTCGCTGCCGGTGCCGGCGAAGGCGGGGTAGGCGCCCAGGGCGGTGACCAGTCCGCTGTAGGTGTAGAACGGGTTGCGGCCCGGGAACATCTGATGGAACTGGGCCTCGGTGACCACGAATCCGCTCGGGGTGCCGGGTCCGCCGGCCGCCGGGGCGGTCCACTTCTGGTGGGCGGCGCCGGAGCAGGTCCACAGTTGCAGCCGGGTGCCGTTGGCCGAGGTGTTGCCGGTGACGTCCAGGCACTTGTTCGCCTGCGGGTTGACGATGTCCCGCGCGGCGGAGACCGACCAGCGCTGGGCGCCGGTGCCGTTGCAGTCCCACAGCTGGATCAGGGCGCCGTCGGCGGTGGAGCCGCCGGAGACGTCCAGACACTTGCCGAGCGCCCGGACGGTGCCGTCGGAGCCCACGTTCCACTGCTGGGCGGCGGTGCCGTTGCAGTCGTAGAGCTGTACGGCGGTGCCGTTGGCGGTACCGGCCGCCGCCACGTCGACACACTTGCCGGCCAGGCCGCTGATCTGCCCGGTGGCCGCCGCCGCGGGCTGTGCGGGCAGCACGCTCAGAAGGGCGACGAACAGGATGCCGACCGCCGCCGACGCCGTACGTCTCCACCGCGTCTTGAAGCCCATGGCACATCTCACCTCTGCGTAAGTGGGGGAAAGAGGACGGGAGTCCGAGAACTCTCACTGCTTCTTTTAAGGCTTGAGTGAATAGCGGTCAAGGTTCTGGACTAGACCAGATGTGCCGATCGGGGAAAAGCGGTGGCGGGACGCCGGGCAGCGGAAGGCCCCCGCCCCGGCGTGCGGACACGCCGGGGCGGGGGCCGGGGAGCGGTGGAGCAGCCGCGGGGTCAGACCCCGGCGGGCTCCGGGGACTTGTCCGGGTCGGAGACCGGTCCCGTGCCGTCCTTCTTCGCCCGCTTCGCCGCCCGCTTCTTCGCGCGGCGCTCCTTGCGCAGCTCCACCATCGCGTACAGCGTGGGGACCAGCAGCAGGGTCAGCAGGGTCGAGGTGATCAGACCGCCGATGACGACCACGGCCAGCGGCTGGGCGATGAAGCCGCCCTCGCCGGTGACGCCGAGGGCCATCGGGAGCAGGGCGAAGATCGTCGCCAGGGCCGTCATCAGGATCGGGCGCAGCCGGTGCCGGCCGCCCTCGATGACGGCCTCGACCACGCCGTACCCCTGTGCGCGGTACTGGTTGATCAGGTCGATCAGCACGATGGCGTTGGTGACCACGATGCCGATCAGCATCAGCATGCCGATCATCGCCGGGACACCCATCGGGGTGCCGGTGGCGATCAGCAGACCGATCGCGCCGGTCGCCGCGAACGGGATGGAGACCAGCAGGATCAGCGGCTGGATCAGCGAACGGAAGGTCGCCACCAGCAGCATGAAGACGATCGCGATGGCCGCGAGCATCGCCAGACCCAGGTTGCCGAACGCGTCGTCCTGGTCGGCGCTGACACCGCCGATCTCGGCCCTGGCGCCCGCCGGGAGCTTCAGGTCGTCGATGGCCGACTGGAGGTCCGCGCTGACCGCGCCGGTGTTGTCACCGGTCGGCTTGGCGGTGACGGTCGCCGAGCGCTGGCCGTCGATCCGGGTCATGGAGACCGGGCCGTCGACCAGTTCGACGGTGGCGATGTCACCGAGCCGGGCCGGGCCGAGCTTGAGCGCCTTGAGCTGGGCCAGGGTCTCGGCGGGCTTCGCCGACTTGATGACGATGTCCCGCTCGGTGTCGTCCAGGGTGGCCTGGGCTGCGGTGGTGCCGCGGACCGCCTGGGCGACGGCCGCGCCGAGGGTCTGGTCGGTGAAACCGGCCTGCGCGGCCTTGTCGTTGGCGGTCACCGAGATCCGCGGCACGCTCTGCGCCAGGTCGCTGCTGACGTCGGTGACGTCGTCCAGCTTCGCGACCGCGTCGCGGACCTGGTCGGCGGCGGTGCGCAGCACCTCGGCGTCGGCGGCCTTCACGACCACGCTGAGGTCCTGGCTGCCGAAGCCGTCGCCGGCGGCGATGGTGGTCGTGCCGATGCCGTCGAGGTCCTTCAGCCCGTTCTCGACGGCCCGCTCGACGTCGTCGTAGGAGGCGGAGTCCTCCAGCATGACCGAGTAGGTGGCCTGATTGGTGTCGGTGCCGCCGCCGAAGGCGGCCATGAAGCCGGAGGAACCGACGGTGACCTGGTAGTCCTTGACGCCCTTGACGCCGTCGAGGAGCTTCTCGACCTTGGCGGCCTGCTCGTCGGTGGCGGCCAGGCTGGTGCCGGGCTTCAGCTCCTGGCGGATGCTGAGCAGTTCCTGCTCGCCCGCGTCGAAGAAGTTGGTCTTGAGCAGCGGTGCCATGCCGAAGGTGCCGACGAGGACGACGACCGCGAGGGCGACGCTGGTCAGCCGGCGCCGGGTGGCGAACTTCAGGACGGGGACGTAGATCCGCTGGAGACGGCTCTTGGCCTCCTTCTCCTCGGCGAGGCGGCGGGCCTCCTCGGCGTCCTCCGGGGTGCCCTTGGGGGCGCGCAGGAACCAGAACGAGAGGACCGGTACGACCGTCAGCGAGACCAGCAGGGACGCCAGCAGAGCGGCGGTGATGGTGAGGCTGAAGGAGCCGAACAGCTCACCGACCATACCGCCGACCAGACCGATCGGCAGGAACACGGCGACGGTGGTGAGGGTGGAGGCGGTGACCGCCCCGGCGACCTCACGCACGGCGGCCAGGATCGCGGGCTGGCGTTCCTCGCCGTAGCCGAGATGGCGCTTGATGTTCTCCAGGACCACGATCGAGTCGTCCACGACCCGGCCGATCGCGATGGTGAGCGCGCCCAGCGTCAGCATGTTGAGCGACAGGTCGCGGGTCCACAGCACGATCAGGGCGAGGACGATGGAGAGCGGGATGCTGACCGCGGTGACCAGCGTCGAGCGGATCGACGCCAGGAAGACCAGGATGATCACGACGGCGAACAGCAGACCGAGCGCGCCCTCGGTGGTCAGACCGGAGATCGACTTGGAGACGGCGGGGCCCTGGTCGGCGACGACCGTGACGGTGGCGCCGGAGCCGAGGTCCTCACGGAGCTGCGGCAGCTTGTCCTTGACCGCGTCCGAGATGGCGACCGCGCTGCCGTCGTGGTCCATGGTGACGGCGACGGCGAGGCTGGGCTCGCCGTTGGTGCGGGTGAGGGAGTCGGCGGTGGCCGGCTGCTGCTCGACCTCGGCCACCTCGCCCAGGCGCACCGGGCGCTCGCCCGGCTCACCGGCGACCATCAGGTCCTCGATCTGCCGCAGCGAGGTGAAGCCGCCGCCGACCTGCACGGTGCGGTTGGCGCCGCCCTCGTCGAAGGAACCGGCCGGGACGGTGGCGCCGCCCGCTTGGAGGGCCTCGGCGAGCGACTGGGTGGTCAGGCCCGCGGCGGCCAGGTCGGCCTCGTCCGGGGTGACGGTGACCTGGAGGTCGCGGACACCGTCCACGGTGACCTGGCCGACCCCGTCGATGTCCTCCAGCTCCGGTACGACGGCCCGGTCGATGCGGTCCGCGAGCGCCTGCTGGTCGTTTCCGGAGGTGACGGCGAGCACCACGGTCGGGATGTCGTCCGTGGACCCGGCGACGACCTGCGGGTCGACCTCGTCGGGGAGCGCGATCCGGGCCCGGTTGACGGCCTGCTGGACATCGGCGACAAGTTGCTTGGTGTCGTTGCCGTAGTCGAAGGAGGCGATGATGACGGCGTTGCCCTCACTGGCGGTGGAGGTGACACCGGAGATGCCGTCGACGGCTTCGAGGTTGTCCTCGATGGGCTCGACGACCTGCTTCTCCACCACGTCCGGCGAAGCGCCCTGGTACGGAGCGATCACCGACACCATGGGCAGTTCGATGGTGGGCAGAAGCTGCTGCTTCAGCTGGGGTATCGCGATCGCCCCGAAGGCGAGCGCGATGATGGACATCAGCCCTATCAGGGCCCGTTGGGCAAGGCTGAATCTCGACAGCCAGGACATGGGTCAGGGTCTCTCTTCGTCGGCCGGAGCGGAGCGCACGGGCGGGGATGACCGCCCACTCCCTCACCCTGGGCCATCGCGAGGCCCCGATCCGTCGGTCCCAGGTCCATTTCCTTATCCCGCGCATACTGCGGGTGGAGTAGTGCCGGGTTGAGGTCAGTCCACCCTCGGGCGGACCAGACCCGACTCGTACGCGATCACCACGAGTTGTGCGCGGTCCCGGGCGCCGAGCTTGGCCATGGCCCGGTTGACGTGCGTCTTCACGGTGAGCGGGCTGACCGCGAGCCGCTCCGCGATCTCGTCGTTGGAGTGTCCGCCGGCGACCTGGACCAGCACTTCGCGCTCCCGGCCGGTCAGCGCCTCCAGCCGCTCCGCGCGGGCGGGGTCGTGGTCGGCGGAGCCCGCGTCGCCCTGGGCGAGGAAGCGGGCGATGAGTCCCTTGGTGGCGGCCGGGGAGAGCAGGGCGTCGCCGCCCGCCGCGAGGCGGATGGCGTTGAGCAGTTCATCGGGCTCGGAGCCCTTGCCGAGGAAGCCGGAGGCGCCGGCCCGCAGGGACTGCACCACGTAGTCGTCCACCTCGAACGTGGTCAGGATGACGATCCGTACGTGGGCCAGGGTGGGGTCGGCGGTGATCATCCGGGTGGCGGCGAGACCGTCGGTGCCGGGCATCCGGATGTCCATGAGGACGACGTCCGCGCGCCGCTCCTTCGCCAGCCGCACCGCCTCCTCCCCGTTCGACGCCTCGCCGACGACGTCCATGTCCGGCTCGGAGTCGACCAGCACCCGGAAGGCGCTGCGCAGCAGGGCCTGGTCGTCGGCGAGCAGGACGCGGATGGTCATGCGGGGTCCTTCCGGTCGGGGGGTGCGGGGCGCTTCGGGGGCGTCGGGGGACGTGCGTCGGGGGGTGCGAGGGGCTCGGGGCTCAGGCGGGTTCCTCCGCGGGGCCCTTGGCGGGGGCGGTCGTCTTGACGGGCAGGATCGCATGGACGCGGAAGCCGCCGCCGTAGCGGGGGCCGGTGGTGAGGGTTCCGCGGACCGCGGAGACGCGCTCGCGCATGCCGAGCAGGCCGTGGCCGCCGCCGGGGCCCGGGGCGGGGTCGTCGCCGGAGCCGTTGTCCAGCACGGTGACCTCGATGTGGGGGCCGACGCGGACGACGCTCACCTCGGCCCTGGCCCCCGTACCGGCGTGCTTCTGCACATTGGTGAGGGCTTCCTGGATGACCCGGTAGGCGGCGAGGTCGACGGCCGCGGGGAGGGTGACGCCCTGGTCGGTGCGGGCCACCTCGACATGGAGGCCGGCGTTGCGGAAGGTGCCGACGAGTTCGTCGAGCCGGCCGAGGCCCGGGGCCGGTTCGGTGGGGGCCTCGGGGTCGTCGGACTGGCGCAGCAGACCGACGGTGGCGCGCAGTTCGTTCAGCGCGGAGCGGCTGGCCTCGCGGACGTGGGCGAGGGCCTCCTTGGCCTGGTCGGGGCGGCGGTCCATGACATGGGCGGCGACCCCGGCCTGGACGTTGACCAGCGCGATGTGATGGGCGACGACGTCGTGCAGATCGCGGGCGATGCGCAGGCGTTCCTCGGCGACCCGGCGGCGGGCCTCCTCCTCGCGGGTGCGTTCGGCGCGTTCGGCGCGCTCTCTTATGGCGTGGACGAAGGCACGGCGGGTACGGACCGCCTCCCCCGCGGTGGCGCCGATACCGGCCCAGGCGATGATGCCGAGGTTGTCCTGGGCGTACCAGGGCAGCGGGCCGGCGAGCATGGCGGAGGCGGCGAGCACGGCGGTGGTCAGCAGGCCGATCCGCCAGGTGGTGGGGCGGTCGGTGCCGGCGGCGACGGTGTACAGGGCGACGACGGCGGCCATGGCGACGGGGGCGCGGGGGTCGCCAATGACGTTCTCCAGGACCGCGAGGGCGCCGGTGACGGCGAGGACGGTCATGGGGGCGCGGCGGCGGAAGACGAGGGCGGCGGCGGCGAGGCCGGCGAGGACGAGGCTGCCGGGGTCGGGGTTGCGCAGGCCCCAGGTGACGCCGTTCTCGCCGTAGGGGTCGACAAAGCTGCCCGCCACCACGCAGGCGAGGACGCCGGCGGCGATGGCCGCGTCCAGGGCGAGGGGGTGGGCGCGCATCTGCTTGCGGGCGCGGTCGACTGTGCTCACGGGGGTTCACGGTAGCTGGGGCGAGGGGGTTTGCCTGCGGGGCGTCGGTCCGCCGGGGGCTGCCGCCCCCGGGCCCCGCTCCGGCCCTGAAGGGGCCTTGTCCTCAATCGCCGGACGGGCTGGACCTGCGCGGGCCTGCGCCCCGGAGGAACCGTCGGCCTCACGGGAGGCAGGAAGACGTCCTCAAACGCCGGTCCGGATACTCCAGATGTACCACTCTGGAGTAATCGCAGGTGAGCGTACTCGCCGCTCCGCTCGTCCGCCCCGTGGGAAACCCCTCGGTCCCTACCGAGGGGATCGCGACTACACCCCGGAACCCTCGGCGGGCACGGTGCGCCCGATCTCCCTCGGGGGCGAGGACGTGGACAGCGACGTTCAGGTCTTGTGCCACCCGTGCCACCGGCTCAAGACGCGAACCGAGTTCGGGGCCGCGCTTGTGGCCCCATGACAGGACTCCGCCCCGGCACAGTGTCGGTGCGCTGTACCGGGGCGTGACGGGCAACGACCGGGGGTTCCTTACTGCTTGATCCAAAGTTGTCTGTGGCTGCTGGAGCACTTTCCATCGGTAAGACCCCACCGCTCCATGTAAGCCGTCCAGTCGGCAGAAAGACACTTCCCATTCGCGGTATTCCGGATTTTGATGAAATCATAGTTCAGCTTCACGTCTTCGAGAGTGAATGTGGCGACATCGCGATTTCCACAGTCGACAAAACGGAAGCCGCCGGTGACGCACTTTCCCTCCTCCTGCGAGTATAGGCTCACCTTCCCCCCACCAGCGTTCGTGAACCCCCACTTCTGCACACGAGACTTATTACACGAATACATGAAGAGTGCGGCGGCGCTGTCGAGACATTCATTAGCTTCTTTATTTTTGAGGGCGAAGATTTCATTCGGCGCCGCACTGGGTTCGGCGTGGACCACGACGAGCCGGCTCGATGTCGTTGTGGCATTGGCCGTGGAGTGCGAGCCAATCAGCGGACCAGCCACAGCCGTACTTACTACTGCCATAGTGAGTGCCGATGCGCGGAACACAAAATCCTCCTGATCGCGGGGGTCGGATTTCCGGGTTCTAGGCTATCCGGCCTGTATTCACGGGCGGCGACAGATACCGGCGTTGTCACTCGAATACTCCATAGCGAAACGTTCCCCCTTCACCCATCGGAGGTACCCCGTGCCCCGAAATCCCCGCCCCCCTTGCTCTTTCCTCGGCTGCCCCGAGCTGACGTGGTAGAGATTTTCGTTCAGGAGTCTCCCATTCTGACCGCGGCAGTGTGTACGGCGGCGTACTCTCGGCTCATGCCTGCCAACTTGGGTGACCGGCTCAGAGACGTTCGCAAGCGTCGAGGGATGACCCAACAGGGACTGGCACGCGAGTCCGGTGTGTCCGTGTCGCTGATCCGCAAGCTTGAACAGGGCGAGCGGCAAGACACGCGCCTGGAGACGGTTCGCCGGCTCGCTGTGGCGCTCGGTGTGCCCACCACACTCCTTGTGGCGGAGTCGGCGGAGGACGGAGCGAGCACTACCACTCTTGGCCAGTGGGCAGCCGTCAGAGCGGCTCTTGCAACCCCGTTGGGAGGCACCGCCGAACTGGAAGAACCGCCGACCGTGGACGGGGTCCGCGATGCGCTCAGTGCTGCCGTACCCCTATTCTCCGGCGACCGGTTCGCGGAGTTGCAGACGGTCCTGCCCCCGCTGTTGCGGGACGCCGACACGGTTGCTCAGCTCACCTCCCAAGGACGCGCAGTCCGCGTGCGCCTGTTGCAACTCACCGGCTGGCTCCTGACACAGACCCGCCAGTTCGAAGCCGCCGAATGGTGTCTAGCCGCCGCGTTGGAGGGCTCTGCGGATCGTCTGGAGGGCGCCTCCACGGTCAGCACGATGTGCTGGCTACTGCTGCGACAGGGCAAACTCAGCGAGGCACGGCAGTTGTCGACCCAGTGGGCCGACGACACGGAACCCCGGCTCTCACGAGCCACGCCGGACGAACTCAGTGCATGGGGATGGCTGCTGCTGCGGCTGTCGGCCGCCGCAGTACGGGACAACCGCACGGACGAGGCCGAGGACGCTTTGCGACTCGCTCATTCCGCCGCTGTGGCCCTGGGACGGGAATTCGCCCCGACGGATGACTTCCTCCGGGCGTTCGGCCCCATCACAGTGACGCTCAAACGGACCGAGAACGCCATGATCCTGGACCGTCCCGATGTGGTGCTCAAGCTTGCCGCGAAGATCCCGACCGGAGGTTTCCGCCCCACGTCGAACAACCGCAACCGCCATCTGCTCGACGTAGCCAACGCGTACGCCAGGACACGGCAGTACGGGCAAGCCGTCGACACCTTGGCCGGTGTCCGCGCGGCTGCTCCGCAGTGGCTGCCGAATCAGCGTTACGCCCGTGACATCCTCGGCCACATTGTGGCCAAGCGGCGAACGCTCACACAGGAAATGCGATCCCTCGCCGACACCGTGGGGCTACCCACGTGACAGCACGTGGCCCTTCCTGTCGATCTTGAAGAGAACTGCCATTGCTGCTGGTTGAGGCGGTCTCTAGCGTCGACCGGCAGGACAACCGAACCAACACGTCACCAGACCACACCGGTAGAACTGCCGTTACGCGCGGAGTTGGAGCCGACCCCGGTGGAGGGTTGTCCGGGCTGCTCCGAACTCGCGAACGGGCGGGACCGCGCCCGAGTCCGGACGGGCTGGACAGCGAGCCGGTCAGCCCGGGATCAGGCCCTCGTCGCTGAGCATGGCCCGGACCTCGTCCAAGGTGGCGTCGGGGGACGGGAGGATGAGGTCGGAGGGTTCCAGGGCGTCGTCGGGGAGGGGGGTGCCCAGGGTGCGGACCTCCTGGAGGAGGGCGTGGAGGGTGCGGCGGAAGGCTGAGCCGTCGCCGTTCTCCATTTCCTCCAGGAGTTCGTCGTCCAGTTTGTCCAGGTCGGTGAGGTGGCTGTCGTCCAGCCTCACCTGTCCCTCCCCCATGATCCGTACGATCATGTCGCCTCCTCGGCGTGGGCCTGGCCCGCGGTGTCTACTGCTTGTCGAACCTCGGGGTGTCCTGCGGCTGCTGCTGGGGCTGCGACTGGCCGTCGCCGCCCTCGATGGCCTGCTGGCCCGAGGACGAGCCGCCCGCCAGCTCCGCCTTCATGCGCTGGAGTTCCAGCTCTACATCCGTACCACCCGAGAGCCGGTCCAGCTCGGCCTGGATGTCGTCCTTGGCCATGCCGGAGGGGTCGTCGAGGGCGCCGGAGGCGAGCAGCTCGTCGATCGCGCCCGCGCGGGCCTGGAGCTGCGCCGTCTTGTCCTCGGCCCGCTGGATGGCCAGGCCGACGTCGCCCATCTCCTCGGAGATGCCGGAGAACGCCTCGCCGATCCGGGTCTGGGCCTGCGCCGCCGTGTAGGTGGCCTTGATGGTCTCCTTCTTGGTGCGGAAGGCGTCCACCTTCGCCTGGAGCCGCTGGGCCGCCAGGGTGAGCTTCTCCTCCTCGCCCTGGAGCGTGGCGTGCTGGGTCTCCAGGTCCGTGACCTGCTGCTGGAGGGCGGCCCTGCGGGACAGCGCCTCCCTGGCCAGGTCCTCGCGGCCCAGCGCCAGCGCCTTGCGGCCCTGGTCCTCCAGCTTGCCGGACTGGCTCTGGAGCTGGTTCAGCTGCAGTTCCAGCCGCTTGCGGGACGTGGCCACGTCGGCCACCCCGCGGCGGACCTTCTGCAACAGCTCCAGCTGCTTCTGATACGAGTAATCGAGGGTTTCGCGCGGGTCCTCGGCCCGGTCAAGGGCCTTGTTCGCCTTCGCGCGGAAGATCATCCCCATACGCTTCATGACACCGCTCATGGGCTTCGCGCGCCCCCTTCTGACGGACTCCAGCTCCAGCTCTGCGACAGAACCCACAGTACGGGCCCTGCATCCATTGACGCACTGTTCGGGGTCGGATGCGCTCCTCCCCAAGGACGACTGCGTACCGATCGGCTCCGGCGTGAGGAGTAGGTGAGCCCCGGGGACCGGCCCCCGGACCCGCCCGGACACGTACGCGACGTCCCCTCTGTCCCTCTACAGACGACTGGTGTTGCGGGATCGTTCCCCCCAGGGCTGGGGTCCATGCCTGTGCACCCCGTACCCTTGGGTTTTGTGTTCCGTAGCCGCGCCAAAGACGAGAAGGCCACCGCCGCGCAGACGCAGGTGACCGACTCCCAGCTGACCCGTGACCCGCAGGCCCCCAAGGGCAGGCCGACGCCCAAGCGCAGTGAGGCCCGCTCACAGCGCCGCAGCGTCGCCAATACACCGACCACGCGCAAGGAGGCCGCCAAGCGGTCGCGCGAGGAGCGGCGTGCCGCCCTGGAGCGGCAGCGCAAGGCCCTCGCGGGCGGTGACGAGCGCTATCTGCCGGTCCGCGACAAGGGCCCGGTCCGCCGCTTCGCCCGTGACTTCATCGACTCGCGGTTCAACATCGCGGAGTACTTCCTCCCGATGGCCGTGGTCATCCTGGTCCTCAGCATGGTCCAGGTGCCGCAGTTGCAGAGCATCGCGCTGCTGCTGTGGCTGGTGGTGATCGTGCTGATCGTGCTGGACTCCTTCGTCACCGGTTACCGGCTGAAGAAGCAGCTCGTGGACCGCTTCCCCGACGACAACCGACGTGGCGTGGTTGCGTACGCGCTGATGCGCTCGCTCCAGATGCGTCGGCTCCGGCTGCCGAAGCCGCAGGTCAAGCGCGGAGAGCGGCCCTGAGCGCAGCGTCTTTCCCCGGGGGTGCCGCCGCGGCCCGGCCGAGCCGGACGGGCGGTCTGCGTGAGGTCGTACGGCAGGAGCTGGTGGCCCGCCAGCTCGATGAGCAGATAGCCGGGCGGTTCCCGGTCGGGCAGCGGCTGCGGGTGCTCGACGTGGGGATGGGCCAGGGCACGCAGGCGCTGCGGCTGGCCCGCGCCGGGCACCAGGTGACCGGCGTCGAGCAGGACACCACGATGATCGCGGCGGCGCGTCAGGAGCTGGCCGCGCAGCCCGAGGGCATCCGGGAGCGGATGCGGATCGTGCAGGGCGACGGCCGGGACACCGGGGTGCACTTCCTGCCGGGCAGTTTCGACGTGGTGCTGTGCCACGGGGTGCTGATGTACGTCGAGGAGCCCGATCCCCTGCTGGCGGGGCTGGCCCGGGTCATGGCGCCGGGCGGGCTGCTCTCCCTCGTGGTGCGCAACGGTGACGCGCTCGCGCTGCGCCCGGGGCTCGCCGGTGACTGGCCGGGCGCCCTCGCCGCCTTCGACACCACCGCCTACCGCAACCGTCTCGGGCTCGATGTCCGGGCCGACCGCCGGGCCGCGCTCACCGCCACCCTCGCCGGGATCGGCGCCCCGCTGCACGCCTGGTACGGCGTGCGTCTCTTCACGGACACGGTGGGTGACGACGCCCCGGTGCCGGCGGACATCGAGCCGCTGCTGGCGGCGGAGGAGCGGGCCGGGCGGACGGATCCGTACCGGGCGATGGCGGCGCTGCTGCATCTGTGCGGGGTGCGGGGGGCCTGATCGCGCCGCCCGTCGGCGCGGGTGCCCGGGCGGGCCGCGGGGCCATGCCGGGGGTGCCCGGGCGGGCCGCTGGGGCCGTGCCGGGGGTGCTCGTTCGGGTGAGCACGGCGGGACGTGCGCCGACCCGGCCGTGAGACTCGGGGCATGGACGCTTCCCGATTCCGTATCCCCCGGCCGGCCGTGTCCGCCGTGGTGCTCTCGTGCTCCCTCGCCCTCGCCGCCGGGTGCTCCGGACCGGGTGCCGGGGCCGGGGCCCAGGACCGGGCGGACACCGCCCAGGCCGCCGCGCCACGGGTCGCCGGCGATCTCCAGAGCGAGTACGTCAAGGTCATCAAGGACGTCCTGCCGTCGGTCGTGCAGATCCAGGCCGGCAACGACCTCGGGTCCGGTGTGGTCTACGACGACAAGGGCCACATCGTCACCAACGCCCACGTGGTCGGCGGTGAGACCACCTTCCAGGTGACCGTCGCCAACAGTGAGCAGCCGCTGACCGCGAAGCTCGTGTTCGCCTATCCGGAGCAGGACCTCGCGGTCGTCAAGCTGGAGCCGGTGCCGGACGGGCTGAGGCCGGCGGCGTTCGGGGACTCCACGAAGGTGCAGGTCGGGCAGATCGTGCTCGCCATGGGCTCGCCGCTCGGGCTGTCCTCCAGCGTGACGCAGGGCATCGTCTCGGCGACCGGGCGGACGGTCAGCGAGAGCCGGTCGGGCGGCGGCACGGGCGCCACCATCCCCAACATGATCCAGACCTCGGCGGACATCAACCCCGGCAACAGCGGGGGCGCCCTGGTCGATCTCGGCAGCCGGGTCATCGGGATCCCCACCCTCGCGGCGACCGACCCCGGTCTCGGGGGCAGCGCGGCGCCCGGTATCGGGTTCGCGATCCCGTCGTCCATGGTGAAGACGGTCGCCGACCAGATCATCAAGGACGGCCGGGTCACCGACTCGGGCCGGGCGGCGCTCGACATCACCGCCCGCACGGTGGTGAACAGCGACTACCGGCCGACCGGGGTGGCGGTCGTGGAGGTGCAGAGCGGTGGCGCGGCCGACAAGGCGGGACTCAAGGCCGGGGACATCATCGTCCGGCTCGGGGACACCGACATCACCAGCGTCACCTCCCTCGCGGAGGCCCTGGCGGGCGACCAGCCGGGGCAGAAGACGTCGGTGACGTTCACCCGCGACGGCGCCGAGAAGAAGGCGGACGTGACCCTCGGCGAGCAGTGAGCGCGAGGGGCGCGGTACGGACCGTCCCGTACCGCGCCCCTCGCGCTCACACCGTCCGCGTGCTCACACGTCGGCGGCCTCGCGCAGGCTCATCGGGCCGTAGATCTCCGTGAGGTCCTCGAAGAGGCGTACCTGTTCGGTGCCGCCCGCGAGCAGGTCCTTCCAGTGCTCGCCGAGCCAGGACTCGGCGTCCCCCTGGGTGGTGAACTCCTCCGGCACCACCGAGGGCTGCACCTCCGTCCCGTCGGCCTTCTCGAACCGCCACGTCCATGCCGTCATCCAAGCCTCCTTGCGGTGAGCGTGAACCGTTCCGGGCCGGATCGTGGCCCGGCCGCTGCCCCGAGCCTAAGCGCTGGGCCCGGCCCCTGGTCGTGGACCGGGGGCGATCGTTCGCGGGGGGTACGGCCGGGCGGCCCTCTCGGGTGCCCCGGACGGGCAGGGCGGGCGGTGAGCGGCGAAAATCGGGGGCGTGGAACTGACTCTGCTCGGCACCGGCGCCCCCGCGGGCCTGCCCCGCCCCGACTGCCCCTGCGCTGCCTGCGCGATCGCCCGCGGTCCGGACGCCCGTGCGGCGACCGCGCTGCTGGTGGACGGCACGCTGCTGCTCGATCTGACGCCGGGCGCGGCGTTCGCGGCGGCGCGGGCGGGGCGGTCCCTGGGCGGTGTGCGGCAGGTGCTGCTGTCGCATCCGCACGACGGGCCGCCGGTGGAGGTGCCGGCCGGGCTGCCGCAGCCGGGCCGGGTCCCCGACGGGCGGGAACTGGCGCTGCTGACCGGGCACCGGGTGCGGGCGGTGGCGATGGACGCGCCGGGCACGGGGTACGCGGTGACCGGGCCGGACGGTCAGCGGCTGCTGTATCTGCCGCCGGGGGGTGCTCCGGCCGGGCTGGAGGAGGGTACGGCCGTCCCGGAGCCGTACGACATGGTGCTGGCGGATGTGATCGGGCGGCCGGACGGGCTGGCGCGGCTGCGGGCGGTGGGTGCGGTCGGGCCGACCACGGACGTCCTCGCCGTCCATCTGGACCATGACGTGCCGCCGGGCCCGGAACTGCGGCGCAGGCTGGCGGCGGCCGGGGCGCGGGCGGTGCCGGACGGGACGACGCTCACGGTGGGCGCGTACGAGGACGTACCCGATGTGCCGCGGCGGACGCTGGTGCTGGGCGGCGCCCGGTCGGGCAAGTCGGTGGAGGCCGAGCGGCGGCTGGAGTCCTTCCCGGACGTGGTGTATGTGGCGACCGGCGGGACGCGCAACGGGGACGGGGAGTGGACGGCGCGGGTCACGGCCCACCGGGAGCGGCGGCCGGGGTCCTGGCGGACCGTGGAGACCTGTGACCTGGTGCCGATCCTCGCGCAGGAGGGGCCCCCGCTGCTCGTCGACTGTCTGTCGCTGTGGCTGACCGATGTGATGGACTCCGTCGGCGCCTGGGACGACGCGCAGTGGGCCGACGGCGGTGAGAAGGCGCTCCGCGCCCGGGTGCACGAGTTGGCGTCGGCGCTGCGGGAGACCCGGCGGGTGGTCGTCACCGTCTCCAACGAGGTCGGTTCCGGCATCGTGCCCGCCACCCCCTCCGGCCGCCGCTACCGGGACGAACTGGGCCGGCTGAACGTGGCGGTGGCCGAGGAGTGCGAGCAGGTGGTGCTGGTGGTGGCGGGACAGGCGCTGGTGCTGCGGGGCGCGCCCTAGTAGTCCTGGAGGCCCCGGTCCTTCCGTGCGATCAGGCGGTAGGTGTTGGAGAAGCGGGTGCGGCGGGCCACGGGCGCCAGGGCCAGGTCGGCCGCCCTCGCCGTGGCGAGCAGGGGCCGTGCCGCCCGAGTCAGGATCCTGCGGGTGCGGGCCTCGGCCCCCGAGGGCGGGACCGGGCGCCACGGGGCGTCCGGGGAGGGCAGCGCGCGGGTCAGGAACAGGGAGGTCGCGGCGGCGAGGTCGTGCGGGGTGTGGGGGCCGTGGCGGTCGGTGGAGAGGACGTCGCAGCCCTGGGACTCCAGTTCCGCGCGGAGGTTGGCCGCCGGGAGGAGGTGGAGGTGGTGCGGCTGGGTGTGCGGCAGCCACCAGCGGCCCAGCAGCGCCCCGGACAGGCTGCGCGGGTCGGCGACCTCCAGCAGCAGATGCCCGCCGGGCCGCAACGCGTCCAGCGCGGCCCGCAGTTCGGCGCGCGGGTCGGGGGTGTGCTCCAGGTGGTGCAGCAGGCTGACGACGTCGTAGCGGGCCCGCAGCCGTGCCGCCGTCGCGGGGGCGGTGAGCCGTCCGATGTGGGCCTCCTCCACCCGGCCGGCGTCCCTGGCCCGGACGACCCGGGGGGTGGGGTCGAGGCCGTCGAACGCGGTGTACGGGAACAGCGCGCGGGCGGCGTCCGGGAAGTCGGCGGCGCCGGTGCCGACGTCGAGCCAGCTCTCCGGCTCCCCGTACGGGAGCATCGCGCGGGCCGTGTCGCGCAGGCGGCGCCGGGAGGGGGCCGGTGCCGGGCGGGTCCCGTGGGTGGCACCGGCGTCCCAGTGGTCGCAGCGGTCCCGGCGGTCCCAGTGGTAGAAGGACAGGCCCTCGGGGGTGAGCCGGGGGTTCTGGAAGGTGTGCCCGCACGCCCGGCACTCGGCCAGCGTGAACCGGCCCGGCTTGCGCTGCACCAGGTCGGGGGTGGTGAGCCGGATCCGCAGGGCGTGCGCGCCGCACCAGGGGCAGTCCTCGCGGCGCGGTTCGTGGAAGCGGTCGGTGCCGAGGGCGAGTTCGGCGGCGTAGGCGGCTCGGCGGCGTTCGGTCGTCGGGGCTGGGGAGGGGACGGGGGGCGGGGGCGGGGCAGGCATCGGCGACTCCGGCGACTCCGAGATGTGACAATTCACTGCAAAACGGAACGTATGGCATCGGGTTCCCGGGGACAACGACGCCGTGCGGACAGGGGGCCGATCGCGGCGGCGGTCCGTTCGGCCGGGGCCGGTACTGTTCGGCGAATGAGCTCGCTGAATCTCGATGAATTCACCGATCTGATCGAGCGCCCCGACGGCGGTGTGCGCCGGGACGCCGAGGCGTACCGGGAGCGCAGGGCCGTGCCGCCGGGAGCGCTGGGGCGCCTGGACGACCTGGGTGAGTGGCTGGCGGCGGCGCAGGGCGCCGTGCCCGTGCGGCCGGTCGAACGGCCCAAGGCGGTGCTGTTCGCGGGCGATCACGGGGTGGCCGGGCTCGATGTCTCGGCGCGGCCCGCGGGGGGCGCGGAGCGGCTGGTGCGGGAGGTGCTGGCGGGCGGCCGTCCGGTGTCCGTGCTGGCCCGCCGGGAGGCGGTGCCGGTGCGGATCGTGGACATGGCGCTCGACTGCGACCCGGGGACCCTGCCGGAGGAGGTCGTACGGCATCGGGTACGGCGGGGCAGCGGGCGGATCGACATCGAGGACGCGCTGACCCTGGAGGAGGCGGAGGCCGCGTTCCGGGCCGGGATGGCCGTGGCCGACGAGGAGGCCGACTCCGGTACGGATCTGGTGGTGCTCGGCGATCTCAGCGTGGGCGGCACGACGGTGGCCGGGGTGCTGGTCGCGGCGCTGTGCGGGACCGACGCGTCGGTGGTGACCGGGCGGGGCGGGGTCGCGATCGACGATCTGACCTGGATGCGCAAGTGCGCGGCGATCCGGGACGCGTTGCGGCGGGCCCGGCCGGTGCTCGGGGAGCAGCTGGAACTGCTCGCGACGGTCGGCGGGGCGGATGTCGCGGCGATGACGGGGTTCCTGCTCCAGTGCGCGGTGCGCAAGACGCCGGTGATCCTGGACGGGGTGGTGGGCGCCGCGTGCGCGCTGGTCGGGCAGCGGATCGCGTTCCGGGCGCCGGACTGGTGGCTGGCGGGGCACGGCAGCGGGGAGCCGGGGCAGGCGAAGGCGCTGGACCGGATGGCCCTGGAGCCGCTGCTCACCCAGGGGGTGTCGGTGGGCGAGGGGGCCGGCGCGATGCTGGCCCTGCCCCTGGTGAGGGCGGCGGCGGCACTGGCCGCGGAACTGCCGGAACCAGAGCCGGAACCGGAGCCGGAGACCGGGGCCGGGGACGCCGACTCCGCCGAGGACACCGGGGCCGCCGACGGCGAGGGCGATCGGCCGACCGCGTAGAGGAACCGGGGAGAAGAACCGCGCGGACGAGCGGGCGTCGCCGTGCCGAGCGGGTCCGCGGCGGGGACAATTCCCCCCCAGACCGGCGTGGATCCCGGAGTCGCGCCGCCTCCCCGTCCCTGGAGTCCCGATGAACCCGCTCCCGCGCTGGGCCCGTGCCGAATGGGGCGGGCTGTACCGGGAGGTGCGGGCGGGGCTGCGGGAGCGCGGCTGGCGGGCGATCTGGATGACGCTGGTGGCCGTCGGGCTGACGGCCGTCCTCCAGGTGCTCCAGCAGCAGTCGTGGGGCTACCGGTTCGTGGCGGACCTCGGGTCCGTGCGCGCCGAGGACCCCTTCTGGCAGGCGCTCCTGCGGACCCCGTTCTCCCTCTTCGTGCCGGCCCTCGATCTGCCGGTGTGGGGCGCGCTGGCGCAGATCCTGTTCATGTTCGGCATCGCGGAGATCTGTGTCGGCCGCCCGTGGACCCTCGTCATCGCCTACGTCGCCACCCTCGCCGGGACCCTGTACGCGCGGCTCGGCATCGCGCTCGGGCCGGGCGGGGCGCTGGGGCTGCCCGCGTCGGACGCGCAGGTGGTGGACACCGGGCCGTCGGCCGCGGTGGTCGGCCTGGCGGTGTTCACGGCGTGGCGCTACCGGGCGTACCTCACCGTCGTCCTGGTGATCGTGGTGATGGTCGGCGAGGTGCTGGTCAAGGACAATCTGGCCGGCAAGGAGCATCTGGCGGCGATCGCGGTGACGCTGGTGCTCTGCGCGCTGTGCGCGGTGCGTCAGCGGCGGATCGGGGTGCGGGCCGGTTCGGGGTCGGGCGCCCCGCCGATCCAGTCCTGAACGCGCCGGCTCACCCCGGACCAGCGGCGGTCGTGGTGGTAGGCCCGCAGCCGCGCCTTGGCCCGGGCCCGGGGGCGGCGGCGGTAGAGGCGTCTGGCCCAGGGCGAGCCGGGGCGGGCGAGCCGGACCGCGCCGAACAGGGCGATGAACGGGACGACCACCCCGAAGATCGCGATCCGGGACTTGCCCTTGGCGAAGGCGACGAGGGAGAAGAGGAAGTTCACACCGACGGTGGAGAGGACCGTGCCGCGGTTCTGGAGCTGCTGCTGGTCGAGTCCGTCGACCCCGAAGGGTGAGTAGCCGAGCAGCAGCAGACCCACCAGGGCGGCCGTCAGCACCACCACCTCGACGCTCTTGCGGCCCTCCTCGCTCCAGTACACGTCGTCCAGATGCAGGATCAGCGCGAACTCGTCCAGGACCAGTCCCGCGCCCACCCCGAACACGACGGCGGCCAGCGCCGAGCCGAAGCCGCGCTGTCCGCCCGCGACCGCGCTGAAGCCGCCGATGACCATGAGCACGATCCCGGGGACCACATGGTGGATGTGGAGTCCGCCCGCCTTGACGTTGCCGAAGGGCCCCCGGCCCGCGCGGATCAGCCGGGTGATCAGACGGGTGATCAGGAAGGTGAGCACGAAGGAGGCCAGGGCGAGCAGCAGGGGGAGCTTGCCCGGCTCAAGGATGTTGCGGTACCACCAGGTCCCCATGCCCCCAGTGTGAACCAAGCGGGGCGAATTATCCGATACGCCCTTTCCTCCCTCTCCCGGGATTCACCCCGGAGCCCCGCCCCGACCCGTCACGTACGCTGCCGCAATGCCCGACACCCCGGCCGCCCCCGGCCTCCGCTTCGCCTTCGGCACGCTCACCGTCCTCCCGGTCACGGTGACCCGCTGGGACCGTACGGCGGCCCGCGCCGGCATGCTGTGCGCGCCCGTCGTCGGAGTGGTCGTCGGCGGCGGCGCGGCGGCGGCGGGACTGGTGCTGCTGCTCCTGGGCGCCGGGCCGCCGCTCGCGGCGGTCGCCTCCGTCGCCGTGCCCGCCGTGCTCACCCGGGGACTGCATCTCGACGGGCTGGCCGACACCGCCGACGGGCTGGGCAGCGGCAAGCCCGCCGAGGACGCGCTGCGCATCATGAAGCAGTCGGACATCGGGCCGTTCGGGGTGATCGCCCTGGTCCTCGTCCTGCTCGCCCAGGTCGCCGCGCTGGCGCAGACCTACGACGACTCCTGGGCCCGCGGCGCCTTCGCGGCGTTCCTGTCGGCGACGGTCGCCCGGCTGGCGCTGACCCTGGCGGCCCGCACCGGGGTGCCCCCGGCCCGTCCCGGGGGGCTGGGCGCGGCGGTCGCCGGAGTCGTACCGGGCCGGCTCGCCGTGGCCGCCGTCGTCCTGGTCGCCGTGCTCGCCGCGGGCTGCGGCGCGCTCTTCGGCCCGGCCGGTGCCGTCCGGGCCGCCGTCGCGGTGGCGGTCGCGCTGGTCGCCGCGGAACTGCTGCTGCGCCGCTGTGTCCGCCGGTTCGGCGGGGTGACGGGGGATGTGTTCGGGGCGCTGGCGGAGACCGCGGCGACGGCGGCGCTGGTGGTGGCGGTGCTGGGCTGAGGGGCGGTCAGCGCGGGGGCCGGACGGTGTGGGGCAGGGTGCCCCAGGGGTGGTCGCCGGTGCCGGGGACCGCGCAGTGCAGGGTGGCGCCCTTGCGGCGGGCGTCGTCCGTGAGGTCGGCCTCGGGCGGGACGTCGTAGACGAGATGGCAGACGTGGGTGCCGGGCGGCGGGCCCGGATGGGTGGGGAAGGTGCGGTACGTCGACCAGGGGCCCTCGAAGGTGACCAGGACGTCGGCGATCCGGGCGTAGCACGGGTGGGTCGGGGTGCCGGGGTTGAGGGCGAGGGTGCCGCAGCCCGCCGACCAGGCGGCGGAGGCCAGGCGCTGGTAGTGCGGGTAGGCGTCGGGGGTGGCGGGGACCTGGTCGAGGAAGGCCCCGTCGACGGCGTACCAGTCGCGGTGCCGGGTGAGGTCGGCGACGACCTCGGGGTGCGGGCGGCGGCCGTAGTCCGTGTCGGCGTAGCCGAGCACCCGTACCCCGGCGGCCCGCAGGCGTACGGCGGTTTCGGCGAAGGCGGGGTCGGGGTGGTCGCCGGCGCCGTTGGCCGGGTTGATGACGACGGCGTAGAGCCGGGGCGCGGCGGCCAGCAGAGCGGCCCATTCGGCGGGCCGGACGGCGGGATGCTCGTAGTACGGGACCAGCAGGCTGCTCATGGGGGCGCGTCCAGGGGGTGTTTCGGTGGGCGGGGATCTGCGGGATGGGGGTTCGTCGGTGGGTGGGGGTTCATCGGTGGGCGGTCGCTCGGCCCAGGAGGGTGCAGACGAGGGCGGCCTGGGCCGCGGCGGCGGTGCCATGGATGAAGAGGTGGGACTGGTCGCCGGCCTGGGTGAGGAGGGTGAGGGTCTGGGCGAGGGCCGCCGCGCAGCAGATCGCCGCCGCGCCCGCGACCGCGCCGAAGGACTGGAGCAGCAGGCCGGTCCAGAGCACCACGCCCAGCAGGAGCATCCCGGTCAGCCGGTCGGCGTCGGGGTACGGGGAGCCCGGCCACAGCGCGGCGGCGAGCGCGGCGAGCCCCAGCAGCACGGCCAGGTAGGTGCCGAGGCAGCGGATCAGGGTCCGGGCGGTCGCCCGCCAGAAGGCCCGCGCGGTGCCGGTGGAGCGCAGACCGGCGAGGCTGCCGCTGCGGAAGCGGTGCAGCAGCCATTCGGCCGGGCCCATGCTGAGGGTGAGGGCGACGGCGGAGGGGGCGGCGACCGCGCTCTGCCCCTGGCCCGCGAGGACGTCCCCGACCGCCGCGTAGAGCACCAGGACGCCGCTGCCGAGGCCGAACAGGGCGTACGGCAGGGAGGCGGTGAGGCGGGGGCCGCCGATGTCCCCGCCGCGCGGGACCGGGGTGCCGGCGCGGCCCTTCTCGCGTACGGCGGGCGCCAGTTCGCGCAGGGCGAGGGCGCAGGCGGCGAGGAGGGACCCCAGCAGGACGGTGGTCCGGGCCGGGTCCGGTACGTCGGTGAGGACGGTGCCGGCGGCGCCCGCCGGGAGCGGGGCGAGCGCGGCGAGCAGGGCGCGTTCGCGGCCCAGCACCAGCAAGGCGGTGGCGGCGCCCAGATAGCAGGACTGGCCGGCCGCGAAGGTGAGGGCGGCCGGGCCGGTGGCGCCGGTCGCGGTGACGGCGGCGAGCGCGGCCAGGATGCCGAGGACGGCGCCGGTCGGGGCGCCGAGGAGGAGACAGTCGCGGGCGGCGGCGCGGTCGCCGAGGCCGAGCCAGGAGTAGGCGCGATGGGCCAGGCCCTGGTTCCAGGTCCAGCCGGTGAGCGCGGCGGCCAGCAAGGTGACCGTGCCGGCCGGGAGGCCCGCCGCGCCGGGCGGGCCGGCGAGCAGCGGGGCGCCGAGGACGTAGGCGAAGCCGGGCAGGGCGAAGACGACGCCGCGCAGCAGACAGCCGAGGAGTCCGGCGCGCCAGGGGTCGGGGGCGGGGCCCTCGGGTTCGGGGTGGCGGCGCTCGACGCGTTCGAAGAGCGCTTCGGCGAGCGCGAAGGAGTTCTTCACGCCGTAGCGCTCGCGTATCTGGTCGTCGGAGAGGCCGTCGGACTCCAGCAGGGCGGCTATCTCGTCGGGGTGGACGGCGGCGGCTATGAAGTCGTCGAGGCGGTCGGCGAGCGCGTCGAGCGGGTCGGGCTCCGCCCAACTGGGTACGCTCCGGCGCGGGAGGGCGGGCAGGGTGTCGGGGCGGGCGCCGGGGGGCAGCCAGACGGAGCCGCTCACCAGCCGGCGCCGTTCGCGGTGGCGGGGGCGGCGTACCAGGGGTTGCGCAGTTCGAGGGTCCAGTCGGCGACGGTCTCGACGGTGGGTTCGTAGGTCTCGGGGCCGCCGGCGAGTTCCTGGTAGACGGTGCGGAAGGCGTCGACCGAGCGGCGCAGGGTGAAGCGGTCGATGACCCGGCGGCGGGCGGCCTCGCCGAGCCGCAGCCGCCGTTCGTCGTCCTGGAGCAGGCTGAGCGCGGCGGCGGCGAGCTTTTCGGGTTCGCGCGGCGGGACGACGAGTCCGGTGTCGCCGACGGCCTCGCGCACTCCCCCGACGTCGGTCGAGACGGTCGTACGGCCGCAGCTCATGGCCTCGATGATGGAGAACGGGAAGCCTTCGGAGACGGAGGAGAGCATCACGACGTGGCCGGCGGCGTAGGCGCGCCAGACCTCGGAGATGCGGCCTTCGAAGGAGAGGCCGTCGGTGACGCCGAGTTCGGCGGCGAGCTTCTCCAGGCGGGTCCGGTACGCCTCGCCGCCGGGCGGGACCGGGCCGAACAGGCGCAGCCGGGCGGTGGGGAGGGTCTCGCGGACGTCGGCGTAGGCGCGGACGAGGGTTTCGAGGTCCTTGATGGGGTCGATCCGGCCGCACCAGGTGAGGGTGGGGACCTCGGGTTCGGGGCCGGCGTGCGGGAAGGCGGCGGGGTCGACTCCGTTGTAGACGGTGCGTATCTTCCCGGGGTCGGCGCCGCCGCGCTCCTCCCAGCGGCGGTTGTACTGGTTGCAGGGTGTGATCAGGTCGGCGCTGCGGTAGCCGTGTGAATTGAGTTCACGGTAGAAGCCGAGCATGAATGCCTTCACGGGCCAGCGCTGGGATTCCCGGCGGTAGCCGAGGTAGCGCTCCCGCAGGTATATGCCGTGCTCGGTGAGGAGGAACGGCACCCCGTCGAGATGGCGGGCGGCGAGCGCGGGGAGGGTGGCGAGGCCGCTGCTGACCGCGTGGGCGACGGAGTCCTCGGGGATGCGTACGCCGAGCGGGCGCAGCGCGTGCTCCAGCAGGTCGGTCGCGGTCAGCGCGTCGTGCACGGTGGGGTGGGCGGCGGCGGTCGGCAGATGCGGCATCGTCCAGATCCACATCAGCGACCGCAGCGCGGACTCGGTGCGCAGGGCGGCCGACAGCCGTCCCGCGCGGGCGAGTTCCGCCAGCTCGATCAGGGCCTCGCCGAAGTCGCAGCGGGACTCGGGGTCGAGGAAGGAGAGCAGGAAGCGTTCGTAGGAGTCGATGAAGCGGCGGCGGGCGCGGCCGTGGGGGGCCTGGCGGCGGCCGGGGCGCGGGCCCCAGGTCGGCACCGAGGTGTGCCGGTAGACGTTGGGCGGCAGCTCCCAGGTGACCGGTTCACGGCCGCTCCCGGTGAGCGAGACGATGTGGAAGTCCACCTCGGGCATGCCCTGGACGAGCTGGTCGCACCAGGTGCTGACGCCGCCGTGGACATGCGGGTAGGTGCCTTCGGTGAGCATGGTGACGTGACGGCCGTTGCGCATCGCTGCCGCGTGCTCCCCCCATGTGTGCGGATGGTCTCGTGCCGTGCGCCTACGGGGCGGGTGGGTGGTGTCTCGTCGGCGGGTGCCGGACGGTGGGGGCGGGTGGGTAGTGTCTTGTCGGCGGGTGCCGGTCGGTGGGGGCTGTTCGCGCAGTTCCCCGCGCCCCTGCGAAGGGTGTCGGCCCTTACGGGAGTTTCAGGGTGACGGCCGACTGGAGCAGGCCCGGTGAGGACCAGGCCGAGCGGGTGCCGGCGTACGGGGTGCCGAAGACGGTCTGGGACAGGAGGAGTTGCTGTTTCGTCCCCTCGGGGGCGGTCACCGGGATCTGGACGCCGTTCGGGGCCGTGACGGTGACCGTCGTGCCGGTCCGGTACGCGGTGACCGAGCCGTTCGCGACCGCCGTCTGCCAGGCCGCGCGGCGTTTGAACTCGGTGCCGATCGCGCTCTGGGAGAGGTTCTCGAAGGGGGTGTCGTCGGCGAACAGGGCCCGGTAGTCGGCCAGCACCTTGTCCAGGACCGGGTAGAGGATGCGGTCCTCGGCGAGGTTGGACTGGTGGACGTAGTGCGGGCGCGGGTCGTTGGCGATCATGTGGGAGAGGGCGATGCGCGCTTCCTGGGGGACGATGTGGTCGTCGTAGCCGGTGGCGACGGGGAGCGGCTCGGGGAGGCAGGTGGAGGCCGGGTCGGTCTCGCAGACGCCGCTGCCCCCGTCGGCGGCGGAGGTGTGGATCCAGTTGTACTCGTCGGTCATCTCCTGCTCGGTGCCGACGTTGTAGTACACGTTCATCGGGTGCCGGGGCACGGTGAGCGCGGAGCCGACGCCGCGCTGGGCGGGCTCGCGGGAGTTGTCCGAGGCGAGCCAGGTGACGCCGTTGTCGGCGAGGGCGCCGGAGAGGTGGGGGTTGTCGGCGGGCTGCTGGGGCAGGGTGCGCAGTCCGGAGTGCTCGCCGGTGACGAGTTCCGCGCGGTTGACGGGCAGGCCCTTGGCGAGCGCCCAGGCGTGGTTGTCGGCGATCTGCGCCGAGATCTCGGCGCGGCTCACGTACCGGGTGCTGCCGTCGGCGTTCTTCGCGCAGGTCCACGGGACGGCGGAGGTGTCCTGGACGCAGCCGAGGAAGGGGTGGGTGTAGGTGTGGTTGATCCAGCGGTACTGGTTCCGGTCGGCCAGGAGTTGGTCGGTGAGGGCGTCGGTGCCGCCGTTCTCGGCCCTCCACTCCTCGCCGGAGCCCGCGTTGAAGACCAGGTCGAGGGTGAAGTCGCGCTGCTGCTGCCACTGGGCGGCGTACACCGCGTCGGCCGCGGTCATCCGGATCGGGGTGGTGCCCTCGCCGTCGCCGCCGACGCAGTCGAAGTCGCCGGGGGTGCAGTTGCGCTCGGTGTCCCAGCGGCCGTCGGGCGCGAAGACGTCGTCCACGTGGACCGAGAGGTAGTTGCGGTCCATGCCGAGGTGGACGCCCTGGGTGAGCCACTCGACGATGCCGCGGGCGAGCAGCCGGAACTGCCGCTGGTGCTGGTTGTAGGCGAAGGTGACGACCAGTTCGCGGCGGCCGTCGTGGGCGTACTCGCCGACCAGGCTGCCGCGTCCGGTGCCGCCGGGCACGGGTACGTCGACGTAGCTGGTGTAGCCGGTGCGCGGGCGGGCCGCGTAGCCGTAGCTCTCCTGGACGGTGGGTGAGTTGTCCTCGAAGGCGACGGGGCCGTCGAGATAGCCGAAGGGGCCCGCCCCGCCCGCGGCGGTGACGGCGGCCTGCCGGCCGTCGAGAGTGCCGGCCCAGCCGCCCTGGTCGGTGTAGTCCAGGCCGACCCCCGGGTGGGCCCAGGTGTAGGCGTCGACCTGCGGGATGCCGTAGGTGCGCTCGTAGGTCTCCAGCGCGCTCTGCTCGGCGGAGCCCGCGCCGAAGGGGGCCTCGTCGGGCAGCACCACGCCCTGGTACTTGGCGCGCGGGGTGCCGTTCACGGTGTCGCTCAGGAACGCGGCGTCCAGCACCGGCCGGCCCGGGTCGGTGAGGTCGACGGTGGTGTACGGGACGCCGGTGCTCCTCAGTTGTTCGGTGATGGCGCGGACCGGGCCGTCGCCGTCGTCCACCACCAGCACCTTGAGGTCGATCCGCGGTGCGGGCGCGGCCGACGCGCCCGGCGCGGCCGTCCCCAGGGCCGTCAGTGCGGTGACCACCAGGACGGCTGCCGTGTTTCTGACGTTTCTCCACCGTGGTAAGCGTCGCGCCATTGGTCTGCCCCTCCCCCAAGAAGGCCCTCCGTGCGCCGGCCATGGCTTCGGTGCCGTGTGCTCGGTGCGTGGAGGACCAGTGGAAATGATGCAAAGCGGCGGGCCCGGCGCCCGCCCGAACGCGACGAGTGTGACCCGGATCACCATGCCCGGGGATCGGAAAATGGCCATGCCGCCACCGGCGGGTGAACGACCGCTGGAATGAGCGAGAAGCGCGACGCGCGTAGGCTCGTCCCACATATGTGCCGAGCTGGTGCGGAAACCGGTCGGGACCGCACCCTCACGCCGGTTTCGGCCACGGCCCGCATCGGCTGTCGGGTCGGCCGACCCACACCGTTCGGCCGCAGCAACTTCACACCGGAAGCGAGATTTCACCACCGTGACTGCTCTCACTCTCAGCACGTCCGGGGCCCCCGCCCTGCGGGCCGACGCGATCGTGATCGGTGTCGCCAAGGGCGCCAAGGGCCCTGTCGTGGCGGCCGGCGCCGAGGCCCTCGACCAGGCGTACGACGGCCGGCTCGCCGGCGTCCTGGAGACCCTCGGCGCCTCGGGTGCCGAGGGCGAGGTGACCAAACTGCCGGCGCCGGCCGGCTTCAAGGCGCCGCTCGTGGTGGCGGTGGGCCTGGGCCCCCGGCCCGAGCAGGACGCCGGGTACGGGGCCGAGGCGCTGCGCCGCGCGGCGGGGGTCGCCGCCCGGGCCCTGACCGGGGCCAAGAAGGCCGGATTCGCACTGCCGCTGGCGGACGCCGCCGACGCCGGCGCGGTCGCGGAGGGCGCACTGCTGGGCGCGTACTCCTTCGACGCGTACAAGGAGAACGGGGCGACGGGCGCCGCCGCCAGGACCGCCAGGAACGGCAAGGGCCCGCTGGGCGAGGCCGCGCTGCTGGGCGGCAAGTCGCGTGACAAGGCGTACCGGGCGGCCGTCGAGCGGGCCTCGGCACTCGCCGAGGAGCTGAACCGGGCCCGGGACCTGGTCAACACCCCGCCGAACGATCTCGACCCGGAGGCGTTCGCGGCCGTGGCCCGCGCCGCGGGCAAGGAGCACGGCGTCAAGGTGCAGGTGCTCGACGAGAAGGCGCTGGCCAAGGGCGGCTACGGCGGCATCCTGGGCGTCGGGGCGGGCTCGGCGGCGCCGCCGCGGCTGGTGAAGCTCACGTACACGCACCCGAAGGCGGGCAAGCACCTGGCGTTCGTCGGCAAGGGCATCACGTACGACTCGGGCGGCATCTCGCTGAAGCCGGCCGGCCACAACGAGACGATGAAGTGCGACATGAGCGGCGCCGCGGCCGTGTTCGCCGCGGTCGTCGCGGTCGCGCGGCTGGGGCTGGAGGTCAATGTCACCGGCTGGCTCGCGCTGGCCGAGAACATGCCCTCGGGCACGGCGACCCGCCCCGGCGATGTGCTGCGGATGTACAGCGGCAAGACGGTCGAGGTGCTCAACACCGACGCCGAGGGCCGGCTGGTGCTCGCCGACGCGCTGTGGGCGGCGTCGCTGGAGAAGCCGGACGCGATCGTGGACGTGGCGACGCTGACCGGGGCGATGGTGCTGGCGCTGGGCAACCGGACGTTCGGGGTCATGGCCAACGACGACGCGTTCCGCTCCTCGATCGTGGACGCGGCCGAGGAGGTCGGCGAGGCGTCCTGGCCGATGCCGCTGCCCGAGCACCTGCGCAAGGGGATGGACACCCCGACCGCCGACCTCGCCAACATGGGCGAGCGGATGGGCGGCGGCCTGGTGGCCGGGCTCTTCCTGCGGGAGTTCGTGGGCGAGGGGATCACCTGGGCGCATCTGGACATCGCCGGTCCCGCGTTCAATGAGTCCGGGCCGTTCGGGTACACGCCGAAGGGGGGCACCGGATCCGGTGTGCGGACCCTGGTGCGGCTCGCCGAGCTGACGGCGGCGGGCGACCTGGACTGAGGTCCGCCCCACGATCCGTCCGTACGACCCGTCCGCACGATCCATCCGCACGACCCGTCCGCACGATCCATCCGCACGACCCGTCCGCACGACCCGTCCGTTCTGTCGCCGGGCGACTACTGGCTGTACGTGGTCGCCCGCGCGCTGGTCCGCGCGGTTCCCCGTGCCGCCGGGTGTGCTGCGGGTGTGACGCGGGGTGTGGTGTCTCACACGCCCGCCCCGCGTCTCGTCCGGTCGTGACAAGTGCGAAGATGGGCGACGGCAGGACAGGGCCCCCATCCAAGGGCCGAAGGCAAAAGAGCGGCCGGACACCAGCCGCCGACCGGTCAGCGGAGACCGGCGTGGCGCACATGCATGGAGGACGTGACGTGGCGAACGACGCCAGCACCGTTTTCGACCTAGTGATCCTCGGCGGTGGCAGCGGCGGGTACGCCGCGGCCCTGCGCGGGGCCCAGCTGGGCCTGGACGTCGCCCTGATCGAGAAGGACAAGGTCGGCGGCACCTGCCTGCACCGGGGTTGCATCCCCACCAAAGCCCTGCTGCACGCGGGCGAGATCGCCGACCAGGCCCGCGAGAGCGAGCAGTTCGGTGTCAAGGCGAGCTTCGAGGGCATCGACGTAGCCGGTGTCCACAAGTACAAGGACGATGTCGTCTCCGGCCTGTACAAGGGCCTGCAGGGGCTGATCGCCTCGCGCAAGGTGACGTACATCGAGGGTGCGGGGCGGCTGTCCTCCCCGACCTCCGTGGATGTGAACGGCCAGCGGGTCCAGGGGCGGCACGTGCTGCTCGCGACCGGCTCCGTGCCGAAGTCGCTGCCGGGCCTGGAGATCGACGGCAACCGGATCATCTCCTCCGACCACGCCCTGGTCCTGGACCGGGTGCCGAAGTCGGCGATCGTGCTCGGCGGCGGTGTCATCGGCGTGGAGTTCGCCTCCGCGTGGAAGTCCTTCGGCGCGGACGTCACCGTCGTGGAGGGTCTGAAGCACCTGGTGCCGGTCGAGGACGAGAACTCCTCGAAGCTGCTGGAGCGCGCCTTCCGCAAGCGGGGCATCAGGTTTAACCTGGGCACCTTCTTCGAGAAGGCCGAGTACACCGCCGACGGCGTCAAGGTCACGCTGGCCGACGGCAAGGAGTTCGAGGCCGAGGTGCTGCTCGTCGCCGTCGGCCGCGGCCCGGTCTCGCAGGACCTGGGCTACGAGGAGGCCGGGGTCGCCATGGACCGCGGCTACGTCCTCGCCGACGAATACATGCGGACGAACGTGCCGACCATCTCGGCCGTCGGTGACCTGGTCCCCACCCTCCAGCTCGCGCACGTCGGCTTCGCCGAGGGCATCCTGGTGGCGGAGCGGCTCGCCGGTCTGAAGGTCGTCCCGATCGACTACGACGGGGTGCCGCGGGTGACGTACTGCCACCCGGAGGTCGCCTCCGTCGGTATCACCGAGGCCAAGGCCAAGGAGATCTACGGCGCGGACAAGGTCGTCGCTCTGAAGTACAGCCTGGCGGGCAACGGCAAGAGCAAGATCCTGAAGACCGCGGGCGAGATCAAGCTCGTCCAGGTCAAGGACGGCGCGGTGGTCGGCGTGCACATGGTCGGCGACCGTATGGGCGAGCAGGTCGGCGAGGCCCAGCTGATCTACAACTGGGAGGCGCTGCCGGCTGAGGTGGCCCAGCTCATCCACGCCCACCCGACGCAGAACGAGGCGCTCGGCGAGGCCCACCTGGCCCTCGCGGGCAAGCCGCTGCACGCGCACGACTGACCAGCCCCCGGGCGCGACGACACAGACTTCCGCAATTCGTAAGGAGCAACCGAAACCATGGCGGTTTCCGTAACCCTTCCGGCGCTCGGCGAGAGCGTCACCGAGGGCACCGTCACCCGCTGGCTGAAGGCCGAGGGTGAGCGCGTCGAGGCCGACGAGCCGTTGCTGGAGGTGTCCACCGACAAGGTCGACACCGAGATTCCCTCACCGGTCTCCGGCGTCCTCGCCTCCATCAAGGTCGCCGAGGACGAGACGGTCGAGGTGGGTGCCGAGCTGGCCCAGATCGACGACGGCTCCGGCGCCCCGGCCGAGGCTCCGGCGCCCGCCGCCGAGCCGGCCCCGGCCGCCGAGCCCGAGCCCGCCCCCGCCGCCGAAGCCGCTCCGGCTCCGGCCGCCGAGGCCCCGGCCGCCCCCGCGGCGCCCGAGGCTCCCGCCGCCCCGGCCGGTGCCGCCTCCGGCACCGACGTGGTGCTGCCCGCGCTCGGTGAGTCGGTCACCGAGGGCACCGTCACCCGCTGGCTGAAGGCCGTCGGCGACTCCGTCGAGGCCGACGAGCCGCTGCTGGAGGTCTCCACCGACAAGGTCGACACCGAGATCCCGGCGCCCACCTCGGGCACGCTGCTGGAGATCGTGGTCGGCGAGGACGAGACGGCCGAGATCGGTGCCAAGCTGGCCGTCATCGGCGAGGCGGGCGCGGCTCCGGCCGCCGCTCCGGCGCCTGCGGCTCCGGCTCCGGCTCCGGCACAGGAAGCCCCCGCGGCCCCTGCGGCTCCGGCGCCCGCCGCCCCGGCTCCGGCTCAGCCCGCGGCTCAGCCCGCCCCCGCCGCCCCGGCCGCCCCCGCGGCTCAGGCGGCTCCGGCCCAGCCCGCGGCTCCGGCGCCTCAGGCTCCGGCCCCCGCCCCGGCCGCTCCCGCTCCCGCGGCCCCCGCCGCCGCTCCGGCGCCCGCCGCCGGTGCGACCGACGAGGGTGCCTACGTCACCCCGCTGGTGCGCAAGCTCGCCGCCGAGAACGGTGTCGACCTGGGCTCCGTCAAGGGCACCGGCGTCGGCGGCCGGATCCGCAAGCAGGACGTGCTGTCCGCCGCCGAGGCGGCCAAGGCCCGTACCGCGGCCCCGGCTCCGGCCGCAGCCGCCCCCCCGGCCGCCCGCAAGAGCGCGCCGGTCCTGGAGGTCTCCCCGCTGCGCGGCCAGACCGTCAAGATGCCGCGCATCCGCAAGGTCATCGGCGACAACATGGTCAAGGCGCTGCGCGAGCAGGCCCAGCTGTCGTCCGTGGTCGAGGTCGACGTGACGCGGCTGATGCGGCTGCGCGCCCAGGCGAAGGACTCCTTCGCCGCGCGCGAGGGCGTCAAGCTCTCCCCGATGCCGTTCTACGTCAAGGCGGCGGCCCAGGCGCTGAAGGCCCACCCGGTCATCAACGCCAAGATCAACGAGGCCGAGGGGACCATCACCTACTTCGACACCGAGAACGTCGGTATCGCGGTGGACTCCGAGAAGGGCCTGATGACCCCGGTCATCAAGAACGCCGGTGACCTCAACATCGCCGGTATCGCCAAGGCCACGGCCGACGTCGCGGCCAAGGTCCGGGGCAACAAGATCACCCCGGACGAGCTGGCGGGTGGCACCTTCACCATCTCCAACACGGGTTCGCGCGGCGCGCTGTTCGACACGATCATCGTGCCGCCCGGCCAGGTCGCGATCCTCGGCATCGGCGCCACGGTCAAGCGCCCCGCCGTCATCGAGACGGAGGAGGGCACGGTCATCGGCGTCCGCGACATGACGTACCTGACCCTGTCCTACGACCACCGCCTGGTGGACGGCGCCGACGCCGCCCGCTACCTGACGGCGGTCAAGGCGATCCTGGAGGCGGGCGAGTTCGAGGTCGAACTCGGCCTGTAACCCCCAGCGCCACCCGCGATGCCCCCGCCGGACCGACCCGGCGGGGGCATCGCCCTTTTCGCTTGAGCGCCCAGACCCTCCCGCGTCTCTCCCGCACCCCTCCCACGTGCCCTCCCAGGTCCCTCCCGCGTCTCTCCCGCACCCCTCCCACGTGCCCTCCCAGGTCCCTCCCGCGTCTCTCCCGCACCCCTCCCACGTCCCCTCCCAAGTCCCTCCCTCGTCCCTCCCACCCCGCCTCTCCCCCCGTACCCCACCCGTATCGCGGCGGACCCCCGCGGCCCCCCGTGCCCGTGTCACCCCGGTGGGGCCGGGCTCCCCGAGGGCGGTCGGAGCCTCGTGTAAGTCTCGTCTCACCTGCGCGGAAGCACCCCCGCACATCACCCCACAGGAACGCGTCGGCCTTATTGTCTAAACGTCAAACCTTAAGGAGCTCTCATGACCGCGCCCGTCATCCACTCGCTGCGCGAACAGATCCGCGAGCACATCCTTGAGGGGATCATCAGTGGGCGCTGGCAGCCGGGCGAGCGGATCGTCGAGCGGCGGATCGCGACCGAACTGGAGGTCAGCCAGACCCCGGTCCGTGAGGCCCTGCGCGAGCTGGAGTCCCTGCGGCTGATCGAGTCCGCGCCGAACAAGGGCGTGCGGGTCCGCAATCTCACCGCCGCCGACCTGGAGGAGAGCTACCCGGTCCGGGCCGGCCTGGAGGCGATCGCGGCCGAGCTGGCGGCGCAGCGGCTGGCCGACGACTGCTCGGCCCTGGAACCGCATGTCACCGCCCTGTACGCGGCCGACAGCACGTCGGACGGCACGGCCCAGGTGCGGCACACGGTCGGCTTCCACCGCGAGCTGGTCCGCGCCGCCGGGAACTCGGTGCTGCTGCACACCTGGGAGGGGCTCGGCATCGAGGTGTTCACGGCGCTGTCCATCCGCTGGCTGGGCACAGTGCAGCAGTCGTACGCCGAGGAGCACGAGGAACTCGTGCAGGCGTTCCGGCGCCGGGACCCCCGGATCGCGGACATCGTGAAGGCCCATGTCCTGGGCTGCGCCCCGCGCCACGAGCCCTGAGAACCGCGTCCGGCGGTCCGCACGGGGGGCTCGTCCCGGTGAGCGCCCGTTCGCTCAGAAGTGGCCCGACCTGCGCAAACCATTCGAAAATCAGGCACCGCGTGCCTGTTCGAATGACACCGCGTGCCCACTTTCTCGTGATCAAGAGGTTTTCTCCCCCAACCCTTTGATCGATCATCGATCAGGGGGTTACAGTCACGGCTGGGCCCGCGGCGGGGTCGTACCACGACCCCGCACCAGAGCCTCCCGCCCTGTCCTGCCAAAGACCTAGGGCACCCCCGAACCCTTACCGATGAGGGAACCCCCTTCGACTGAGGAAGGCGGCGACATGACCGACCCCCACGCCACCCGGCCGAGCGCGCTCGACCAGCTCCCCGACCGGGACCCGGAGGAGACCGCCGAATGGCAGGCCTCGCTGGACGCTGTCACCAAGGCGGCCGGCCCGCATCGCGCGGCCTATCTGATGCGGCGCACCCTGGAGCGCGCGGAGGGCGCCGGCATCGCGCTGCCGAAACTCCTTGAGACCGACTACGTCAACACCATCCCGACCGCCGCCGAGCCGTCCGTGCCCGGTGACGAGGCGATGGAGGCCCGGATCACCGCCTGGAACCGCTGGAACGCGGCGGCGATGGTCACCCGCGGCAGCAAACACGGCGTCGGCGGCCACATCGCCACCTTCGCCTCCGCCGCCTGGCTCTACGAGACCGGCTTCAACCACTTCTTCCAGGGCAAGGAGGGCGACGGCTCGGGCGATCAGCTCTACATCCAGGGCCACGCCTCCCCCGGGATCTACGCCCGTGCCTTCCTGGACGGCCGGCTGACCGAGGCGCACCTGGACAACTTCCGCCAGGAGGCGGGCGGGGGCGGACTGCCCTCCTACCCGCACCCGCGGCGGCTGCCCTGGCTGTGGGAGTTCCCGACGGTGAGCATGGGCCTCGGCCCGCTCTCCGCGATCTACCAGGCGCGCTTCAACCGCTATCTCACCCACCGCGGCATCAAGGACGTCTCGTCCTCGCACGTGTGGGCCTTCCTCGGCGACGGCGAGATGGACGAGCCGGAGTCGACGGCGGCCCTCGCGCTGGCCGCGCGTGAGGAGCTGGACAACCTCACCTTCGTCATCAACTGCAACCTCCAGCGTCTCGACGGCCCGGTCCGCGCCAACTTCAAGATCGTGCAGGAGCTGGAGGCCCAGTTCCGCGGCGCCGGCTGGAATGTCGTCAAGTCGCTGTGGGGCACGGCCTGGGACGAGCTGTTCGCGCTCGACACCGCGGGCGCGCTCGTACGGCGGCTGCGCGAGGTGCCGGACGCCCAGGTGCAGACGTACCAGACGCGGGACGCGGCCTACATCCGCCAGGACTTCTTCGGCAAGGACCCGGCGCTCGCCGAGATGGCGAAGCTGCTGAGCGACGACAAGATCCTGGAGTGCTTCCACCTCTCGCGCGGCGGTCACGAGGCGCGCAAGGTGTTCGCGGCGTACAAGGCGGCCGTGGAGTTCAAGGGCGCCCCGACCGTGATCCTGGCGCAGACCGTCAAGGGCTACACGCTCGGCGCCGGCTTCGCGTCGAAGAACGCCAACCACCAGATGAAGAAGCTGACGGTGGACGAGTTCAAGGCGATGCGCGATCTCCTTGAGCTGCCGATCGCCGACTCCGCCTTCGCCGACGGCCAGGTGCCCTACGGCCACCCCGGCGCCGACTCCCCCGAGGTGCGCTACCTCCAGGAGCGCCGGGCGGCGCTCGGCGGCCCGGCCCCGGCCCGCCGCACCCAGCCGCTCGCCCCGCTGCCGGCCGCGTCCGAGAAGGCGTTCGCCTCCTTCGACAAGGGCTCGGGCAGCCAGAACGTGGCCACGACGATGGCGTTCGTCCGGCTGGTGAAGGACTTGGTCCGCGACAAGGAGACGGGCAGGCGCTGGGTGCCGATCGTCCCCGACGAGGCGCGCACCTTCGGTATGGAGAGCCTGTTCCCGTCCCTCGGGATCTACTCCCCCAAGGGCCAGACGTACGAGCCGGTCGACCGTGACCAGCTGATGTACTACAAGGAGGCCAAGAACGGCCAGATCCTCAACGAGGGGATCACCGAGGCCGGTTCGATGGCCGACTTCATCGCCGCGTCCAGCGCGTACGCGACGCACGGCGAGGCGATGATCCCGTTCTACATCTTCTACTCGATGTTCGGCTGGCAGCGGACCGCCGACCAGATGTGGCAGCTCGGCGACCAGCTCGGCCGCGGCTTCCTCATCGGCGCCACCGCGGGCCGCACCACCCTGACGGGCGAGGGCCTCCAGCACGCCGACGGCCACTCCCCGGTGATCGCCGCGACCAACCCGGCGGCGCTGACGTACGACCCGGCGTTCGCCTACGAGATCGCGGTGATCGTCAAGGACGGTCTGCGCCGGATGTACGGCGAGCCGACGCCCGGCGAGGACCAGGACGTCTTCTACTACCTGACCGTCTACAACGAGCCGCTGCCGCAGCCCGCCAAGCCCTCCTCGGCCGGGGTCGACGAGGGCATCGTGAAGGGCCTGTACCGCTTCAACACGGCGGAGTCGGCGGGGCTGTCGCCGGCCGCCAACGCGGCCCGGATCCAGCTCCTGGGCTCGGGCACGGCGATCCACTGGGCGCTGAAGGCGCAGAAGCTGCTCGCCGAGGAGTGGGGCGTGGCCGCGGACGTGTGGTCGGCGACCTCCTGGGGCGAGCTGCGCCGGGACGCGCTGGAGGCCGACGCGGCGCTGCTGCGCGGCGAGGAGCGGGTGCCGTACGTCCGTCAGGTGCTCCAGGGTGCCGAGGGGCCGGTGCTGGCGGTCTCCGACTACATGCGCCAGGTCCCCGACCAGATCGCGCAGTGGGTCGAGCAGGACTACACCTCGCTGGGCGCGGACGGCTTCGGTCTCTCCGACACCCGGGACGCCGCCCGCCGCCACTTCGGCGTCGACGCCGAGTCGATCGTCGTCGCGGCGCTGGCCCAGCTCGCCCGCCGCGGCGAGGTACCGGCGACGGCGGTGAAGGAGGCCCGGGAGCGGTACGCCCTGTAGGGCCACCGGTCCGGTCGACGAGTGAAGGGGCACACCCGCCGGTGTGTCCCTTCGCTGTCGTCACGGCCCGGCATCATGAGGGGCATGCGTGCTGCACGGCTCATCAAGATGGTTCTGCTGCTCCAGTCCCGGCCCTCCATGACCGCCGCCGAGCTGGCGCGGGAGCTGGAGGTGTCCGAGCGGACCGTGACCCGGGACGCGCAGGCGTTGTCGGAGGCGGGGGTGCCGGTCTACGCCGACCGGGGGCGGGCCGGCGGATACCGGCTGATCGGCGGGTACCGCACCCGGCTGACGGGGCTGGCCCGCGGTGAGGCCGAGGCGCTGTTCCTGTCGGGGGTGCCGGGGGCGCTGCGGGAGATGGGGCTGGAGGACGCGGCGTCGGCGGCCCGGCTGAAGGTGTCGGCGGCGCTGCTGCCGTCCCTGCGGGACGCCTCCCGTACGGCGGCACAGCGGTTCCATCTCGACGCGCCGAACTGGTTCCGGGAGCCCGCGCCGCCCGAGCTGCTGCCCGCGGTCGCGGACGCGGTGTGGGACGACCGGGTGGTGACCGCGCGCTACCGGCGCGGGGAGCGTGAGGTGGAGCGGGGCCTGGAGCCGTACGGGCTGATCCTGAAGGCGGGCGTCTGGTATCTGTGCGCCCGGGTGACCGACGCCGAGGTGTTCCGGACGTACCGCATCGACCGGTTCACCGCCGTCGTGCCGGGCGAGGAGCGGTTCACCCGGGACGAGGGGTTCGATCTGCCGGGTTTCTGGGAGGAGCAGGCCCTGCGCTTCGCCCGCTCGCTGCTGCGCGCCGAGGTCGTCGTACGGCTGACCCGGGAGGGGCTGGCGCTGCTGCCGCGCGCCGTGGACCCGGTCGCCGCCCGGGACGCCCTGGAGACGGTCGGGCCGGGTCCCGAGGACGGGGCCACGGTCACGGTCACGCTGCGCGTCGAGTCCGAGGAGGTGGCCCACACGCAGCTCACGGCGCTGGGCGCGGAGGTGGAGGTGCTGTCGCCCGCGTCCCTGCGCCGGCGTTTCGCCCAGGACGCGCGGCGGCTGGCGGAGCGGTATCGGGCGGCGCCGGGGTGACTCGCGGGTAACGAACGTCCTACTCCGCGTGCGGCGCGGCGGCGGAAGGCCGATGCTGGTGGCGTGATGGACGAGACGGAGTTCTGGGAGCTGGTGGACGCCACCCGCGAGGCCGCCGAGGGCGACCCGGAGGAGCAGGCCGATCTGCTGGTGGAGCGGCTCACCCGGCTGGACCCAGAGGCCGTGCTCGACTTCGCGCGGCACTTCGAGGCCCGCTACAACCGCGCCTACCGCTGGGATCTGTGGGGTGCGGCCTGGGTGCTGCTGGACGGGGTCAGCGACGACGCCTTCGACTTCTTCCGGTGCTGGCTGATCGGCCAGGGCCGTGAGGTGTTCGAGGGCGCGCTGCACGACCCGGACGCGCTGGCCGAGTTGCTGGAGGACTTCGACGAGGAGATCGACGGCGACGGCGAGGAGCTGGGTTACGCGGCCGACGAGGCGTACGAGCAGCTCACCGGGACCGTCGCCCCGGACCTCGGGATCCCGCCCGCCCCGTCCGAACCGGAGGGCACGCCCGTCGACTTCGAGAACGAGCGGGTGCTGGCGGAGCGGTATCCCCAGCTGTGGGACCGCTTCAAGGGGTAGCCCTGCCTTGCAGCCGTGCCGCGGTCTGCCGGATCTGCGGGAGGTGGGCGGTGAGCGCGGCGCCGGGGCAGGTGGTCATGTAGCCGTCGTTGTGGCCGGCCAGGGCGGGGAGCAGGACGGGGGTCCCGGCGGTGTAGCGGCTGCGGCTGTTGCTGGAGACCAGCCGGACGTGGGTGCGCGGGTCGGTGTTGCCGAGGCTCAGCTTCCAGGCGGCGACGGCGGCGATCGCGTCCGTCATGGCCCGCGGCACCTCGGCGCCTGCCGTGAAGGTGCCGATGGCGGCGATACCGGCCGTGCGGTGGTTGAAGCCCTGGGTGTGGGCGCCGGTGACGGGCCGGTCGACGCCGCCCGCCCGGCCCTCGTAGATCGTGCCGCAGCGGTCCACGAGGAAGTTGTAGCCGATGTCGTCCCAGTCACGGCCGCCGGTCTGCCCGGCGGACAGGGAGCGGATGATGCGCGGGGAGTCGGCGCAGTCGTAGCCGTTGGGCGAGTCGGTGTGGTGCACGAAGACGGCGACGACCTTGTCGTCGTAGCGGGGCGCGGCCCGCGCGGGCACGGCACCCGGCCCCAGCCAGGCCGAGCGCGGCAGGATGTCCGGCCGTGGCGCGATCCGCGCGGCGGGCCGCGCCGCGACCTCCCGTACGGCCTGCCCGCCACCGTCCCGCTCCACCCCGACCGCGAACAGCGCGAGCACGGTGGCGGCGACGACCCCGGGAACACAACCGAGCACGACGACGGCGACCCGCGGCATCCGGGTGCGGGGGATGCGGGGGATGCGGGGGATGCGGGACGCCCGGAGGCTGGGCATCCGGAGGCTGGGCATCCGGAACCGGGGCATCCTGAGCCGGGGCACCCGTAGGTGGGGGACCCGTAGGTGGGGGACCCGTAGGTGGGGGACCCAGTAGCCGGAGGCCCACCAGGTCCAGGGGAGCAGCGGGGCCCACAGGGACCGGAGAGCCGAGGCGACCCGCTCGCGCGTGGACGGGGGTCGGCCGGACGGAGGTCGGTCGGCCGGGCGCCTGTCGACCGGGCGTCGGCCGGAGGAGGACCGGGCGGAGGAAGTCCGGTCGGAGGAGGACCGGCCGGACAAGGACCGGCCGGAGGAGGACCGGTCGGACGAGGGGCGGTCCGGGCGGTGTTCGGGGGTGGTCCCCGGGGTAGGGCAGGTGGGTGGGCGGCCAAGGGTGGTTCCGCTGGTGGGCGGGTCGGCGCCGGCTGCCTGCCGCGAGGGGCGCGACCATGGTGTGCGCTGGAGCGCCCGGCGCAGGGCGGCCCGTCGGAGGACACGCATGCTCCCACTGTCGGCGCGTTCCGCGGCGTCCGCGATGTGGGCTGTGCCACCCGGTGGAACCATCGCCCCGCTCCGCGACGTTTCCCGCTGTACAGACGGTGCCCGGCCGGTCCCGGACACCGCCGACCACCGGGTCCGTACCCCACGTGCCCACGCAAGCTGACGGTCCGGGAGAAGGGCGGTTTCCGTGGATCTGCTCGATATCGCGCTGCTGCTGGTGATCGTGGTCTACGCGGCGTCCGGCTACCGGCGCGGTCTGGTGGCGGGCTGTGTCTCGCTGGCCGGCTTCGTGGGCGGCGCCGCGATCGGTGTGTGGATCCTGCCCTGGGTGATGGACCTGGTGACGGCGGGTTCCACGGCGGCGACGGTCACCGCGGTGTGTACGGTCCTGTTGCCCGCGGTCCTGGGCCATGAGCTGGCCGGGCGGCTGGCGCTGAAACTGCGGCACGAGTTGGACCGGGGCCCGCTGCGGATCGCCGACGGCGTGGGCGGCGCGCTCGCCAACGCGGTCGCCGTGCTGATCGTGGCCTGGGTGGCGGCGAGTGTCCTGGCCGCCTCCTCCTCGTCCCTGCTGACCTCGGCGATCCGTGACTCCCGGCTGCTGGGCACGGTGCAGGACACGATGCCGGACACCACGCCGGCCTGGTTCTCGCGGGCCACGTCGGCGCTGACCGAGGCCGGTTTCCCCCAGGTCTTCAACCCGTTCGAGAACGAGTCGACGGCGGAGGTCGCCGAGCCCTCGGGCGACAACGTCACGGCCGCCGCGACCCGGGCCGCGCAGCGCGGCACGGTGAAGGTGGAGGGTGTCTCGGGCAACCAGGGCCGCGAGGGCAGCGGGTTCGTGTACGCGCGCGAGCGGGTGATGACCAACGCCCATGTGGTGGCGGGCATCGACGAGCCGACCGTACGGGTCGGCGGGGTGGGGCGGGCGTATCCGGCCCGGGTGGTGCTGTTCGACCCGGAGAAGGACGTGGCCGTGCTGTATGTCCCGGAGCTGACCGCGCCGGTGCTGTCCTTCGACGGCGAGGCGTCGCGCGGGGACGCGGCGGTGGTGGCGGGCTATCCGCAGGACGGCGGCCTGGACCTCCAGGCGGCGACGGTGGCCAACCGGGTGGAGGCCCGCGGGCAGAACATCTACAGCGACGCCTCCGTCACCCGCGAGATCTACTCGATCCGCTCCACGGTCCGCCCCGGCAACTCCGGCGGGCCCCTGCTCACCACCGACGGCAGGGTCTACGGCATGGTGTTCGCCCGCTCCACCTCCGACCCGGAGACGGGGTACGTGCTGACGGCCGACGAGGTCGCGGACGACGCCGAGCGCGCGAGAGCGGCGACGGGGTCCGTGGACACGGGGCCGCTGGTGACGACGTAGCACCCCCTCCCGTTCCGGGAAGGCCGGCGGGCGGGACGGCCAGGGCCGCCGTGCGGACAGCCTGGCTGTGGGGACGGTGCTGCTCGGCCGGGCCCCGCGACTCCGGGATGATCCGAACGGGAGGCGCTAGAGGGCGCGGCCCATCATGACGTCGTCCGCGTAGGTGCCGTCCAGGCAGAACTCCTCCGGCTGGACGCCCTCGATCACGAACCCCTCGGACTCGTAGAGCTTGCGGGCGGCCGTGTTGTGGCCGAGGACGCGCAGGGTGATCCGGCGGGCGCCCCGGGCGCGGGCCTCCTCGACGGCGGCCCGCACCAGCGCCCGGCCGACGCCGCTTCCGCGCGCTTCCTCGCTGACGGCGAGGCCGCGGATCTGCCGGACATGGCTGTTGGAGGGGAGTTCGGTGGGGAAGCCGATCCGTACGTAGCCCACGATCCGTCCGTCGAGTTCGGCGACGAAGTGGTCCAGCGGGCCGCTGCGCTTGCCGAAGAAGGGCGCGTCCTCGTCCGGGCGCGGCGAGACCGCGTGCTGGTAGGACCAGGTGTCCCGGTCGAGCCGGATCAGCGCCGGCTCGTCCTCGGGTACGGCGTGACGTATGCGGGGTTCGGGCATGCGGGTCACTGTACGACGGGCGCGCGCACCCGGCCCGGGAATTTTCCGGGGCACCGGTGACAATGGGCGTATGGCAGCTTCGGGACGTTCGAGGATCGTGGTGGCCGGTGCTTCCGGGCTGATCGGGGGCGCGCTGACGGGCTCGCTGACCGCCGACGGGCACGAGGTGATCCGGCTCGTGCGGCGTGAGCCTCGGGGGGCGGACGAGGTCCGCTGGGACCCGGAGGCGGGCCGGGTGGACGCGGCGGCCCTTGCCGGGTGTGACGCGGTGGTCAATCTCGCGGGCGCGGGCATCGGCGACCGGCGCTGGACCCCCGCGTACAAGGAGGTGCTGTGGCGCAGCCGGGTCGGCGGCACGAGCGCGCTGGCGGAGGCGATCGCCGGGATGGACGAGCCGCCGCGGGTCTTCGTCAACGGCAGCGCGATGGGTGTCTACGGCACCACGGGCGACCGCGCGGTGGACGAGAGCGCGCCCGCCGGGAGCGGGTTCCTGCCCGAGCTGGCGGTGGCCTGGGAGGGCGCGGCGCAACCGGCGATCGCGGCGGGGGTGCGTACGGTGTTCCCCCGCACCGGGCTGGTGGTCTCGCGCCGGGGCGGGGCGTGGGCGCGGCTGTTCCCGCTCTTCGCGGCGGGGCTCGGCGGGCGGCTGGGGGACGGCCGGCAGTACTGGTCGTTCATCGCGCTGCACGACGAGGTCGCCGCGATCCGGCATCTGATGGACCGTGACGATCTGTCCGGCCCGTTCAACCTCACCGCGCCGGAGCCGCTGACGAACCGTGAGATCACCGCCGCGATGGGCCGGGTGCTGCACCGCCCGACCGTCCTGCCGGTACCGGCACCCGTACTGCGGGCGGTGCTGGGCGAGATGGCAGCCGATGTGCTCGACAGCCAGCGGGTCGTCCCCCGCCGACTCCTGGAGTCGGGCTTCACCTTCGCGTTCCCCGGCATCGAGGACGCGATCCGAGCGGCACGCTGACGGACGCGGGGGCGCGCGGGTGCACTTGGCGGTGCGCGGGCGGGGCAGCGGCGCACGGACAGGGCAGCGGCACCCCCGGCGACAGCGCCACGCTGACGACGTGGCTGCGCGCCGACGGGGTTCCGGCGCGCTGACCGGCGTGGCGGCACGCTAGGCGACGTATCAGCGGCGGAAGGGACAACGCCGGGCCGACCGGCGTACCAGCGCGCTGACGGGCATGGCGGCGCGTGGACGGAGCGGCGCACCCACAGGTGTGGCGGGGCTCGGCGTCCGTACCGCGCCGATCAGCGAGCCCGCGCACTGGCGGTCGTGGCGACCCACCCGGCGACGCAACGGTGGCGGGTGGGTGACAGCGGCATGCTGACCGGCGCACCAGCGCGCGCACGGACAGAAAGCGCGGCGCACGCACAGGCGTGTCGGCGCGCCTGACGCCAGGGCCGCGCTACCGGCGTGGCGGCACGCTGACGGACATGGCGGCGCGTGGACGGGCATGGCGGCGCGCTGACGGGCATGGCGGCGCGTGGACGGAGCGGCGCACCTACAGGCGAGGCGGGGCTCGGCGTCCGTGCCGCGCCGATCAGCGAGCCCCCGCACTGACCCGGCGTGGCGGCGCGCTCGGCGACCTGCTGGCGGCCGGAGGGACAACGCCGGGCCGACCGGGCGGACATGGCAGCACGCGGACAGACAGAGCGGCGCACCCACACGCATGGCAGCGCGCTCGGCGACAGCACCGCGCCGATCAGCCAGCCCGCGCGCTGGCGGTCGTGGCGACCCACCCGCACGCTCGGCGACGTACCGGCGGCCGGGGGCAGCGCCGCGCCAACCGGCGGGCCGCCACGCCGACCGGCGAGCCCGCGCGCTGGCCGGCGTACGGCGCGCTGGCCGACGTACCGGCGACCTACCGGCGCGCCTCCCGACCCACCGGCGGCGGGAGGGACAGCGCGCCGTGGCGACCCGCGTACCGGCGCGTCGGCGGGCGTGGCTGTGCGCTCGGTGGTCCGACGGTGGCGGGGTGGGGGAACGGGCCGGTGACCGTGCCACCGTCGTGCGTCCATGCCCCTGTGCGTGCGCGACTCGCCCGGGGCGATGGCCTGCCTACGCTCGATTCTCGACTCGGGTATTCCCGGCGGCCGTCGGGGGCAGGAGGTCTCCACCGGCCGGTCGACGTCGAGGAGGCGCACGTGCCGCAGCCCGCGTATGAGGCGGATGTCGTCGTGGTGGGAGCCGGAATCGCCGGGCTCTCCGCCGCGCACCGGCTGACCAGCGCAGGAGTGAGGACCGCCGTCCTGGAGGCCGCTCCCTGCGTGGGTGGCCGGATGGCGACGGAGAAGGTCGACGGCTTCCGGCTCGACCGGATCGGCCGGCTGCTGTCCACCGCCTTCCCGGAACTCCGGCTCAGCCCCGGTCTGGACGGCCTGGTGCTGCGGCCGTTTGCTCCGGGGGTGCTGCTCCACAGCGACGGACGGCTCCACCGCGCGGGCACCCCGGTCGGCGCAGGGAGCGCGAGGGGCGCACTTCACGCGGTACGCGCCCTGGCGAGCGCCCCTCGGCCGCAGCCGCTGCCCGGGGCACTGCTCCCCGGGGCGCTCCCGCGTGCCCTGCCGGTGCCGCGCCCTCTGGGCACCGCCGTCGATCACGCCCGGCTGCGCGCCGCCCTCGCCCGGCTCGCCGCCACCCCCGTGGAGCGGCTGCTGGCCCGTCCCGAGGCGCCCGCCGCCCAGGCGCTGGCCGCGCGGGGCCTGCCGGCCCGGACCGTCGACGGCTTCGTACGCCCCCTGCTGGCCGCCCTGTTGTGCGACCCGGAGCTGACCACGTCCAGCAGGTGCGCGGACCTGGCGCTGCGGGCGTACGCGTCCGGGCGGCTGTGTCTGCCGGAGGGCGGCGCCGAGGTGCTGCCCGAACTGCTCGCCCGCGCGCTGCCGCCGGGCACCCTGCACACCGGGGTACGGGCCACCTCCGTCTCCACGACCTCCGTGACCACCGCCGAGCACGGTGAGTTCCGGTGCCGGGCGGTGCTGCTGGCCACGGACGCGCGCGGCGCCGCCGAACTGCTGCCCGGGCTGCGGGTGCCCGACTTCCATCCGGTGACGGTCGTCCACCACACCACCGACGACCCGCCGCGCACCGCCGACGCGCTGGTGCTGGACGCCGACCGGGGCGGGCCGGTGGCGCACACGGCGGTGGTCAGCGCGGTGGATCCGAGCCGGGCCCCGCAGGGACGCGCGCTGATCTCCTCGACGGTCCTCGGGCCGCCCCCGCCCGATCTCGACACCGCGGTACGCATGCATCTGGCACGGCTCTACGGGGTCTCCACCCGGCGTTGGGAGACCCTCGCCGTGCGGCACACGGCGGACGCGGTGCCGGCGATGCGACCGCCGCACGATCTGCGACGGCCGGTGCGGTTGATGGCGGGGCTGTATGTCTGCGGGGACCACCGGGACACCAGCACGGTGCAGGGTGCGCTGCATTCGGGGCGGCGGGCCTCGGCGGCGATCCTCGCGGAGTTGGGGGCGACGGCGGGAGGTCTGGAGGAGGTCCGCGCCGCGTAGGGGTGCGTAGAGGTGCGTAGAGGTGCGTAGAGGTGCGCATCGTGGGTCCGCGTCGTGGGTCCGCGTCGTCCCACAGAGGTCGGCCCACGCGGGTCGTCCCACGGCGGTCGTCCCACAGGGGTCATCCCACGGGGGTCACCTTCTCGCGGTAGGTGCGGACGGGGTGGGTGTCCTTGTACGGCTCCAGCCTGCGTTCAAAGTCCTTGACGTACTCCAGGGCGCGGACCGAGCGCATCTCCGCCGCCTGGCCCGCCGCCTCGGCGGCGAGCTGGCATGCCTGGTCGAGTTCGCCGAGGGCGAGGCGCGCGGTGGCCAGGACGACGCGGCAGAAGAGGCGGCTGCGGGCGTAGCCGGGGGCACGGAGCTGGAGGGAGCGCTCGGCGTGCTGGGCGGCGGCGCGGAACTGCTGGAGGTCGCGGTAGGAGTGGCCGAACTCGTCGGCGAGCTGTGCCTCGTCGAAGAAGCGGGCCCAGTGCGGGGCCTCGTCCCCGGGCCGGGCGGCCTCCAGGGCGCGCTCGGCGCGGACCAGGGACGCGGTGCAGGCCCGGGCCTCGCCCAGCACCCCGTGACCGCGCGCCTCGGCGGCGTGCAGCAGCGCCTGCACCATCGGCGGGGCCGTGCCGCCGAACCCCTGCTGGGCCACCCGCGCGAGCTGGACGGCCTCCCGTCCGTGTCCGAGGTAGACGGCCTGCCGGCTCATGGTGATCAGCACGTACGAGCCGTACGCCCGGTCGCCCGCCGCCTGCGCGAGCCGCAGCGCCTGGACGAAGTAGCGCTGGGCGAGGCCGTGCGCGGCGATGTCGTACGACGTCCAGCCCGCGAGCCGGGTCAGATCGGCGGCGGCGCCGAACAGTCTGCGGCCGGTCTGCTCGCCGTAGACCCCGCGCAGCATCGGCTCGCACTCGTGCTCCAGGTAGCGCACGAGGGCCTGGCGGGCGTGGCCGCCGCCGTACATGTTGTCGAGGGCGCGGAAGAGGTCGCTGACCGAGCGCAGAGCGGCGATGTCACCGCCGGAGACCCGGTGGCGGGGGGCGCGGTCGTGGCCACGCTGCTTGGGCACGCCGGGCCGGATCTGCGCGGGCACCCGCACGGGCTGCTGCTCGGAGCGGCCCACCCGCTCGTCGGGCTTGCCGATCAGCCAGTCCCGGCTGGGCACCACGAGGCCCGCCGCGGTGAAGGCGATCTTGCGCAGTTCGGCGTGGCTGCCGGAGTCCTTGCGCCAGAGCCCGCCGACGATGTCGACGGCTTCCTCGGGGCTGCCGGCGAACTCCAGACCGGCGTAGACCGGTGCGCAGGCGTCGAGGCCGAGGTCCTGGGCGGTGAGCCGGCGGCCGAGGCGGCGGGTGAAGACCTCGGCGATGAGCGCGGGGGTGGTGCCGCGCGGCTGCTGGCCGCGGAGCCAGCGGGTGACGGAGGTCTTGTCGTATCTCAGGTCGAGGCCGTGTTCGAGCCCGAGCTGGTCGACGCGACGGGCGAGACCCGCGTTGGAGAACCCCGCTTCTGCGATGAGCGCGGCGAGCTGACGGTTGGGGGTGCGCTGCGCGGGTCGATCCGTCATCTGCGGTGCGATCTCCTGCCTTCCGGGCCGAAGGGCCCGGATTGCCTGTGAGCAGCCCTTATGGCCTGGTGAACGGCGCGAATGTAGCGGAGGGTAGCCGGGCGATCGCACATTTCCGCGTGCTTTCATCCGATCGTGTGAGGATTGCCTCAAGGGCTGACGCGCGGGGGGCGGACGTACAGTGGCGTGAGCGCATGACGTGCCTGACACCTGTGGCGTCACGGCCGCTGCGCGGGCCCGGGACAGGGATCGCCGATGGGAGGCGCTTGCCGTGAGTGAACTGCGGTTCGTCCGCATGGGATTCGGCGCGGACGCCGTCGTATACCAGGAGGCGTGGGACGAGCAGCGCCGGGTGCACGCGGCCCGGTTCGCCGACGAGATCCCGGACACCGTCCTGCTCCTGGAGCACCCGCCCGTCTACACCGCCGGTCGGCGTACCCAGGAGAGCGAGCGTCCGCTGGACGGCACCCCGGTCATCGACGTGGACCGCGGCGGCAAGATCACCTGGCACGGCCCGGGTCAGCTCGTCGGCTACCCGATCCAGAAGCTGCCCCGCCCGGTGGACGTCGTCGCCCATGTCCGCCGCCTGGAGGAGGCCCTGATCCGGGCCTGCGCGGAGTACGGCCTCACGACCACGCGCATCGAGGGCCGCAGCGGCGTCTGGGTCCTCGGCGACCCGGTCGAGCAGCGCCCGGCGCTCGGCGGTCTCTCCCTGGACTTCGACCCGCGGCTGACGGACGACGAGTTCGACCCCCGGCTCAACGGCCCGGAGTACGCCCCCTCCAACGCGGGCCAGCGCCGCGAGGACCGCAAGATCGCCGCCATCGGCATCCGGGTCGCCAAGGGCGTCACCATGCACGGCTTCGCGCTCAATGTGAACCCGGACAACCAGTGGTTCGACCGCATCATCCCGTGCGGCATCCGGGACGCGGGCGTCGCGTCCCTGGCGAGCGAACTGGGCCGGGACGTCACGGTCGAGGAGGTGCTCCCGGTCGTCGAGCGGCACCTGCGGGACGTCCTGGAGCACGCCGAGCCGAGGCCCAGGGAGATCGAGAACACACCCGCCGCCTGAGCCACCGGAACGGGCACGGAACGAGCACGGGCCAGGCCCGGACCGAGCAGGGAACAGACAGGGGACAGGCAGGGGACAGGCAGGGAACAGGCGCCTCATCAGGCGCTTGAGCAGGCACTGGAGCAAGCGCTGGAGCAGGCGTCGGGGCGGTCCGCCGGAACAAACGCGGCCCGGCGGGCGTTTCAGCCGACAATTTCACCGGGCGTACCCTGAAAAGTCGCCGAAAGAATCAATCGCTAGGGAGCCGGTCGTGTCCGCAGTCGCACCCGACGGACGCAAGATGCTGCGCCTGGAGGTCCGCAACAGCCAGACCCCCATCGAGCGCAAGCCCGAGTGGATCAAGACCCGGGCGAAAATGGGCCCCGAGTACACGAAGATGCAGAACCTGGTCAAAAGCGAGGGCCTGCACACCGTCTGCCAGGAAGCCGGCTGTCCGAACATCTACGAGTGCTGGGAGGACCGCGAGGCGACCTTCCTCATCGGCGGCGACCAGTGCACGCGCCGCTGCGACTTCTGCCAGATCGACACCGGCAAGCCCGAGGCCCTCGACCGTGACGAGCCCCGCCGTGTCGGCGAGTCCGTGGTCACCATGGACCTGAACTACGCCACCATCACCGGCGTCGCCCGCGACGACCTGGAGGACGGCGGCGCCTGGCTCTACGCGGAGACCGTGCGCCAGATCCACGCCCAGACCGCGGAGCGCGAGGCCGGCCGGACCAAGGTCGAACTGCTCGCCCCCGACTTCAACGCGGTCCCGGAGCAGCTCGCGGAGGTCTTCTCCGCCCGCCCCGAGGTCTTCGCCCACAACGTCGAGACGGTGCCGCGGATCTTCAAGCGCATCCGCCCCGGCTTCCGCTACGACCGCTCCCTGAAGGTCATCACGGCCGCCCGTGACGACGGTCTGGTCACCAAGTCCAACCTGATCCTCGGCATGGGCGAGACCCGCGAGGAGGTCAGCGACGCGCTGCGCCAGCTCCACGAGGCCGGCTGCGAACTGGTCACCATCACCCAGTACCTGCGCCCGTCGGTGCGCCACCACCCGGTGGCGCGCTGGGTCAAGCCGCACGAGTTCGTGGAGCTGAAGGAGGAGGCCGAGCAGATCGGCTTCTCCGGGGTGATGTCCGGACCGCTGGTGCGCTCCTCGTACCGGGCCGGGCGTCTGTACCAGATGGCGGTGGAGAAGCGGGGCGCGTTCAACGCGGCGCAAGCCGTCTGAGCGTCACGCGGAGTTCGGCTGACGCCGTCCCACCCGAGCGCCGGTCCCGGTGTGCCACCCCGGTCCCGGTGCGTCACGCCGGTCCCGGTGCGTCACGCCGGTCCCGGTGCGTCACCGGGTGCGTGTGAATTCCCGCACAAGCGGCTACCTGCCGGTAGAGGCAGCGGCGGGCGCGGCCCTGACCGTCCTCCCAGATGAGGGCGTACGTCAGGGCCGCGTCAGCGTTCGGGGCCGCCGCATCAAGGTTTCATCGCTGTTTGACCGGTCGGTCACGCCCTGGTAACACCAAAGCGTGATGCTGGTTTCACAGCACGTACACCCGTTCCGGAGCCGTCTCCGGAGACACCCTGGGGGGTCCTCGACCATGCAGGCCGCGCCTGTTCGCGCCACGGCGATTCCGTCCTTCACCGGTGCCCTGCGCGCCGTCGAGTCGCTGCTCATGGGCGGCGGTCAGCGCACCGCCCGCCGCAACGCCTGGACCTCCGTCCTGGAGGACCGCCGCCGGGCCAAGGACCGGGTCGAGACGGAGCGGGTGATCGAGCGGACCTTCACCGCGCGCACCTGACGCACCGCACGCCCCCGACGTCCGTACGCTTCCGTGACCGCACCGCCGTCGAAGGCGGGCCGGGAGACACGTAGACTTCGTGGCATGGCGAGGAAGGAACCCGCGGCGGACGCCGCGAACCCCGGGCGACTGAAGCAGATCGCTCTGACCTACAAGATGACCCGCAGGGCCGACAAGAAGATCGGTCTTGTACTCGCGGCAGTCGGAATTGTCACCTTCGGTGCCTTCCTCGCGATCGGTTTCTTGATCGGTCACCCCATCTATCTCGGCATCCTGGGCTTCCTGCTCGCCTTCCTCGCGACGGCGATCGTGTTCGGGCGCCGGGCCGAGCGGGCCGCCTTCGGGCAGATGGAGGGCAAGCCGGGCGCCGCCGCGGCCGTGCTGGACAACATCGGCCGGGGCTGGTCCACCACCCCGGCGGTGGCGATGAACCGCAGCCAGGACGTGGTGCACCGCGCGGTCGGCAAGGCCGGCATCGTGCTGGTCGCCGAGGGCAACCCGAACCGGGTCAAGACCCTGCTGGCCGCCGAGAAGCGGAAGATGAACCGGGTCGTCGCGGACGTACCGGTGCACGATCTGATCGTGGGCGACGGCGAGGGCCTGGTCGAGCTGAAGAAGCTGCGCACCACCATGCTGAAGCTGCCGCGGGTGCTGAGCGGTCCGCAGGTGACCTCCACCACCGACCGGCTGCGTGCCATGGGCGACCTGATGAGCAACATGCCGTTGCCAAAGGGTCCGATGCGCGGGCATGGCCTTCCTGGCCGCCCGCCTCGCGGTCGGTAGTCGCGGCAAGGACGACCCCAGGTCACACCTTGCCTGTCATCTCCATCTTGGGAAGCTGGTGACGGGGTGCCACAGGTGCCCCGTCACAGTGCTTCATGGCCTCCATGACTCGCTCCCAGCGCCCTTGCTTGCTCCACCGCTTCCAATGACCGATCAGGCCCTTAGAACCGGTCTCAGCCTCCAGGACGGGCCAAGACACTCCGGTCAGCGCCTTTTTGAGGAAGACCTCAAGAACAGTCCTCGGGGCTACGCCGCCCGCCTGGCGAGGCAAGAGCCCCCCGTCAGGGAAACCCTCAGCTTCAACGATCTCTTGCCAGACTTCCTCAGACAGAGTCGGCACCCACCGGTCATGCTCCCGGAACCAATCGCCGATCGGGCAGGCCACTCCGCGCCGCATGGGGGGCGGGTTCTCCAAGACCTTCACCTTGATGTCGAGCAGCGCAAGCCACTCTGCTTGCTGGTCTTTGGTGAACTTCTCCAGGCGTCCACGGGCTGACTGAGCGAGCGCGTGTAGGTCCTTCGCCCGCTGATCGGCTCCCTCAGCCTCCGACTGCCACAGCTCGACATCAGCCCTCTCACTCTGAAGCTGCTCAAGCTCCGAGTAGAAGGGCAGAAGCTTCCTTTCCACAGCAGCCTCAGCAGCCTTCCCAGTGAGGCCCTGCCGGGTCACCTGCTTCGCAGTGACACCCGTCACGAGGTCGATGGTGTCGTTCTGCTCGGCAATCTTCTGGTCCAGGGACGCAAGACGAGTGGAGTAGTCAACCTGCTGCTTAGCGGCTTCACCAACCCATTCGTCGGCCAGGGCCAACAGCCGATCACGGTTACCAAGCAGCGCGCAGACATTGCCCCACGCCCACTTTTCAACGCCTTCAGCCCAGACCTGCGAGCAGGAACACCCCCCAGCACCGGCGTACTCCGGCTGCTTGCCGCTACACACGTAGTGGGAAGTCTCGCTCTCCACCGGGGTGGAGCCTACGTAGTGCTTGCCGCAAGGGCTCATCAGCACCCCAGACATCGGGTAGACCCGAGTGTTGACGGGATACGTATAGGTGCGAGCGGGCTTGGTAGCCCGGAACTCCGCCACCTCATCCGGAGTGAACATGGGCGGCAGAGCCATCGTGATCGACTCGCCCCAGACCGGATTACCGTCCGGACCGATCTGTGCGCCGTTCTTCTCGTTGCGGAAGATGAACTGAGCGTTGAGAAGGTTTTCGTCCGTGAGGCGCCCGCGGATGTTGGGGCCAGCCCACGGCGTACCTGAGCGAGTGAAGAACCCCTCTGCGTTCAGATGCAGAGCGACCCTTTCCCAGTTCTTCTTAACTCGAATGGCGACACGACGAGCGAAGCGGAGAACGTCAGCCTCATGTACGGCCTCGCAGGGGTCAGTGCGGGTACATGCCTCTCCCCCGTCGCAGACGTCAAGCACAAGCTCTTGCTGGCCCTTGATCCCCTTGTTCGCAATGCGGTAGCCGTACCGGGCCTGCCCGCCGGGGAAGCCCCCCAGCTCCGCCTTCTCCTGGATACCGCCCTGAGTGCGCTGCCGGATCCTGGCAAGCTCCTTGAAAGCCTCGTTCGCCTTGTCGCGCATGCGCGACTCACCCTCTTCGGTGGTGTTGTCAATGTCCTCATCGACAATCGCCACGAAGATTCCGAGATCCTGAAGCTTCCAGACCCATTCCCAGAACACACGATTCTGTCGGCCGATGCTCGGGTCTCGTAGACGCAGACCAGATCGAAAGGACGCGGTTCCTGTACCGCGAGTTCCATGATCTTGGTTGCGCCCTCACGCTCCTCCCAAGGAAGGGTGCCCGACTCGGCTTCGTCTTTGAAGGTGTCGACGTGATCCCACTGCTTACGAGCGATGTGGGCAGCAGTCCGCCTGCCCGTGTAGGCGATGCCGTAACCCTTTGTCTGGTCTTCAGTAGATACGCGCAGATAGTCGACCGCACGGAGACGCTTGCCGGCGATGGTCCGAGCTGCAATGTCGATTGCAGGCGTGACAGACTTACCCATGTCAGTCCTCCAGTGACTGGCAAGGACCCCCCCGGACTGGTTACCAGGCCCTCCGGGGGGGTCCACTCATGTGGATCGCCTGATCATACGTCAAGTCCTCCACCGTGGGGAGAACAAGAGTTCGAGCATGCGGCGGTGGGCCTCCAGGGAGCCCACGCCTTCGGCGGCAACCCACGTCACGGTGCTGCCTTGTGAGTCGGTCTCAGAGATGGGGAGCGGGACGGGGGTTGCGTCTTCAAGATCGCTCACGGCTTCATCCCCCAGTCCAGAACCTTGGCTCGTAACCGGTCTGGGTACGCCGCACCCCCCGCCTGACCCCCGCAGACTGAAGGTGTGGATGGCATCGACAACAGGGGGCACGAGTCACGTAGAACGTGCCCCCTCGCAGGTCTTCACGACGGGCGTGAATCATCAGGTTCTCTTCGGCATGAATGCTGATGCAGTTGCCGTAGTCCGAACCCGCCGACATCTGGTCGTAGGTCAAGCGTCCGCGCGGGCATCTGCCCTTCAAGCACCCGTCCTTGCCCGGAACCGTGCCGCTGTATCCAACGGCACAGACGTTCCGAAGTTGGTCCATCAGGATCGCACCAACCTGGCTCCTGGTGCAGTCACCCCGAGTGGAGACAGCATCGGCGATGCCGAGAGCCCACATGTCCCAAGAGGGGCGATCAGTAGGCGTCGTAGTTCTCTCCGTCGTGTACGGGTTTGAAGGCTTCACAAGCTCACAAGCGCTAATCACCCTGAGCACACTTCGAGTCCCCTGCTGGACCCTTCCGCCGGCACCGCGGACTCTTGGGGCCCCTCAGAGGGCTCGTAATGCTGCATCAGATGGGGTGAGGTAACAACAACATTGTTCCTCGGGTCACACTTCGGGGCTCTGCTGTCCCGTTCTGTGTCAGAGGACGCGTACGTAATCTATGGAGCCGGTTGGTATACCCCGGCTCCGGTCACCTCTTGGTGAGCCTCTGCCTGTACTCAGACCACTCCTGGGAAGCCTGCACCAGTCGAGAGGTCCAGAAATCTGGTTCTTCCCACCCGATCTCCTTCCACATTCGAGCATTGGCCAGGGAGAAGGCTTCCAGGGCCTTCGGAGAGGCCGTTTCCCATGTTGGGATTCTCTCGGCCCAGCTCTCTGCCTGCTCCGGTGTGTGTTTTCCGGCAGCCATGAGCCAAATTACCCAGTATCCGGCGTCAAGCCAGGGTGCTCCTCGTGTAGCCCAGGCCCAATCGACCATATAGGCGTAATTTCCCTCGATGAGAACATTCTCGTTGTTCAGATCGGTGTGGAGGAGGGTATTTCCCTGGAATAGAGCTGCCTGAGAAGCATCATCAACAAAGCTGCTCAGCCTTTGGCCTGCTTCCCGAAGCTGGATTGAGGGGCTTTCGACCTCTCCGAGCCTCGTAAGCAGTTCCACCATAGGGAGAAGGTCCCTGGATTCCGGGCTGTAGTCCGCATGGTGCCCAGTGATGAGGTCGAACCCAAGGAGATCCCAGCCGCTTCCCTTAACCCGCCATTCCAGTTCCGGGGAAATGCCCTTGAGGAAGGGGTTCACTTCGGCTTCGCGCTGCTGTGTCCAGGCCCATTTGTGGTCGGAGCGAAGGCCCTTCACATGCACGCCGCCGGCATCGCAGTGCAGCCGGGCCGCCACTTGGCTGTTGAGACCCGAGGACACAGGGTCGACACGGTGAATCCGTCCTGTGTGCGACTCGATGGCCGTAAGGACGGCAGAGGGCAGCTCTTCAAAGGTGGTACGAGACGCCATGGGGTCACTCTCTCATCAACGCGACGCGGGCCCCGCCGAAGCGGGGCCCGTGCCTGGAACGTGCTGGTCAGTCGGCGTACGGGTTGTCATCCCCGCAACCGGGGATGATCCCCTCGTTCAGGTCCTCAACGTCGTCCACCAGGACGACGCCGGACGGCTCGGGCTTCGTCTCCGGGCGTCGGGCGATCTCGACAGCCACAGGGCTCATGCTGTTGCCTCCTCGAATCCGTGCTGACAGTAGTTCTGTAGTGGTGCCTCCGCTTGCTGGTAGAGCTTGGCGAGGGGCCTGCACACCCGGCATGAGCCGGATAGCTTGCACCCGCTACACCCACCAGTGCGAAGCATCTGAGCATCTGCGATGAGCGGCAGATCCCTCAGACCACCAACCCCGGTACTCATGAGGTTGATGGGGTTTTCGCGTCCGACCTTGCACATAGTTGCGCTGCCGAACGGGTCCAGGTGGTAGAAGGTGTGTCCGGCGGGGCAGCCCCGGAACACCTCTTCTCGGCTGATGTACTCGGTGACCTGGAAGGCGAGTGGGCCTTTATCTCCCTCGTAGGACGGAGAGATGTTGGCGAATACCTTGTGCGGAATGTCAAGGCTGTCCGCCAGGGCCTTCATGTCATCGACTTCATGGGCGTTGTGCTCGGTCACGATGAGGGACAGCTCAAGAGGCAGCTCGGCGGCCCTTGCCGCCTTCAAGCCTCGGATCACTCGTTGGTACGCCCCGCGGGTCTTCGTCAGGTTCTCGAAGGTCTCAGGCGTAGCTCCGTACAAGGAGACCGTGATCTTGTGCGGTGGCAGCTCGGTGAGGGTTTCGAGGGTGGGCCTGTGGTCGAGCCGAGATCCGTTCGTCAGGATCTCCAGCATCATCCCCATGCCGTACGCCGTGCGGTACGACTCGATGAAGTCTGGATCGATGGTCGGTTCACCGCCCGTGAACTGGAACCAGAGAACACCGGTGTCCCGGACCATCTCCAGGAGCGCGGTCTTCTTCTCCATGGGGAGTCCAGCGAAAGGGCGCTGCCAGACCACACACATGTCACAGGCGAAGTTGCAACCCCTGTTGATCTCCCAGGTAGCGCGGCTGTAGTTGAGGGCCGTCTCAGGGCGAACCAGGACGCTGCTCGACGCGGGTGCGTTGCCCAGACGCACCCCCCAGGACTTCTCTGCGGCCTCGGAGAACCACGAGGGCGGAGGCCCGCCGGCACTCACGGCCTCGCGCACGTCCTCGTACTTGTCGCGGGGAAGCCGCATCCCTCCTCGGGCGCCGGGGCGTACCGCTACGAACGTTTTTTGCTGAGGGCTCACGATCACCTGATGCATGACTTTCTCCGCCAACATGCGACTTCACGAGTCCCCTCACCCGGGCTCGAACCGGGAACCTCTGTGGACGTGGCCGTTCGACTAAAAGCGACACACCACAGCGCTCTACCTCTTGAGCTACGAGGGGCTAGGACTCCCCTCACCAGGTGCGGTTTTGCGGACTGCGGTACCTGGTGAGGGGAGGGGGGCCCTGCCCTGCCAGGGCCTCAACGAGGACGGGGGAGCCTTCGCGGACTCATCCGGCAGGGCAGGAGTTCAGGGGGTGGTGATGCCTAGGACCCACTCCTCAGGGAATGGAGCCCCCTGGGTGAGTAGAAGATCCAGACCCCGGAAGCTCCTAGCGAACCCTGTCGCATAGATCTCCCAGTCTTTGGCATCCATTTCTTCTGTCGAAGTCGGGTCCTTCAACTCACCGCACATAGCGCGCAGATTGATGTACTGCTCTTTCACCAGGTCGGCGCCCGTTGGGGTGTTGAGCGGGTTGTCACTCTCCTCGTTCCCTTTTTCATCCGCCCGGCCACCATTGCAAGAGTGCGATCAGGTATGTCACCACCGAACCAGCGACAAGCAGGCAGAGAACCGCTCCCCAGAAAGGGCCATCGCTGGTGAAGCGCCACGTCCTTAACCGCCGTGGCGTCGGCTGCTCATGTGCGACCTTCGACGGCCACTGGCGTACGGCGGTCACGGTGTGGCACTCCTACGGTTTTCGTGAGCCACCCTCGCGCGGATCGCCTCTTCCTGGGTGGCCTGCCGGAAACTCTCCGTGGGCCACTCGATCCCCCCGCCGACCGGTCGCAGCCACGTGACGCCGAGTTCCTTGCCCATGTACTCGCCGGGCTTGTTGCTGTGGTTGTCAATGACGATCTCGTGAAGGGCAGGCTTCCAGCGCTCGACGGGTGCTGCGGCCTGGGTCTGCTCCTGGGCTGTTTCAGGCATAGGGGAAGTACCTCTCTCAGGGGTGGGGGTTCGCCCTGTGTACTCCCAGCGTCACAGCCAGCGTCGTACGATCTCCACTGGTTCATGTCCCAACTTCGAAGATGGAACATGGGGGTTGCACGTGGCAGCGCCGTCGAAGCCGCTCACACCGGACCGCTCAGCCCGACACATGTTCGGTGCCAAGATGCGGGAGCACCGCGGGCGTGCTGGCATGAGCCTTGACGCTCTGTCAGGCGTCGTGAAGATTTCCAAGGCTCACCTTTCCCGCATCGAGCGCGCAGAGTCGCCCGTGCCTCCAGAGCTGCCGGCCATGCTGGATGCCGCCTTTGGGACTGAGAGCGTCTTCACGGATCTGTATGCGCTGGCTCGCAAGGAGGTCCACCCCGACAAGTTCCGGCGACGCATGGAACTTGAGGCCCGAGCTGTCGTGATCAAGGAGTACTCACCTCAGATCGTCCCGGGCTTGATCCAGACAAAGCGGTACGCAAGGGCTCAGTTCGAGGTTCACAACCCCAAGGCCACCGAGCATGAGATTGACGATCTCGTCATCGGTCGAATGACCCGACAGGACTTACTCATTGGGGACCCCGGGCCGGACTATGCCGTCATCCTGGACGAGGCAGTACTACGACGGTCGTACGGTGGCTCAGACATCATGCGAGAGCAACTAGCCAGGCTGCTTGATCTCGCACTCACGCCCAGCACATACGTACAGGTCTTGCCCTTCACTCACGGTGGGCACGCGCTTGCAGGCGGTTCCCTCTCCCTCTGGACGCTTGATGACGGGGCTCTCGTAGCCTATGAAGAGGCGATTACCACTGGGACACTGGTAGAGGAAAACGCTGAGGTCCAAACCCGGATGCGGGCCTACGATCTGCTCAGCGCCTCAGCGCTATCCCCCGTCGAGTCGGCGGACATGATCCGGTCCGTTATGGAGGCACTTCCAGATGAGCACCACCCCTGACCTCACCGGCGTTCGGTGGGTCAAGTCTCGCCGTAGCGGCAACGGAGGGGGGAACTGCCTTGAGTGGGCTCCCGACGTGGCTGCCGCAACTGGTGTGGTCCCTGTTCGGGACTCCAAGAACCCTGAGGGCCCCACGCTGGCCTTCCCCGTTGGGGGGTGGAGCGCCTTCGTTCAGCACCTCCTCGCATCGTGACCCCGTAGACTCACACCCGAGAACCCCGGTCGGTGTCCCTGACCGGGGTTCTCGTCTTGCCATAGACGTCAAGCATGCATGCTCTCCGCCCCACCCCTCCAACGGCGAAGAGGCCCCCTCCAGACGGAGGGGGCTTTTATTCTCGCAGGTCAGGACGTTGCAGACAGAGTGAACGGATAGGCCACGCGGGAGAACTGGACCGAAGGGTCCGATGCCCAATGGCATGAAGCTGCCGAAGGGCGGCGGACAGCCCCGCACCCGCTGAACCGGGCCCGTTCAAGCCGACGTCCGTTCACCGGTCGGCATCCGTGGACCGGCGTCCGTTCAGACCGACGTTCGTGGACCTGCATCCGTTCAGACCTGCATCCGTTCAGACCGGCATCCGTTCAGACCGGCATCCGTTCAGACCGGCATCCGTTCAGACCGGCATCCGTTCAGGCCAGCGTTCTGAACGACCGGTCGTAGTACACCATCGGCGACCCCTCGCCCAGCCGCACTCCCGTCACCCGGCCGATCAGGACCATGTGGTCCCCGGCCGGGTGTCGTGCGTGGATGGCGCAGTCCAGCTCGGACAGCGCCCGGTCGACCGTCGGCAGCCCGTCGGGGCTGAGCCCCAGCCCGCCGCCGGAGAACTTGTCGGCGCCCCTGGTCGCGAAGCGCATGGCGAGCGGGCCGTGCAGCGGGGACAGCACACTCACCGCGAAGTGCCGGCAGCGCGCGAAGGACGCCGCGGACTCGGCCGAGTTCGCCAGACACACCAGCACCATGGGCGGGGTCAGCGACACCGAGCAGAACGAGCTGGCGGTGAATCCGCGGGGGGTGCCGTCGGGGCAGCGCGTGGTGACCACCACGACACCCGACGGGAACCGGGCCATCGCGGCCCGGAACGTCTCGCCGGTCACACCGGCCTCGGCTATATCCTGCTCCGTCATGACGGACGCACCACCTGTCGGGCCTCGCCGGCGAGTCGAGTCACTGTCCGTGTTCACTGGGGTCCGAGGGCGTCACCGGCATCCAGCTCGACTATGCCGCCGCGGACAGGGGGCAGCAACCGGACCGCTCTCCCCTTCGGCCGGGCCCGGCTCGTCCGCGCAGGTCAGCGCCGCTGCTGCCGCTCGGGCCCGCCCTCGGCCAAGGCCCACGCCCCGTACGCCGCGCCCGTCGTCTCGAAGGACAGCGCCACATGCGAGGCGGCGCTGTTCACATCCCGCCAGAACCGCTGGACGGGGTCGGTGACGGACTGGCCCGAGGTGCCGCTGGCCCGGTAGACCCGGTCGACGGCGGAGACCAGCAGGTCCACGGCGAGCGCGAGGTCGCGCGGGCCGCGTACCGCCGCCTCGGCCTCCGGCAGCGTCTCGGTGCCGTCGGCGAAGGCGGCCGTGCGGTGGATGAGCAGCTCGGCGGCGTCGATCTCGGCGGCCGAGCGGGCGAGGACGACCTGGGTGGCGGGCTGCTCGGCGACGGACCGGCCGCGCCGGTCGACCCGGGGGACGGTCCGCGCGGTCCAGCCGCGCAGGGCGCCCCGGGCGGCGCCGATCAGCGGGACCGCGAAGGGCAGGGCGTTGACGGCGTACATCGGGACGATGTGGCAGCGGGCGTCGGAGGCGGGCGCCCGGCCCTCGTGGACATCGGAGCGGGCCAGGGTGCGGTGCTCGGGCACGTAGACCCCGGACAGGGTCAGGGTGTCGCTGCCGGTGCCGCGCATGCCGACGGGGTTCCAGCTGTCGACGATCGTGAGGTCGCCGCGCGGCACCGCGAAGTAGCGGACCGGGGGCCGGCCGCCGTCGGCCGGTCCCTCGTCGGGGACGGGCGCGCAGGCCAGGGCCCAGTCGGCGAAGTGGATACCGCTGATGTACTTCCACTCACCGTCGAGCGTCCAGCCGCCGGAGACCCGCTCGGCGGTGCCGGAGGGCATCAGGGCGGCGGCCAGCAGGGCGTCGGGCCCGTCGGCCCAGAGTTCGGACTGTCCCTTCTCGGGCAGGAAGGCGGCGTAGCGCCCGGCGTACGCGGCCAGCGAGGCCGCCCAGGCCGCCGACGTGCATCCCTCGCCGACGACGCTGACGGCCGACGTCAGCTCTCCGAAGGCGCCGGCCTCACCCCCGTAGGCGGCCGGGACGAAGTGCCGGGCGAACCCGGCCTCCCGTAGGGCGTCCACCACCGGGAGCGAGAGCCGCCGCGCGTCCTCCGCCTCGTCCGCGTGACGGGCCGCGACCTCGGCGACCCGGGCCGCCTTGTGCACGATCGTCGTTGGGCCGTCGTACGACACCTGTCCACCACCTTCACGCCGGATGGCGGAAGTGTCACCAACGGGAGCCGCCCCGGAGCGGACCCGGGCCGCGACCGGCCCGCCGGTCACCCGACCGGCGTCAGGCCCGGGACGGGCGGCGGGACCACCGAGAGGGCCCGGGGCGGGCCCCGGATCTCAGATACGGACCTCGATGGTGCGGGCCACCCGGTCGTGGAGGCCGCGGCCGTCCCGGTCCCAGACGAGGGCGGGGATGGCAAGGCAGAGCAGGAGGGTGCGCAGGACAGCGCGCCCTGGCTGGACGGTCTTGGTGTCCAGGGCGATCACCCGGAGTCCGAGCAGCCGCTTGCCGGGCGTGGAGCCGATGGTGGCGACGGTGAGCACCCCGAGGACGAAGAAGATCAGCAGGGTCCAGTTGCTCGTGGCGGGCTGCTGGTAGCCGTCCGTGATCAAGCTGTATGCGATCAAGAAGCAGAGGGCCCAGTCCACGAGGAGCGCGGCGAGCCGGCGGCCGGGACGGGCCAGCGAGCCCGGTCCCTGCTCGGGCAGGCCGAGCTGCTCCCCGCGGTAGCCGAAGTCGGCCCCGGCGTCCTCCAGGGCAGCGCGCGGGCCGGAGAGCCATGATCCGATTGCTTGCCTCTTGTCCACCCGACCACGGTACTGCCCGCCGCGGCGGGCACGGTACGGCGGGGGGCAGGGTGCCGGGAGGGGATACGGCACGGGGCCCCGGCGCTACGGTGGAAGGGAGTGCGTCCGGCAGCCCCGGTTAACTTCTGTGAAACAAATGGGTCACGCCCGAGAAATCACCTCTCCCTAGGGTCGAGGTCCGCGTGTGTCACGGCACTGGCCGCACGAACGAACTACCACCCCGGCGGTAGGCCCGGGAGCAGGAGGAGCTGGATGTTCCAGAACGCCGATGAGGCCAAGAAGTTCATCGCGGACGCGGAGGTCAAGTTCATCGACGTCCGCTTCTGCGACCTCCCGGGCGTCATGCAGCACTTCACGGTGCCTGTCGATGCGTTCGACCCGGACGAGGAGCTGGCGTTCGACGGTTCCTCGATCCGTGGCTTCCAGGCCATCCACGAGTCGGACATGGCGCTGCGCGCGGACCTGTCGACCGCCCGGGTCGACCCGTTCCGCCGGGACAAGACGCTCAACGTCAACTTCTTCATCCACGACCCGATCACCGGCGAGCAGTACAGCCGTGACCCGCGCAACGTGGCGAAGAAGGCGGAGGCGTACCTGGCGTCGACGGGCATCGCCGACACCGCGTACTTCGGTCCGGAGGCGGAGTTCTACGTCTTCGACAGCGTGCGCTTCTCGACCAGCGCGAACGAGTCCTTCTACCACATCGACTCCGAGGCCGGCGCCTGGAACACGGGCGCGGTGGAGGACAACCGGGGTTACAAGGTCCGCTACAAGGGCGGCTACTTCCCGGTCCCGCCGGTCGACCACTTCGCCGACCTGCGCGCGGAGATCTCCCTGGAGCTGGACCGGGCCGGGCTGAAGGTGGAGCGCCAGCACCACGAGGTGGGCACCGCCGGTCAGGCGGAGATCAACTACAAGTTCAACACGCTGCTGGCCGCGGCCGACGACCTCCAGCTCTTCAAGTACATCGTGAAGAACGTGGCCTGGCGCAACGGCAAGACCGCGACCTTCATGCCGAAGCCGATCTTCGGTGACAACGGCTCGGGCATGCATGTCCACCAGTCGCTGTGGAGCAACGGCGACCCGCTGTTCTACGACGAGGCCGGTTACGCGGGCCTGTCGGACACCGCCCGCTACTACATCGGCGGCATCCTCAAGCACGCCCCGTCGCTGCTGGCGTTCACCAACCCGACGGTGAACTCGTACCACCGCCTGGTCCCGGGCTTCGAGGCGCCGGTCAACCTGGTCTACTCGCAGCGCAACCGCTCGGCCGCCATGCGGATCCCGATCACCGGCTCCAACCCGAAGGCCAAGCGCGTCGAGTTCCGCGCCCCGGACTCCTCCGGCAACCCGTACCTGGCCTTCTCCGCCCTGCTGATGGCGGGCCTCGACGGCGTCAAGAACAAGATCGAGCCGGCCGAGCCGATCGACAAGGACCTCTACGAGCTGGCCCCCGAGGAGCACGCGAACGTCTCCCAGGTCCCGACCTCCCTCCCGGCGGTCCTGGACTCCCTGGAGGCCGACCACGAGTTCCTCCTCGCCGGTGACGTCTTCACGTCCGACCTGATCGAGACCTGGATCGACTTCAAGCGCACCAACGAGATCGCCCCGCTCCAGCTCCGCCCGCACCCTCACGAGTTCGAGCTGTATTTCGACGTGTGATCCACGGCGGCCGTGACCGGCCGCTGACGCAGGTGTGATGCGCCCGTGCCCCATCGTCGTGTCGGACGGTGGGGCACGGGCGTATGTTCTATTCCAGGGCTCTGGTGATGGAGCCCACTGGACTGGGACACGGGGGTGGACCGGAAATGGCGGAGCCGGGTCGGGACGACCGGAGACGGGACGACCGGGGACGGGACGACCGGGGACGGGACGACCGGGGTCAGGATGGCCGGGGTCGGGACGACCTGGGTCAGGATGGCCCCGGGCCCGACGGCCTGGAGCCGGGGGTCGAGGAGTACGACCTGCGGTGGGCGGATGACGCCGAGCACAAGGAGCCGTCGGCGCGGGCGCGGATGCTGGCCGCCCGGTGGAAGGAGAATCCGCCGGGTCCGGTGCCGTTCCGGCCCGAGCCGGACGGACGGCGGCGGGCCCGTGGCCGGGGGAAGGGGCGGGGGAAGGGCTGGGGGCAGGGCCGGGCGCGCGGGCAGCGGCCCCGGCGGGGGCCCGGGGAGCGGCCGGCCTGGGTGTCGACCGTGATCATCCTCGGGAGCATCGCCGCGGTGATCCTGCTGCTCGGGTACATCGAGTTCCGGGCCCCTTTCTAGGCTCCGGGCTCCTTCGGCTCCTGTTTCCGGGCTCCGGGCCCCTTCCGGGCTCCGGCTTCCAGGCTCCGGGCCCCTTTCCGGGCTCCGGGCTGCTTTCCAGGCCCCGGCTTCCAGGCTCCGGGCTCGGGACTCGCGTACGGGGTGGTCAGGTGCACACTTGAAAGTGGGACGAGTGCCTGATCGTGAGCGAGTGCGGGGTGATACAGATGCAGAGTCGCTTCCGCAGCGACCGGCGACTGACCGTACGGATGTCGGTCACCATGTTCCTGCTCGGGCTGCTGTACGTGGCCTTCGTGGCCGCGTTGATCGTGCTGCTGAAGTCGTGGGTGCTGGCCGTGGTCGTCGTGGCCGCGCTGATGGTGGCGCAGTACTGGTATTCGGACCGGATCGCGCTGTACGCGATGCGAGGCCGGATCGTGGAGCGTGAGGAGTATCCCGAGCTGCACGCGGTCGTGGACCGGCTCTGCGCCATGGCGGACATGCCGAAACCCACCGTCGCCGTGTCGGCCATGGACATGCCGAACGCATTCGCCACCGGCCGCAACCCCGACAACGCCGTGGTGTGTGTGACCACCGGGCTGCTGCGGCGGCTGGAGCCCGCCGAGCTGGAGGGGGTGCTGGCGCACGAGCTGTCGCACGTCGCGCACAAGGACGTGGCCGTGATCACCATCGCCTCCTTCCTCGGTGTGCTCGCCGGGCTGGTCGTACGGTTCACGCTCTACTCCCAGATGTTCGGCGGCGCCCGCCGGGACCAGAACACCGCGATGATCTTCGCCGCGGTGATGGGTGTCTCGGCCGCCGTGTACGCGATCAGCTTCCTGCTGATCAGGGCGCTGTCCCGGTACCGCGAGCTGGCCGCGGACCGGGCGGCGGCGCTGCTGACCGGCCGGCCCTCCGCGCTGGCCTCCGCCCTCACCAAGGTGGACGGCACCATCGCCCGTATCCCGACCAAGGATCTGCGGACGGTCCAGGCGTTCAACGCCTTCTACTTCACCCCGGCGTTCGGCACCGAGCCCGGACTGGCCAAGCTGTTCTCCACCCACCCCACCCTGGAGCAGCGGCTGGAGCAGCTGGGTCGGATCTCCACCGAGCTGGGTGAGCCCGCGCTGCCCGGGAACGCGAGGTGAGCATGGGGCTGCTGGACATCCTGCTGGGCCGCAGCAAGCCGGTACGGCCCGATCTCGACCAGTTGTTCGCCCTGCCGTCGGCGGCCGTCACCCTGGAGGCCGCCGCCGGCTTCACCGCGACCGGACAGGGCGCGGTGTGCTTCGCCACCGTCGAGGGCGAGGCGTTCGAGCAGACCCACCGCGAGGTGCAGGCCCTGCTGGACGCCGACGCCGAGCGCGCCGACTCCCCCGTGAAGCTGGTGCGCGACAGGTTCGGCTACTCGTGGCTGATCTCCCGCCGTACCCCCGACCAGCTTCCGGAGCTGGTCAACGACCTGCACGCGGTCAACTCGACCATGGAGTCCAACGGCTTCGGCCCCCAGCTGCTCTGCTCGCTCGCGGGCTTCGAACGCCGTAGCGACGGCAGAGGGCTGGCCCTCGTCTATCTCTACAAGCGCGGCACGTTCTACCCCTTCGCGCCGCTGCCCGGCACGGAGCGGCGGGACAGTCCGCTGGAGTTGCAGATGAAGTCGGTGCTCGCCGACGATCTGCGGATCGAGCCGGACCTGGGCCGCTGGTTCCCGCTGTGGGGAGCGCCCGGCCTCCAGTGACCCGCCCGTCCCGAACCTGACCCGAACCAGACCCGAGCGACCCGAGCGACCGACCTGGTCCGACCGTCCCACCCGCCCCACCCCGCCCGACCGGCCCCGCCTTCCCGGGCGGGAAGAATGGCCGTATGACCGAACTCTCCCCCTCCCACCCCGACTTCTCCCGCCCCGACCTCCCCCAGCGCGACTTCTTCTACGACGTCCCGGGCGCACCCGGCGGTGGAACCGAGCGGCTCGCCGTCACCCACGTCGCGCCGCGGACGCCGTACGTCCCCCGGCGACCCGACACCCCGCGCCCCGCCCCGGCCGCCGAGGCCGCCCCGGCCGCTCCCACCGCCGTCCTTCTGCACGGCGCCGGCGGCGGCAGCAAGGAGCGGTTGCGACCGCTGCTCGCGGAGTTCGCGGCACAGGGCTGCGGCGCGCTGGCGCTCGACTTCTCGGGGCACGGCGAGAGCAGCGGGGCACTGCCGGAACTGAGTCTGCGGCGCCGGTACGAGCAGGCGGTGGGGGTGATCGACGGGCAGGTGGCGGCGGACACACCGCTGGTGCTGGTCGGTTTCAGCATGAGCGGCCAGACGGCCGCCGACCTCGCCCGGCACTACGGCGACCGGGTCGCGGCCCTCGCCCTGTGCGCCCCGGCGGTCTACCCGGCCGAGGCGTGGGACCTGCCGTTCGGGGCCGGGGACGGCCGTTTCTCGCAGCTCATCCGGACGCCGGACCGCTGGCGGGACTCCCCCGCGCTGGACGCGCTGCGCGCCTTCGCGGGCCGGGCGGTGCTGGTCGTACCGGGAACGGACGAGATCATCCCGGCGGCCGTCACCGAGGCGGTCCAGGACGCGCTGACGGCCCGCGCCCGGTACACCCGCGTCGCGCTCCCCGACGCCGATCACTTCCTGGGCCTCTGGTTCCGCGACCGCGCCGACTCCCGCCGGGACCTGGTGACCACCCTGCTGGACGGGGACGGGGACGGGGACGGGGACAGGGACAGGGACAGGGACAGGGACAGGGACGGGGACAGCGACAGCGACGGGGACGGCGGTCGGACCGCCGCACGGGGCCGCTGACGCGGGAGGCGCCGCCGCCCTGGGCTGCTGCTTGCGCAGCGGTGCTGACCTGCGGAGACGTCGTCGGCCGGGCCGATTGTCAGTGGGGTCGGTGATGATGGGGAGCAAGGTCGGGGACGGAGCGGGCGGCCGGGCGAGGGGAGGCCGGGATGGGTGAGGGGGCACGGACGCGCTACGTCGGCGCGGACGAGCGGCGGTCGCGGCTGGCGCTGCGGCAGCGGCTGGCACCGCAGGCGCGGGCGAGGACTCCGGAGGAGGTGGCGCGGGCGCTGGTGGCTCTGCACGGATCGGATCCGGCGACGGTGTATCTGGCGGTGGGCGCCCGCCTCGTGGACCCGGCGGCGACGGTGGCGGAGACCGAGCGGGCGCTGTACACGGACAGATCCCTGGTCCGGATGCACGGCATGCGGCGCACGGTGTTCGTGTTCCCGTCGGAGCTGACCGCCGTGGTGCACGCCTCCACGAGCCTCGCGGTCGCCGAGCGGGAGCGGGCGGGGCTGCTCCAGCAGATGGCGGCGGCCGGGGCGCCGGACGCGGTCTGGCTGAAGGCGGTGGAGGAGTCCACGCTGGCCGCGCTGGAGCGGCGCGGACAGGCGACGGCGGTGGAACTGGCGCAGGACGAGCCGAGACTGAGGGAGCGGTTCCTCTACGGCGCGGGGAAGAGCTACGAAGGGCTGCACACCGTCTCGACCCGGCTGCTGACGGTGCTCGGCCTGGAGGGCAAGGTCGTCCGGGGCAGACCGCTCGGCTCCTGGACGTCGTCGCAGTTCCGCTGGGCGCCCGCGCCCCGGCATCCGGAACTGGACATCGCCGAGGCGCAGGCCGCGCTGCTGGACCGGCGGCTGACGGCCTGCGGTCCGGCGACCGAGGCGGACCTCAAGTGGTGGACGGGCTGGAAGGTGACGGAGGTACGGCGGGCCCTGCGGGCGATCGGCGCGCGGGAGGTGCGGCTGGAGGAGGGCACGGGCTGGGTGTCCGCGGGGGACACCGACGCGGTGACCGACCCCGGGGAGCCCTGGGCCGCGCTGCTGCCCGCGCTCGACCCGACGGCGATGGGCTGGCAGCACCGTGACTGGTTCCTCTCCCCCGAGGTGCGCCCGGCCCTCTTCGACCGCAGCGGCAATGTGGGCCCGACGGTGTGGTGGAACGGCCGGGTGGTCGGCGGCTGGGCGCAGCGCCCGGACGGCCGGATCGTCTGGCGTCTGCTGGACCGCGCCGGGGTCGGCGACGAGGCCGAGCGGGCGATCGAGGCAGAGGCCGGGAGACTGCGCGGCTGGGTGGGCGCCACCCGGGTCACCCCGCGCTTCAGGACACCGCTGGAACGGGAGTTGTCGGCGTGAAGGGATCGACGTGAAGGGGTCGGTGTGAAGGGGTCGGTGTGAAGGGATCGACGTGAAGGGGTCGGTGTGAAGGGATCGGTGTGAGGGGGCGCGGGTGCCGGGTGCGCCGGTGAGGGCGGACGCACCCGGCGCCGGTGGGCCGGGGATCAGCGGTGGTAGCGCATGAACGCGCGCACCATGTGGCACGTCGTGGGGGACGGCGGGTGGACGCCGATCAGCTCGGCGGTGCTGCGGATCCTCTCGTCGCGGGCCTGGTCGGGCAGGTAGACGCCGGAGTCGAGCAGGGCGATGGCGAGGCGCATCGCCTTCAGCCGGCGGTTGTGCGTGATGTACCACTGGCGGGGCCGTCCCGGCGGCAACGGCCGCTTCGGCACGGGCTCGTACGGCAGCTCCAGCAGTACGGAGCGCTTCGCGGTGGACTGGGTCGGCAACGGCTTCGACTTCAGTGCGGCAGCGGGCACAGGCATCCTCCTGTCGCGAGGAAGGGCACCGCCGAAGGCCCTGACAGGCCCCCGCGATCCCCTCGAACACTTCCCCCATTCTACTGCCCCGCACTGACATTCAGGGAGACCGCACAGCACCGCGCGGCTCCGCAAAACGCCTGGTGGGCAGGGGAATTGCGGCCGTTCCCCGATGGGCTGCCGGGGCGGGTGCGACAGCGGCGGATATTCGAACAGGGCGTGGGTGGGCCGGGTGGCCGGGCGGGTCTCGTACCGTGGCTCCATGGAGATCTGGATCAACCCCGCCTGTTCCAAGTGCCGCAGCGCCGTGCAGATCCTCGACGCCGAGGGAGCCGAGTACACGGTCCGGCGCTATCTGGAGGACGTGCCCAGCGAGGCGGAGATCAGGGCCGTGCTGGACCGGCTCGGTCTCGAACCCTGGGACATCACCCGCACCCAGGAGGCCGCCGCCAAGGAACTGGGCCTGAAGGCGTGGGCCCGTGACGCCGGGACCCGTGACCGGTGGATCGCCGCGCTCGCCGCGCACCCCAAGCTGATCCAGCGCCCCCTCATCACCGCCGACGACGGCACCGCCGTGGTGGGCCGCAGCGAGGAGGCCGTACGGGACGCGCTCTCCCGGCGCTGACCCGCGAGGGTCGGACGGGAGCCAAGTCCCCTGTGACACGGGGTGCTTGAGGCTGCTCGGGTGACAGCTGAGCAAACCTCGCCGGAGATCTCGTACTTAGCGGCGTACGCTCCCCGACCGCTCAGGAGGCGCGCATGTCGCGCAGGAGAACGCTCAGTACGAGGAAGAGGATCGCGCTGCTGGTGAGCGCGGCGGCCGTGGCCGGTGGCGGGGCCTTCGCGCTGGCGGCCACCTCCAACGCCACCCCGTCGCCGACCGGCGCCGCCCGGTCCCCTGCCGACGCCGACTCGACCGTCTGTCAGGGGCTCGCGACCGCGCTCGGCAACAACCAGCGGTTCATCGCCGGCCAGCGGGCGGACCCGGACGCGCAGTCGGCGGCGCGGATCGCCAACCGTGAGGCGGTCGTCGCCGAGATCGAGCGCGGGCAGAAGGCGTCGGGATGCCGGGTCGGGGAGTCCGACCAGGGCTCCGGGACCGCACCGCCCACCGGGACCGCACCGCCCACCGAGACCGCGCCGCCCGCCGCCGAGACCCCGCCGGGCGAGGCCGCCCCGCCCGGCGAGCAGGCACCCCCCGCCGAAGCGGCACCCCCGGCCGGAACGGTACCGCCCGCCCCCGGTGAGCAGGTCTGCGGCGGCTCCACCGTCACCCTGTCCGGCGAGGGCGGCGCACCGGCGGCCTCCAGCGATCGGTTCCCGGCGGGCACCCGGCTCACGGTGACCAACCTGGACAACGGCAAGTCCACGACGGTCGAGGTCACCTCGGTCTCCGGCAGTTGCGTCCTGCTCAACGACGCGGCGTTCGAGCAGGTCCGGGAGCCCGGGAAGTTCCTGATCCGCCGGGCGCTGATCGAGCGGGTGGGGTGAGGACCGGCCCCGCACCACCCCCACACCACCCCCGGATCGCCCGGATTCCCGGGCTCCCCCCGTTCCCCCCCTCGACTCAACGGGCTCCCCCGCCCAGGAATCCGACGAGGCGGTGGGTCAGTTCCGGGGGAGCCGCGTGCGGCAGGGCGTGATGGGAGACGCCGGGCAGTACGGCGGTCTCCCCGCGCGGCAGCACCGCGCCCGCCCGCGCCGCCACCCGCGCCGCGTCATGGGCCCTGCTGTTCCCGGCGAGGAGCAGCAGGACCGGCGGATCCAGCGCGCGCAGCGCCTCGGGGGCCGGGCGGGGCCCGGTCACCGGCCTGGCGGCGGGAAATCCGGCCGCCGCCTCCTGGAGGCCCAGCCAGTCGGGGTCCAGCCGCGCTCCCCCGGTCTCCCACTCCAGGAAGGCCCGCACCCGGCGCGGCGTGGGCCGCAGCAGCATCGGCAGCGCACGCAGCAGATAGGCCGGCCGGAAGCCCGCGAAGCACTGCGTCGGATCCAGCAGGGCCAGCCCGCTCACCCGGGCGGGCGCGTGCAGCGCGTAGTGCAGGGCCGTCCAGGCGCCGTACGAATGCCCGGCCAGGGCCGTGCGGGCCACCCCCAGGCCGGCGAACAGCGCGTCCAGCCAGGCCGTCAGGTCGGCGACCGCGCGGACGGGCCGTTCGGCCCGGACGGTGCTGCGGCCGGGGTCGCCGATGAGGTCCGGCGCGTAGACGCGGTGGGTCTTCCCCAGTTCGCCCGCCTGCGCGAACCAGGACGCCGCGGTCGCGCGCCCGCCCGGCAGCAGCACCAGCGGCGGGGCGTCCCGCGGGCCGACGACATGGACGTAGGTCGTCCCGAAGGGGGTGTCGACCTCCAGCGCCCGCCGCCCCGGGGGCCATCGGGCGATGACCTTGTCGTAGGCGCGCAGGAAACGGTCCCGGTCGAAGTCGTCGGCGCTCATCGTGTTCGCGCTCCCCTATCATCTCGTTCAGCGAGATTGTCGTAGAGCGAGATAATAGAGGGGAAGGGCGGCCGTGGCGAGGCACGAGGAGAAGCGGAAGGACCCGCCGGAACCGGGCGAGTCGATGGAGATCGTGCACCTGCTGCGGGCCACCACCGTCGAACTGGGGCTGCACAGCACCCGGTTCGCGAGCCGCAACGGCATGCACGGCACGGACGTACGGGCCCTGATCGCGCTCATGGACGCCGCCCGCTCGGGGGAGGAGATGACCGCCGGACGGCTCGGGGCGGCGCTCGGGCTCAACTCGGCCGGGACGACCGCGCTGGTGGACCGGCTGGAGCGGGCCGGGCGGGTACGGCGGGTACGGGGCACCACCGACCGGCGCACGGTGGTCGTGGAGGTGGACGAGCGTGCCGTCGCATCGGGCCGGTCGTTCTTCGGGCCGCTGATCGAGCGGACGGTCGCCCTGTTCGACGGCTACGACGCCCGGGAACGGGCCGCGATCCGGGGGTTCCTGGAGGGCGTACGGGACGCGGCGGCGCAGCGGGAGGAGACCTGACCCCGGGGGCCGGAGGGGGCGCACGGGCGAACTGCGGTACGGCTCGTATGCGATGCGGACGACGGACCGCCCGGCACCGGTCCCGGGGCTCTCGGGGCGGCGCACCAAGTGCCGTGTGTCACGCGGGTCCTGGGTAACACGGGGTTCACATTCGGGCAACGGGCGGGAAATCGCCTGTTGACAAGCTGCCGGGAGCAACGGCGGCGCCCCGTGCCGCGGCACCGCATCCGCACGGCGCGCCCGGACCCATCGAAGGAAGAGACCCGTGACCTTCAAGGCTGAGTACATCTGGATCGACGGCACGGAGCCGACGGCCAAGCTGCGTTCAAAGACGAAGATCCTGGCCGACTCCGACAAGGGCGCCGCGCTGCCGATCTGGGGTTTCGACGGGTCCTCCACCAACCAGGCCAAGGGGCACGCCTCGGACTGTGTGCTCAACCCGGTCTTCAGCTGTCCCGACCCGATCCGCGGCGGTGACGACCTGCTGGTGCTGTGCGAGGTCCTCAACACGGACATGACCCCGCACGACTCCAACACCCGGGCCGCGCTGGCCGAGGTCGCCGAGCGGTTCGCCGGTCAGGAGCCGATCTTCGGTATCGAGCAGGAGTACACCTTCTTCGACGGCAACCGTCCGCTCGGCTTCCCCCAGGGCGGCTTCCCGGCCCCCCAGGGCGGCTACTACTGCGGTGTCGGCGCCGATGAGATCTTCGGCCGCGATGTCGTCGAGGCCCACCTGGACAACTGCCTGAAGGCCGGGCTCGGGCTGTCCGGCATCAACGCCGAGGTCATGCCCGGACAGTGGGAGTTCCAGGTCGGCCCGCTCGCCCCGCTGGAGGTCTCCGACCAGCTGTGGGTGGCCCGCTGGCTGCTCTACCGCACCGCCGAGGACTTCGAGGTCTCCGCCACCCTCGACCCCAAGCCGGTCAAGGGCGACTGGAACGGCGCGGGCGCGCACACCAACTTCTCCACCAAGGCGATGCGCGAGACGTACGACGCGATCATCACCGCCTGCGAGTCCCTCGGCGAGGGTTCCAAGCCGCTCGACCACGTCAAGAACTACGGCGCCGGTATCGACGACCGCCTCACCGGACTCCACGAGACCGCCCCGTGGGACAAGTTCTCGTACGGCGTCTCCGACCGCGGCGCCTCCGTGCGGATCCCGTGGCAGGTGGAGAAGGACGGCAAGGGCTACATCGAGGACCGCCGCCCCAACGCCAACGTCGACCCGTACGTGGTGACCCGGCTGCTCGTGGACACCTGCTGCACCGCGCTGGAGAAGGCCGGCCAGGTCTGACCCGGGGTCGGCGGTTCCTCCGCCGCGCCCCGTCCCTTCCCTCGTCTTCCTTCGTTCTCAGGAACTTCGAACGGGGCGTCCGCCTTCACGGTGGGCGCCCCGCACGTGTGTCCGGGCCCGGTCCCGGGTGTCCTGCTTTTCGGACGCGCGCTGTCCGAGCCGTGAGAGGGAGGGTTCCCCTGTGGAGGGCATCTGCTTCAATGGGGCCATGGCCAGATTCCCGAACCGCCGCGCTCACGGTCGCCACGACCTTGAGCCGTTCTGGCCGTCCCGTCAGCACGACGACTTCGACCGGGTGTGTTGCCGCGCGGAGACCGCGCCGGCCCTCTGACGCCGCTTCCCGGCCCCCGGCCTGCGCGACACGACGTACGTCCCCGACGGACCTCTCGCGCGAAAGAGCTGACCCTCATGGCGAACCCCGCTCCTGTCTCCCGTTCCCTGTCCTCCGCCCCCCTCACCTCCGCCCCGCTCCCACCGGCCCCGCCGTCCGCCGGGTCCGGCAACCGGCACCGGCTGCGGGCCGTCGACCGGGACGAGGTGCTCGATCCGGCCGATCTGCTGCCGCCCGGCGCCACCTGGCTGCCCGCCCCGGCCCACGCGCTGCCCACCCTGCCGGGCCGGCCGCCCATGGTCGGCTATCTGCTGCTCGTCCCCGCGGACCAGCAGCCGCCGTTCCTGCCGGTGGCGGTGCCCGACCCGGCGGCTGCCGCGGCCGTGACGACCGCCACCCGGCCCGGGACGGCCGGTGGCCCCCCGGTGGCCACCGACGACGGTCCCGAGCCGCTCATCCGGATCGACTCCGTACGGCGCACCGCCCTGGTCGACGGGGCGGAACTGGACCTGACCTACCTGGAGTTCGAACTGCTGGCCCATCTCGTCACCCATCCGCACCGGGTGCACACCCGTGACCAGTTGGTCACCACGGTGTGGGGGTACGGCCATGTCGGCGACGGCCGGACCGTCGACGTCCATGTCGCCCGGCTCCGCCGCAAGCTGGGCGCCGAGCACCGCAAGTCGATCCAGACGGTGCGGCGGGTCGGCTACAAGTACACCCCGCCGACCGGGCACTGACCCACCGGACCCGGATCCGGCCCCTCTGCCCACGGCTCTGCCCACGGCGTAGCGCCGTTCCCTTCGGCCGCCCGGCCCGGCAGAGTCGGACCCATGAGACTTCTGATGCTGGGCGGTACGGAGTTCGTGGGGCGGGTCGTGGTGGAGGCCGCCCTCGGCCGGGGCTGGGAGGTGACGGTCTTCCACCGGGGACGGCACGCGCCCCCGGCTGGGGTGCGGTCGCTGCACGGCGACCGCACCGCGCCCGACGGGCTCGCCGCGCTCGCCGCCGACCCCGGTCCGTGGGACGCCGTGGTCGACACCTGGTCGGCCGCGCCCCGGGCGGTACGGGACACGGCGCGGCTGCTGCGGGGCCGCGCCGGGCGCTACGCGTATGTGTCGAGCGGCTCGGTGTACGCGTGGGCGCCGCCCGCCGGATTCACCGAGGACGCCCCGGTGGTGGAGGGGGCCTCGGCGGACGCGGAGCAGACCGACTACGCGCGCGACAAGCGGGGCGGTGAGCTTGCGGCCGTGGCGGAGTTCGGGGCGGCGGACGCGCTGCTGGTGCGCTCGGGGCTGATCCTGGGGCCGTACGAGAACATCGGGCGGCTGCCGTGGTGGCTGAACCGGATCGCCGCGGGCGGGCCGGTCCTGGCACCGGGCCCGCGTGACCTGCCGCTCCAGTTCATCGACGTACGCGATCTGGCGGGGTGGACGCTGGACGCGGTGGAGCGGGGGCTGGGCGGGCCGTACAACCTGATCTCGCCGCCGGGGCACACCACCATGGGCAAGCTCCTCGACGCGTGCGTGGCGGCGACGGGTTCGACGGCCGAGCTGCGCTGGACCGACCCGGAGACCGTGCTGGCGGCCGGGATCGAACCGTGGTCCCAGCTGCCCGTGTGGGCGCCGCCGGGCACCGAGATGCACGGCGCCCTGCACGGCGGTGATGTCTCGCGGGCGCTGGCGGCGGGGCTGACCTGCCGTCCGGCCGAGGAGACCGTCGAGGACACCTGGGCCTGGCTGCGCTCCCTGGGCGGTACGGCCCCGCAGCGCCCGGACCGCCCGGTGGTGGGACTGGCCCCGGAGGTGGAGGCGAAGGTGCTGGGACAGCGCTGACCCGGCGGCGCCGAGGTCCGGGGGTGTAGGTGGCACCACCCCCGGACCGGGCCTTCGCCCCCGTGTCCGGCGCGGTGGCCTCCGACAGACTGGGCGCATGGAGACAGGCGGCAGCCGCGCGGGAACGGGCGGCACAGGGCACGGCGGTGGACGCGCGGAGACAGGCGGCACAGGGCACGGCGGTGGACGCGGCGGTCACCGGACCGGCGCCGACGGATGGGCACGCACGGCACGGGAGCTGGCGCTGACCGCGGTACGGGGGCTGGCGGTGGCACTGATCGCGCTGCCCGGCGCGGTCGTCTGCCTCGTGCTGTCGGTGGTGTCCCTGGCGCTGATCCCGGTCGGGGTGGGCATCGTGACGACGCCGTACGTGCTGACCGGTGTGCGGGCCTTCGCGAACGCGCGGCGGGTGCTCGCCGCCGAGTGGGGTGGGGTGCGGATCCCGGCGGCGTACCGGCCGCTGCCCGTCGGCGCCAACCCGTGGGGCCGGACGTTCGGCATGCTCGGCGACCCGGCCACCTGGCGGGATCTGCGGTGGCTGCCGGTCGACATGGTCGCGGGGTTCGTCACCGGGCTGCTCGCGTTCGTGCTGGTGATGTACCCGCTGGAGGGGCCGCTGCTGGCCGTCGGGCTGTGGCGGGTCTTCCCCGACGGGTACTGGTACGGCTTCGTGCCGGTCGACAGTCAGCTCACCGCGTTCGCCGCCGCGGCGCTGGGCGTCGTCCTGTTCCTCGTCGCCGCCCGGCTCTCGCCGCTGCTGCTGCGCGCCCACTTCCGGATCGCCCGTGTCCTGCTCGCGCCCGGCGAGGGCGTACTCGCCGAGCGGGTGCGGGTGCTCACCGAGACCCGGCGGGACGCGGTGGACACCTCGGCGGCCGAACTGCGCCGGATCGAACGGGATCTGCACGACGGGGCGCAGGCCAGGCTGGTGGCCATGGGCATGGACCTGGGCACGGTGGAGGCGCTGATCGAGAAGGACCCGGCGAAGGCCAGGGAACTGCTCGCGCAGGCCCGCCGCTCCTCCGCCGACGCCCTGACCGAACTGCGGGACCTGGTGCGCGGCATCCATCCGCCGGTGCTGGCCGAACGCGGCCTGGGCGACGCGCTGCGGGCGCTGGCGCTGCGGATGCCGGTGACGACCGAGGTGGCGGTGGAGCTGCCGGGCCGGGCGGCGGAGCCGGTGGAGGCGGCGGCGTACTTCGCGGTCAGCGAGGTGCTCACCAACGCGGTCAAGCACGCGCGGGCCGACCGGGTCTGGCTGGACGTCCACCACGGGGACGGCATGCTGCGGCTCACGGTCACCGACAACGGCCGGGGCGGCGCGGCGACCGGCGCCGGGTCGGGCCTGGCGGGGGTGGAGCGGCGCCTGGGTACATTCGACGGCGTCCTGGCCGTCAGCTCGCCCGCCGGCGGTCCCACCATGGTCACCATGGAGATTCCGTGCGCGTTGTCCTAGCCGAAGACCTGTTCCTGCTGCGCGACGGACTGGTCCGGTTGCTGGAGGCCCATGACTTCGAGATCGCCGCGGCCGTGGAGAGCGGCCCGGAGCTGACCCGGGCGCTGGCCGAACTGGCGCCCGACGTGGCGGTGGTGGACGTACGGCTGCCGCCGACCCACACCGACGAGGGGCTCCAGTGCGCGCTGCGGGCCCGGCGGGAGCGGCCCGGGCTGCCGGTGCTGGTGCTGTCGCAGCACGTGGAGCAGTTGTACGCCCGTGAACTGCTGGCCGACGGTGCCGGCGCGGTGGGCTATCTGCTGAAGGACCGGGTGTTCGACGCGGCGCAGTTCGTGGACGCCGTACGACGTGTGGCGGAGGGCGGTACGGCGATGGATCCACAGGTCATCCAGCAACTGCTGAGCCGGCGCGCGGCGCACGACCGGCCACTGGGCCGGCTCACCCCGCGGGAGCTGGAGGTGCTGGAGCTGATGGCGCAGGGCCGGTCCAACGCGGCGATCGCGGAGCGGCTGGTGGTGACGGAACGGGCGATCGCCAAACACACCTCCAACATCTTCGCCAAATTGGGCCTTGAGGTCTCGGACGACGACAACCGGCGTGTTCTGGCCGTACTCGCCTATTTGGACCAGGGCCGCTGAGATCCCGCGCTGAGATCCCTTCCCGTACCGCGCTCCGTACGGGTTTTCCGGATCGATTCCCGTGACGGCTGAACACCTCTGAGGCGGGCCCCGTATCTGTGGGAGCCGCTTCACTCCTGTCGGGTGCCTCGATGCCGCCCCGCAAGGAAGTCAGAGGAGTTCCATGGGACGCAACACACGAAAACGCCGTACGCCGCTGGCCACCAGGGCCATTGCCGCATCGGTGGCCCTAGCGCTCGGTGGGGGCGGGCTGGTCTGGGCGAATTTCTATGCCTCGGCGCACGAGAGCGACAACGGCTGGAAGAACCGGACGAGAGCAGCCGCCGCGCAGGTGGCCACCATCGACTGCCCGGACGTGGGCCAGGAGCTGTCCGAGGTGCCGGCCGGGGCGCGGGGGGAGGTGGACGGCGAGCTGGCCTCGATGGACCAGCAGATCACCGAGGCGTACCAGCGGCTCGCGAGCACGCGTGACGCGCAGGCCAAGGACGGGAACTACGTCCGGAACGCCATCCTGCAACCGCTCCAGGACCGTCGGAAGGTACTGATCGACCGGATCAAGCGGGAGATCGACCGGGCCGGCGGCAACGCCACCGACCAGCTCGACGACCTGGCGGGCTGCACCGGGACCCCGCCGCAGCAGCCGCCACCCGGTGACGGAGGCGCCGGCGGAACCGGCGGGGACGGCGGAGGAGAAGGAACCGAGGGCGGAACCGAGGGCGCGAACGGCGGCGGAGACGGCGGCGGTCAGGAACCCGGCAATGGCGGTCAGGGCGGCAACGGCCCGGTCGCGGCCGACTTCCAGGACATCACCACCGTGCAGCCGGGCTCCCGGGATCTGCCCAACGGGCTGGCCGCCAACGGGCGGAGCGGTTCGCGGGGCACCTTCACCACCCGGTGCGGGACCAACTCCAACGACAACCACAACACGGACAACGTGATCGTGGCCCCGGGTGTCACCAACGGCGCCCACCATCTGCACGACTACGTCGGCAACCAGAGCAACGACGCCTTCGCCAGCGACCAGGACCTCGCGGGCGCCCGCACCACCTGCCGCAACCAGGGCGACCGCTCCTCCTACTTCTGGCCGGTGCTGCGTCTCCAGGACGGCACGCAGGACTTCGACCAGAACGACGCGGGCGGCGGCACCGAGGGCAACGTCGGCCGGATCCTGGAGCCCGCGCAGGCCCAGCTGAAGTTCACCGGCAACCGCAGGGGCCCGGTCGTCGCCATGCCGCAGGCGCTGCGCATCATCACCGGTGACGCCAAGGCGTTCGTCAACGGCCTCGCCAACGCCAACACCTCCTGGACCTGCACGGGCTTCGAGAACCGGCAGCTGACCGACAAGTACCCGCTGTGCCCCGAGGGCAGTGACGTGGTGCGGCTGTCCAAGTTCCAGAGCTGCTGGGACGGCCAGAACGTCGACAGCGCCAACCACCGTACGCACGTGGCGTTCGTCCGGGCCGACGGCACCTGCGCCAACGGCTTCAAGGCGATCCCGCAGCTCCAGGTGCGGCTGGTCTACGACGTGCCGGCCCCGTCGATCGAGAACGGGGTGGTGCAGAACCCGTTCGCCGTGGACACCTTCCCGGAACAGCTCCACAAACCGATCACCGACCACAATGATTTCATCAACTTCTTCTCCAAGAAATTGATGAAGCAGATGGTCAACTGCATCAACACGGGCAAGCGCTGCCAGTGACCTCGCGATAGCGGGCATCTGGAAGGGGAGGTGGGGGGGGGGGGGGGGGACCCCCCCCCCCCCCCCCCCCCCCCGGCCCCCCCCCCCCGGGCCGGGGGGCCCCCCCGCCCCGCCGGGGGGGTGCCCCCCCCCCCCGTGTCGCCCCCCGGGGGGCG
>NZ_JBIVUE010000016.1:0-208314 GCF_044757045.1 Streptomyces sp. NPDC091377 | reverse complement strand
CCCGCTACGACAAACGAGCCCGCCACTACAAAGCCCTGACCACCCTCGCCTGCCTACGACTCTGGCTCCCCACCGACATTGCGGACACCCCCTAGGTCGCCGGCGACGAGGACTGCCCCTGGAAGGACGGCGGAACCCCCTCGTCGCCGAGCGGGGCCGACCTCCCGGCCGAGTCCCTGTGACCGCCACCGGAGGCAAGCTCCTCGAAGAGGCGCTCTTCGAGGTCAAGCGGGTGATCGTGGGCCAGGACCGGATGGTGGAACGGATGTTCACCGCGGTCCTGGCCCGCGGGCACTGCCTGCTGGAAGGCGTCCCCGGCGTCGCCAAGACGCTGGCCGCCAAGACCCTCGCCCACGTGGCCGGCGGACACTTCGCCCGGCTCCAGTTCACCCCCGACCTGGTGCCCTCCGACATCACCGGCACCCGCATCTACCGCCCCTCACGCGAGACCTTCGACATCGAACCGGGCCCCGTGATGGCCCATGTCGTCCTCGCCGACGAGATCAACCGCGCCCCGGCGAAAGTCCAGTCGGCACTGCTGGAGGTCATGGGCGAGCACCAGGTGTCCATCGGCGGCACCACCCTCTCCGTCCCCGAGCCGTTCCTCGTCCTCGCCACCCAGAACCCCATCGAGTCCGAGGGCGTCTACCCACTCCCCGAGGCCCAGCGCGACCGCTTCCTCCTCAAGGTCGAGGTCCCCGCGCCCACCGAGTCCGAGGAACTCGCCATCCTCTACCGGATGAGCGTCGACCCGCCACGCCCCCGCCGGGTCCTCACCCCGGACACCCTCATCGCCCTCCAGCGCGCCGCCGACGAGGTGTTCGTCCACCACGCGGTCGCCGAGTACGCCGTACGGCTCGTCCTCACCACCCGCGAACTCGCCGGTCCCACCGGGCCGGTCGCCCACGGCGCCGGACCGCGCGCCACCCTCGGCCTGGTCACCGCCGCCCGGGCCCTCGCCCTGCTGCGCGGACGCGGCTACGTCCTGCCCGAGGACGTCCACGACCTCACCCACGAGGTCGTCGCCCACCGGCTGGTGCTCTCCTTCGACGCGCTCGCCGACGGCATCACCGCGGCCCGGATCGTGGACCAGGTACTCGCCGCCGTGGAGCAGCCCCGGATCAGCCCGCGCCGGGTCGCCGAGGAGTCCGTCGCATGAGCGGAGGCAGCCCCACCCTGCGCGAACTCACCCCGGAGCAGGCCCTCAAACACCTGGAACTCCTCTTCACCCGCCGCCCCGACGGGCTCCTCCAGGGCGACCACACCTCCCTCGTCCCCGGACCCGGCAGCGAGGTCTCCGAGACCCGGCCGTACGTCATCGGCGACGACGTCCGCCGGATGGACTGGAACGCCACCGCCCGCACCACCGTCCCGCACGTCCGCCACACCGTCGCCGACCGCGAACTGACCACCTGGATCGTCCTCGACGCCTCCGCCAGCATGGACTTCGGCACCGCGCGCATGGAGAAACGGGACCTCGCGGTGGGCGCCGCCGCGGCCGTCGCCTTCCTCACCGAACGCGCAGGCAACCGGCTCGGCGCCCAGCTCACCGGCCCCGACGGCATCACCCGGATCCCGCCCCGCGCCGGCCGCCGGCATCTCCTGGCCCTCCTCCACGCCGCCCTGGACCGGCCGCGCGTCGCCCCCGGCATCCCCGAACACACCCTCGGCCAGACCGTCCACGCACTGCGCGAACTGCCCGCCGGCGGCATGGTCGCGGTGATCTCCGACTTCCTGGAGACCGGCTGGGAACAACCGCTGCGCGTCGCCGCCCGGCGCCACCAGGTCCTCGCCGTCGAGACGATCGACCCCCGTGAACTGGAACTGCCCTCCGTCGGACTGCTCACCGTCGTGGACCCCGAGACCGGCCGCCGCCGCGAGATACCCACCCACTCCCGTCGGCTGCGCGACCGCTACGCGCAGGCCGCGCTGGAGCAGCGGGCCCTGATCCGGCAGTCCATCCGCCGCTCCGGCGCCGCCCATCTGCGGCTGCGCACCGACCGGGACTGGGTCCGCGACATCGCCCGCCACGTCGAGACCCAGCGCCGCCGAACGGGCGGCGGCGCGGCGTGAACCCCTCCGAGAACGGTCCGACGGACCCCGCGACACGGGCGGCCGAGCCCGCCGGGGCTCATGGACGGCATCCGGTGCAGCCCAGGGAGGCAACCCGATGAGCCTGCGTTCGCCCGGCTGGCTGCTGCTCCTGCTGCCGCTGGCCGCACTGATCGTCGCCTACGCGCTGGTGCAGCGCCGTCGCGGACGCTACGCGGTCCGGTTCACCAACCTCGATCTGCTGGACAAGGTCGCCCCCCGCCGCCCCGGCCGGCGCCGGCACCTTCCGGCACTCGCCTTCTGCGCCACCCTCGGCCTGCTCGTCGTCGGCTTCGCCCGTCCGACGACCGACGTCCAGGTGCCCAGGGAGCGCGCCACGATCGTCGTCGCGTTCGACGTGTCGGTGTCCATGGAGGCCACGGACATCGCGCCCAACCGCTTCGAGGCCGCGCGGGACGCCGCGCTCGCCTTCGTCGACCGGCTGCCCGCACGCTTCAACGCCGGACTGGTCCCGTTCAGCGGCTCCGCCTCCGTCGCGGTCGCGCCCACCACCGACCGCGACGTGCTGCGCAACGCCATCGAGCGGCTGGAGACGGGCGAGGGCACCGCCATCGGCGACGCGGTCGTCGCCGAGGAGCTACGCCGCGTCCCTGGCCTTGGTGGCGTACATGTCCACGTACTCCTGCCCGGACAGCCGCATCACCTCGGTCATCACCGAGTCGGTCACCGCCCGCAGCACATAGCGGTCGCGGTCCATCCCCTCGTACCGGGAGAACTCCAGCGCCTCCCCGAACCGGACGGTCACCCGTACCCGGCCGATCCGCGGCATCCCCGCACCGCTCGGCTGGATCTTGTCCGTGCCGATCATCGCGAACGGCACAACCGGCGCCCCCGTCATCAGCGTCAGCCGCGCGATCCCGGTGCGCCCCCGGTACAGCCGTCCGTCGGGGGAGCGGGTGCCCTCCGGGTAGATACCGAAGACCCGGCCCTCCTCCAGGATCCGGCGGCCGGTCATGAGCGCCGCGACCCCGCCCTTGCCGCCGTCGCGGTCCACGGGGATCATGCCGACCCCGGTGAAGAACCAGGCCATCACCCGGCCCTTGAGCCCCTTGCCGGTGACGTACTCGTCCTTGCCGATGAAGAACACCTGGCGATCGCAGACCAGCGGCATGAGCACCGAGTCGATGAACGTGAGGTGATTGCCGGCCAGGATCACCGGGCCGTCGCCGGGGATGTGCTCCACTCCCTCCACCCGGGGGCGGAACATCAGGCGCATGATCGGTCCGAGCACTGCCTTGATGAGCGCGAAGCGGGACAACGGGCCCTCCGGTGTCAAGGGTTTCGAGGCGATCCGGGCGGATGTGGGTCGGTGCAGGTGAGGACGATACTCGCGGTACACCGGTCGGCGCACATCGGGTTCACAGAGGTCTTACCTGGAGGTGACCGGCGTTCACCTGCGGCGCCGCCGCGCCCGACACCCGTCCCCGGCCCGTCATCCGCGCGTGACGATGTGACGGATGTCGCGGCCCCCGACACGCCGTCAGATCCCCGCCTTCCCCACGACATCCAGCGTCAGCCAGGTGTTCGAGTCGGGGCCTCCCGCAGGTCATGTCCCCCCTCGTACGATCGGCGCGCACCACCCGGCGTACGGCCGGAGGGGCGCCCGCCGGGGTGGCGGCGCGCGGCACGGACGGCGAGGAGGCCGCTGATGGGATCGCAGGAGCCGAACGAGCAGGCGGGGAGCCCGGCGAGGAGCGGGGCGCACACGGGACGGCGGACCCTGCTCGGTGCCGCCGTGCTCGGCGCGGGCGGGGCCGTCCTCGGACTGTCCGGCACGGCGAGCGCCGACCCGCGCGGTGGTGGCGGTGGGCTGCGGAGCCTGCCCAGGCCGACCGTCATCGGCCACCGCGGAGCCAGCGGCTACCGCCCCGAGCACACCCTCGGCGCCTATCAGCTCGCCCTCGACCTCGGCGCCGACATCGTGGAGGCCGGTGACCTGGTCCCCACCAAGGACGGCCATCTGGTCTGCCGCCACGAACCGGAGATCGGCGGCACCACGGACGTCGCGCGGCACCCCGAGTTCGCCGACCGCAAGAGGACCAAGTCGCTCGACGGCGTCCCTACCACCGGCTGGTTCACCGAGGACTTCACGCTCGCCGAGCTGAAGACCCTGCGCGCCACCGAGCGCATCCCGGCCAACCGCCCGCACAACACCCTCTACGACGGCCGCTGGGCGATCCCCACCTTCGAAGAGGTGCTCACCTGGCAGCAGGAGCAGACCCGCAAGCGCGGCAAGCAGGTGTGGATCTACCCCGAGCTGAAGCACCCCACCTACTTCCGCGCGCAGGGCCTCGCCCTGGAGGAGCGGGTGGCGAAGGTGCTGCGCAAGCACCGCCGGGACCGGCGGAACTCGCCGGTCGTCCTCCAGTCCTTCGAGCCGACCAGCATCGAGCGGCTGAACCGGCTGGTGGACAACCCGCTGGTGGTGCTGCTGTCCGGCGCGAACACCCGGCCCTGGGACTTCGTGGAGTCCGGCGACCCCCGCACCGTCGCCGATCTGGTCAAGCCGGCCGGCCTGCGCGAGATCGCCGCCTACGCCGACGGCATCGGCCCCACCCTGGACCTCGTCATCCCGAAGGACGCCTCCGGCAACCTCACCCGGCCGAGCACGCTGGTCGCCGACGCGCACAAGGTGGGCCTGCTCCTGCACCCCTACACCCTGCGCAACGAGAACCCCTTCCTCCCCCCGGCCTTCCGCAAGGGCACCGACGCGGACGCCTACGGCGATGTCTTCGGCCTCTACCGGACGTACTTCGCCACCGGCATCGACGGTGTCTTCACCGACCAGCCGGACACCGCGCTGCTGGCCCGGGCGGACTTCGTCGGCGACTGAGCACCGCCCCCCCGTGGGCACCGTCCCCCGGGCGGCGGCGGGGGAGTTGGGTATCTCACAGGACGATCTCGGCCCGGAACGCGCCGGATGCCCGGTATGTGTGCGACCAATGCGTGCCCCGGAGGTTGCGGCCGGTGGAGCACGGGGATAGGAGTGAGGGACAACAGGGCGACAGGTGAGCGGGAGGCATGCACACATGGGCATGAGCGTGGTCATCTCCGAGGCGGTCGAGAGCGACGCCGAGCAGATCTTCAAGCTGCAGTACCTGTGCTTCCAGAGCGAGGCCGCGCTGTACGGCAACTACCGCATCGACCCGTTGGTCGAGACCCTGGACTCGGTCCGCGAGGAGATCGCCGGCGACTGCGTCTACGTGGCCCGGCTCGGCGACGAGGTGGTCGGAGCGGTGCGCGGCGCGGTCACCGAGGACGGCGCCGCCTCCATCGGCCGGCTCTGCGTCCACCCCCGCCTCCAGGGCCACGGCATCGGCGCCCGGCTCCTCAAGGCCGCCGAGTCCGCCCTCGCCGACCGCCACGGCACCCGGCGCTTCCGCCTCCACACCGGCCACCGCAGCGAGGGCAACCTCCGCCTCTACCGCAAGGTCGGCTACGAGACCGTAGGCACAGAACAGGGCAAGGACGGCGTCGAGATGATCGTCCTGGAGAAGCAGGCGTACGCCCAGACCGCCTGAGCGGACGGCGGGACGGGGGCGGCGGGAAGGCCGCCGACGGGGCTCAGCCCCGCTGCTCGCTCCGTGCCTTCCGCAGCCAGTACATGGCGGTGACGGGCAGCAGCACCGGGATGAACAGATACCCCATCCCGAAGTCCGACCACACGGTCGAGTCGGGGAACGCGGACGGCTCGACCAGGGTCCAGGTCCCCACCCCCAGCACCCCGGCCAGCTCCACCGCACAGCACACGAACGCCGCCCGCCGCGCCGTCTCCCCGCCGCGCACCAGCGAGTAGGTGATGAAGCCGTAGACGACCCCGGCGAGCGCGGACAGCGTGTAGGCGAGCGGTGCCTTGTCGAACTCGGTCGCGATCTGCAGCGTGGAGCGCGACACGGCCCCGACGACCATCACGCCGTAGAGCCACACCAGGAGGATGCCGGGGCCGCCGATGAGCCGGGCCCCGCCGCTCCCGCCGGGCCGCGGCGCCGCCGTCCCGCTCTCCCCGGTCTGCCCGGACGTCATGTCAGCCCGCCCAGATGTCATAGAGCCGTACCTCCAGAACCGCCAGCACGACACCGCCGGCGGCCACCGTCACCGATCCCCACTTGGTCCGCTCGGCCAGCGACATGAACCCGGCGGCCGGGACGCACGCGAACGAGCCGATCAGATACGCCACGAAGATCGTCGTGCCCTGGTCCGGCTTCTCGCCCTGAGCGAGCAGCACGATCCCGGCCACGAGCTGGATCAGCGCGAGCAGCGACACCACGGCCATACCGATGAAGTGCCAGTCCTTGGTCGGCTGGTCCCGGTACGCGGCCCAGCCGCACCACGCGGCCAGCAGCAGCCCGGCGACGCCGGTCGCCAGGGTCAGGGCATCAAGCATGGGGCCGACCCTATTACGGTCCGAACCGCCCGATGCCGTCGCCCCCGGGCTGCCACGTAGGGTCGAAGTCATGACCATCCAGGCAGAAGCCCTCCTCTTCGACAACGACGGCACACTCGTCTCCTCCCTCGACTCCGTGAACCGCTGCTGGACCCAGTGGGCGCAGGAGTACGGGATCACCGCCGAGGACTTCGCCCGCGTGGCACTGCACGGCCGTACCGCCGCCGAGATAGCCGCCGACCTGCTGCCCGCCGACACCGTGGCGCGGGCCGTCGCCCGCATCGAACACCTGGAAGTGGCGGACGTGGCGAACGGCGGCGTCCATCTGCTGCCCGGCACCCGCGCCGTCCTGGACGCGCTGCCCGCCGACCGCTGGGCGATCGTCACCTCCGCGACCCGGCGGCTCGCCGAGGCCCGCCTGGAGGCCGTCGGCATCCTCCCGAAGAAGCTGATCACCGCCGAGGACGTCACCCGCGGCAAGCCCGACCCCGAGCCGTATGTGCTCGCCGCCCGTGAGCTGGGCGTCGACCCCGCCCGCTGTGTGGTCTTCGAGGACGCCCCGGTGGGCCTCGCCGCGGGCCGCGCCGCCGGGATGACCACCGTGGCGTTGGCCACAACCCACCGGGCGGACGAACTCGACGCCGATCTGGTGGTGGAGCACCTCGGCGCCCTGTCCGTGCTGGTCACGGACGGGGGAGTGGAGATCTCCGCCCGCCCCTGACCGGCCGTGATGTCACCGGCGCCGACCTCCGGCGACCGTCCACCGCTGTCCAGTATCCGGACAGCGGTGACCGGTAAGGACCATACGTCTGCTTTACTGATCCGCATGACCACGACGAGCAGCCGCACCCTTGCGACCGAGGCGACCACGACGCCCGGTGCTCGCTGTATGTGTCGAATGCGCGCTTTCTAGAGGGCCCCCGCACCACCGAGAGCCTCGCGCCCCGAAGCGAGACCGCCAGCGAGACCGCTCATGTCCCCCCACCCGTCCTGTGACCTGACCTGTGACAGGACCCCCTACGGGACCGAGCCCGCCCCGCGCACATGTTCTCCCCGGTTCCCGTTCCATCGCCACCGCGAGAACCATGCCGCGTGCCCGACCGTATGCACCCGTGCACGGCGCACCACCACGCCCGCACTCGACAGTGACGGAAATCCCCAGTGATCACGACAACGGACCTGACCAAGGTCTACCGCTCGCGCGGCCGTGAGATCACCGCCCTCGACGGCGTCGATCTGCACGTACGCGAAGGCGAGGTCTACGGCGTCATCGGCCAGTCCGGCGCCGGGAAGTCCTCCCTCATCCGCTGTGTCAACCTCCTGGAGCGCCCCACCTCCGGCACGGTCACCGTGGCCGGCCAGGACCTCACCGCCCTCGCCGGACGCGGCCACCGGGCGACCAAGGACCTGCGGCGGGCGCGCAGCCGGATCGGCATGGTCTTCCAGCACTTCAACCTGCTCTCCTCACGGACCGTGCAGGACAATGTGGAGCTTCCGCTGGAGATCCTCGGCAAGACAGGGAAGGAACGTTCCCTCAAGGCCCTGGAGCTGCTCGACCTGGTCGGCCTCGCCGACAAGGCCAGGTCCTACCCGGCCCAGCTCTCCGGCGGCCAGAAGCAGCGCGTCGGCATCGCCCGCGCCCTGGCCGGCGACCCCAAGGTGCTGCTCTCCGACGAGGCCACCAGCGCCCTCGACCCCGAGACCACCCGCTCGATCCTGGGGCTGCTGCGCGATCTCAACCAGCAGCTCGGACTGACCGTCCTGCTCATCACCCACGAGATGGACGTCGTCAAGAGCGTCTGCGACTCCGCCGCCCTCATGGACCGGGGCCGCATCGTGGAGTCCGGCACGGTCAGCGAACTCCTCGCCACCCCCGGCTCCCAGCTGGCCGCCGCGCTCTTCCCGGTGGGCGGCGACGCCTCGGCCGACGACCGGACCGTCCTCGACGTCACCTTCCACGGCGAGGCCGCCACCCAGCCGGTCATCTCCCAGCTGGCCCGCACCTACAACATCGACATCTCCATCCTCGGCGCCGCCATCGACACCGTCGGCGGCCTCCAGGTCGGCCGGATGCGCATCGAACTCCCCGGCCGCTACGAGGACAACGTCGTCCCCGTCGGCTTCCTGCGCGAGCAGGGCCTCCAGATCGACGTCGTGGGCGAGGAGCCCGCCGCCCCGCCCGCCCCGGGCCTCGCCCCGGGCACCGCCTCGGGCACCGCCTCGGGCACCGCCCCGGGCACCCCGCTGGTGAAGGAAGGTGCCAAGTGACCTGGTCCGAGATGCGTCCCCTGCTGGAGCAGGCGTGTACCGAGACCCTCGTCATGGTCGGCTGGGCCACCCTGATCGCGGTCGCCGTCGGCCTGCCCATCGGCGTCCTGCTCGTCCTCACCGACCGCGGCGGCCTGCTCCAGAACACCCTGGTGAACAAGGTCATCGGGCAGATCGTGAACATCGGCCGCTCGATGCCGTTCATCATCCTGATGGTCGCGCTGATGGGCTTCACCCGCTGGGTCACCGGCACCACCATCGGCAGCGAGGCCGCCATCGTCCCGCTCGCCATCGGCGGGATCCCGTTCTTCGCCCGGCTGGTCGAGACCGCGATCCGCGAGGTGGACCACGGGCTGGTCGAGGCCGTGCAGTCGATGGGCGGCAACACCGCGACCATCGTCCGCAAGGTCCTGGTCCCCGAGGCGCTGCCCTCGCTGATCGCCTCCACCACGACCACCGTCATCGCGCTCATCGGCTACTCCGCCATGGCCGGCACGGTCGGCGGCGGCGGCCTCGGCGACCTCGCCATCCGCTACGGCTACCAGCGCTTCGAGACCGGCCTGATGTGGATCACCGTGGCCATCCTGGCCGTCGTGATCTCGCTGATCCAGTTCGCCGGCGACTTCGCCGCCCGCTCGCTGCACCGACGCGGCGGACGCTCAGGACCGATGCCCCGGCTCGCCCTGCTCCGCGCCAAGGAGACCGGCACCGCCGAGATCGGCAAGGCCGTCTGACTGCGTCACGGCCCCTTCCGTCCCGTCCCCCTCGTCTCACTCGTCCGCCGCCTCCCGCTCCTGGCTCTCTTCTCTCCCCAGACTCCCCGGACTCCCCGCACACCACCGCGGGGCCGCACCACCCAAGGAAAGGCACTTTTCGTGCGTAACACCGCCAAGATCACCACCGCTGTCCTCGCCGCCGGAGCCCTCACCCTCGGGCTCACCGCCTGCGGCTCCGACCAGGACTCCGGCTCCGACGCGAGCGGCCCGCTGACCGTGGCCGCCACCGCGACCCCGCAGGGCCAGATCCTCACCTACGTCAAGGACAACCTCGCCAAGGACGCCGGCCTCGAACTGGAGGTCAAGGAGTTCACCGACTACGTGACCCCCAACACGGCCGTCCAGCAGGGCGAGGTCGACGCCAACTACTTCCAGCACCAGCCCTACCTGGACGACTTCAACAAGAAGAACGGCACCGACATCGTCGCCGTCCCCGGCGCCACCGTCCACCTGGAGCCCCTCGGCGTCTACTCCGAGGGACTCAAGGACCTCGCCGACCTCAAGAAGGGCGCCACGGTCGCGATCCCCAACGACACGACCAACGAGGCCCGCGCCCTCAAGCTGCTGGAAGCCAACGGACTCATCGAGCTGAAGTCCGGCGTCGGCTACGAGGCGACCCCCAAGGACATCGCGTCCAACCCGAAGAACCTCCAGTTCAAGGAGTTGGAGGCGGCCCTCCTGCCGCGCTCCGTCAGCGATGTCGACGCCGCCGTGATCAATGGCAACTACGCCCTGGAGGCCGACCTCAGCCCGGCCGAGGACGCGCTCGCCGCCGAGGCCCCCGAGAACAACCCCTACGGCAACTTCCTCGCCGTCAAGAAGGGCAACGAGGACGACCCGCGCGTCGAGAAGCTCGCCAAGCTGCTCACCTCGCCCGAGGTGAAGAAGTACATCGACGACACCTACGACGGCTCCGTCGTCGCGGCCTTCTGAGCACCGCGGAGCGAGAACACCATGAAGCGCCGCAGCACACTGCTCACCACCACCGCACTCGCCCTCACCCTCACCCTCGGGCTCACCGCCTGCGGCTCCGGCTCCGACTCCGGCGGCTCCGGGGCCGACGACACCCTCGTCGTCGGCGCCACCGCCGTCCCGGCCGGCGAGGTCCTGACCTACATCAAGGACCACCTCGCCGACGACGCCGGGCTCTCCCTGGAGATCCGCGAGTTCACCGACTACGTCGTGCCCAACACCGCCCTCCAGGAAGGCTCGCTGGACGCGAACCTGTACCAGAACAAGCCCTACCTGGAGGACTTCAACGAGGCCAAGGGCACCGACCTGGTCCCCGTCGCGGACGCCTATCTGCCGCCCATGGGCGTCTACTCGAAGCAGGTCTCAGGCGTCGCCGACCTGCCCGACGGAGCCACCGTCGCGGTGCCCAACGACACCACCAACGAGGGCCGGGCGCTGCGCCTGCTGGCCGCCGAGGGCATCATCACCCTCAAGAAGGACGCCGGCACCGACGCGTCCCCCGCGGACATCACGGCCAACCCCAAGAACCTGACCTTCAAGGAACTGGAACCCGCCCAACTGCCCCGCTCCCTGGACGACGTGGCCGCCGCGGTCATCAACAACAACTTCGCGCAGGACGCCGGTCTGAGCCCGGCCAAGGACGCCGTCCTGCTGGAGTCGGCGAAGGACAACCCCTACGCCAACGTCCTCGCCGTCAAGAAGGGCGACGAGGACGACCCGAGGATCGCCGAACTCGTGCAACTGCTCGGCTCCGCCGAGGTCAGGACGTTCATCGAGGACACCTACCAGGGCTCCGTCCTGCCGGTCACCCCGGCCTGACCCGGCGCCCGACCGCCGCGCCCCACGGGATCCCCGAGGGCCGGCACCCGCCACGCACCACGGGGTGCGCTCCCCTCACGGAGCGCACCCCGTGGTGCGTTCCGGCGCCGCGATGCTGCATGCTGGGCAGTTCACCAGGGCCTGACGGTTCCACAGGTCATCCGACGGTTACGGAGCGGCGCATGACGAGCACCTTCCCCACCATCTCCATCAGCACGGAGCGGTTGGTGCTGCGTCCCCTGGAGACGGACGACGTTCCCGCCCTCGCCGAGATGATGACCGACGAGCAGGTCGTCGCCTGGACCGACGTACCGCACCCCGCCACCGAACGGGCCGCCCACCGCTGGATCACCGAGACCGCCCCCGCCGCCCGCGCCAACGGCCGCGGCCTCGATCTCGCCGTCACCGAGTTCCTCACCCAGCGACTGGTGGGCGCCATCCGGCTCGGCGCGACCGACTGGCACGTCCGCTCCACCGAACTCCAGTACATCGTCGCCCCCTGGGCCAGAGGCGAGGGCTACGCCTCCGAGGCCGCGCTCGCCACCGCCCGCTGGCTGTTCCACGACCAGACCTTCGAACGCATCGAACTGCGCACCGCCGCCGACAACACCGCCGCCCAGCAGGTCGCCCAGAAGATCGGCTGCATCAGCGAGGGCGTCCTGCGCGGCGCCTGCATAGCGCGCGTCCGCGCGGAGAACGGCGTCTGGACCCGGACCCGCACCGACTACATCGTCTGGAGCCTCCTGCCCGAAGACCTCGAAGGCACCGGCGGTCAACTCGCCGACACCGGGGGATTCACCTCCTACCCCGACTGGAACTGACCGGGACCGGCACCCACGCCGCCGACCCGCCCGCTGCCCCGGCCGCACCGCACGGCGGGGTACGCTCACGGGGCCCGCGCCCGCCGCGAGCGCACCAGCACACCCCCACCCCCACGATCTGCGTAAACCCCTGGAGACTGACGACCATGGCCGACCGGGTCACGGTGATCGGCTGGGACGGCTCGCCGCTGACCGCCGCGGCTCGCTCCGCCCTCCGCGCCGCCACGCTCGTGGCCGGTGCCCCCCACCATCTGGCACTGCCCGAGGTGCCCGGCCCCGCCGAGCGCGTCCGCCTCGGCAGCGTCGCCCTCGCCGCCCGCCGGGTCGCCGCCCACCGCGGCACCGCCGTGGTCTTCGCCGACGGCGACCCCGGCTTCTTCGGTGTCGTACGCACCCTGCGCGACCCCGAGTTCGGCCTGGAGGTCGAGGTCGTCCCCGGGGTCTCCCCGGTGGCCGCCGCCTTCGCCCGCGCGGGCATGCCCTGGGACGACGCCCAGGTGGTGGTCGCACACCCCCGCACCCTGCGCCGCGCGGTGAACGTATGCCGCGCCCACACCAAGGTTGCCGTGCTCACCGCACCCGGCGCCGGCCCCGCCGAACTCGGTCTCCTCCTCGACGGAGTGCACCGCACCTTCGTCGTCTGCGAGGAACTGGGCACCGACCGCGAACAGGTCTCCGTCGTCACCTCCGACAAGGCCGCCGACCACACCTGGCGCGACCCCAATGTCGTCATCGTCATCGGCGGCCCCGTCGGCCATGTCGAGGGCGGCGGCTGGATCGCCGGCCGCGACCCGGCCGCCGGCCCGCGCGGCTGGACCCGTCCCCCCGAGTCCTACGACGGTGCACTCGCCGAGGGTGAACGGGAGGTGCTGCGCGCCGCCCAACTGGCCCGCCTCGGCCCTCGCGTCGGCGACCTGGTCTGGGACATCGGCTGCGGCAGCGGCGCCTTCGCCACCGAGGCCGCCACGGCCGGCGCCGCCGTGATCGCCGTCGACCACGACCCGCGCGCCTGCGCCCGCACCGAGGCCGCCGCCCGCCGCTTCGGGGTACAACTCCAGATCGTGTTCGGCACCGCCCCGCACATCCTGGAGAACCTCCCCGAACCCGACGTCGTCCGGATCGGCGGCGGGGGAGCGGCCGTGGTGTCCGCCGTCGCCGACCGCCGCCCCCAGCGGATCGTCACCCACGCCGCCACCCGCGACGCTGCGGAACGCGTCGGCCGTGAGCTGACCGAGCACGGCTACCGGGTCGCGTGCGCACTCCTCCAGTCCGTGGAACTCGACACCCGGGCCTGGACGGAGACCGAGCGGAGCGTCTCCTTCTCCCTGAGCGCGGAACTCGGGCGCGCATAACGGCCGACCGACCCTGCGATCGAGCCACGAAACCGGAGAATCCGAGGGTGCGAAACGGGTGGAACGGGACGTCCCACCCCTCCCGGTGATCCGCTTGTCATACCGCGCGCGGTAGGCTGGCCGATCGTTGTACCGCAGCCGGACGCCCGTCGCTTCGTCGGCCAATGTCCGGAAAACCCGCCCGTTTTGGGAAGGGTGTGGTACGGCAGCACCGGAGGACGCGCAACGTGGCGCAGTCCACAGCGGGCCGTCGCGGATCAAGCTGTCGTGGCGGGGGATCGACCGCGAGAATGCCACCGTATGGCTTTGTCGTCTTTTCCGGCGGGTCGTTCGTGCCGCTGGGCACGCACGCTCGTTCTCACTGCGGGGCGGTCGGTGCGCCGTTCCGGGTGAGCTGGCAGGAGCACTAACCGATGGGCGAGGGGTACGCATGACGGACACCGGCCAGGTCCCGGGCGAGGGACTGCCGGAGCAGACAGGCACGGCTGACCAGCCGGGCGTCCCTGCGCCCGCGGCCTTCACCTACCTCTCCGAGAGTCCCGCCGAGGACGAAGACCTGCTGCTGCCGGGCGCCCAGGGCGCCTGGGGCAACGAGGTGGCTCCGCCCCCGCCCGAGCCGGTCGTGGAGGCCGTGCACCGACCCGCCCCGCACGAGACGGCCGGCCCCGACACCGGCAGCGTCGACCTCAACGGGGTCCACCTGCCCGGTCCGGTCCCGGTCGCGTCGGCGGCCCCGCGCCGCCCGCTCCACCTGGGCCCGCCCACCCCCGACGCCTCCGCCAGCCCGGTCCGCTCCCTCGCCGACCGGGGCCCCGCGGGTGTCGCGCCCCGCCCCTCGGCCCCGTCCGCTCCCGAGCCCGCCGGGTACGTCGACGCGCCGCGCCACCCCGAGGGCGTCCCGAACGGCGTCCAGAACGGAGCCCCGCAGGGCGCGGCCCCCTGGGGTGCGGCGGCGGCCGGGCCGGTTCCCGCGTCCGTCCTGGTCGCGGACCCTGCCGAAACGGTTGCCCCGCCGGTCGCCGCCGGCCCCGCCCCGGCGGCGGTTCCGACGGCAGTTCCGGCGGCGGTTCCGGTGGCAGTTCCGGTGGCGGTTCCGGTGGCAGTTCCGGTGGCGGTCCAGAGCCAGCCGGAACTCCAGCGGCCGGAGCCTCAGCAGCCGGCGGCCGAGGCCGCTCCCGCCGCGGTGCCGGACGCCGGTCCGGCCGCCCAGGAACTCGCCGACGGTCCGGGCGACGCGCCGGCGGACGACGCGGAGAACGCAGAGCAGTCGCCGGACGCGGCTGAGCCCGACGCTGTCCTGGCGGCCACCGCGCAGGAGACCCCGGCTGCCGCTACGGCGGCGGTTCCCGCGATCGCCGGTACACCGGAGGACTCGGCTCAGCCGCCGGTCGCGGCTGCGGGTCCGGCACGGGCTTCGGCTTCGGCTCAGGGTCCGGCTTCGGCTCAGGGTCCGGCTTCGGCTGAGGGTCCGGCTCCGGTTGCGGGTCCGGCCGAGGCTCCCGCTGCGGCTCCGGCTGCGGATCCGGTTTCGGCTCCGGCTCCGGTGGAGCCGACCGGCGCCGCCCCGGCCGACGGTACGACCCAGGCCGAGGCCCAGCCTCCGACCCAGCCCCAGCCCCCGACCCCGGCCGTCGGCACGCCGACTCCCGCCGACCACGTGCCCGTTGCCGACGCCCAGGACGCGGCGACGGCCCAGGCACCGGCCGCTGCCGCCCCCGGCGTTCCCGCCGAGCCGCCCGTCGCCACCGCCGTACCCGCCGCCCCTGCCGTACCTGTCGCGGCTGCGGAGCCCATGCCCGCCGCGGCCGATGCCGCTCCGGTGGCCCAGCCGCCCGCGGCCCCGCCGACCGAGGAACCGGCCGCTCCCGTGGCCGACGACTCGGGTACGACAGCACCCGCCGCCCAGAGATCCGAGCAGCCGCAGGCCACCGCCGTACCCGCCGCCCCTGCCGAGGAGCCCTCCCAGGGTTCCGCCGCCCCCGAGGCCGACCAGCAGCCCGTGGCCGCCGGGCCCGCGGCACCGGCACCACCCGGGTCGGTCCCCGAGGCCGTCGACCCGGCCGCCCAGGTCGCCGTACCGCCGAACACCCCCCAGCCGGGCCCCGTATCCGTAGCCATGTCCCAGACGCCCGCGCAGCCCGACGCCGATGCGGCCGACACCCCGCCCGACGGCACCCCGCTGCCGGCCGAGGCGCCGGCCCCCACCGCGGTACCGCCGCCCGCCGCGGCCCTCCCGACCGAGCCCCACCCCGGCGAGCCGCTGGGCGAGTTCGTGCCGGTCACGGGACAGGTGCCGACCACCCCCCACCTGGCCCCGACCCCGCCGCACCCGCTCTCCGTACCGCCGGAGGCGTTCCGGCAGGAGCCCGTCGCCACGGTCCCCGCACCGCGCGCGGCCCAGCCCGCCCCGGCAACTGCCCCGGCACCTGCCCCGACGTCTGCCCCGGCCGACGAGCCCCAGCCCGAGTTCGAGCCCGAGGCCGAACGCGAGCCCGAGGTCGCGCTCGTGCAGAACGCCGACGACCTGGACACCCGCGACGCCGAGCAGGAGGACGCGGCGGGTCGTGAGCACCGGCAGGCACGGGAAGCGCAGGAGCCTCAGGAACCCCAGGAACTCCAGGAACCCCAGGAACTCCAGGAGCCTCAGGAACTCCAGGAGTCCCTCCCCGTCCAGGAACCCCCCACAGCCCAGGAAGTCCACGAAGAAGTGAGCACGGCCCCCGAGGCTGAGGCGCGGCAGTCCACCGGACCGGCCGCCCCCGCCTACGACGACGCCGAGCGCGAGGCCGTACTGAAGGTCATGCGCGAGCGGCGCGACATCCGCAACGGCTTCCGCAGCGACCCCATCCCGCACGAGGTGCTGCTCCGGGTCCTGGAGGCCGCGCACCATGCGCCCTCCGTCGGCCACTCCCAGCCCTGGGACTTCGTGGTCATCCGCTCCGCCGACACCCGCCGCGCGATGCACGAACTGGCCATGCGCCAGCGCGATGCCTACGCGAAGTCGCTGCCCAAGGGCCGGGCCAAGCAGTTCAAGGAACTGAAGATCGAGGCCATCCTCGACACCCCGGTCAACATCGTCGTCACCGCCGACCCCACCCGCGGCGGCCGGCACACCCTCGGTCGGCACACCCAGCCGCAGATGGCGCCGTATTCCTCCGCGCTCGCCGTCGAGAACCTCTGGCTCGCCGCCCGCGCCGAGGGCCTCGGCGTCGGCTGGGTCAGCTTCTTCGACGAGCGGGAGATGGTCCGCGCCCTCGGCCTGCCCGAACACCTGGAGGTCGTGGCGTACCTCTGCGTCGGCTATGTCGACGAGTTCCCGGACGAGCCCGAACTCGCCCAGGCCGGCTGGTCCAAGCGCCGCCCGCTGTCGTGGGTCGTCCACGAGGAGACGTACGGCCGCCGCGCCCTGCCCGGCGAGGAGCCGCACGACCTGCTCGGGGAGACCGTCGCCCAGATCCGCCCGCTGGACGCCAAGGCGCTCGGCGAGGCGTGGGAGCGGCAGAAGCGGATGACCAAACCGGCCGGGGCGCTCGGCATGCTGGAGATCATCTCCGCTCAGCTCGCCGGGCTCTCCCGGCAGTGCCCGCCGCCCATCCCGGAGCCCGCGGCCGTCGCCGTCTTCGCCGGTGACCACGGGGTGCACGCCCAGGGCGTCACCCACTGGCCGCAGGAGGTCACGGCCCAGATGGTGGCCAACTTCCTCGGCGGGGGAGCGGTCTGCAACGCGTTCGCGAGCCAGGTCGGCGCCGAGGTGTGCGTGGTGGACGTGGGCGTCGCCGCCGACCTCCCGGCCACCCCGGGCCTGCTGCCCCGCAAGGTCCGCTCGGGCACCGCCGACATGACCACCGGCCCGGCGATGACCCGCGAGGAGGCCAGGGCGGCCATCGAGGTGGGCATCGAGACCGCCCGCGATCTGGTCGCGGCCGGCAACAAGGCCCTGCTGACCGGGGAGATGGGCATCGCGAACACCACCGCGTCGGCCGCCCTCATCTCGGTCTTCACGGACACCGACCCCGCGGAGGTCACCGGCCGGGGCACCGGCATCAACGACGAGACCCTCGCCCGCAAGACCGAGGTCGTCCGCCGCGCCATCGAACTCCACCAGCCCGACCCGGCCGACCCCATCGGTGTCCTCGCCGCGTTCGGCGGTCTGGAGCACGCGGCGATGGTCGGCCTGCTGCTGGGCGGCGCGTCCCTGCGGACGCCGGTCATCCTGGACGGCGTCAGCGCCGGGGCCGCCGCCCTGGTCGCCCGGGCCATCGCCCCCGAGGTGCTGGCCGCGTGCATCGCGGGCCACCGCAGCGCCGAGCCCGGCCATATCGCCGCCCTCACCAAGCTGGGCCTGCGCCCGCTGGTCGACCTCGACCTCCGGCTCGGCGAGGGCACCGGCGCCCTCCTCGCCCTCCCGATGGTCCAGAGCACGGCCCGCGCGATGCACGAGGTGGCGACGTTCGACTCGGCGGGCGTGACGGAGAAGTAGGAGAGGCGGCGGCCGAGCGGGGCCGGCCCTGCCCCAGCAGGACCGGCCCCGGTAGACCGGCTCCGGCAGGGCCTACCGGGGCAGGTCCGACCCCGGTGGGCGCCCCGGCAGGACCGGCCCCGATGGGCCCCCGACCGGACCGGCCCCGACCGGACCAGGCCGGGCGGATTCGTTCGTGTCCCCCCCCGACCCGCCGACAGCCGAGCCCCTCAGCGCGCCTCCCCGTCAGCGCCCGCCCCCTGCGCCCCCGCCGCGGCCCCGCCCTCTCTACCCCCTCCACCCCCACCTTCCCCTCCACCCCCACCTTCCCCTCCACCCCTCCCGTCTCCTCCGCCCCGCCCCACTCGGCATAAAATCCGCACGTCAGGACAGTGCCCCGCCCGGCGCTGCCCCCGTCCGGCGCCGCCCCGTCCGTACAAGGAGCCTCCCTATGGCTACGGCAGAACACCCCGCCTACCCGGTAGGACTCCGCCTCACCGGCCGCAAGGTCGTCGTCCTCGGCGCCGGTCAGGTCGCCCAGCGCCGCCTGCCCGCCCTCATCGCGGCCGGCGCGGACATCCTGCTCGTCTCCCCGGGGGCCACCGCCTCCGTCGAGGCGATGGCGGACACCGGCGAGCTGACCTGGGAGCGCCGCGCCTACGCGGACGGTGACCTCGCCGACGCCTGGTACGCCCTGATCGCCACCAGCGACCCCGAGGCCAACGCCCGGGCCTCCGCCGAGGCGGAGCGCCACCGCGTGTGGGCGGTCCGCGCGGACGACGCCGACGCGGCCACCGCCTGGACCCCGGCGACCGGCCACAGCGAAGGCGTCACCGTCGCGATCCTCACCACCGACCGCAAGGCCCGCGACCCCCGGCACACGGCGGCCGTACGGGACGCGGTCGTGGCGGGCCTGCGCGACGGCACCCTCGTCGCCCCCCACCACCGCACCCGGACCCCCGGTGTGGCCCTCGTCGGCGGCGGCCCCGGCGACCCCGACCTGATCACCGTGCGCGGTCGCCGGCTGCTCGCCGAGGCCGATGTCGTCATCACCGACCGCCTCGGCCCGCGCGACCTGCTCGCCGAACTCCCGCCGCACGTCGAGGTCATCGACGCCGCGAAGATCCCGTACGGCCGTTTCATGGCCCAGGAGGCCATCAACAACGCCCTGATCGAACACGCGCGGCAGGGCAAGTCCGTCGTCCGGCTCAAGGGCGGCGACCCCTATGTCTACGGCCGTGGCATGGAGGAGGTGCAGGCGCTCGCGGAGGCCGGCATCCCCTGCACGGTCGTACCCGGCATCTCCAGTTCGATCTCGGTGCCCGGCGCGGCCGGTATCCCGGTCACCCATCGCGGGGTCGCCCATGAGTTCACCGTCGTCAGCGGCCACATCGCGCCCGACGACGAGCGCTCCCTGGTCGACTGGGCGTCCGTCGCGGGGCTCTCCGGCACCCTGGTGATCCTGATGGGCGTCGACAAGATCGGCAGGATCGCCGAGACCCTGATCGCCCACGGCAAGTCCCCGGACACCCCGGTCGCCCTGGTCCAGGAGGGCACGACGGCCGGTCAGCGCCGGGTCGACACCACCCTCGCGGACGTCGAGGAGACGGTCCGGGTCCACGAAGTGAAACCGCCGTCCGTGATCGTCATGGGCGCGGTCGTCACCGTCGGCCCCCGCCCGTCCGAGTAACCCCGGGTTACAGACCCGTTCCGAGCCGTTGGCACCGCACGCACGACAAGGCAGTATCACCCTGTGGCCGATCTCATCACCGTGGACGACCCCGACGACCCCCGCCTGAGCGACTACACGGGGCTGACCGACGTAGAACTGCGCCGCAAGCGCGAACCCGCCGAGGGCCTCTTCATCGCCGAGGGCGAGAAAGTCATCCGCCGGGCGAAGGACGCGGGCTACGAGATGCGCTCGATGCTGCTGTCCGCGAAGTGGGTCGACGTCATGCGCGACGTCATCGACGAACTCCCCGCCCCCGTCTACGCGGTCAGCCCCGAACTCGCCGAACGCGTCACCGGCTACCACGTCCACCGCGGCGCCCTCGCCTCCATGCAGCGCACACCCCTGCCCACGGCCGCCGACCTCCTGCGGACCACCCGCCGGGTCGTCATCATGGAGTCGGTCAACGACCACACCAACATCGGCGCGATCTTCCGCTCGGCCGCCGCCCTCGGCATGGACGCCGTGCTGCTCTCCCCGGACTGCGCCGACCCCCTCTACCGCCGCAGCGTGAAGGTCTCCATGGGCGCGGTCTTCTCCGTCCCGTACGCCCGTCTCGGCACCTGGCCCAAGGGCCTGGAGTCGGTCCGCGAGGCAGGCTTCACCCTGCTCGCCCTCACCCCGGACGAGAAGGCCGAGTCCCTGGACGAGGCCGCACCTCACCGTATGGACCGGGTCGCCCTCATGCTGGGCGCCGAGGGCGACGGCCTCTCCACCCAGGCCCTGGTCGCGGCCGACGCCTGGGTCCGCATCCCGATGGCCCACGGAGTGGACTCCCTCAACGTGGGCGCGGCGGCGGCCGTCGCCTTCTACGCGGTGGCGACGGGCCGCCCCGAGCTGTGACCCGGGCCGGCACCGGCACCCGACGGGACCGTCATCCCGGCCCCTGACACCCCTGCACCAGCGCGATCCCCAGCGCCACCAGCAGGGTGACGACGACGAAGACGAAGAGCCGCTGCCGCAGCAGCCGGGGGTTGGCGGGCCGCAGCCTGGTCCCCGTGGCGCGCGGCGGGCGCCGACGCGGCGCGCTCTGACTCCCGGGGCGGGTGCTGTTCCGCCCGGTCGGAGTGGCGCGCCCGCCGGGAGCGGGCCGCGCCCCCGGCCGGGAGGTGCCCGTCCCGACCCCCGCGCGCGAGGAGCCGTTGCCGCGCGGTGCCGCGCCGGCCCGGGGGCCATGGCCCCCACGGGACGGTACGGTGCCCCGCGCGCCGCCCGCCCCGCCCGCACCGCGTGCCGGTGTGCCGTTCCTGGGCGGGGGAGTCACCCCCCGCTGTCCCTGCGGACGGCGCTGGGTGCGCTGCTGCTCCGGGTAGGTCTCGGCCAGCCGACCGGTGGGCCGGTCCGCCTCGGCGGCGCGCGGCGCGGGCGGGCGGCCGTCGAGCATGTCCTGCGCCTCCCGCGCGGCGATCTCCTTCAGCCGCAGGGAGAGATCGAGCGTGCTGGGCCGGTCGTCGGGATCCTTGGCCAGACAGGCCCGTACCAACGGAGCCAGCGCGTCCGGTACGCCGTGCAGCTGGGCCTCCTCGTGCACGACCCGGTACAGCATCACCTCGGAACTGCCGTGCCCGAACGGCGAGTCACCGGTGGACGCGTATGCGAGGGTCGCCCCCAGCGAGAACACGTCCGTGGCCGGGGTGACCATCGCGCCCCGCACCTGCTCGGGCGCGAGGAAACCCGGCGATCCCACGGCCGTCCCCACATGGGTGAGCGTGGAGGCACCGGTCGCCCAGGCGATACCGAAGTCGATGATCCGCGGCCCCTTGGGCGACAGCAGGATGTTGGACGGTTTGAGGTCCCGGTGCACGACCCCGGCCTCGTGGACCGCGACCAGCCCTTCGGAGAGCGCCGCGCCCACCATGGCGACCTCGGCCGCGCTGAGCGCCCCCTGGTCGGCGACCTTGTCGTGCAGCGAGGGGCCGGGCACGTACTGCGTCGCGAACCACGGCCGCTCCGCCTCCAGATCGGCCGCCACCAGCCGCGCCGTACAGCCGCCCCGGATCCGCCGGGCCGCCGACACCTCACGCGCGAACCGCGAGCGGAACTCCTGGTCCTCCGCCAGATCGGGCCGGATCACCTTCAGCGCGACCCGCTGCCCCTTCTTGTCGGAGCCCAGATAGACCACGCCCATGCCGCCCGCGCCGAGCCGTCTGTGCAGCTTGAACGAGCCGACGACGCGCGGGTCCTCACGCCTTAGGCGCATCATCGCCATGTTCATCCCCGCTGCCCGGTCCGTCTGACGAGCCACAGCTTACGTTTCCACGGCCGCCCGCGCGCAGAGGCCGCGCCCTCTCGTCCCGACGGATTGTCAGTCCCGGCCGGGAGACTTGAGAGGTGGTCAGAGCGCGCGCGAACAGGGCGGCTTGACGCCGTCCATGATCCCAACGGACGGAGACGGAAGGGGCATTGGCCGCGTCACGGGTGACCGGGTGGAGACCGCCGTGGACACGAGGCACACGGCGCGCGCGTACGAGGTGGTGGGGAGCCGGGCCGGCCGCCGGGCGGGGACGGCGGTGCGCCGGAGGGCGGTCGAAGTGAGCGAAGTCACGCCGAAAGGGTCGGAACGGGGTCGGCGATACGGACGGACCGGTTCCTGGCCGACCGGGTTCCCGCCCTGGTCGGGCGGCCCGCCCGAGGGAGGTCTGCCCGGAAAAGTCCGGGCAGACCGGACGTCCCCTCCGGGAAGACCCGGAGACGTAGGGCGAGACGTAGGACCGGTCTCCACCCAGGGGAGTACACCCTGATGGGCGGCTCATCCTCCGGGAGGCCCGCCAATCGGTACGAGGGCATGACGCCCGGTGTCCGCCACGCCCCTAGATTTGAGGTCAAGCGGCGGGTGTAGCACTCGTCCCCCGAGGTCAAACACCCGCCGCTGCCAACGACAACTGAGTTCGGTCAGGAGAGGGACAGTGGCGCACACGGCACCGCGGACGCTGATCCGTGAGCGAGGACGCAAGGCACACGCCGCCGCGTTCGGCCCGCGCCCCGATGGCCGCCGTCACCCCTTGGTGGCGACGGCGATGGCCCTTCCCCTGGCGGTCCTGCTCCTCGTCGTCTTCGACGGCTGGGAGACAGTGGCCACACAGGCGTCGTCCGTGGGAGTGATGCTGGGGCGCTGAGCGGCGACCCCAGGCCCGGATGAGCGGTCCGGGCGGGGACATCCACCCATAACCCCGTGGGGACGGGGGTGCGGCGGACGGCACAAATGCCGGCGCAGCTGGGGAGCTGCGCCGGCATTGCTCTGCCCTCACCCGGGACTCCCTTCCACGCCCTGTCCTGGCGGGATCCAGCGCCCCACCCACCTCTGCCAGGCCATACTCCGGCGGCCCCTGAACGCCGCCCGCCGACCACAGCCCCCACCCCTGTCAGGCGCTTGCCCGGTGAGCTGTGCGCCTCCTCCCGCCGCGTCGTACCGACTCGCCTGCTGTGTGCCTCTCCCGCCAGGGCATACTCCGGCGGGTTCCGACCCCGGCCGGTTCCTGCGCCCCGCCCGCCGTACCCGGCCCACGGCCCCGCCAGGCCATGAGCGGGCGAGCCCCCGCCACCCGGCTGGCCCGCCGCACCCCTCCCCCCGGCCGGAGGCCCCGGCGCCCCGCCTCAGGAAGGGCCCCACCCCTGCCGTACCCTCCACCGAAACGTTCGCTCGTCCACTCGAAAGGCCCTTGTGACCCGCCTCCTCACCGCCCTCGCCGCGAAGGCGAGATCCGCGGCGCATCCCGGCAGCACGCTCACCCCCGCCTGTGCCTGCGGGGCGGGGACCCTCGCGGACCGGCCCGATGCCACGGTCGTGCGGCACGCCGACACGGTGGCCAAGGCGCACCCGCCCGGCACGGACCCCAGTCACCTGACCGTGCTCCTCGCCACGGCCGCCCGCCTCCCCGAGGTGTTCGTGCCGCCGCTGCGCCCGGAACCCGTCGCCCTCGACACCCGCCTGGTGACCTTCTGGCCCTACGGCACCCCCGTCGACCCCGACGATCCCGACGCCGCCCCCTGGGAGGCCGCCGCCGGCCTGCTCGCCCGGCTGCACCGCACGCCCGTCCCCACCGGACTGCCTCCGATGCGCGGCCCCGCGAAGGCGGCCCGGGCCGTGGAGCGGCTGGTGGCCGCCGGGCCCCACCCGGAGATCGCCACCGTGCTGCGCGCCTGGCGGAGCCTCCCGGCGTGGGCCCGGGCGAAGGCCCCGATGCCCGAGCCCCTCGCCGCCCTCTGCCACGGCGACCTGCACCTCGGCCAACTCGTCCGGCACCCCGCCCCGCAGGGCCCGTGGCGGCTGATAGACGTGGACGACCTCGGTGTGGGCGCACCGGCCTGGGACCTGGCCCGCCCGGCCGCCTGGTACGCCTGCGGACTGCTCACCGCCGACGAGTGGACCCGCTTCCTCACCGCCTACCGCGCCGCCGGCGGCCCCGCCGTCCCGCCCGACGGCGACCCCTGGCCCGCCCTCGACGTCCCGGCCCGTGCCCTCACCGTCCAGACCGCCGCCACCGCGCTCACCAAGGCCCTCGCCGCGAACCGCCCCCTGGAGGAGGTCGAGCGGTCGGTGCTCGACGCCGTCGCGCGAATGGGTTCCGTACCCCCGGAGTTGGACCCGGACAAGGCGAAGTAGGGTGCAACCGACCGCCGCCGGACAGTGTCTGTCCTGGCGTAACGCGAAGCAGGACCGACCGGCGAGGAGTTGAGCCGACCATGCAGTGCCCGAAGTGCCATGGACAGATGCACACCTACAACCGCAATGGCGTGCAGATCGAGCAGTGCAACAACTGCCGGGGGATCTTCCTGGACTACGGCGAGCTGGAGGCGCTGACCCGCCTGGAGTCGCAGTGGAGCCAGCCGGGCCCGCCGCCCCCGCCGGCCGCCCCCCAGTACCCGGCCGCCCCCGTGGCCCCGGCCGCGCCCGCCTGGGGCGCCCCGCACGGCGGTGGCCACCACGGAGGCCACCACGGTCACCGGCAGAGGGGCTTCGGGCGCATGCTGTTCTCCAGCTGACCCGGCACCACGAAGGAGCCCCCGGCCGTACGAGACGGCCGGGGGCTCCGGTGTGTGGACGATACTGGGATTGAACCAGTGACCTCTTCCGTGTCAGGGAAGCGCTCTCCCGCTGAGCTAATCGTCCTCGGGACCAGGATCAGGACCACGGCACGAGATCACCGTAAGAAACCGATCATGGGCACTGCGTGCGCGATACTGGGATTGAACCAGTGACCTCTTCCGTGTCAGGGAAGCGCTCTCCCGCTGAGCTAATCGCGCGGGTCGAAGCCGAAGGGCTTCAGTGGACGATACTGGGATTGAACCAGTGACCTCTTCCGTGTCAGGGAAGCGCTCTCCCGCTGAGCTAATCGTCCTTAGAGGTGGAGACGGGATTTGAACCCGTGTAGACGGCTTTGCAGGCCGTTGCCTCGCCTCTCGGCCACTCCACCAGGAGTGTAAGGGGCCGGGAAGCCCCCCGTTCCTGCGAGCGGACGACGAGGTTCGAACTCGCGACCTCAACCTTGGCAAGGTTGCGCTCTACCAACTGAGCTACGTCCGCCTGTCGTTTCGGTGCGCTCGCGCGTCCCGGCGACGTGTTGAACTCTAGCGGATTCCGGGGCCAGCACAAAAACGCGTTTGTGCAGCGTGCTGCCCTGTGCCTGGTCACGGACCGGCCGCGGGCACCCGGGAGGTCACGGCGGGGCCACCCGCGGGACACCCGTCCTAGACTCGACAGCGTGCTCGACCTCCCTCCTCTCGCCCGCTTCGGTGACCGCCTGGCCACCGGTCTCCTCGATGTGACCAGCGATCCCGCCGCCCTGGACTCGGCCGGTTTCTGGGCGGTCTGCGCGGACTTCGAGGGCAGGCTGACCTGCGCCCGCTTCGCCGAGGTCCACGAGAGCCCGGTACCCGCCCCCGCGCCCGGCGCCTGGCGCGGCCCCGCCCCGGACGACTGGACGTCCTCCCTGGACCACGCCGCCTACACCGCGGGCGTACGACGGATCCGCGAGCACATCGCCGCCGGCGAGGTCTACCAGGCGAACCTCTGCCGCGTCCTGTCCGCCCCCGCCCCGCCCGGCGCCGACGTCGACGCCCTCACCGCACTGATCGCCCGCGGCAACCCGGCACCGTACGCCGGGACGATCCGGCTGCCCCGGCACGGGGTGGAGACCGCCACCGCGTCACCGGAGCTGTTCCTGCGCCGCAGCGGGCGGACCGTGGAGTCCGGGCCGATCAAGGGCACCGGCCGCACCGAGGCGGATCTCCTGGAGAAGGACTTCGCCGAGAACGTGATGATCGTGGACCTGGTCCGCAACGACCTCGGCCGGGTCTGCGCCACCGGCAGCATCACCGTCCCCGACCTCTGCGCGGTCGAGAAGCACCCCGGGCTCGTCCACCTCGTCTCGACCGTACGCGGAGAGCTGCGCCGGGACGTCGGCTGGCCCGGACTCCTCACCGCCGTCTTCCCGCCCGGATCCGTCACCGGCGCCCCCAAGTCCAGCGCCCTGCGGATCATCGAGAGCCTGGAGACCGTCCCGCGCGGCCCCTACTGCGGCGGCATCGGCTGGGTCGACGCCGACCGGGGCACCGGAGAGCTGGCCGTGGGCATCCGCACCTTCTGGATCGACCGCGCGGCCGGGCTGCTGCGGTTCGGCACGGGAGCGGGCATCACCTGGGGCTCGGACCCCGAAGGGGAGTGGCGGGAGACCGAACTGAAGGCGTCCCGGCTGCTCGCGGTAGCGTCGGGGGCGTACGAGGGTCCGGAGGGTCCGGACATGTCCTTTGCGAGGTAGGCACCAGTGAAGCTTTGGCTCGACGGCGGGCTCCAGGACATCGACTCCGCCCGCGTCTCCGTCCTCGACCACGGGCTGACCGTGGGCGACGGCATCTTCGAGACGGTGAAGGCGACCGACGGGAAACCGTTCGCGCTCACCCGCCACCTCGACCGCCTCACCCGCTCCGCCCGCGGCCTCGGACTGCCCGACCCCGACCTCGACGAGGTCCGCCGCGGCTGCGCCGCCGTCCTGGCCGCCAACCCGATGCCGCTCGGCCGGCTGCGCATCACCTACACCGGCGGCACCGGCCCGCTCGGCTCCGACCGCGGCGCCCACGGCCCCACCCTCGTCGTCGCCCTCGGCGAGACCACCCGCCGCCCCGACTCCACCGCCGTGATCACCGTGCCCTGGACCCGCAACGAGCGCGGCGCGCTCACCGGCCTGAAGACCACGTCGTACGCCGAGAACGTCGTCGCGCTGGCCCGCGCCCATGAACAGGGCGCCTCCGAGGCGCTGTTCGCCAACACCGTCGGACAGCTCTGCGAAGGCACCGGCTCCAACGTGTTCGTCGTCCTGGACGGCACCCTCCACACCCCGCCGCTCGCCTCCGGCTGCCTCGCCGGCATCACCCGCGCCCTGGCCGCCGAATGGACCGGCGCCAAGGAGACCGACCTGCCGCTGGACGTCCTCGAACGGGCCGACGAGGTCTTCCTCACCTCCACCCTGCGGGACGTCCAGGCCGTCCACCGCCTCGACGGCCGTGAACTGCCCGGCACCGCGGGCCCGGTGACCGCCAAGGCCATGCGGATCTTCGCGGAGCGCTCGGGCGACGACCTCGACCCGTGACGGACCCGCCCGCACCGGCCGGGCCGTCCACCGCCCCGCGAAGAGGCCCCCGAAAATAGGGCTGAACCGACCCACCTGGCCGGGGTAGAACAACGGTGATGACCACCACCCTGCGGCCGACCGAGCCGCTCCGGCACACCACCGACGGGGCCCGCTCCCGCCGTTTCCAGGTGTGCGTGAACAGCCGCCCGGTCGGCACCGTCCACCTCGCCACGGACCCCGTCTTCGGCCGGGCCGTCGCCGTGATCGGCGAGCTGCGCATCGACGAGGCCGACCGCAGGCGCGGACGCGGCACGGTGGCGGCGCTGGCCGCGGAGGAGGTGGCCCGCGGCTGGGGCTGCCGACGCATCGAGATCACCGTCCCCGCCGAGGGCCCGGCCCTGCGGATGATCACCGCCCTGGGGTACGTCGAGCGCAACCGGAACATGGCCAAGGAACTCGGCGCCCCCGCCCCCGTCCTGCCCGCCGGCAGTCTGGGCCGCCCCATGACCGAGGCCGAGTTCACCACCTGGCACGCCCGGGCCGTCGTGGACTACGCCCGCAGCTGGGCCGAGCGCGGCGTCCCGGAGGCCGAGGCCGACGAGAAGGCCCGCCGGGACCACGCCCGCCTCCTGCCCCGGGGTCTGGCCTCACCGGACACCCGGTTCAGCGTCCTGGAGCACGAGGGCACCGCGGTCGGGATGCTCTGGCTGGCACTCCAGGAGGAGCGGGCGTTCGTGTACAAGGTGCAGAGCGACCCGGCCCACCGCGGGCGCGGCCACGGCCGCTCCCTGATGCTGCTCGCCGAGGCCCAGTCCCTGGCCGCGGGGAAACCGGTCCTCGCCCTCAACGTCTTCGCCGGGAACACCCCGGCCGAGCGGCTCTACGAGTCGCTGGGGTACGTGTCGACACGCTACGACCTGTACAAAGACCTGCTCTGAACCCGCCCCGCCCGCTGCGGTCCGGCCGCGGTGCCGGGCGTCGTCAGCCCTGCGCCTCGGCCAGCAGCCGGTCGGCGATCTCCACGATGCGCTCGCGCAGGCCCTCCTGGGACGTGCCGCCGTCGAGCCGCTCACCGTCGATGACGTACGTCGGGGTGCCGGTCACGCCGATCGCCTTGCCCTCGGCGTGATCGGCGTCCACGGTCAGGATGTGCCGGCCGTCGATCAGAGCCGTGTCGAACTCCTCCGCGTCCAGACCGAGTTCACCCGCGACCTCCACCAGCAGGGGCTCCCCCCTGCGGCTCAGCTGCTCGACCCGGTCCAGCACCGCCTCGACGTACGGCCACCCCTGCCCCTGCTCGGCCGCCTCCTCGGCGGCCTGGGCGGCGGCGAAGGCATGCTTGTGCTTCTCCAGCGGGAAGTGCCGCAGCCGGATCTCCAGCCGGTCGCCGTAGCGCTCGCGCAGCGCGCGGAGGTCGTCCAGGGCGGTACGGCAGTCCGGGCACTGCAACTCGCACCAGACGTCGAGGACCGGTGCGGGGGAGACGGGGGCGGAGGAGGAGTCGCTCATGGGACCAGTCTCGCAGCCGCGCGGCACAGGTCCCGTCCCGGTCCCGTACCGGCCCCGCACGGCTGACGCGGCCGGTCACTCCGGCACGGAACGGACGATCCACTCGGGTCCGACCTGGTACGTCCTGTTCTGCTGGTGTCCGTTCATATTTGTTGGTATCCGTCCGGGGTTCGACCGGACGGCCCGGCTCCGCCGGAACCCGCCCCTCACCTGTGATGACCGGCACTTTCGGAGGACTCGACCCGGAGATGTCCCTGATGTCCGGCCAGGGCGTGGCCCGGGAGGGTGCGGGCGGTGCAGGATGGAAGGGACGAATGTGTTTCCGACCGACTCGGCCTGCCTGGAGGACCGGATGATTGCTGAGACCGTCTGTTCCGCCGTCTCCGCGGCCGGCCTGGGCATCGCCGCGGTCACGGCGTACCGCAAGCGTTACCTCGCGGCCGTCCGGATCGCGGCCTACTCGCTGGTGCCGGTCGGTCTGGTGATGACCGGGATCGTCGGATGGGCCGCCGACACCGCGTTCAGCCCGACGGCGTGGGTCGGCTTCGGCCTGCTCGGCGGTGCCTGGGTGCTCTTCGCGAGCACGCGCGCGGTGGAGCGACGGCGTGGTGGCACCCGCAAGGAGCGCAAGGCCGCCGCGGCGGCGGCCCAGCCCGACGCGGTGGCGCCCCGCGCCTCGGCCCCCTCCCTCGGCCAGTCCGCCCGCCCGGCCGCCCGGCCGAAGAGCGCGGGCCGCACGGACGCCACGGAGGACTTCAGCGACATCGAGGCGATCCTGAAGAAGCACGGCATCTGAGCCCGCCCCCCTCGGAGGCCCCGGGAGTCCGTTCCCAGCCCCCTGACGGGCCGTAGCAAGCCTTCCGGCAGGCGGTGTTCGACGGTCGACGCCCCCATAGCGGTCGTATGCCCGGCGCGTCTCGGTTTCGGGGTAACTGCCCCTCCACCCGGGCGTGTTAGGTGTGTCAAGAGTGCCTATTGCGCCATCATCACGGCGAGATGCTGGACACGACACAGGACGAGGCCGCGCCAGCTCAGGACGAGCCGCGCGGGTGCCTCTTCGCCCTTTCCCAGCCACCGTTGATGATCTTCCTAGCGGTGATCGGGTGTCTGCTCCTCATGGCTGCGCTGCACGACCTGCTGTTGCTGTGAGCCGTACCCGTGGTCCCCGGCGTCACCCGCCGGGGGCTACGAGAGAGGGGCGTCCGCGTCGGGACGGGGCCGGACAGGCCCGGACAGGGGTCGGCGTGCCGACCCGCGGCGCGCGGGAGGGCGACTCTCGGCCGGATATGGCCCGGGAGGATTGGCGGGATCTCTTCGCTCGGTCGAGCGGGTCGCGGTCGTGTCCGCGCTAGCCGGCCGCCTCCTTGCGGCGGGCCCGGTACGCGGCCACGTGGAGCCGGTTGCCGCAGGTGCGGCTGTCGCAGTACCGCCGGGAGCGGTTGCGGGAGAGATCCACGAAGGCATGACGGCAGTCGGGCGCCTCGCAGCGCCGCAGACGCTCCCGCTCCCCGGCCACCACGAAGAAGGCCAGTGCCATCCCGCAGTCGGCCGCGAGATGGTCGGCGATGGACGCGCCGGGGGCGAAGTAGTGGACATGCCAGTCGTAGCCGTCGTGGTCCGTGAGCCGGGGCGTGGTCCCCGCGGCGGCCACCAGCTCATTGATCATCGCGGCGGCGGCACGGGAGTCCGGGGAGGTGAAGATCGAGGCGAAGCGGCCACGGATCTTGCGCACGGCGGCGAGATCGAACTCCGAGAGCACACCGATGTCACTGATCTTGTGGTTCTGTACGAACTCCGACAGTGCCGCGACATCCGGCAGTCCCTCCGGGGTCTCGTCGTCCTCCGGGGCGGTGTTCACCAGATCCACCACGGTGTCGAGGGCACACCGGGTGTCGTGGGTGATCAGCACGTTTCGCTCCCTGGCCTGGGGTCGGGCGGACGCCCGCCGATGCTGGCCGATCGTAGTGGCTCCCGGGCCGAAGGAAAGCGGTCCGGCGGCCACGCACGGCCTGGCCGTACAACGCCGCGCCACCGGGATGCGTTCCCGGGGGGACGGCCACGGCGCCAGGGAAACGGGCGACCACGCACAGTGAACCGGCGCCGACGCGCGGAAACCCGCGGCGGCGACGCCGGTGTGTGCCGTATGCGGTTGTCCGAGCCCGAGCCGTCTCCCCGAGTTGGACGGCGCCGGGCGGCTCTGTGGATCTCTCGGCTAGCTCTCCGCCAGGATGTGCGAGAGCTCTTGATCCAGATCGAAGTGCCGATGTTCCGTGCCGGGTGGCACGGCGGCGTCGGTTCGCTTCAGGAACGACTCCAGTGCCCGCGCAGGGGCCTCAAGCAGGGCCTCGCCCTCCGGAGAGCTCAGGGCGATGCACACGACGCCCTGACCGTGGCTGCGCGACGGCCAGACGCGGACGTCGCCGGTGCCCGTGGGGCGGTGCAGCCCTTCGGCGAGCAGGTCGCGGGCGAACACCCACTCGACGGTCTCCTCGGCTCCGGTGTGGAAGGTGGCGTGCACGGCGTAGGGGTCGGCCGTGTCGTACCGCAGGCCCGCGGGGACGGGCAGGGAGGACTCGCTCGACACAACGAGGCGCAGGTGCAGCTCGCAGCTGACCGTGGTGTTCATAAGCGCCAGGGCCTTTCGCTCAGTGTGCGCTCGGGGATTCGCACGTCGGCGAAATCGACATGCCACCTACGGTGCCGTTGTAAACCCCTCTGCGTGTTTTGCCTGTCTTTACGTAACTCTTCCGGCCGAGAACCTCTTCGCCGGGTACGACCATTCCGGTGACCGGATTCGCTCCGGTAAGGTTTGGCTGTATGAATACGGGGCGTGACGAGCCGGGCGAGGTCGCCGTGGCCACTGACGACATCGGGACGACGCGTGAGACCAAGGCCGAGAAGGCCCTGGGCTCCAGGGCGCCGGAATTCATCAAGGCGCGCCGGTTGCTGCATGTGAGCTGGCAGGTCGGCGTCTTCGTGGTCGGTCTGGCCGTGGTGGCCGCCGGCGCCGCGATGCTGGTGCTGCCCGGCCCCGGCTGGGTGGTGATCTTCGGCGGCATGGCGATCTGGGCGACCGAGTTCGTCTGGGCGCAGATCGTGCTGCGGTGGACCAAACGCAAGGTGACCGAGGCGGCACAGCGTGCGCTCGACCCCAGGGTGCGCCGCCGCAACATCATCCTGACCTCGATCGGCCTTGTGATCATCGGCGTGCTCGCCGGGATCTATCTGTGGAAGTTCGGCCTCGTGATGCCCTGGAGCATCAAGAACCAGTGATCCGGGCGCGCGGCGCGGGCACCGTCTGACATGGGGTAATGTTCTCCCTGCGCCCGGGCGATTAGCTCAGTGGGAGAGCGCTTCGTTCACACCGAAGAGGTCACTGGTTCGAACCCAGTATCGCCCACCCGGACCGACGGCCCGTCTGCTTGGAAGCAGACGGGCCGTCGGCATGTGCGCTCCGGATATCCCACCGGACAGCGCTCCGTCAGGAGGACGCCGAAGTGCGGTCCGGGAAAATCCTTCCCGCGACCGGACGGTGACGGCCCGTTACCTGACCGACCGTCCGGTGCTTTCATTTCATTCTGAAAGAAGTCCATCACCTGAGCCATGGACGAAAGACACCGGACAAACTCTGGAACTCCGCTGCAATTCCCGGACGTACGACAACTGACTACCGATCCCGTCCCGGGCGTCCTAGTCCATCCGCCCCAGCGCGTCCCGTACCTTCCGGACGTTCCGCAGCCGCTGCTCATAGGTCGCGCCCAGCGCGAGCAGCACCAGTCCGGCCAGGGCCGGCGGCACCCAGCGCGGCATCAGGCCCGCCACCTGGACGAGATACGGGGCGAGTTCGTGCAGCGTCACCAGGACCAGGACGGAGCCGCCGAGGGCCAGCGGTGCCTGGAGCCGGTGGCGGGCGCCGACGAGGGTCACCGCCAGGGCCGCCGTGCCCAGCAGCAGCGGACGCTGCCAGTGCGTGTCGTCCCACGCCGTCACCAGACTCGGCACCAAGGTGACCGAGAGACCGGGGGCGTACGCCGTCCAGGACGACATCCGAGGATCGCCGTGCCGGAGCAGCAGACCGAACAGCAGCAGCGGGACACTGACCGGCAGCGTGTACGCCTCCGGCACGGTGACCTCCCAGCCCGCCAGCCGCACCCAGGCGGCCAGGACGAACAGGGCGGTGGCGACGTACCGCGCCGGGCGCCGGTCCGGACGCAGGGCCGTGCCCGTGGCGATCACCCCGCACAGCGCCAGCACCAGAGCCAGCACCGGCACATCGGTGACCGCGAGGGCGACCGCCACCAGCGCCGCCACCCCGCCCGTGATCTCCACGGCGAGCCCGGTCGCGTCCGGGAGGCGCGGGGCGAGCAGGGCGGCGGCCACCGGCACCAGCAGCACCGGCAGGGCGATCCACTCCGACGCCAGCCCGAGCGAGGCCCCCGCGGCACCGGCGAAGGCGGTCGCGTACGCCAGGGCGACGGCCGCCGGGAGCGGCCTGCGGGCACCGAGGGCGAACAGGGCCGTCAGGAACGCCAGGACGGTGAGGGTGGCCGGTTCGGAGGCGAGGGAGGTGAAGGCGAGGCTCACCGAGGTCACGACCGCGAGGACGACCGGCACGATCCGCTTCAGGGCCGACAGGGCCGCCGTCGTGACGGCCAGCAGCACCAGGGCCACCGCGTACGGCAACTCGAAGACGGCCGGCACGAGGACGACCGCCGCCCACCCCAGCCCCAGACCGACCTCCAGAGCGCGCGGACGCCAGGTCGCCTCCCGCACCACCGACGGCAGCAACGCCGCCACCATCACCAGGACGACCGGCGCCGCCACGGCGTCCGCCGGCCACGGCACCTCGCCCGAGCCCACGAACCCCGGGTGCGGCGGGGCGCCCTCCCACACCGACCCGACCCAGCCGAGCGGCCCCGCCAGCGCCACGGCGACCATCGGCAGCGTCCACACCACGGCCAGTGTCTGCACCCCGCCCGAGGCCCAGCCCAGCCCCTCCCGCACCGGCGCCGGTATCCGCGGCACCCGCAGCGCCGCCAACAGGGCCATACCGAACACCAGATGGACCGGTACCGCCCAGGAGTCCGGCAGGACCACCCGCGGCACCCCGGCCAGCGCCGGGACCGTCAGCGCGCCCCCGGCCACCGCGAGGCCGAGCGCGAGACCCGGGGTCGGGGCGCGCCACGCCGCCGTCAGCGCGATCGCCGCCGCGAAGAGAAGGAGCGCCGCCGCACGGGCGGCGGCGCTCGGACCGGTCGCCGTCCACGACAGCCAGCCGGCCGCCAGCACGCCCCAGCCGCCCAGACCGTACGCACCCGTCGCCGCGACGACGCGCACCGTGAGCCCGGACACCCGGAGCGCCACACCGGTGTCCAGCGCCGCCGTCACCAGCAGCGCGGTCGTGATCCCGTACGGCAGCGCGTCCGCCGCCACCGCCGCGAGCAGCAGCGGGAGTTGGGCCGCGCCCAGCGCCGCCGGGACCGGCAGCCGCAGCCCGGGCCCCGCGACCCGGGCCAGGCCGAGGCCGTACGCCGCCCAGACCGCCGCCAGTACGGCGGAGGCGACCGCCGCGTAGCCGGTGCCGTCCGTGTCCGCGAGCGCCACCGCGTGCAACGCGTAGGCGTCCAGGACGGTCAGCGCGAGGCCGAGGCCCGCCACCGTCTCGGCCGTCGACCGCAGCCCCCGCCGCAGCAGCGGCACCGGCACGGCGAGCGCCGCAGCCGTGACCACGCCCAGCACCACGGCCCGCCCCGCGATCCCCAGATCACCCCAGCTGACCAGGGTGAACGCCACCGCGGCGACCGTGAGCAGAGCGCCGCCCAGAAGCAGCAGCAGATTCTGCACGCCGGGCGCGGAGGCTTCGGGGCGCGGCGCGAAGGGCCCTGCGGCGCCGGGCGCGACGGGGCCGGACGCGGAGCCCGGGGCGAACGGCGCCCCCGGCGGCTGCGGGACCTGCGCCGACCGATGGAGTTGCGCGACCAGCCAGGCGCGACGCCCCAGCAACTGGGTCCGGCGGGCGTCGAGCCAGGACAGCTCGGCGTCCAGGAGTCGCAACTCCTCGGCCGGGGGCGGGATCTGTGTCATGACTGGCAGTGTGGCCGCCGTCACGTCGCCCGACATGAGCGCGGGTACTCAGAACGTACTCAGATCCCCCGCCCCGGGGCCGGGCACACTCCTCCCATGGACTGGAGCCGCTACCGCTTCCACACCCGCTGGACGCTGCCCGCGCCGCCCGCCGCCGTCTACGACGTGCTGGAACGCGCCGAGGAGTACCCCCTGTGGTGGCCCCAGGTACGCACGATCGACCGGATCGACGACACCTCGGGACGGATCAGCATCCGCGCGACCCTGCCGTACACCCTCACCTTCACCGCCCGGCAGACCCGGCGGGAACCGGACGCCGGGGTGCTGGAGATCGCGATGACCGGCGACCTGGAGGGCTGGGCGCGCTGGACGCTCACCGCGTACGGGGACGGCACCCTCGCGCGCTACGACCAGGAGGTCGCCGTACGCAAACGACTGCTGCGGCTGCTCGCCGTGCCGGGGCGGCCGGTGTTCCGCGTCAATCACACGCTGATGATGCGGGCCGGACGGCGCGGGCTGCTCACACGGCTCCGGCAGCGGTGAACGAGGGGACACGGTGGGCAGGGCGGCGGCGCGAAGCGGTTTGAACGAAGCGTGCGAAGACCTGTATGGTTCAGTGCGTTCCCGGGCGATTAGCTCAGTGGGAGAGCGCTTCGTTCACACCGAAGAGGTCACTGGTTCGAACCCAGTATCGCCCACCGGGAGAAGGCCGGTCCGCCGCAGCGGACCGGCCTTTCGCGTCCCCCCGGCCGGGTCCTACGCCGCCGCCCGCAGGTCCGGACGCAGCGGCCACGCCGGATCCACCGGCTCCTCGCTGCCGGTGCGCGCGAACCACGCCTGCAAGCCACGCGCCTGCGCCGCGTGCCACACCGCCTGGAGGGTGTGCAGTTCGGCGGGGGAGAGCCGTTCGAGCCGGGCCGCGAACCGTCTGCCGATCGCCCGGACGAGATCCAGTGACGCCTGCGCGTCCACCGCCGCGTCGTGCGCGCCGTCCAGCGGGACGTCGTAGTACGCGCACAGGTCGGTCAAGGTGCGCAGGCCCTTGCGGTAGCGGTCCAGGTGTTTGTCCAGCACCCTCGGGTCGAGCACCAGCAGCGGGGCCGACTCGAACCAGCGGGCCAGCGACGAGGCCCGGTGGCGGCGCAGCTCACGGTCGAGCAGCGTCAGATCGAACGGGGCGTTCATCACCACCAACGGCCGCCCCGCGGCGGCCTGTTCGGACAGCGTGGTGGCTATCTCCTGCATCACCGGCGCCGGCCAGCGGCCGTGGTGCGCCAGATGGTCCTCCGTCAGCCCGTGCACCGCCGTCGCGGCCTCGGGCACCGGTACCCCCGGATTGACCAGCCAGCGGCTCACCCGCGGCCGTCCTCCCGGTCCGTCCTGGACGACCAGGGCGGCCGACACGATCCGGTCGCTCTCGACGTCCACACCTGTCGTCTCCGTGTCGAATGCCGCCAGAGGTCCCTCGTACCAGTACGCCATAGCACCACAACCCCTCGTTCACCCACGGCAGTTGACGTACCGTCTTCCGCCGGTCTGGTGATACCCGGGCCGTTCGCGCACTACGCCGTGAGGCGGCCACGGGAGTACGGGAACGCGCAGTCCGGCGACGGTTCACCGGTCCCGTCCTGCGTGCCGCGCCCCGGCACCCCCTCCCGGCCCGCGAGCCACCCCGGTCAGGGCGGCGGCCCGGCGCGGTACCGGGAGGCGCTGTGACGCGGGCGGGACGGAGCGTCACCGTTTCGCGGTGGGGACCGGTGGCTCGGTAGGATCCTTAGGCATTGCCATGCCATGCCCCGCGCATGGATGCGAACCCCTTCAGTCAGGAGAGACCGGTGTCAGACGTCCGTGTGATCATCCAACGCGATTCCGAGCGGGAAGAGCGCACGGTGACGACGGGCACGACGGCCGCCGACCTCTTCGCCGGTGAGCGCTCGATCATCGCCGCGCGGGTGGCCGGCGAGCTGAAGGACCTCGCCTACGAGGTGGCCGAGGGCGACGCGGTCGAGCCGGTGGAGATCTCCTCCGAGGACGGCCTGAACATCCTGCGCCACTCCACCGCCCACGTCATGGCCCAGGCCGTGCAGGAGCTGTTCCCCGAGGCCAAGCTCGGCATCGGCCCCCCGGTCAAGGACGGCTTCTACTACGACTTCGACGTGGAGAAGCCGTTCACGCCCGAGGACCTCAAGGCCGTCGAGAAGAAGATGCAGGAGATCCAGAAGCGGGGTCAGCGCTTCTCCCGCCGGGTCGTCACCGACGAGGCCGCCCGCGAGGAGCTGGCCGGCGAGCCGTACAAGCTGGAGCTGATCGGCCTCAAGGGCACCGCCTCCAGCGACGACGGCGCGGACGTCGAGGTCGGCGCCGGTGAGCTGACGATCTACGACAACCTGGACGCCAAGACCGGCGAGCTGTGCTGGAAGGACCTCTGCCGGGGCCCGCACCTGCCCACCACCCGGCTGATCCCGGCGTTCAAGCTGATGCGCAACGCCGCCGCCTACTGGCGCGGCAGCGAGAAGAACCCCATGCTCCAGCGCATCTACGGCACCGCCTGGCCGTCCAAGGACGAGCTGAAGGCACACCTGGAGTTCCTCGCCGAGGCCGAGAAGCGCGACCACCGCAGGCTGGGCAGCGAGCTGGACCTGTTCTCCATCCCGGAGCAGATCGGCTCCGGCCTCGCCGTCTTCCACCCCAAGGGCGGCATCATCCGCCGGGTCATGGAGGACTACTCGCGCCGCCGCCACGAGGAGGAGGGCTACGAGTTCGTCTACACCCCGCACGCCACGAAGGGGAAGCTCTTCGAGACGTCGGGGCACCTGGACTGGTACGCCGACGGCATGTACCCGCCCATGCAGCTCGACGACGGCGTGGACTACTACCTCAAGCCCATGAACTGCCCGATGCACAACCTGATCTTCGACGCGCGCGGCCGTTCCTACCGTGAACTGCCGCTGCGGCTCTTCGAGTTCGGCACGGTGTACCGGTACGAGAAGTCGGGTGTCGTGCACGGGCTGACCCGCGCGCGGGGCTTCACCCAGGACGACGCGCACATCTACTGCACGCGCGAGCAGATGTCGACGGAGCTGGACCGGACCCTCACCTTCGTCCTCGGCCTGCTGCGGGACTACGGTCTGACCGACTTCTACCTGGAGCTGTCCACCAAGGACCCGGAGAAGTTCGTCGGCTCCGACGAGGCGTGGGAGGAGGCGACCGACACCCTGCGCGAGGTCGCCGAGAAGCAGGGCCTCCCCCTGGTCCCCGACCCGGGCGGCGCCGCCTTCTACGGTCCGAAGATCTCCGTCCAGGCGAAGGACGCGATCGGCCGGACCTGGCAGATGTCGACGATCCAGCTCGACTTCAACCTGCCGGAGCGCTTCGACCTGGAGTACACCGCGGCCGACGGCTCCAAGCAGCGGCCGGTGATGATCCACCGCGCGCTGTTCGGCTCCATCGAGCGGTTCTTCGCGGTGCTCCTGGAGCACTACGCGGGCGCCTTCCCGGCCTGGCTGGCGCCGGTCCAGGCGATCGGCATCCCGATCGGGGACGCGCACGTGGAGTATCTGGAGCGGTTCGCCGCCACCGCGCGGAAGAAGGGGCTGCGGGTCGAGGTCGACTCGTCCTCCGACCGGATGCAGAAGAAGATCCGCAACGCCCAGAAGGCCAAGGTGCCGTTCATGGTCATCGCGGGCGACGAGGACATGGCCAACGGCGCGGTGTCCTTCCGCTACCGGGACGGGTCCCAGGAGAACGGGATCCCGGTCGAGGCGGCCATCGAGAAGATCATGAAGGTCGTGGCGGAGCGGGAGCAGATCTGACCCGTCCGGGACGGCGGGCCCCCGGTGGTGTCACACCGCCGGGGGCTCCTCCTCGTCCGGCCGCATGAAGCGGTGGATCAGCCACGACGAGAACGACCCCGTCACCGCCCCCAGCAGCGCCAGCCCGCCCGCCATCATGCCGGTCGCGATCACCCGGCCCATCGGGGTGATCGGCACGATGTCGCCGTAGCCGACCGTGGCGAGGGTGGAGCACGCCCACCACACCGCGTCCCCGAAGGTCAGCATCGTGGCGCCGGGCGCGTACCGCTCCTGCGCGTAGACGGCCAGCGCGCCCGCGAAGCCGACCAGCACGGTGGCCACGCCCGCGTAGAACATCACCCGGCTGTACAGCGGGAGGCGGGGCCTGCCGCGGCGGCGCTGGACGGCGTCGTAGAAGCGGATGATCTGCAAGGGACGCAGCAGCGGCAGCAGGAGGACGAGGGTGTCCAGGCCGTGGGTGCGTACGAAGCTCCACCCCCGGCCGCTGAGCCGCCAGCGGACCCCGTAGTCGACGGCGAACAGGGCCCAGGTCGCCAGCAGAACGGCGAGGCACAGAGCGCTCCAGCCCTCGGGCAGACCGGGGGCGAGGATACGGGTGGCGTACGCCGCGAGATAGACGAGCGATGCCCCGAACAGCGGCATCTCGGTGCGGTCCTCCCAGCGGGCCACGCGGGTCACGTCGTCCATCGGCCCAGCTTGACCCGGAGGGCGCCGTGGCGCTCCCCGGCGACACGCCGCGAACGGGCGAAGCCATATGCTTCCCTGCATGACGAGTGAGCCGGAGCAGCAGATCGGAGTGGGCACGCAGGACGCGTTCCAGCGTCTGTGGACGCCCCACCGGATGGCCTACATCCAGGGCGAGAACAAGCCGACCGGTCCGGAGGCCGGTGACAGCTGTCCCTTCTGCGCGATCCCGGCCAAGTCCGACGAGGACGGGCTGATCGTCAGGCGGGGCGAGCGGGTGTACGCGGTGCTGAATCTGTACCCGTACAACGGCGGCCATCTGATGACGGTCCCGTACCGCCACGTCGCCGACTACACCGAGCTGACCGTCGAGGAGACCGCCGAGCTGGCCGAGCTGACCAAGCAGGCGATGACGGCCCTGCGCGCCGCGTCCGGGGCGCACGGGTTCAATATCGGCATGAACCAGGGTGTGATGGCGGGCGCCGGTATCGCCGCCCATCTGCACCAGCACATCGTGCCCCGATGGGGCGGCGACACGAACTTCATGCCCGTGGTGGGCCATACGAAGGTGCTGCCGCAACTGCTGGCGGACACCAGGACGATGCTGGCGGAAGCCTGGCCCGGTGGGTAGCCGGTCCGGCGGGTAGCCCGTCCGGCGGGTGAGGACGAGGCCCGTCCAGGGCCGAAGCGGGGGTCCGGGGGCGGCAGCCCCCTGACCGGCCTGCGGGCTGCCGCGCCTGGACCGGCCTGCGGGCTGCCGCGCCTGGACCGACCCGCACTCTCACGAGCCTCCCCGAGCGCGCCGGAGGCTCACGCGTCGTAGAGGTCCGCCTTCTTCGGTGCCGCGTCCTGGATCGCCGTCGACAGCGACGACGAGCGGGAGCCGAACTTCTCCGTGTTGACGCCGTTCTCCTCCAGGACCTTGATCGCGGCGGAGTGGACGACCCGCAGCACGGGGGTGGCCGCGCGCAGCGCGTCGTCGGCCATGAAGCGATGCCGCCAGGGCTGGTCCGCCCAGGCGTGCCGCAGACCGAACGGCTCGGGCAGGCTCACGGATCCGCCGAGCCAGTTCAGCAGCGGCGGGTACCAGGTCAGCGGGGCGCGCACGGCGAGCCGTACCACCTCGTTGGTGCTGACCAGCGGCAGCTTCACCGTGCGGTTCTCCCAGGGCTTGAGGGCCTTCTGGACCGACTTGGTGGGGGCCGAGGACTTGGTGGTGAACAGGGAGTTCACCGGGCCCAGCGCGTGTCCGGTGACCTCGATGCGCAGGGTCGCGTGCAGTACGGTCACGGTGATCATCATGGTGATGACCAGCTGACCGTCCCACAGCGTCCACTGCACGCCCAGGTAGTGGCGGTCGCCCGCGCCGAACTGCTGCTTGTTGCAGATCTCCTGTATGGCGTGCGGCTTGACCTGGAACGCCTCGACGTCCGTGCCCTCGGGGCGGGAGACCGAGCCGGCGTTCTCACCGATCGGGGTCACGATCCAGTGCCGTATGGAGGGGGTGGGGAAACCGCCGGTGTTGAGCGGGCCGCGCTCCAGCATGCGGAGCTGGTCGTGGATGGAACGTATGACGTCCCAGCTGCGGAAGGGGTGGATCTCGCGGTCCGGGTCGGCGGGCACCAGGTCCTCGGCGAGCTGCCAGGCACCCCAGCGGGTGCCCATCCCGAGTATGCCCTTGGGGCCGGCGTAGAAGACGGAGTTGGACTGCTGCTCGGCGCCGAGCCGGGCCAGCGACTGGCGCAGCTCTTCGGCGGCGGTCTCACCGGGGTTGCTGGGGACCGCCTCGGGCACCTTGGCACCGACGCTGCTGCCGGAGAGCAGGCCGTCCCAGCGCGCCCGCAGGTCCTTCGAGGTGCGCTCGCAGATCTGCTTGGCCCAGAACCAGCCGACGACGGGCAGCACCACCGCCGCGCGCGCGTACCAGGCCCAGAAGCCCGTGAAAGGCATCTGGACGAGGAAGACCACGGCGACCACGCCCACCCCGAGGAGCAGCGCGGTGCCGAACGCGGAGGCACGTTTGTCGTCCCGCTTGTCGATCATCACGCGGATCGAGAAGACCGCCAGCCACAGCAGCAGGCCGGGCAGGAACAGCAGCCCGCAGACCACCATGATCGCGGAGAGCATGTTGTCCCGTTCGCGGCGGATGCGGTTGGCCGCGAGACAGTGCTCGACCACGACCTGCGGCTCGGTGCCGAAGGACTGGATGAGCGCGCCGCGGCCCTTGCCGAGCATCCGGTCGACGATGGCGCGTGAGTACGCCTCGCCGAGGTTGGGCCGGAAGATGGCCGCCCATTTACGGCCTTCGTTCACCGACGACTTGTGCCAGTCGTTGTCCGCGTTCTTGATGTCGCCCATCGGGTTGTCGCGGTAGGCCATGGACGCCAGGGCGTACGTGGGCGCCTGGCCGCCGTCGCCCATGCGCGGCACTTGCGGCCCGAAGAAGTCCGCGTACCCGCCGTCAGCGGTCATTCCCGCCCCCGATCGCCGTCCGATGTCGCTTCTGCCGCACTTCCCGACTTCCCTGCCCCGCACACCTGTTGGCCGGTCGTACGTCCGGAACATCTGTCCGGTACGACCTGCCGCCTGATCACGTGATCAGCGTAGCCGCCGCCACCGACATCCGTCGGCGGACGGCAGAACGCCGTCCGCCGGGCCCGTACCGGATGTGTGCCCTGTGGGGCGCGGTTCGCTAGCTGGCGCGGAGGTGTTCCCGGAGGCGTTCGGCGACTTGTGGGGGCATCGGCTCGTGGCGGGCGTACGCCCGGTGGAAGCGGGCGGTGCCGTGCGACAGGGAGCGCAGGTCCACGGCGTAGCGGCCGATCTCGATCTCGGGCACCTCGGCCCGTACGAGTGTGCGTGCTCCGCTCGTCTGCTCGGTGCCCAGCACCCGGCCGCGGCGGCCGGACAGATCGCTCATCACCGCGCCCACGTAGTCGTCGCCGACCAGGACGCTCACCTCGACCACCGGCTCCAGGAGATGGATCCGGCTGTCGCCCGCGGCCTCGCGCAGGGCCAGCGCGCCCGCCGTCTGGAACGCGGCGTCGGAGGAGTCCACCGAGTGGGCCTTGCCGTCCAGCAGCGTCACCCGCACGTCCACCAGCGGGTACCCGGCGGCGACGCCCTTGGCGGCCTGGGCGCGTACGCCCTTCTCGACGGACGGGATGAACTGGCGGGGGACCGCGCCGCCGACGACCTTGTCCACGAACTCGATGCCGGAGCCGTTCGGCAGCGGCTCGACCTCGATCTCGCAGATGGCGTACTGGCCGTGCCCGCCGGACTGCTTGACGTGCCTGCCGCGTCCGGCGGAGCGGTCCGCGAAGGTCTCCCGCAGCGACACCCGGTGGGGCACGACGTCGACCTGGACGCCGTAGCGGGCGCGCAGCCGCTCCAGCGCCACATCGGCGTGGGCCTCGCCCAGGCACCACAGGACCACCTGGTGGGTGCTCTGGTTCTGCTCCAGGCGCATGGTGGGGTCCTCGGCGACGAGACGGGCGAGGCCCTGCGAGAGCTTGTCCTCGTCGGGCTTGCTGTGCGCCTGGATCGCCAGCGGGAGCAGCGGGTCCGGCATCTCCCAGGGCTCCATGAGGAGCGGGTCGTCCTTGGCCGAGAGGGTGTCGCCGGTCTCCGCGCGGTTCAGTTTCGACACGCTCGCCAGATCGCCCGCGATGCAGTGCGTGACGGCGCGCTGCTGTTTCCCGAAGGGCGCCGACAGGGCGCCGACGCGTTCGTCCACGTCGTGGTCCTCGTGGCCGCGGTCGGTCAGTCCGTGCCCGGAGACGTGCACCGTCTCGTCGGGACGCAGGGTGCCGGAGAAGACCCGGACCAGGGAGACCCGGCCGACGTACGGGTCGGAGGAGGTCTTCACCACCTCGGCGACCAGCGGGCCCCCGGGATCGCACGGCTTCAGCTCGCGCGGCCTGCCGTCGACCGTGGTGACCCGGGGCGCCTCGCGCTCCAGCGGGGTCGGGAAACCGCCGGTGACCAGGTCCAGGAGTTCCACCGTGCCGAGGCCCTGCCGGGCGCCCTGCGGGGCGGGGGCGGCGGCCAGCACCGGGAAGAAGACGCCGCGCGCGACGGCCCGCTCCAGATCGTCGATCAGCGTCTTGAGGTCGATCGGCTCACCGCCGACGTAGCGGTCCATGAGGGACTCGTCCTCGCTCTCGGCGATGATTCCCTCGATCAGCCGATCGCGGGCCTCCGCGATGAGCGGGAGCCGGTCCGCGTCCGGGTCGGACTCGACGCGCTCGCCGGTCGAGTAGTCGAAGAGCTGCTGCGACAGCAGCCCGATCAGCCCGGTGACCGGCGCGTGTCCGTCGGGCCCGGCCGGGCCGCGCAGCGGCAGGTACAGCGGCAGCACGGCGTCCGGGTCGTCGCCGCCGAACGCCTGCGCGCAGATCCGGGTCATCTCCTCCAGGTCCGCCCGCGCGGACTCCAGATGTGTCACCACGATGGCGCGCGGCATGCGGACGGCCGCGCACTCGTCCCAGACCATGCGGGTGGCGCCGTCCACGCCGTCCGACGCCGAGACGACGAAGAGGGCCGCGTCCGCCGCCCGCAGACCGGCCCTGAGTTCCCCGACGAAGTCGGCGTATCCGGGGGTGTCCAGCAGATTGACCTTGATGCCGTTCCACTCGACCGGCACCAGGGAGAGCTGTACCGACCGCTGCTGCCGGTGCTCGATGTCGTCAAAGTCGGAGAGGGTCGCGCCGTCCTCCACGCGGCCCGCGCGGTTCACCGCCCCCGCGGTCAGCGCGAGAGCCTCCACCAAGGTCGTCTTGCCCGATCCGGAGTGGCCGACCAGCACCACATTCCGTACGGACGTGGGATGGTCGGCCGCCCTAGCCCTGCCGGCGGCTCCGGGGTGTGCGTTCGCCTTGTCGCCCATGGCCTTGCCTCCCGTGCACGGTGAGGTCGTCGGGGCGCGGACGCAGAGGGGCCGCGTGCGGTGGCGGCTCCGGTGACGCCCGCGGTCCTTCGAGATTCCCACTCCCGTCACGGTGCGTCCATACGGGCGACGCGAACCGGACGCCCGCCCCGGGACGCCGGTGCGGCTGGGCACCGTCACCCTCCGTGGGTGCCCGGCGGTCGTACAAGCGCCCGCGTGGCTACCATGGGCCAGCCGGTGGCCAGCAGGGGCCGCGCGGCGACAGCGACCCTTTGGAAGGCCATGCTGAACAAGTACGCGCGTGCATTCTTCACGCGTGTCCTCACACCGTTCGCCGCATTTCTGATCCGCCGAGGGGTCAGCCCCGACACGGTGACGCTGATCGGTACCGCGGGTGTGATGGCGGGCGCGCTGGTCTTCTACCCCAGGGGCGAGTTCTTCTGGGGCACGGTCGTGATCACGCTCTTCGTCTTCTCCGACCTGGTCGACGGCAACATGGCCCGCCAGCTCGGCCGCACCAGCCGCTGGGGGGCGTTCCTCGACTCCACCCTCGACCGGGTCGCCGACGGCGCGATCTTCGGCGGCTTCGCGCTCTGGTACGCGGGGCAGGGCGACAACAACGTCCTGTGCGCGGTGTCCATCTTCTGCCTGACCAGCGGCCAGGTGGTGTCGTACACCAAGGCGCGCGGCGAGTCGATCGGGCTGCCCGTCGCCGTCAACGGTCTGGTCGAGCGGGCCGAGCGGCTGGTGATCTCGCTGGTCGCGGCCGGTCTCGCGGGCCTCGACACCTTCGGGGTGCCGGGCATCCACTGGCTGCTGCCCATCGCGCTGTGGATCGTCGCCGTCGGCAGTCTCGTCACCCTCATCCAGCGGGTCGTCACCGTACGCCGGGAATCCGCCGAGGCGGAGGCGCAGGCGGATGCCGAGGCCGAGGCCGGGACGGCGGGCTCCGGCGGGCGCGACAATGGGCCCCGGGGCGGCGCGGCCCAGGCCGACGCGTCCCATGGGAGCGAGGCGGCGAAATGAGCGCACGGGAGCGGTGGACCGACGCGCTGTACGGTGCGGGCTGGGGCACCGTGAAGAGGCTCCCCGAACCCGCCGCGGTCCGGCTCGGCACGACGATCGCGGACCTCGCCTGGAAGCGGCGCGGCAAGGGCGTGCTGCGGCTGGAGAGCAACTACGCGCGCGTGGTGCCGGACGCGGGCCCTGAGCGGCTCAGGGAACTCTCGCGCGCGGGCATGCGGTCCTACCTGCGCTACTGGATGGAGTCCTTCCGGTTGCCCGCGTGGAGCGCCGACCGGGTCAGGAACGGCTTCGAGGCCAAGGACATCCACCACCTCACCGATGGCCTCGCCACCGGCAGGGGCGTCATCCTCGCCCTGCCGCACCTGGCCAACTGGGACCTGGCGGGCGCCTGGGTCACGACCGAGCTGAAGACCCCGTTCACCACGGTCGCCGAACGGCTCAAGCCCGAGACGCTCTACGACCGCTTCGTCGCCTACCGCGAGGGCCTCGGCATGGAGGTGCTCCCGCACAGCGGCGGCACCGCCTTCGGCACCCTGGCCCGGCGGCTGCGCGACGGCGGCCTGGTCTGCCTGGTCGCCGACCGGGACCTGTCCGCGTCCGGGGTCGAGGTGGACTTCTTCGGCGAGACGGCCCGGATGCCCGCGGGCCCCGCCCTGCTCGCCCAGCAGACGGGCGCCCTGCTGCTGCCGGTGACCCTCTGGTACGACGACTCGCCGGTCATGCGGGGACAGGTGCACCCTCCGATCGAGGTGCCCGGCTCAGGTACCCGCGAGGAGAAGACGTCTGTGATGACACAGGCGCTGGCGAACGCCTACGCCTCGGGGATCGCCGAGCATCCGGAGGACTGGCACATGCTTCAGCGGTTGTGGGTCGCGGACCTGGAGCCCCGTCCGGCGGACGAGGAGCGCACGTGAGGATCGGCATCGTCTGCCCGTACTCGTGGGACGTGCCGGGCGGCGTCCAGTTCCACGTCAGGGACCTGGCCGAGTACTTCGTCCGCGAGGGCCACGAGGTGTCCGTCCTGGCCCCGGCCGACGACGACACCCCGCTGCCGCCGTACGTCGTCTCCGCGGGCCGCGCGGTGCCGGTGCCGTACAACGGCTCGGTGGCCCGGCTGAACTTCGGCTTCCTGTCCGCCGCGCGCGTACGGCGCTGGCTGCACGAGGGCCGGTTCGACGTCGTCCACATCCACGAGCCGGGCACGCCCTCCCTCGGCCTGCTCACCTGCTGGGCCGCCCAGGGCCCGATCGTGGCGACCTTCCACACCTCCAACCCGCGCTCACGCGCGATGATCGCCGCGTACGCCATCCTCCAGGCGGCCCTGGAGAAGATCAGCGCCCGGATCGCGGTCAGCGAGTACGCCCGCCGCACGCTGGTCGAACACCTCGGCGGCGACGCCGTGGTCATCCCCAACGGCGTGGACGTCGGCTTCTTCGCCCGCGCCGAGCCCCGGCCCGAGTGGCAGGGCGACACCATCGGCTTCATCGGCCGCATCGACGAGCCCCGCAAGGGCCTGCCGGTCCTGATGCGCGCCCTGCCCGAGATCCTCGCCGAGCGCCCCAGGACCCGGCTCCTGGTGGCGGGCCGCGGCGACACCGAGGAGGCGGTGGCCGACCTGCCGGCCGAACTCCGCTCCCGGGTGGAGTTCCTCGGCATGATCAGCGACGAGGACAAGGCCCGCCTGCTGCGCAGTGTCGACCTCTACGTCGCCCCCAACACCGGCGGCGAGAGCTTCGGCATCGTCCTCGTCGAGGCCCTGTCGGCGGGCGCCCCCGTCCTCGCCTCCGACCTCGACGCCTTCGCCCAGGTCCTCGACCAGGGCGCCGCGGGCGAACTCTTCACCAACGAGGACGCCGACGCCCTGGCCAAGACGGCGGTACGGCTGCTCGCCGACCCGGAGCGCCGAGCGGAACTGCGCCGGCGCGGCAGCGCCCACGTCCGCCGCTTCGACTGGTCGACGGTCGGCGCCGACATCCTCTCCGTCTACGAGACGGTGACCGCGGGCGCGGCAGCCGTCGCGACGGACGAACGAACCGCGGGCGGCGGCCTACGCGCCCGACTGGGGTTGGCACGAGACGGAGGCCGGGAACCAACGTCCTGACCGGGGTCGGTCCCGTCCTGGTCCGGTTTCGTCCGGGGTCGGTCCCGTCCGGGGTCGGTCCCGTCCGCCGGCGGGACGTCCGCAGCCGGGCCGCCGTAGGTTGCGCCTAGGCTAACCGCCTGTGACCGCAACCCTGATCTGGATTCTCGTCGTCCTCGTGGCGATCGGCCTCTACCTCAGTTGGACGGCCGGTCGGCTGGACCGGCTGCACGCCCGGATCGACGCCACCCGCGCCGCGCTCGACGCCCAACTGCTCCGCCGCGCCTCGGTGGCCCAGGAACTCGCCACCTCCGGGGTGCTGGATCCGGCCGCGTCGATCGTGCTGTACGAGGCCGCGCACGCGGCGCGTCAGGCCGAGGAAGAGCAACGGGAGGTCGCGGAGAGCGAGTTGAGCCAGGCCCTGCGGGCGGTCTTCGCCGACCCGCACCAGGTGGAGGGCGTCCGCGAGGTGCCCGGGGGAGAGGCCGCCGCCCACGAACTGACCGAGGCGGTACGGCGGGTGCCGATGGCCCGGCGCTTCCACAACGACGCGGTGGGCGCGGCCCGGCGACTGCGGGAGCACCGCAAGGTCCGCTGGTTCCGGCTGGCCGGCCACGCCCCGTTCCCCCTGGCCTTCGAGATGGACGACGAGCCCCCCGCGGCCCTGGTGGACCGGGCGGCCTGAGCCGGGAGCGCTGGTGGACCGGGCGGCCTGAGACAGGAGCCCGGTGGACCGGGGTCGCCGATGCCCCGCGCCGCCGCTTCCGCCCCTCCCGCCTGCGAAAACGATCCACCCACTCCCTATTGGCCCTTGCTGTGGCCTGGTTCCCGGGCGTTTCCTCGGTGCAGAACACATCCTCTTCACCGAGTGAGGTCCACCCGTGTCCACCACGCTTCCCGACTCCGCCCAGACCCCCGAGACCGGCACCGCGCGCGTGAAGCGCGGCATGGCCGAGCAGCTCAAGGGCGGCGTGATCATGGACGTCGTCACGCCGGAGCAGGCGAAGATCGCCGAGGACGCGGGCGCCGTCGCCGTCATGGCCCTGGAGCGCGTCCCCGCCGACATCCGCAAGGACGGCGGGGTGGCCCGTATGTCCGACCCGGACATGATCGAGGGCATCATCGGCGCCGTCTCGATCCCCGTGATGGCCAAGTCCCGTATCGGGCACTTCGTCGAGGCCCAGGTGCTCCAGTCCCTCGGCGTCGACTACATCGACGAGTCCGAGGTCCTCACCCCGGCCGACGAGGTCAACCACTCCGACAAGTGGGCCTTCACCACGCCGTTCGTCTGTGGCGCCACCAACCTCGGCGAGGCGCTGCGCCGGATCGCCGAGGGCGCCGCCATGATCCGCTCCAAGGGCGAGGCCGGCACCGGCAACGTGGTCGAGGCCGTCCGCCACCTGCGCCAGATCAAGAACGAGATCGCCCGCCTGCGCGGCTACGACAACAACGAGCTGTACGCCGCCGCCAAGGACCTGCGCGCCCCCTACGAGCTGGTCAAGGAGGTCGCCGAGCTGGGTAAGCTCCCGGTCGTGCTGTTCTCCGCCGGCGGGGTGGCCACCCCGGCCGACGCCGCGCTGATGCGTCAGCTCGGTGCCGAGGGCGTCTTCGTCGGCTCCGGCATCTTCAAGTCCGGCGACCCCGCCAAGCGCGCCGCCGCCATCGTGAAGGCCACCACCTTCTACGACGACCCCAAGATCATCGCGGACGCGTCCCGCGACCTCGGCGAGGCCATGGTCGGCATCAACTGCGACACCCTCCCCGAGACCGAGCGCTACGCCAACCGCGGCTGGTAAGCACCGATGAGCAGCCCTGTCGTAGGCGTCCTGGCACTTCAGGGCGATGTACGGGAGCACCTGGTGGCCCTGGCCGCGGCCGATGCCGTGGCCAGGCCGGTGCGGCGGCCCGAGGAACTGGCCGAGGTGGACGGTCTGGTCGTCCCCGGCGGCGAGTCCACCACCATCTCCAAGCTGGCCGTCCTCTTCGGCCTGATGGAACCCCTCCGCGCGCGCGTACGGGACGGTATGCCCGTCTACGGCAGCTGCGCGGGCCTGATCATGCTGGCCGACAAGATCCTCGACCCGCGCTCGGGCCAGGAGACCATCGGCGGCATCGACATGATCGTGCGCCGCAATGCCTTCGGCCGCCAGAACGAGTCCTTCGAGGCGGCGGTCGACGTCAAGGGCGTCGCGGGCGGTCCGGTGGACGGCGTCTTCATCCGCGCCCCCTGGGTGGAGTCCGCGGGCGCCGCCGTCGAGGTGCTCGCCGAGCACGAGGGACACATCGTCGCGATCCGCCAGGGCAACGCGCTCGCCACGTCGTTCCACCCGGAGCTGACCGGCGACCACCGGGTGCACGCGCTGTTCGTGGACATGGTGCGCGCAGGCCGGCCGGCCGAGTCCTTGTAGGATCTCTGGCGTTCCTACAGAGATTGGTTACGCGAAGGAGACAGGCAGATGTCCGGCCACTCTAAATGGGCCACGACGAAGCACAAGAAGGCCGTGATCGATGCCAAGCGCGGCAAACTCTTCGCGAAGCTGATCAAGAACATCGAGGTCGCGGCGCGGATGGGCGGCGCCGACCTGGACGGCAATCCGACGCTGTACGACGCCGTGCAGAAGGCCAAGAAGCAGTCGGTCCCGAACAAGAACATCGACTCCGCGGTCAAGCGCGGCGCCGGTCTCGAAGCCGGCGGCGCCGAGTACGAGACGATCATGTACGAGGGCTACGGCCCCAACGGTGTCGCGGTGCTCATCGAGTGCCTCACCGACAACCGCAACCGCGCCGCCTCCGAGGTGCGCGTCGCGATGACCCGCAACGGCGGCTCCATGGCCGACCCGGGCTCGGTGTCGTACCTGTTCCACCGCAAGGGCGTGATCATCGTCCCCAAGGGCGAGCTGAGCGAGGACGACGTCCTCACCGCCGTCCTGGACGCCGGGGCCGAGGAGGTCAACGACCTCGGTGAGTCCTTCGAGGTGCTCAGCGAGGCCACCGACCTGGTCGCGGTCCGCACCGCGCTCCAGGAGAGCGGCATCGACTACGACTCCGCCGAGGCCAACTTCGTCCCGACCATGCAGATCGAGCTGGACGAGGACGGCGCCAAGAAGATCTTCAAGCTGATCGACGCGCTGGAGGACAGCGACGACGTGCAGAACGTCTTCGCGAACTTCGACGTCAGCGACGAGATCATGGAGAAGGTCGACGCGTGACGCACGCGACGGGCCGACCGGCTTGACGGCCGCACCTGCCTGAGGGGCCGACGGGATGCTTCCCGTCGGCCCGTCGCTTTGCCGGGCCCGCTCCGGGGGCGTTGTCGGGGCGTTGTCAGTGGCACCCGATAGCCTGCGGAAACAGGCGAGAGAGGGAGGGGCCGGTGCGGGTACTCGGGGTGGACCCCGGTCTGACGCGATGCGGGGTCGGCGTGGTCGAGGGGGTCGCCGGACGCCCGTTGACCATGCTCGGCGTCGGTGTCGTGCGCACCCCGGCGGACGCCGACCTCGGCCAGCGCCTGGTCGCCGTCGAGCAGGGCATCGAGGAGTGGCTGGACCGCCACCGGCCGGAGGTCGTCGCCGTGGAGCGGGTCTTCAGCCAGCACAACGTCCGTACGGTGATGGGCACGGCCCAGGCCAGCGCCGTCGCCATGCTGTGCGCCGCCCGCCGGGGCATCCCCGTCGCACTGCACACGCCCAGCGAGGTCAAGGCCGCCGTCACCGGTTCGGGCCGTGCCGACAAGGCCCAGGTCGGCGCCATGGTCACCCGCCTGCTCCGGCTCGCCGCGCCCCCCAGACCGGCCGACGCCGCCGACGCCCTGGCCCTCGCCATCTGCCACATCTGGCGTGCCCCCGCACAGAACCGCCTCCAGCAGGCCGTCGCCCGACAGACGACCAGGACGCGGGGGAGCGCCGCGGTGCGGGCACCCGCACGCGCCGCGGCGACACCGCCCACGGACGGCACCGCCCGGCCCGAGCCCCCCGCCGCACCCTCGTCGCCATCCAAGAGACGCTCCCCGAGCCCCTCCCCATCGAAAGGCCGTACGGCATGATCGCCTTCGTCAGCGGCGCGGTCGCCGCGCTCGCCCCGGACTCCGCCGTGGTCGAGGTCGGCGGGGTCGGCATGGCCGTCCAGTGCACGCCGAACACCCTGTCCACGCTCCGCCTCGGCCGCCCGGCCAAACTGCACACGTCCCTGGTGGTCCGCGAGGACTCACTGACTCTGTACGGCTTCGCGGACGACGACGAGCGCCAGGTGTTCGAGCTGCTCCAGACCGCCAGCGGGGTCGGCCCCCGCCTCGCCCAGGCGATGCTCGCCGTGCACAGCCCCGACGCCCTGCGCCGGGCCGTGGCCACGGGGGACGAGCGGGCCCTGACCGCCGTACCGGGCATCGGCAAGAAGGGGGCGCAGAAACTGCTGCTGGAGCTGAAGGACCGGCTCGGCGAACCGCTCGGCGCCCCCGCGGTCGGCGCCCCGGTCACCTCCGGCTGGCGCGACCAGCTCCACGCCGCCCTGATCGGCCTCGGCTACGCCAGCCGCGAGGCCGACGAGGCGGTCACCGCGGTCACCCCCCAGGCCGAGGCCGGCGCGGGCACCCCGCAGGTCGGCCAGCTCCTGAAGGCAGCCCTGCAGACCCTGAACAGAGCGCGCTGAGTCCACCCCGTCCGGGCGTCAGCGGGGCCCGCTGGACCTGACCGACCGACGGCACCGACGGTGAGGGCAGGCCCACCGGCCCCCCCCACGCCGCCGACCCTGGCGGACCGAGCCCCCCCCCGCGGTCGAACCGTCGTAGAGCCGCGGCGGCCACCCGCACCCCCCTCCGGGACACGCCAGGCCCTACCGTCGGAGAGACCACCGCCGCCCCCAGACCGCCCGGCCCACCCCCGCAACCACCCGGCCGCCACCCAAGGAGAACCGCAGTGAACTGGGACGACACGACCGACACCCCCGACGGTGAGCGGCTCGTCGGGGCGTCAGCCGATCGTGAGGACCAGGCCGTCGAGGCCGCGCTGCGCCCCAAGGACCTGGACGAGTTCATCGGGCAGGAGAAGGTGCGCGAGCAGCTCGACCTCGTGCTGCGCGCCGCCCGCGCCCGCGGCGCCACCGCCGACCACGTGCTGCTCTCCGGCGCCCCGGGCCTCGGCAAGACCACCCTGTCGATGATCATCGCGGCCGAGATGGGCGCCCCCATCCGAATCACCTCCGGCCCCGCCATCCAGCACGCGGGCGACCTCGCCGCGATCCTCTCCTCCCTCCAGGAGGGCGAGGTGCTCTTCCTGGACGAGATCCACCGCATGTCCCGCCCCGCCGAGGAGATGCTGTACATGGCGATGGAGGACTTCCGCGTCGACGTGATCGTCGGCAAGGGCCCCGGCGCCACCGCCATCCCCCTCGAACTGCCGCCCTTCACCCTGGTCGGCGCCACCACCCGGGCCGGACTCCTGCCGCCCCCGCTGCGCGACCGCTTCGGCTTCACCGCGCACATGGAGTTCTACGAGCCCACCGAGCTGGAGCGGGTCATCCACCGTTCGGCCCATCTCCTGGACGTGGAGATCGACGCCGAGGGCGCCGCCGAGATCGCCGGCCGCTCCCGCGGCACACCCCGTATCGCCAACCGCCTGCTGCGCCGCGTCCGCGACTACGCCCAGGTCAAGGCGGACGGGCACATCACCCGCGAGATCGCCGGAGCCGCCCTCAAGGTGTACGAGGTGGACGCCCGCGGCCTCGACCGGCTGGACCGGGCCGTCCTGGAGGCCCTGCTCAAACTGTTCGCCGGCGGACCGGTCGGACTGTCGACACTCGCCGTGGCCGTGGGCGAGGAGCGCGAGACGGTCGAGGAGGTCGCCGAGCCCTTCCTGGTCCGCGAGGGCCTGCTCGCGCGTACGCCCCGTGGTCGCGTCGCCACGCCCGCGGCATGGGCGCATCTCGGCCTCACCCCGCCGGGCTCGGGCATCTCGGGAAACGGACAACAGGACCTGTTCGGGACGTGACGGCGAGCGCACTGGCCCACGCAGGAACCCCGGTGCCATGCTGAGCGTTGTTCCATGCGCGCGGACTCGCTTAGACTCCGCCGATGCCGCCCTTGTCGGCAGCAAACAAAATCCCCCGACGATCAGGCCGCTCCCCATCGCGGTCGTTGTGAAGGAAGTACCCGCCCGTGAGTCTCGTGACCCTCCTCCCGTTCATCGTGCTCATCGGGGCCATGTTCCTGATGACCCGGTCGGCGAAGAAGAAGCAGCAGCAGGCCGTCGACATGCGGAACCAGATGCAGCCCGGTTCCGGCGTCCGCACCATCGGGGGCATGTACGCGACGGTCAAGGAAGTCAATGAGGACACGGTGCTCCTCGACGCCGGGCCGGGCGTCGACCTGCTCTTCGCCAAGAACTCGATCGGCGCGGTCCTCTCGGACGACGAGTACAACCGCATCGTCCACGGCATCGAGCACGACCTGAAGTCCGACCTCGTCCCGGACGACGCGTCCTCGCTCACCAAGACCGACGAGCCCGCCGACGACGCTGCCGCCTCCGACGACAAGCCGGTCGACCTCGGCAAGAAGGACGCCGACGACAAGCCTTCCACCCCCGCCGGAGCCAAGGACGAAGCGCCCTCCACCCCCGCCGGGGCCAAGGCGGACGAAGAGCCGAAGAAGACCGACGGCGAGTCCGACGCGAAGTAGTCGTGCCCCGGGGCGTGCGGGCCCGCACGCCCCGCCCCGGAGCGCGCCCAGCTCGCAGGGGACCCCGACACCATGTCATGGCCGTCCGCCCGCCGACCCGGAGCGCGGCGGCCCGAGAGGGAGTACGAGAAGGTGGCAGCACCTAAAAAGGGCCGGAACGCGAGCGCCCAGAGCAAGCCGGGGCGCTCGCTGGTCCTGATCCTGATCGCCATCGTGGCGCTCACAGGAGGCATGTTCGCCTCCGGACACACCACTCCGCGTCTCGGCATCGACCTCGCCGGCGGCACCAGCATCACGCTCACGGCGGTCAACGAACCCGGCCAGCCCAACGCGATCAACAAGACCAACATGGACACCGCGGTCGACATCATGGAGCGCCGTGTCAACGGCCTCGGTGTCTCCGAGGCCGAGGTCCAGACCCAGGGCGATCGCAACATCATCGTCAACATCCCCAAGGGCACCAACTCCGAGCAGGCGCGCGAGCAGGTCGGCACCACGGCCAAGCTCTTCTTCCGCCCCGTGCTCCAGCGCGAGGCGGCGGTCCCCGAGGGTGAGAAGCCCAGCCCCTCCGCCAGCGGCAGCCCCTCGTCCTCGCCGAGCCCCTCCACCTCGCCGAGCGCCTCCGGCAACGACGAGAAGGCCACCGACCCCTCGGCCGACACCACCCCGTCCTCCTCGGCCACCACCCAGGGCCGCGCCGTCACCGACGCCCTCAAGGCCGACGAGACGCCGTCCCCCTCCGCCAGCGGCACCACCAGCCCCTCGCCCTCCGCGAGCGGCGACCAGGCAGCGACGCCGGACAGCAAGCTCCAGGCCGCGTACACCGCCCTGAACTGCGCCGACGAGAAGCAGCGCAACGAGGCCGGCCAGAACGCCAAGCCCGGCGACTCCACCGTCGCCTGCGGCCAGGACCAGGGCGTGTGGAGCAAGTTCCTGCTCGGCCCGGTCGGTGTCGACGGCACCGAGATCGACAAGGCCGAGGCGATCTTCGACACCCAGAGCGCGGCCGGCTGGAAGGTGGTGATGGACTTCAGCTCCAAGGGAGCCGGCAAGTTCGCCGACATCACCGGCAAGCTCGCCACCCAGACGTCGCCGCAGAACGAGTTCGCGATCGTCCTGGACGACGAGGTCGTCTCCCACCCGTACGTGAGCACGGCGATCACCGGCGGCAACGCCGAGATCTCCGGAAACTTCAACCAGACCGACGCGGAGAGCCTGTCCAACATGCTCTCCTACGGTGCGCTCCCGCTCACCTTCAAGGAGTCCAGCGTCACCACCGTGACCGCCGCGCTGGGCACCGAGCAGCTGGAGGCCGGTCTGATCGCCGGCGCCATCGGCCTCGCCCTCGTCGTGATCTACCTGGTGGCCTACTACCGCGGTCTGTCGCTCATCGCGATCGCCTCGCTGCTGATCTCCGCGGCCCTCACCTACGTGATCATGTCGCTGCTCGGCCCGGCCATCGGCTTCGCGCTGAACCTGCCCGCCGTCTGCGGCGCCATCGTCGCCATCGGCATCACAGCGGACTCGTTCATCGTGTACTTCGAACGGGTCAGAGACGAGATCCGCGAGGGCCGCTCCCTGCGCCCCGCGGTGGAGCGGGCCTGGCCGCGCGCCCGGCGCACCATCCTGGTCTCCGACTTCGTGTCGTTCCTCGCCGCCGCCGTGCTCTTCGTCGTCACCGTCGGCAAGGTCCAGGGCTTCGCGTTCACGCTGGGCCTGACCACCCTGCTCGATGTCGTCGTGGTCTTCCTCTTCACCAAGCCGCTGCTGACGCTGCTCGCCCGCAAGAAGTTCTTCGCGAACGGCCACAAGTGGTCGGGCCTCGACCCGAAGAGGCTCGGCGCCAAGCCTCCGCTGCGCCGTACCCGTCGCCCTGTCGCCCCCGTCGCCCCTGTCGACCCGAAGGAGGCGTGAGATGTCGAAGCTCGGCAACCTCGGCGCCCGGCTCCACCGCGGTGAGGTCGGATACGACTTCGTCAAGAACCGCAAGCTCTGGTACAGCGTCTCCATCCTGATCACCATCACGGCCATCGTCGGCCTGGCGGTGCGCGGTCTGAACATGGGCATCGAGTTCCAGGGCGGCGCCGTCTTCACCACCCCGAAGACCACCGTCTCGGTCGCCCAGGCCGAGGCGTACGCCGAGGAGGCGGCCGGTCACCAGGCCGTCGTGCAGGAACTCGGCTCGGGCGGTATGCGCATCCAGATCTCCGGTGTGGACACCGCCAAGTCCGACCAGGTCAAGCAGGAACTCGCCCAGAACCTGAAGGTCGACGAGGAGGCCATCAACGCCGACCTGGTCGGTCCCAGCTGGGGCGAACAGATCGCCAACAAGGCATGGCAGGGCCTCGGGATCTTCCTGGTCCTCGTCGTGATCTATCTGGCGATCGCCTTCGAATGGCGCATGGCGATCGCGGCGTTCATCGCGCTCATCCACGACATCACCATCACGGTCGGTATCTACGCCCTGGTGGGCTTCGAGGTCACCCCGGGCACCGTGATCGGTCTGCTCACCATCCTGGGTTACTCGCTGTACGACACGGTGGTGGTCTTCGACTCCCTCAAGGAACAGACGAAGGACATCACCAAACAGACGCGCTTCACCTACAGCGACATCGCCAACTTCTCGATCAACAGCACCCTGGTCCGCTCGATCAACACCACGGTGGTCGCGCTGCTGCCGGTGGCGGGCCTGCTGTTCATCGGTGGCGGTGTCCTCAGCGCCGGCACGCTGAACGACATCTCGCTGTCGCTGTTCGTCGGCCTCGCGGCCGGCGCGTACTCCTCGATCTTCATCGCCACGCCGCTCGTGGCGGACCTCAAGGAGCTGGAGCCGCAGATGAAGTCCCTGCGCAAGCGGGTGCTCGCCAAGCGCGCGCAGACCGCCGAGCAGGGCGAGGCACCCGCGGCTCCGGGCCCGCAGGAGACGTACGACGACCTCCCCGAGGACGCGGCCCCCGCCGTGGTCGGCCCGCGCGCCCAGCCCGTCTCCCGGGGCCGGGGCCGGGGTCGTCCGTCGGGGAAGCGCCGATGACGGACATCAAGGAGCTGCTGCTCAGCCGTATCCGCGACGTGGCCGACTATCCGGAGCCGGGAGTGGTGTTCAAGGACATCACCCCGCTCCTGGCCGACCCGGCCGCGTTCGGCGCGCTCACCGACACCCTCGCCGAGATCGTCGTACGGCGGGGCGCCACCAAGGTGGTCGGTCTGGAGGCCCGCGGATTCATCCTCGGCGCCCCCGTCGCCGTCCGGGCGGGCGTCGGCTTCATCCCGGTCCGCAAGGCGGGCAAGCTCCCCGGAGCCACCCTCAGCCAGTCCTACGACCTGGAGTACGGCTCGGCGGAGATCGAACTGCACGCCGAGGACCTCAGCGCCGATGACCGGGTCCTGGTCGTGGACGACGTCCTTGCCACCGGAGGCACCGCCGAGGCGTCCGTCCAGCTGATCCGCCGCGCCGGAGCGGAGGTCGCGGGGGTGGCGATCCTCATGGAGCTGTCGTTCCTGAACGGCCGGCAGCGGCTGGAGCCCGCGCTGGCAGGCGCCCCGCTGGAATCGCTGCTCACGATCTGACCGAGAGGTCTCACGGACGGGCGCCCCGGGCTTCGGCCCGGGGCGCCCGTCCCGTTCACGGCGGCCCCGACCGACCAGGAATCCATGATCGGGGAATCAGCGGACCCCCACCGGTGTTTTCCGGCCAGAGGCCCGAGGACCGTCCTGAAGGCGATGCCGAAGCCCAGGATCGCTACCATGGGGTCTCCGGAGCCTGACCGGGGGAACCGGATCGCGCACGAGGAGCCCTCTTGCCAGACGAGGCCCAGCACCTGACCGCCGCCAAGCCCGAGCGAGCCTCGGAGCCGGCGGACCGGCCCGCGCCGACCGCGAAGAACGCGAAGCAGGACCCGCGTGGGACGGTCGAGCACGCCCAGTCCGCCGCCGCGGACCGGCCCGGTGAGGCAGCGCGCCCCAAGCCCGCCGCGCCCGAACGCCCGGCCGCCCCCGTCCCCCCGGTGACCCCCGCCACCCCGGCCACCCCCGCGATCCGCCCCGCCCCCGCGGCCCAGCAGCCCGCCCGCTCCGGCTCCTCCAACCGCGTCCGCGCCCGGCTCGCCCGGCTCGGCGTCCAGCGCTCCAACCCGTACAACCCGGTCCTGGAGCCCCTGCTGCGGATAGTGCGCAGCAACGACCCGAAGATCGAGACGGCCACGCTCCGCCAGATCGAACAGGCGTACCAGGTCGCTGAGCGCTGGCACCGCGGACAGAAGCGCAAGAGCGGCGACCCTTACATCACCCACCCGCTCGCCGTCACCACCATCCTGGCCGAGCTGGGCATGGACCCGGCCACCCTGATGGCCGGGCTGCTGCACGACACCGTCGAGGACACCGAGTACGGCCTCGACCAGCTCCGCCGTGACTTCGGCGACCAGGTCGCCCTGCTGGTCGACGGCGTCACCAAACTGGACAAGGTCAAGTTCGGGGAGGCCGCGCAGGCCGAGACCGTGCGCAAGATGGTCGTCGCCATGGCCAAGGACCCCCGGGTCCTGGTCATCAAGCTCGCCGACCGGCTGCACAACATGCGCACCATGCGCTACCTCAAGCGCGAGAAGCAGGAGAAGAAGGCGCGCGAGACCCTGGAGATCTACGCGCCGCTCGCCCACCGCCTGGGCATGAACACCATCAAATGGGAGCTGGAGGACCTCGCCTTCGCGATCCTCTACCCCAAGATGTACGACGAGATCGTCCGGCTGGTGGCCGAGCGCGCCCCCAAGCGGGACGAGTACCTGGCCATAGTGACCGACGAGGTCCAGCAGGACCTGAGGGCCGCCCGCATCAAGGCGACCGTCACCGGCCGGCCCAAGCACTACTACAGCGTCTACCAGAAGATGATCGTCCGCGGCCGTGACTTCGCGGAGATCTACGACCTGGTCGGCATCCGTGTCCTGGTCGACACGGTCCGTGACTGCTACGCCGCCCTCGGCACCGTGCACGCGCGCTGGAACCCGGTCCCCGGCCGGTTCAAGGACTACATCGCGATGCCGAAGTTCAACATGTACCAGTCGCTGCACACCACGGTCATCGGCCCCAACGGCAAGCCCGTCGAACTGCAGATCCGCACCTTCGACATGCACCGCCGCGCCGAGTACGGCATCGCCGCGCACTGGAAGTACAAGCAGGAGGCCGTCGCCGGTGCCTCCAAGGTGCGCACGGACGTCCCCAAGACCGGCAAGGGCAAGGACGACCACCTCAACGACATGGCGTGGCTGCGCCAACTCCTCGACTGGCAGAAGGAGACCGAGGACCCGGGCGAGTTCCTGGAGTCCCTGCGCTTCGACCTGTCCCGCAACGAGGTCTTCGTCTTCACGCCCAAGGGCGACGTCATAGCGCTGCCCGCGGGCGCCACCCCGGTGGACTTCGCGTACGCGGTCCACACCGAGGTCGGCCACCGCACCATAGGAGCCCGGGTCAACGGCAGGCTCGTACCCCTGGAGTCCACCCTCGACAACGGCGATCTGGTGGAGGTCTTCACCTCCAAGGCGGCCGGCGCCGGACCCTCCCGGGACTGGCTCGGGTTCGTCAAGTCACCGCGCGCCCGCAACAAGATCCGCGCCTGGTTCTCCAAGGAGCGCCGGGACGAGGCCATCGAGCAGGGCAAGGACGCCATCGTCCGCGCGATGCGCAAGCAGAACCTGCCGATCCAGCGCATCCTCACCGGCGACTCCCTGGTCACCCTGGCGCACGAGATGCGCTACCCGGACATCTCCGCGCTCTACGCGGCGATCGGCGAGGGCCATGTCTCCGCGCAGAACGTCGTACAGAAGCTCGTACAGGCGTTCGGCGGCGAGGAGGCGGCCACCGAGGAGATCGACGAGTCCGTACCGCCGGCCCGGGGCCGCAGCCGCAAGCGCCGCTCCAGCGCCGACCCCGGCGTGGTCGTCAAGGGCGTCGAGGACGTCTGGGTCAAACTGGCCCGCTGCTGCACGCCCGTGCCCGGCGACCCGATCATCGGCTTCGTCACCCGCGGCAGCGGGGTGTCGGTGCACCGCAGCGACTGCGTCAACGTGGAGTCACTGTCCCGGGAGCCCGAGCGGATCCTGGAGGTCGAGTGGGCGCCCACCCAGTCCTCGGTCTTCCTGGTCGCCATCCAGGTCGAGGCCCTCGACCGCTCCCGGCTCCTCTCGGATGTCACCCGGGTCCTGTCCGACCAGCACGTCAACATCCTCTCGGCGGCCGTCCAGACCTCCCGCGACCGCGTCGCCACCTCCCGCTTCACCTTCGAGATGGGCGACCCCAAGCACCTGGGCCACGTCCTGAAGGCCGTCAGGGGCGTGGAGGGCGTGTACGACGTGTACCGGGTGACGTCCGCCCGCAACCGGGGCTGACCACCTGCCCACCGGCCCCTGGCCTCGCGTAGGGGCGGGCCTCCGGAATCGCGAAGGGGGCCTCGCGCCACGGCCGTAGCCGTCCGCGAGGCCCCCTCCGGAATTCAGGGCACAGCGCCGTGACCTATCCGCCGAACTCCTGGAGCCCCTTCAGCGCCTGGTCCAGCAGCGCCCGCCGACCGGCCAGCTCCTTCTCCAGCTTGTCGGCCTTGGCGGTGTTGCCCTGGGCGCGCGCCTGCTCGATCTGCTGCGTGAGCTTGTCGACCGCGGCCTGGAGCTGACCCGTCAGCCCGGCGGCCCGCGCACGCGCCTCCGGGTTGGTCCGGCGCCACTCGGTCTCCTCGGCCTCCTGGATGGCCCGCTCGACCGCGTGCATCCGGCCCTCGACCTTCGGCCGGGCGTCCCGCGGCACATGGCCGATGGCCTCCCAGCGCTCGTTGACCGAGCGGAACGCGGCCCGCGCGGCCTTGAGATCGCCGACCGGGAGGATCTTCTCCGCCTCTTCGGCCAGCTCCTCCTTGAGCTTGAGGTTCTCCGTCTGCTCCGCGTCCCGCTCGGCGAAGACCGAGCTGCGGGCGGCGAAGAAGATGTCCTGGGCACCGCGGAAGCGGTTCCACAGATCGTCCTCGTGCTCGCGCTGCGCGCGGCCCGCCGCCTTCCACTCGGCCATCAGCTCGCGGTACCGCGCCGCCGTGGGACCCCAGTCGGTGGACCCGGAGAGCGCCTCGGCCTCGCCGACCAGCCGCTCCTTGGTCTTACGGGCCTCCTCGCGCTGGGCGTCGAGCTGTGCGAAGTGCGCCTTGCGCCGCTTGGAGAAGGCCGAGCGGGCGTGCGAGAAGCGGTGCCACAGCTCGTCGTCCGACTTGCGGTCGAGCCGGGGCAGCCCCTTCCAGGTGTCCACCAGCGCCCGCAGCCGCTCACCGGCGGCCCGCCACTGGTCGGACTGCGCGAGCTGCTCGGCCTCGACGACCAGCGCCTCCTTGGACTGCCTGGCCTCGTCCGTCTGCCGGGCCCGCTGCGCCTTGCGCTCCTCGCGGCGGGCGTCGACCACCCCGACGAGCTGGTCCAGGCGGACCCGCAGCGCGGCCAGATCGCCCACCGCGTGGTGCGCGTCCACCTGCTCGCGCAGATGCTCGATGGCGGTCTGGGCGTCCTTCGCGGACAGGTCGGTGGTCTTCACCCGCTTTTCGAGGAGGCCGATCTCGACCACCAGCCCCTCGTACTTGCGCTCGAAGTAGGCCAGCGCCTCCTCGGGGGAGCCGGCCTGCCAGGAACCGACGACCTGCTCGCCGTCGGCCGTACGCACGTACACGGTCCCCGTCTCGTCGACGCGGCCCCACGGGTCGCTGCTCACAGCGCCTCCTCCACATGATGTCCCGGGGCTCTCAGCGCCCCGGACATCGTCCACAGTTTCGTCACGGCCAACATAGGCGAACGGCGGGTGGCCTGTCCGCATCCAGCACGACCGAAATTTCGCAGATGGCCGCCCTGGTCATCAGGATTTCGTGACCGTCGCCTTGTCGATCACGACCGTCGCGTTGGGCGCCCCGTCACCGGCGCCGGTGTTCTCCCCCGCGCCGGCGATTTTCTTCAGCACCTTCATGCCCGACGCGGAAACCGTACCGAAGGGCGTGTAGTCCGGAGGCAGAGGACTGTCCTGGTAGACGAGGAAGAACTGGCTGCCGCCGCTGTCGCGGCCCTCCTTCGTCTGGGCGTTGTACTGGTTGGCCATGGCGACCGTGCCGGCCGGGTAGGACTTGCCCTTGAGGCTGTCGTCCTTGAGGTTCTCGTCCGGGATCGTGTAGCCCGGACCGCCCGTGCCGTCGCCCATCGGGTCGCCGCACTGCAGCACGTAGATGCCGTTCGTGGTCAGCCGGTGGCACTTGGTGTGGTCGAGGTAGCCCTTGCCCGTGAGGAACTCGAACGAGTTCACCGTGCGCGGAGCCGCCGACGCCTTCAGGGCGATGTCTATGTCACCGCACGTCGTCCCGAGCGTCATCGTGTAGTCGGCCGACTCGTCGATGGACATCGCCGGCTCCTTCTCCCACGTCTCCGTCTTGGCCTTGCCGGCCGCCGGCTTCTCGCACGGGTCCGGAGCGCCGCTCGTGGGCGGCGCGCTCGGCGTCGACTCGGCGTTCGCGTTCGACTTGTCGTCGTCCCCCTTGAAGGCGTCCGTCGTGTACAGCGCGAGGCCGCCGATCAGAACCACCGCGATCGCCGACGCGATCGCCGCGTTGCGTGTACGTGCCTTGCGCCGGGCGTCGGTACGCCGCTGCTGCTGCCGCAAGAACTTCTCCCGGGCGAGCTGACGCCGCCGCTGCTCCTGGCTGACCACCGGGTTTACTCCTCATGCGTCTCGAACGTCGGCCGCGGTGCAGGTGCTTTCGTTGAGCCGACCGCCTGCGTGTGCCCGTACCGTATATGGGTTACCTGGGGATCCGGCAGCGCCGGTAGGCTCTGACGGCGGGCGCAGCCGTCCGCGAGCCTCCCGAGCGGCGTGAAAGCACCGCCCGAACCGCCACAAACGAAGGACGATCGTGCTCATTGCCGGGTTCCCCGCCGGGGCCTGGGGGACGAACTGTTATCTCGTCGCCCCCGCCGCCGGTGAGGAGTGCGTGATCATCGATCCGGGCCACCAGGCCGCCCCCGGGGTCGAGGAAGCGATCGGCAAGCATCGGCTCAAGCCCGTCGCCGTCGTCCTCACCCACGGCCACATCGACCACGTGGCCTCGGTGGTCCCGGTGTGCGGCGCGCACGACGTGCCCGCCTGGATCCACCCCGCGGACCGCTACATGATGAGCGACCCGGAGACGGCGCTCGGCCGCAGCATCGGGATGCCGCTCATGGGCGAACTGACCGTGGGCGAACCCGACGACCTGCGGGAACTGACCGACGGCAGCACCCTGGAGCTGGCCGGACTGGAATGGTCCGTCGCCCACGCGCCCGGCCATACCAAGGGGTCGGTGACCTTCCGGATGCCCGAGACCTCCGACGTCCCGTCGGTGTTCTTCGCCGGGGATCTGCTCTTCGCCGGCTCCATCGGACGCACCGACCTGCCCGGCGGTGACATGGCCGAGATGCTCGACTCGCTGGCTCGCGTGTGCCTGCCGCTCGACGACTCGACCGTGGTCCTGTCCGGCCACGGCCCCCAGACCACCATCGGCCGCGAGCGCGCCACCAACCCGTATCTGCACCAGGTGGCCGCCGGCCCCGGGAGCGCCGACGCTCCCCGACGAGGAATGTGACGAGAGACCTTCCGTGAGCACCTTCAAGGCCCCCAAGGGCACCTACGACCTGATCCCGCCGGACAGCGCCAGGTTCCTCGCCGTCCGGGAGGCGATCGCGGCCCCGCTGCGCACCTCCGGCTACGGCTACATCGAGACACCCGGCTTCGAGAACGTCGAGCTGTTCGCGCGCGGGGTCGGCGAGTCCACCGACATCGTCACCAAGGAGATGTACGCCTTCGAGACCAAGGGCGGCGACCGGCTCGCCCTGCGCCCCGAAGGCACCGCCTCCGTACTGCGCGCCGCCCTGGAGGCCAACCTGCACAAGGCGGGCAACCTCCCGGTCAAGCTCTGGTACTCCGGCTCCTACTACCGCTACGAGCGCCCGCAGAAGGGCCGCTACCGCCACTTCTCGCAGGTCGGCGCGGAGGCGATCGGAGCCGAGGACCCCGCGCTCGACGCCGAGCTGATCATCCTGGCCGACCAGGCGTACCGCTCGCTCGGCCTGCGCGGCTTCCGGATCCTGCTCAACAGCCTGGGCGACCAGGAGTGCCGACCGGTGTACCGGGCCGCGCTCCAGGACTTCCTGCGCGGCCTGGACCTGGACGAGGAGACGCTGCGCCGCGCGGAGATCAACCCGCTGCGGGTCCTCGACGACAAGCGCGAGGACATCCAGAAGCAGCTCACCGGCGCCCCGCTGCTGCGGGACTACCTCTGCGACGCCTGCAAGGCGTACCACGAGGAGGTCCGTGAGCTGATCGGCGCGGCGGGCGTCGCCTTCGAGGACGACCCGAAGCTGGTCCGCGGCCTGGACTACTACACCCGTACGACCTTCGAGTTCGTCCACGACGGCCTCGGCTCGCAGTCGGCGGTCGGCGGCGGCGGACGCTACGACGGGCTGTCGGAGATGATCGGCGGCCCCGCCCTGCCCTCCGTCGGCTGGGCGCTCGGCGTCGACCGGACCGTACTGGCCCTGGAGGCGGAGGGCATCGAGCTGAAGCTCCCCGCCCCCACCAGCGTGTTCGCCGTACCGCTGGGCGAGGAGGCCCGCCGGCTGCTGTTCGCGAAGGTCACCGAACTGCGCAGGGCCGGGGTCGCCGCGGACTTCTCGTACGGCCACAAGGGACTCAAGGGCGCGATGAAGAACGCCAACCGCAGCGGCGCCCGGTACACGGTCGTGGCCGGTGAGCGCGACCTCGCCGAGGGCGTCGTCCAGCTCAAGGACATGGAGTCCGGCGAGCAGACGGCGATCGGCGTGGGCGAGATCGTGGCGGAGCTGGAGTCGCGCCTCGGCTGAGGCGTCCGGTCCGGGCGAAGGGCGCCCGGTGCCTGCCGTGCGGCGGGCATCGGGCGCCCTTCGTCATGGGTGACGGGGGTGACGGGGATGAAGGGGAGGCGGGGCGGGGTCCAGGGGCCACCGGTGCGACCAGCACTCGAAAACCTGTCCTGATCCGACCGCTGACGAGGGACCATCGGCCCTCCTTGCCCCGACTGAGCAGCACCGACGCCCGGGGGTGCGGCACAATGGCCCTGCCCGAAGATGGTCCGACTCTCCAGTGACGGAATCGGCGTGATGAGCAAGACGACAGTCAAGGACGAGGACGTCTCCACCGAGCCGGGGCCGCTGGGCGCCACCCCGCCCGCGCCGCGCACGGTGGGCGGCAGCAGGGCCCTCGCGCTGCTGCTGGTGATCACGGGCGCCGCCGGAGTGCTGGCCGCCTGGGTCATCACGCTCGACAAGTTCAAGATCCTTGAGGCCAAGGTGGCCGGGGAGACCTATGTCCCCGGGTGCAGCGTCAACCCCGTGGTGTCGTGCGGCAGCATCATGGAGAGCGACCAGGCGACCGTCTTCGGCTTCCCCAACCCGATGCTGGGCCTGGTGGCCTACGGCATCGTGATCTGCGTCGGCATGAGCCTGCTGGCCCGCGCCACCTTCCCGCGCTGGTACTGGCTGACCTTCAACGCCGGGACGCTCTTCGGTGTCGCCTTCTGCACCTGGCTCCAGTTCCAGTCCCTGTACCGGATCAACGCCCTGTGCCTGTGGTGCTCCCTGGCCTGGTTCGCGACGATCGTCATGTTCTGGTACGTCACCTCCTGCAACATCCGCAACGGCTTCCTCCCGGCGCCCGCCCCGGTCAAGCGCTTCCTCGCCGAGTTCACCTGGGTCCTGCCGGCCACCCACACCGGCATCATCGTCATGCTGATCCTCACCCGCTGGGGAGCCGACCTCTGGGCCTGACCCCGGCCCTCCCCGGGGCGTTCCCGGACCGCGGACCGGGCGTTGTCAGTGCCGTGATTTAGGGTTTCAGGGTGGAGCCCGACCTGTTCACCGCCGCTGCCGAAGAACGGCAGGAGAAAGACCCCGCCGCCAGCCCGCTGGCGGTGCGGATGCGCCCGCGCGATCTCGACGAGGTCGTGGGGCAGCGGCATCTGCTCAAGCCCGGGTCGCCCTTGCGGCGGCTGGTGGGGGAGGGGGCCGGAGGCCCGGCCGGCCCGTCCTCGGTGATCCTCTGGGGGCCGCCCGGCACCGGCAAGACGACCCTCGCGTACGTCGTCTCCAAGGCCACCAACAAGCGGTTCGTGGAGCTGTCCGCGATCACCGCCGGGGTCAAGGAGGTCCGCGCGGTCATCGACGGCGCCCGCCGCGCCACCGGCGGCTACGGCAAGGAGACCGTCCTCTTCCTGGACGAGATCCACCGCTTCAGCAAGGCCCAGCAGGACTCCCTGCTGCCCGCGGTCGAGAACCGCTGGGTGACCCTGATCGCCGCGACCACCGAGAACCCCTACTTCTCGGTGATCTCCCCGCTCCTGTCCCGCTCCCTGCTGCTCACTCTCGAACCCCTCACCGACGACGACATCAGCGGACTGCTGCGCCGCGCCCTCACCGACGAGCGCGGCCTGGGGAGCGCGCTCACCCTCCCCGAGGACACCGAGGCCCATCTGCTGCGGATCGCCGGCGGTGACGCCCGCCGCGCGCTGACCGCCCTGGAGGCCGCGGCCGGCGCCGCCCTCGACAAGGGCGAGCCCGAGATCACCCTGGGCACCCTGGAGGAGACGGTCGACCGGGCGGCCGTGACGTACGACCGCGACGGCGACCAGCACTACGACGTGGCCAGCGCCCTCATCAAGTCCATCCGCGGCTCCGACGTCGACGCCGCCCTGCACTATCTGGCCCGCATGATCGAGGCCGGCGAGGACCCCCGCTTCATCGCCCGCCGGCTGATGATCTCCGCCAGCGAGGACATCGGCCTGGCCGACCCGGGCGCCCTGCCCCTCGCGGTCGCCGCCGCCCAGGCCGTCGCCATGATCGGCTTCCCCGAGGCCGCCCTCACCCTCAGCCACACCACCATCGCCCTCGCCCTGGCCCCCAAGTCCAACGCCGCGACCACCGCGATCGGCGCCGCCCTGGAGGACGTACGCAAGGGACTGGCCGGGTCCGTCCCGGCGCATCTGCGGGACGGGCACTACAAGGGAGCGGCCAAGCTGGGCCACGCCCAGGGGTACGTCTACCCGCACGACCTGCCCGAAGGCATCGCCGAGCAGCAGTACGCCCCGGACGCCCTGAAGGACCGCAGGTACTACACCCCGACCCGGCACGGCGCGGAGGCGAGATACGCGGACGCCGTGGAATGGACCAGGAAGCACCTCGGTCGCAAGCGGTCCTGAGCGCCCTGTAGAATCCCCTGAGCGCTGCGTCCCGTGTCCGGCACCCGAAAGGGCAGCCGGCGCCACCAGAACGGGACATCCAGCCGGAACCCCGTCGCCGCGAGGCACAGGATTCCAGGAGCGTCGCGCACCGTCGAACGGTGTCGCGGGCAGCCCACCACCCCCCGGGATCCCGGGACCGGCCGGTGGGCCACTCGCGTGCTGCACGTATGTGCCCAGACCAGGGAGCGGCTGCCCGGCAGGACCGTGTTCGCGCACGGACCCGCGGGGTTTCCCCGGCTGCGGATGCGACCTCCCCTAACCCTGGTGAAGCCGTATTCGCACACAGAACACGAGGTGTTTGGTTCATGGCGAACCAGTCCCGCCCCAAGGTCAAGAAGTCGCGTGCCCTCGGCATCGCGCTGACCCCCAAGGCCGTCAAGTACTTCGAGGCCCGTCCCTACCCCCCGGGTGAGCACGGCCGCGGTCGCAAGCAGAACTCGGACTACAAGGTCCGTCTGCTGGAGAAGCAGCGTCTGCGCGCGCAGTACGACGTGTCCGAGCGCCAGCTCGTGCGCGCCTACGACCGCGCCTCCAAGGTCCAGGGCAAGACCGGTGAGGCCCTGATCATCGAGCTGGAGAAGCGTCTCGACGCCCTGGTCCTGCGTTCGGGCATCGCCCGCACCATCTACCAGGCCCGCCAGATGGTCGTCCACGGCCACATCCAGGTCAACGGCAAGAAGGTCGACAAGCCGTCCTTCGTCGTGCGCCCGGACGACGTGGTGCAGGTCCGCGACCGCAGCAAGGACAAGACGCTGTTCCAGATCTCCCGCGAGGGCGGCTTCGCCCCCGACGGCGAGACCCCGCGTTACCTCCAGGTGAACCTCAAGGCCCTGGCGTTCCGCCTGGACCGCGAGCCGAACCGCAAGGAGATCCCGGTGATCTGCGACGAGCAGCTCGTCGTCGAGTACTACGCCCGCTGACCCGGACGTAGCACCGCCCGCATCATCAGCCCGCCGTCTCCCCGCCCTTCCGGGTGGGCGAGGCGGCGGGCTGATGCGTGGCCGACGCCGGATCACCGCCCCGCGCATGCCGTACGCTCCCGCGCGCCGCCCCCGGCAGCTCCGGCGAGCGCACCGGACACCGCTCCAGCGCACGGGCCACGGCCGTCTCCCGCTCCAGCCGCTCCCCGATCCGCACGCACTCCTCGTAGCGCGCGTCGCCCAGCCGCTGCCGGGCCAGCTCCGCACAGCACTCGTGCGGCCGGTTGTAGTGGGCCGAGCCGAACAGCGGCAGCCCCACCGACGGCCACAGCCCCGCCGCCGCGCCCTGGAGCACCGCCGCCTCCGCCGGGTCGCCCTCCGTCGCCGTCACCAGGGCGAGCAGCTCGAAGGCCAGCACCGAACCCAGCAGATCGTGGAAGGCGTGCGCGGTGCGCAGACACTCCCCGAGCAGGGCCCGCGCCCCGGCCGTGTCACCCTCGCTCCAGGCCGCGTAGCCGAGGACGAACAGCGCGTACGCCCGCGACCAGCGCTCCCCGTGGTCCTCGCAGACCCGGCGGACCTCCTCGCACAGCCGCACCGCCTCCGCCAGATCGCCCTGGAAGGCACGGGCCATCGCCAGCTCGACCTGGCCCATCAGCACATTGCTGTTCAGCTCGCCGATCTCCTGATAACGCTCCAGCGCCGAGCGCAGCAGCGTTTCTGCACGCGGAAGGTCATCGCTGACCAGCGCCAGACAGCCCGTCCGGTGCTCCGCGTACGCCACCGCCGTCGGGTTCGCCAGCCGCTCCGCCTCCTCCCGGCACTCCTGGAGCACGCCCAACGCCGGCACCCGGTCGCCCTGGAGGACCGCCACATAGCCCAGCACCCACAGCGCCTTGAGCCGCGACTGCTCGTGCCCCGGCTCCTGCGACGCAAGCTCCACACTCCGCTCCAGCCAGCGCCGCCCCTCCGACAGCCGCCCGCAGCCCACCCAGCAGAACCACAGCGACCCGGCCAGATACAGCGCGAGCTGGCTGTCGTCCGGCTCGGTCAGGCAGTACTCCAGCGCCCAGCGCAGATTCGGCAGCTCCGCGTCCACCCGCGCGGCCACCTCGCCCTGCCGCGGCGAGAACCACTCCAGCTCGCACCAGGTCGCCAGCCCCACGTACCAGTCGCGATGACGCCGCCGCAGCCGGGTCGCGTCGCCCGCCGCCTCCAGCCAGCCCGCCCCGTAGGCCCGCAGCGTGTCCAGCATCCGGTAGCGCGTCCCGGCCGCGGTCTCCTCCCGCACCACCACGGACTGGGCGAGCAGCCGGGTCAGTACGTCCAGGACGTCGTCCGCGACCAGCCCGTCACCGCCGCACACATACTCCACGGCCTCCAGATCGAAGGAGCCCGCGAACACCGACAGCCGGGACCACAGCAGCCGCTCCCGCGGCGCGCACAGCTCATGGCTCCAGCCGATCGCCGTCCGCAGCGTCTGATGCCGGGGCAGCGCGTCCCGCCCGCCCCCAGTCAGCAGCCGGAACCGGTCGTCCAGCCGCTCCAGCAACCGGGCGGGCGACAGCGCGCCCAGCCTGCCCGCCGCCAGCTCGATCGCCAGCGGGATCCCCTCAAGACGACGGCACACCTCCCCGGCCGCCACCAGGTCCCCGCCCCCGTCCAGCGGCACGCCCAACTGTGCGGCCCGGTCCCGCAGCAGCGCCACCGCCTCGTCCTCGGCCAGCGGCGCCAGCGGGAACAGCCGCTCACCCGCCACCCCCAGCGGCCTGCGCCCCACGGCGAGCACCCGCAGCCCCGGCAGCCGCCGCAACAGCTCGGTCACCAGCGGCGCGCATACCTCCACCAGATGTTCAAAACCGTCCAGCACCAGCAGGACCCGACGACCGTCGAGCCGCCCCAGCAACGTCTCGCGCGGCGGACGGGTGGTGTGGTCCGTCAGCGCCAGCGCCTCCACCAGCGCGTACGGGACGAACTCCGGATCGCGCACCGCGGCCAGCTCCACCCGCCACACCCCGTCACGCGGCGCCGCCCCGGCCGCCGCCCGCGCCGCGAGCCGGGACTTCCCGACCCCGCCCGCCCCCGTCACGGTCACCAGCCGGCCGTCCCGCAGCGCCCGCGCCAGCCCGGCCAGTTCGGCCGAGCGCCCCACGAACGCGTCGAGTTCCAGAGGGAGATTGCCGGGCGCACCGACCACTCGGTCACCGGCGGGCTGATCTGATCGCATAAGACACGGAGCGTACTGAAGCGTAATCACTGCGTACAATCGCTTCCTCCGATCTCGCGCGTTCCGCTGCGCGCCGGACAGTAATCCGGTACGGAGCCGCATTCCCGGCGCGATAGGCTCGGTGCACGACTTTTTCGATGTTCAGCACGGTTCAGGGAGCGGGTGCGCAGTGTCCGGTGGAGAGGTGGCCGGGATCCTGGTGGCCGTCTTCTGGGCGATCCTGGTCTCCTTCCTCGCGGTGGCACTGGCGAGGCTGGCCCAGACGCTCAAGGCGACCACCAAGCTCGTGGCGGACGTGACCGACCAGGCGGTACCGCTCCTCGCGGACGCCTCCTCGGCGGTGCGCTCCGCACAGACCCAGATCGACCGGGTCGACGCGATCGCCACCGACGTCCAGGAGGTCACGTCGAACGCCTCCGCGCTCTCCACGACCGTCGCCTCCACCTTCGGCGGCCCCCTCGTCAAGGTGGCCGCGTTCGGCTACGGGGTGCGCCGCGCGCTCGGCGGACGCAAAGGGGACGACGCGTCCGGCGCGTCCGACAGGGACCAGGGCCATGTGATCGTGGGCCGCACCGTCCCGGCCGCGCGCCGGGCGAGGCGGGCCGGCCGCGGAAAGAGGGACTGAGAGCCAGCGATGTTCCGTCGTACCTTCTGGTTCACCAGCGGCGTCGCCGCCGGCGTGTGGGCCACCACCAAGGTCAATCGCAAGCTGAAGCAGCTCACTCCGGAGAGCCTCGCAGCGACCGCGGCCAACAAGGCGGTCGACACCGGCCGCCAACTGCGCGACCGGGCAGTGGGCTTCGCGCTCGACGTCCGCGACGGCATGGCCCGGCGGGAGGCCGAACTGGAGGACGCGCTCGGCATCCGTGAGGAACCCCGGCTCCCCGCGCCCCGGCGGTACACCGCCATCGAGAACCACAACGGGACCAAGACGTACGTCATCGACAGTGCGACGCCCCCGCTCCCCCCGAACGAAACGAACCAGACGAACCCCACGGACCCGCACCCGGGGGATTCGCACAACCGGAATGAGGACCACTGATGGAGTCGGCTGAGATCCGCCGCCGCTGGCTGAGCTTCTTCGAGGAGCGCGGGCACACCGTCGTCCCTTCGGCGTCGCTCATCGCGGACGACCCGACTCTGCTCCTCGTCCCGGCCGGCATGGTCCCCTTCAAGCCCTACTTCCTGGGCGAGGTCAAGCCGCCCTACACCCGCGCCACCAGCGTCCAGAAGTGCGTGCGCACCCCGGACATCGAAGAGGTCGGCAGGACCACCCGGCACGGCACCTTCTTCCAGATGTGCGGCAACTTCTCCTTCGGCGACTACTTCAAGGAAGGCGCCATCACCCTGGCCTGGGAGCTGCTCACCTCGCCCCAGGACAAGGGCGGTTACGGGCTCGACCCGGAGCGCCTGTGGATCACCGTCTACCTGGAGGACGACGAGGCCGAGCGTATCTGGCGCGACGTCGTGGGCGTCCCCGCCGAGCGCATCCAGCGCCTCGGCAAGAAGGACAACTACTGGTCCATGGGCGTCCCCGGCCCCTGCGGCCCCTGCTCCGAGATCAACTACGACCGGGGACCGGAGTTCGGCGAGGAGGGCGGCCCCGCCGTCAACGACGAGCGCTACGTGGAGATCTGGAACCTGGTCTTCATGCAGTACGAGCGCGGCGAGGGCACCTCCAAGGAGGACTTCGAGATCCTCGGCGACCTGCCCAGCAAGAACATCGACACCGGCCTCGGCCTGGAACGCCTCGCCATGATTCTGCAGGGCGTGCAGAACATGTACGAGATCGACACCTCGATGGCCGTCATCGACCAGGCCACCGGACTGACCGGCGTGGCCTACGGCGACGCCCATGACTCGGACGTCTCCCTGCGCGTGGTCACCGACCACATGCGGACCTCGGTCATGCTCATCGGCGACGGCGTCACCCCCGGCAACGAGGGCCGCGGCTATGTGCTGCGCCGCATCATGCGCCGCGCCATCCGCAACATGCGGCTGCTCGGCGCCACCGGCCCGGTCGTGAAGGAACTGGTCGACACCGTCATCGAGATGATGGGCCGTCAGTACCCGGAGCTGGTCACCGACCGCGAGCGGATCGAGAAGGTCGCCGTCGCCGAGGAGAACGCCTTCCTCAAGACGCTGAAGTCCGGCACCAACATCCTGGACACCGCCGTCACCGAGACCAAGGCCGCCGGCGGCACCGTCCTCGCCGGCGACAAGGCGTTCCTGCTCCACGACACCTGGGGCTTCCCGATCGACCTCACCCTGGAGATGGCCGCCGAACAGGGCCTGTCCGTGGACGAGGACGGCTTCCGCCGCCTGATGAAGGAGCAGCGGGAGCGCGCCAAGGCCGACGCCAGGGCCAAGAAGACCGGCCACGCCGACATGGGCGCCTACCGGGAGATCGCCGACACGGCCGGCGAGACCGAGTTCATCGGATACACCTCCACCGAGGGCGAGTCCACCATCGTCGGCATCCTCGTGGACGGGCTCTCCTCGCCCGCCGCCACCGAGGGCGACGAGGTCGAGATCGTGCTCGACCGCACCCCGTTCTACGCCGAGGGCGGCGGCCAGATCGGCGACACCGGCCGGATCAGGGCCGACTCCGGAGCCGTCATCGAGATCCGCGACTGCCAGAAGCCGGTACCGGGGGTCTACGTCCACAAGGGCGTCGTGCAGGTCGGCGAGGTCACCGTCGGCGCCAAGGCCCAGGCCACCATCGACGCCCGGCGCCGGCACTCCATCGCCCGCGCCCACTCCGCCACCCACCTCACCCACCAGGCCCTGCGCGACGCCCTCGGCCCGACGGCCGCCCAGGCCGGTTCCGAGAACCAGCCCGGCCGCTTCCGCTTCGACTTCGGCTCCCCGTCCGCCGTGCCGACGGCCGTGATGACCGACGTCGAGCAGAAGATCAACGAGGTGCTCGCCCGCGACCTCGACGTCAGCGCCGAGGTCATGGGCATCGAGGAGGCCAAGAAGCAGGGCGCCATCGCCGAGTTCGGCGAGAAGTACGGCGACCGGGTGCGGGTGGTCACCATCGGCGACTTCTCCAAGGAGCTGTGCGGCGGCACCCATGTGCACAACACCGCCCAGCTCGGTCTGGTCAAGCTGCTCGGCGAGTCGTCCATCGGCTCGGGCGTGCGCCGGATCGAGGCCCTCGTCGGGGTGGACGCCTACCACTTCCTCGCCCGTGAGCACACGGTCGTCAACCAGCTGACCGAACTGCTCAAGGGCCGGCCGGAGGATCTGCCCGAGAAGGTCTCCGGCATGCTCGGCCGGCTGAAGGACGCCGAGAAGGAGATCGAGAAGTTCCGCGCCGAGAAGGTGCTCCAGGCCGCCGCGGGGCTCGCCGAGTCCGCCAAGGACGTCAACGGCGTCGCCGTTGTCACCGGCCGGGTCCCCGACGGCACCACCGCCGACGACCTGCGCAAGCTCGTCCTCGACGTACGGGGCCGGATCCAGGGCGGCCGGGCTGTCGTCGTCGCCCTGTTCAGCACCGTGGGCGGCAAGCCCCTCACGGTCATCGCCACCAACGAGGCCGCCCGTGAGCGCGGACTCAAGGCCGGTGACCTGGTCCGCACCGCCGCCAAGACCCTCGGTGGCGGCGGTGGCGGCAAGCCCGACGTCGCCCAGGGCGGCGGCCAGAACCCGGCCGCCGTCGGTGACGCCGTCGCCGCCGTGGAGCGCCTGGTCGCGGAGTCTGCCAAATAATGCGCACCGGACGCCGCCTCGCGATCGACGTCGGGGACGCCCGGATCGGGGTCGCCTCCTGCGACCCCGGCGGGATCCTCGCCACACCGGTCGAGACGGTGCCCGGCCGGGACGTCCCGGCGGCCCACCGCCGGCTGCGGCAGCTCATCGAGGAGTACGAGCCGATCGAGGTGGTCGTCGGCCTCCCTCGCTCCCTCAAGGGGGGCGAGGGCCCGGCGGCGGCCAAGGTCCGCGGCTTCGCCCAGGAGCTGGCCCGGGGCATCGCACCGGTGCCGGTCCGGCTGGTGGACGAGCGGATGACCACGGTCACGGCCGGGCAGGGGCTGCGCGCCTCGGGCGTGAAGGCCAGGAAGGGCCGTTCGATCATCGACCAGGCCGCCGCTGTGATCATCCTTCAGCAGGCACTGGAATCCGAACGGGTGTCAGGTAAACCCCCCGGCGAGGGCGTCGAAGTGGTCATCTGATCGCGATACGGTAACGTTCCGCGCGGGCGGCGGCATTCGAACAGCCTCCGCACAGGAGAGGCGGAACGGGAACCGGGCCTTCGGGCACCGCGCCCCACCGCCTCGCGGCTCTAGGGGATCGATGACTGAATATGGCCGGGGCCCAGGCTCCGAACCGTGGCATCCGGAGGACCCGTTGTACGGGGACGGCGGATGGGAAGGGCAGCAGCAGGCCCCTGTGGCTCAGCAGCCTGCCTACGGCGGCCAGCAGCACTACCCGCAGCAGCCGCAGCAGTACGACGACTGGGCCGGTGGCCAGCAGGGCTACGGCCAGCCGGGCTACGACCAGCAGCAGCCGTACCCGCCCTCCTACGACCAGCAGTACTACGGCGATCAGGGCACCCAGCAAGGACAGCAGGCCCAGCAGGTCCCACAGGGCCAGCAGGGCCAGCAAGGACAGCAGGGCCAGCAGTACGACGACGGCTGGGGCACCGGCAACCACCAGCAGCTGCCCTACACCGGTGACCCGACCGACCCCTACGCTCAGCAGGGCGCCGCGTACGGCGGTGACCAGCCCGACTTCTACAACACCCCGGACGCCTACCCGCCGCCCGAGCCCCCCGCCCGGCGCCGCGCCGAACCCGAGCCGCGCACCGACTGGGACCCCGAGCCGGAGCAGGACGACAACGCCTTCTTCGCGCAGGACGACGCGGACGAGGGCGACTCCCGGGACGGCGGCAGACGCGCCGACCGGGGCGGTCGCGGCGAGCGGCGCGGCCGGGGCGCCAAGCCCAAGAAGAGCCGCAACGGCTGCGCGTGCCTGGTGGTCGCGCTGGTCCTCGGCGGCGGCGCCGCGGGCGTCGGCTACTTCGGCCTCCAGTTCTACCAGGACCGCTTCGGCGAGGCTCCGGACTTCGCGGGGTCGGGCAACGGTGAGCAGGTCACGGTCACGATCCCCAATGGCGCCGGCGGTTACATCATTGGGCAGGAGCTGAAGAAGGCGGGGGTCGTCAAGAGCGTCGACGCGTTCGTGGCGGCGCAGGAGAGCAACCCCGAGGGCAAGACCATCCAGGACGGTGTGTACACCCTGGAGAGAGAGATGTCCGCGGACAGCGCCGTCAAGATGATGCTCACCCCGGCGAGCCGCAGCAACCTGATCATCGCCGAGGGCAAGCGCAACATCGAGATCTACGAGCTGATCGACAAGCGGCTGGAGGTCGAGGACGGCACCACGGCCGAGGTCGCCAAGAAGCAGTGGAAGGACCTCGGGCTGCCCGACTGGGCCGTCGGCCACAAGAAGGTCAAGGACCCGCTCGAAGGCTTCCTCTACCCGTCCAGCTACGCCGTCGCCAAGGGGCAGAAGCCCGTGGACGTGCTCAAGCAGATGGTCGAGCGGGCCAACAACCGGTACGAGGAGCTGGGCGTCACCAAACGCGCCGAGAGCCTCGGGCTGGAGAACCCCTGGGAACTGGTCACCGTCGCCAGCCTGGTCCAGGCCGAGGGCAAGACGCACGACGACTTCCGCAAGATGGCCGAGGTCGTCTACAACCGCCTCAAAGAGGACAACACCGAGACGAATCGCGAACTTCAGTTCGACTCGTCCTTCAACTACCTCAAGGGCCAGAGCAAGATCGACATCTCCTCGTCGGAGATCAACAGCAACCCGGACCCGTACAACACGTACACCAACGAGGGGCTGCCGCCCGGCCCGATCGGCAACCCGGGCGACGAGGCCCTCAAGGCCGCGATGAACCCGACGGAGGACGGCTGGATGTACTTCGTCGCCACCGACGGCATGGACAAGACGGAGTTCGCCACGACCATCGAGGAGCACGAGCGGCTGGTCGAGAAGTTCAACGCGTCGAGGCGCGACTGATGTCCGGGGCGCACAGGGCCGCCGTGCTCGGCTCGCCGATCGCCCACTCCCTCTCCCCGGTGCTGCACCGCGCCGCGTACACCGCGCTGGGCCTGGAGGGGTGGACGTACGACCGCTTCGAGGTGGACGAGGTGGCGCTGCCCGAGTTCCTCGGGACGCTCGGCCCCGAGTGGGCGGGGCTGTCGCTGACCATGCCGCTGAAGCGGGCGGTGATACCGCTGCTGGACGAGATCAGCCCGACGGCGGCCTCGGTCGACGCGGTGAACACCGTCGTCCTCACCGAGGACGGCCGCCGGAGCGGCGACAACACCGACATCCCCGGCATGATCGCCGCGCTCAGGGAGCACGGTATCGACAAGGTCGACTCCGCCGCGATCCTCGGGGCCGGCGCCACCGCCTCCTCGGCGCTCGCCGCGCTCTCCCGGATCTGCTCCGGGGAGGTCACGGCCTACGTCCGCAGCACGTCCCGCGCCGCCGAGATGCGGGAGTGGGCCGAGCGGCTGGGGATGGAGGTACGGGTCGAGGACTGGGCACGGGCCGAGCGCGCGCTGCACGCGCCCCTGGTCGTGGCCACCACCCCGGCGGGCGCGACCGACGCCCTCGCCGCGGCCGTCCCCGAACGCCCCGCCGCCCTCTTCGACGTCCTCTACGACCCCTGGCCCACCACCCTCGCCGCCCGCTGGTCGGCGTACGGCGGCGCCGTCGTCAGCGGCCTCGACCTGCTGGTCCACCAGGCCGTACTCCAGGTGGAGCGGATGACGGGCCGCACCCCGGCCCCCCTGGCCGCGATGCGGACCGCGGGGGAGAGGGCACTGGCCGAGCGCTAGGGACTGTCGTGTGGGTCAGCCTGGCTGTGGCAAACGGTGCTGCTCGGCTGGGCGGATCCCGCGCCGCCGGGATGATCCGAACGACAGGCCCCAGGTCGTGTCCGCGCCACGGAAGCGAACGACAGGCCCCAGGTCGTGTCCGCGCCACGGAACCGGTTCGCGGGCGTCCGCCTGATGGACCGGCGGTCGGTTCGGGGTGGGGGCGTGGGAGGATCGGGGTGGCGGGTCCGGGCCGCGCACCCGGTCGCCGTCGCGGTACGCGAGGAGACGCGTACGCGGGGCAGTGCAAGGCGCGAACACTGAGGAGCACCGTTGAGCAGGTTGCGCTGGCTGACCGCGGGGGAGTCCCACGGTCCCGCACTCGTGGCGACGCTGGAGGGACTTCCCGCCGGAGTGCCGATCACCACGGACATGGTGGCGGACCACCTGGCGCGGCGGCGGCTCGGCTATGGACGCGGTGCGCGGATGAAGTTCGAGCGGGACGAGGTCACCTTCCTCGGCGGAGTCCGGCACGGGCTGACCCTGGGCTCGCCGGTCGCCGTCATGGTCGGCAACACCGAGTGGCCCAAGTGGGAGCAGGTGATGGCCGCCGACCCGGTCGACCCGGAGGTGCTGGCCGGCCTGGCCCGCAACGCCCCGCTGACCCGGCCGCGGCCCGGCCACGCCGACCTCGCCGGGATGCAGAAGTACGGCTTCGACGAGGCCCGGCCGATCCTGGAGCGCGCGAGCGCCCGCGAGACGGCGGCGCGGGTCGCGCTGGGCGCGGTGGCGCGGTCGTACCTCAAGGAGACGGCCGGGATCGAGATCGTCAGCCATGTGGTGGAGCTGGCGGGCGCCAAGGCCCCGAAGGGGATCTACCCGACGCCCGACGACGTGGCGCGACTGGACGAGGACCCGGTGCGCTGCCTGGACGCCGACGCGTCCAAGGCGATGGTCGCGGAGATCGACCAGGCCCACAAGGACGGCGACACCCTCGGCGGTGTGGTCGAGGTGCTGGCGTACGGCGTCCCCGTCGGACTCGGCTCGCACGTGCACTGGGACCGGCGCCTGGACGCCCGGCTGGCCGCGGCGCTGATGGGCATCCAGGCGATCAAGGGCGTCGAGGTCGGCGACGGCTTCGACCTGGCGCGGGTGCCGGGTTCGAAGGCGCACGACGAGATCGTGGGCACTCCGGAGGGCATCCGGCGGGTCTCCGGCCGCTCCGGCGGCACCGAGGGCGGACTCTCCACCGGTGAGCTGCTGCGGGTGCGGGCGGCGATGAAGCCGATCGCGACCGTGCCGCACGCCCTGCGCACCGTCGATGTGACCACGGGCGAGGCCACCCAGGCCCACCACCAGCGCTCCGACGTCTCCGCCGTGCCCGCGGCCGGGATCGTCGCCGAGGCGATGACCGCGCTGGTCCTCGCCGACGCGGTGGCCGAGAAGTTCGGCGGCGACAGCGTGACCGAGACCCGCCGCAACGTGACCTCGTACCTCGACCATCTGGCGATCCGATGACCGGCCCCTCGGTGGTGCTGGTCGGCCCGATGGGGGTCGGCAAGTCCACCGTGGGCGAACTGCTCGCCGAGCGGCTCGGGGTGGCGTTCCGGGACACGGACGCCGACATCGTGGCCACCCAGGGCCGCCCGATCGCGGACATTTTCGTGGAGGACGGCGAGGCCGCCTTCCGCGCGATCGAGAAGGAGTCCGTCCGGCGGGCCCTCGCCGAGCACACCGGAGTGCTCGCGCTCGGCGGCGGCGCGGTCCTCGACCCCGACACCCGGGCGAACCTCTCGGGCCGGCCGGTCGTGTATCTGTCGATGGACGTGGAGGAAGCGGTCCGGCGCACCGGGCTCAACGCCGCCCGCCCGCTGCTCGCGATCAATCCGCGCAAGCAGTGGCGGGAACTCATGGAGGCCCGGCGCCATCTGTACGAAGGGGTGGCCGCACAGGTGGTGGCCACGGACGGGCGGACGCCCGAAGAGGTCACCCAGGACGTGCAGGACGCCCTGGGCCTGACGAACGCGCAGGCCGGGAACGCCCCGGCGCAGCGGCAGGAGGAAGCGGTGACAGCGTCGGTGACCCGGATCCAGGTCGGCGGCAGCGCGGGCAGCGAGCCGTACGAGGTCCTGGTGGGCCGTCAGCTCCTCGGTGAACTCGCCGGGCTGATCGGTGAGCGGACCAAGCGGGTCGCCGTACTGCACCCCGAGGCGCTCGCCGAGACCGGGGACGCGCTCCGCGCCGACCTGGCCGGGCAGGGCTTCGAGGCGATCGCCGTCCAGGTGCCCAACGCGGAGGAGGCCAAGACCGCCGAGGTCGCCGCCTACTGCTGGAAGGCGCTCGGACAGTCCGGCTTCACCCGCTCGGACGTGATCGTGGGCGTCGGCGGCGGCGCCACCACCGACCTCGCCGGGTTCGTGGCCGCGACCTGGCTGCGCGGGGTGCGCTGGATCGCGATCCCGACCACCGTGCTCGGCATGGTGGACGCCGCGATCGGCGGCAAGACCGGCATCAACACGGCCGAGGGCAAGAACCTGGTGGGCTCCTTCCACCCGCCCGTGGGTGTGCTGTGCGACCTCGCCGCCCTGGACTCGCTGCCGGTCAACGACTACGTGTCCGGGCTCGCCGAGATCATCAAGGCCGGCTTCATCGCCGACCCGGCGATCCTGGAGTTGATCGAGTCCGACCCGGAGGGCGCGCGCAGCCCGTCGGGTCCGCACACCGCCGAGCTGATCGAACGGTCCATCAAGGTCAAGGCGGAGGTGGTCTCCTCGGATCTGAAGGAGTCCGGCCTGCGGGAGATCCTGAACTATGGCCACACCCTCGCCCACGCCATCGAGAAGAACGAGCGCTACCAGTGGCGGCACGGCGCCGCGGTCGCCGTCGGCATGCACTTCGCCGCCGAACTCGGCCGGGTCGCGGGCCGGCTGGACGACGCCACGGCCGACCGGCACCGCACGATCCTGGAGTCGGTCGGGCTGCCCCTGCACTACCGCTACGACCAGTGGCCCCGGCTGCTGGAGACGATGAAGGTCGACAAGAAGTCCCGCGGTGACCTGCTCCGCTTCATCGTGCTGGACGGGCTGGCCAAGCCGACCGTGCTCGAAGGCCCCGATCCGGCCGTGCTCCTCGCCGCGTACGGCGAGGTGGGGGAGTAAGTACCCGACTGTTCCATCCGTCCGTCCAGCCGAGTGGCGACGGGCACACGGGGCCGTTCCCGGGCGTTCACCAAAGGGTGTCCGGGGACGGTACCGTTCGGTAGCGGTGGGGTCCCGTGCCCTGCCGCCGCAACCCATCCCCTGTCGCGCGGGGGCCGCAGGGTGACGCAGTCCGCCCGGGGCGCACGCGCCGAGAACGACGAGACGGAGTGGCACCGGATGCAGCACGCAGTGGGGTCTCCGCTGCCGCCCCGCCGGCCGGGGCAGGGACCGGCCGCCGACTGGTCCCCCACCGGGCACCACCCACAGCCCCCCGAGGGCCTACGACAGCCGCCCGGCCGGACACCGCAGGGCCTTGGCCCCGTTCCGCAAGGGTCTCGGCCTGTTCCGCCGGGTTCCGGGCGTGTTCCGCCGGGTTCTGGGCATGTACCGCAGGGGCCCGGACCTGTTTCGCCGGGTTCTGGGCATCTCCCGCAGGGGTCCGGACCTGTTCCGCAGGGTTCTGGGCGTGTTCCGCAAGGGTCCGGCCCCGCGCCGCAAGGGTCCGGCCCCGCACGGCCCGGGTCCGGCCCGGTACCGCACGGCTCCGCCCCGGTGCCGCCGCCCCCGCCCGCACCCGGCTTCACCGCACCTGTCCCCGGCCGGGTGCCGCCCCCGCCGCATCCCCCCGGTCCGCCGGTCCCCGAGACCACCGGCCATGTGACGCTGCCGCCCGGCGGCCCCGTCGGCATGCCCAGCGCGCCTCCGGCCGCCGCCGTGCCGGATCCGACGGCGACCACGCTCGCCGTGCTCCTCATCGGCCCCGCCGGAGCCGGGAAGACCAGCGTCGCCAAGTACTGGGCCGACCACCGCCGGGTCCCGACCGCGCACATCAGCCTGGACGACGTCCGCGAATGGGTCCGCTCCGGATTCGCCGACCCGCAGTCCGGATGGAACGACCACTCCGAGGCCCAGTACCGCCTGGCCCGCCGCACCTGCGGCTTCGCCGCGCGCAACTTCCTGGCCAACGGGATCTCCTGCATCCTCGACGACGCCGTCTTCCCCGACCGTCCGGTGGTCGGCCTCGGCGGCTGGAAGCGCCATGTGGGACCCGGGCTGCTGCCCGTCGTCCTCCTTCCCGGCCTGGAGATCGTCCTGGAGCGCAATGCCGAACGCTCCGGGAATCGCCGCCTCGGGGACGAGGAGGTGGCCCGCATCCATGGCCGGATGGCCGGCTGGTACGGCTCGGGCCTCCCGATCATCGACAACTCCCAGTTGGACGTCCCCGGCACGGCCCGGGTCCTCAACGAAGTCCTCGCCCGATCAATAGCGAGCCCCCCGAACTGGTAGGGCCGTCCTGTCGGACGCCGGCCTTCGGGGGCACGGGAGGGCTACGCGGGCGGTCTGCCAAGGCGAACGGAATGCAGGACCGCGTACGAGAACCACGCAGGCGCCCACGGCACGTGCCATTGGGGTCGACGACGGCGGGTGCACAGCAGCGCCGTCACCACGTCACCGCAGCCGCACGGCTGTGAGACCGCAGCCCCGCGCCGTCGACGCAGCAGCCGCAGGGCGTGTCACGCAGCCTTGGCACCCACGACCGCGCGGTCCCGCGCCGCGACATCCGCAGCACCGTGTGGCCGTGATTCCGGCCAACCCATGGCTATGACCTGGCCCCGACGCCCACGACCCGCGCTGCCACGGGGCCGTAATACCCGCAGTCCGCGCAGAGATCCGGCAGCCCAGGCGACCGGGGCGCGGCAGCACTGTCACCACGGCTCCGCGGCAGCAGGGCAGTGACACCGCAGGCTCGTGACGCTGGCGCCGCAGTCGCATGGCTGGGTCACGCAGCCCTGGCGCCCACGACTGCGCAGTCCCGGGGCCTACGACCACGAAGCCCCGTGCCGGTGCATCCGTAGCCCTGTGGCCGCGATCTCGGCAGCCCACGGCTATGACCCCACCGGTCCCGCGCCCACGACCGCGCTGCCCCGCGGCCGTGATCCCGCTGGCCGGCCCCAGCCGTAACACCCGCACTCCCGCGCAGTGATCCCGCAGCGCACGGGCTATGACCCCGCAGCCCCGCGACCACGACCACTCAGCCTCACGGCCGTGACCCCCGCACCCCCACGCACCCCGCCCCGCACCCCACGCCCGTGCCCCCCGCACCCCACCACCACCCACATACCCCGACGCCCCCCCCGCCCCGTGGCCTCCCGCGGCCCCCATCGGCGCACCCCAACCGGCATAAAACCGGCAATCCTCCTACGCTCGACACATGTCAGAGGTGTACGCCACCCGCCGAACCCGCCTGAGGGAACGCAGCAACGCCAGCGGCAGCGCGACCGCCCTGGTCTCCCGCCCCGCCAATGTGCGCTACCTCGCCGGCGCCGCCCCGCAGGGCGCTGTGCTGCTGCTCGGCAAGCACGAGGACGTGCTGGTCTGCGCGGGGCCACCGGACGAGCGGGCCGGTGACGGCCGCCCCGACGAGGCGCTGACACTGCATACCCTGACCGGCCCCGGCGGTGACCCGGCGGTCGCGGCGGCCGGGCTCGCCGAGGCCCAGGGCGCCGACTCCCTCGCCGTGGAGGAGCACCACCTCACCGTCGCCCGGCACCGCGCCATCGGCTCGGTCGCCCCACGGCTGCGGCTGGGCGACGTCGGTGGCGCCGTGGAGCAACTGCGGATCGTCAAGGACGAGGAGGAGATCTCCGCCCTGCGCATCGGCGCCGAGATCGCCGACCAGGCCCTCGGCGAGCTGCTGGAGTCCATCCTGGTCGGCCGCACCGAACGCCATCTGGCCCTGGAGCTGGAGCGCCGGCTGGTGGACCACGGCGCCGACGGCCCCGCCTTCGCCACCTCCGTCGCCACCGGCCCCAACGCCGGCCGCCGCTGCCACCGGCCCACCGACCGCCGGGTGGAGGAGGGCGACTTCCTCTCCGTCTGTCTGGGCGCGACCTACCGCGGCTACCGCTGCGAGATCGGCCGCACCTTCGTCATCGGCACCTCGCCCGCGGAGTGGCAGATCGAGCTGTACGACCTGGTCTTCGCGGCGCAGCGGGCCGGTCGGGAGTCGCTCGCGCCCGGCGCGGCCTACCGGGACGTGGACCGGGCGGCCCGCCAGGTGCTGGACTCGGCCGGGTACGGCTCGGGCCTCGCCGCGCTCACCGGACACGGTGTCGGGCTCGAAATCCATGAGGACCCGCAGATCGCCCCCGCGGCCATGGGTAAACTGGATGCCTGCGTGCCGGTCACCGTCGAACCGGGGGTCCACCTCCCGGGCCGGGGCGGTGTCCGGATCGATGACACGCTCGTCGTCCGCCCCGAGGCGGACGGCGGTCCCGAGCTACTTACCATCACGACCAAGGAGCTGCTCGCGTTGTAGGCGCGTGCCCCGGGGTCGTCCACGTCAGTCCAGGAGATTGAAGCAACCGTGGCTTCCACGAACGACCTCAAGAACGGCATGGTGCTCAAGCTCGACGGCGGCCAGCTCTGGTCCGTCGTAGAGTTCCAGCACGTCAAGCCCGGCAAGGGCCCGGCATTCGTGCGCACCAAGCTCAAGAACGTGCTGTCCGGCAAGGTGGTCGACAAGACCTTCAACGCCGGCGTCAAGGTCGAGACGGCCACCGTCGACAAGCGCGACATGCAGTTCTCCTACATGGACGGCGAGTACTTCGTCTTCATGGACATGGAGACCTACGACCAGCTGCACATCGACCGGAAGACCGTCGGTGACGCCGCGAACTTCCTGATCGAGGGCTTCGAGGCCACCGTCGCGCAGCACGACGGCAGCGTGCTCTTCGTGGAGCTGCCGACCGCCGTCGAGCTGAACATCGCCGAGACCGAGCCCGGCATCCAGGGCGACCGCTCCACCGGTGGCACCAAGCCCGCCAAGCTGGAGACCGGTTACGAGATCCAGGTCCCGCTCTTCATCACCACCGGTGAGAAGATCAAGGTCGACACCCGCTCCGGCGACTACCTCGGCCGGGTGAACAGCTAACCGTGGCTGCCCGCAACACGGCCCGCAAGCGCGCCTTCCAGATCCTCTTCGAAGGTGATCAGCGCGGCGCCGATGTCCTGACGGTGCTCGCGGACTGGATCCGGCACTCCCGGTCCGACACGCGGCAGCCGCCGGTGAGCGAGTACACGATGGAGCTGGTCGAGGGGTACGCGGAGCACGCGCGCCGGATCGACGAGCTGATCGCTCAGTACGCCGTCGGCTGGACGCTGGACCGGATGCCGGTCGTGGACCGCAACATCCTGCGCCTTGGCGCGTACGAGCTGATCTGGGTGGACGGTACGCCGGACGCGGTGGTGCTGGACGAGATGGTGCAGCTGGCCAAGGAGTTCTCGACGGACGAGTCGCCCGCCTTCGTGAACGGGCTGCTGGGCCGTTTCAAGGAACTGAAGCCCTCACTGCGACGCGAAGTGTAGGTGCTCCGGGCCCGGGGCGCCGTCCGGGACGGGGTGGGTGAGCCACCGCGCGTGGGTGTGATCGTTCGCGCGGTTCCCCGCACGCACCCCGCACCACCCGCCCCGTCCGGTCCGAGCATCGACCCCGACGTCCCGTCCCGGACAGGCACCGGGGACCGACCCGGGCACCGGCCCACCCCGGCCCCGGAAGCCACCGGAACCGGGCACGGGCGGGCCGACCCTCGGCCCACCTTCGGCCTCCGGAAAGCACACCAGGACCGCACAGCACACCAGGACCGGAAGGCATCAGGACCGGCAGGGACCTGCACCCCGGAAGGCACCGGAACCCGGCACCCGCCGGCGACCGGCACCGCCACCGGCATCACCCCTCAGCAGGGACCCGCACTCCCGACCGGGACCGCCACCCACCAGGGACCGGCACCCGGCAGGGACCGCCACCCGACCGGGACCGGCACCCGGAAAGCGCCGACCCCCGCCCCCCCCGCCCCGGCACAAAGCAGGCGCCGGCAGCACCACAGCCACCGGCCCCACCAGCCACCGGCCCCAGCAAGCACCGGCAGCGGCATCACCAGCCACCACCGGCGCCACAACACCGCACCAGAGGGCGCCCAGCGCCCCGGGCATCGCAAAGGGCCCCCAGCTCCGGCTGGGGGCCCTTTTATGCCCGGAAGGGGCCAGAAACGCCCCGCACGCCCGGAAAAACCCGAGGCGGTACGTTTCTGCTGGGTCTGGTGAGACTCGCTCAGCTCTCCTCGACGTGGGAGACCGCGCGGCGCGCGTCCGCGTCCAGGACGCCCCAGCTGATCAGCTGCTCGGTGAGGACCGAGGGGGACTGGTCGTAGATCACGGCGAGGGTGCGCAGGTCGTCCTGGCGGATCGAGAGGACCTTGCCGTTGTAGTCGCCGCGCTGGGACTGGATCGTGGCGGCGTACCGCTGGAGGGGGCCCGCCTTCTCGGCCGGGACCGTGGCGAGCCGCTCCAGGTCCAGGACCAGCTTGGGCGGGGGCTCGGCGGCGCCGCCCGGCGTGGTGCCCGGCAGCAGTTCCTGCACCGGCACTCCGTAGAAGTCCGCCAGCTCGGCGAGGCGCTGCACGGTCACGGCGCGGTCACCGCGCTCGTACGACCCGACCACCACGGCCTTCCAGCGGCCCTGGGACTTCTCCTCGACACCGTGGAGGGAAAGGCCCTGCTGGGTGCGGATGGCCCGGAGCTTGGCCCCGAGCTGTTTGGCGTATTCGCTGGACATATAGCTCCCCGGCACTGTGTCTACGCGGTCGGCTCGGGTGCCGGGCCGCGCGGCTGGTAACTCACTGTGAGGTTACGCAGCGTTACTCTGCTCCGTCAAGCCGAATGGTCCGCACCGACGCTTCCGTGGTAGTGCCGCCGGGTTGCGCCAAGCGGGTGACACGAGGTCGTTCGCGGGAGTGATCCGGAGCACGCCCAGGGTGTCGTCGGAGCCGCCGGGCGGCCTGATAGCGTGGACGGCGCACATTCCGACGTCCTTTAAGGTCCGTCCCGTGAGGCGGAGAAGGAGGTCCGTTTCGTATGGACAAGCAGCAGGACAGCCAGACCTCCGATGCGCGGCCCGTTCTGGAGGGCCCCGACATCGCACGGGTTCTGACCCGTATCGCCCACGAGATCGTCGAGCGCGCCAAGGGGGCCGACGACGTGGTGCTCCTCGGCATCCCGACCCGCGGCGTCCATCTCGCCCGCCGGCTCGCCGTCAAACTGGAAGAGATCACCGAGCGCACCGTCCCCTGCGGCTCGCTGGACATCACCATGTACCGCGACGACCTGCGGCTGCACCCGCCGAGGGCGCTCGCCCGCACCGAGATCCCCGGTGACGGACTCGACGGCAGGCTCGTCGTCCTCGTGGACGACGTGCTCTTCTCCGGCCGCACCATCCGCGCCGCCCTCGACGCCCTGAACGACATCGGGCGCCCGCGCGCGGTGCAACTCGCCGTCCTGGTCGACCGCGGCCACCGCGAACTCCCCATCCGCGCCGACTACGTCGGCAAGAACCTCCCGACGTCGCTGCGGGAGACGGTCAAGGTCCAGCTCGCCGAGGAGGACGGTCGCGACACCGTGCTGCTCGGTGTCAAGCAGGCCCCCGCGGGCGAGCGGCGCTAGCGAACCGACGGCGTACGACCCGCTCGTACGGCCCGGCCCCGCTGTGCCCGGCGTCGCCGCAGCCCGGCCCGCCCTGCCCGAATTCTCCTGATACCGAACTGTCTTACGGAGCTTGGAAGATGCAGCCCCATCTCATCTCGGCCGCCGACCTCACCCGCGACGACGCCGTGCTGATCCTCGACACCGCCGAGGAGATGGCCCGGGTCGCGGACCGGCCGATCAAGAAGCTGCCGACCCTGCGCGGTCGCACCGTCGTCAATCTCTTCTTCGAGGACTCCACCCGGACCCGGATCTCCTTCGAGGCCGCCGAGAAGCGGCTGTCCGCTGATGTCATCAATTTCTCCGCCAAGGGCTCCAGCGTCTCCAAGGGCGAGTCCCTCAAGGACACCGCCCAGACCCTGGAGGCGATGGGCGTCGACGCCGTCGTCATCCGGCACGGCGCGTCGGGGGCCCCGTACCGGCTCGCCACCTCGGGATGGATCGACGCGGCCGTCATCAACGCCGGGGACGGCACCCACCAGCACCCCACCCAGGCCCTGCTCGACGCCTTCACCATGCGCCGCCGGCTGGTGGGCCGGGACGCCGGGCTCGGCCAGGACCTGAGCGGGAAGCACATCACGATCGTCGGTGACGTGCTGCACAGCCGGGTCGCCCGCTCCAACGTCGATCTGCTGCACACCCTCGGCGCCGAGGTCACCCTGGTCGCCCCGCCCACCCTGGTCCCGGTCGGCGTCGGCACCTGGCCCTGCGAGATCAGCTACGACCTCGACGCCACACTCCCCAAGACCGACGCGGTGATGATGCTCCGCGTCCAGCGCGAGCGGATGAACGCCGCCTTCTTCCCCACCGAGCGCGAGTACTCCCGCCGCTACGGCCTCGACGGCGACCGCATGGCCCGGATGCCCGAGCACGCCATCGTGATGCACCCCGGCCCCATGGTCCGCGGCATGGAGATCACCGCCGAGGTCGCCGACTCCCCGCGCTGCACTGTGATCGAGCAGGTCACCAACGGGGTCTCCATCCGGATGGCCGTCCTTTACCTGCTGCTCGGCGGCAACGAGCCCGCCGTCACCCCGGCCCGCACCGCCCCCGGGACCGCCACCCCGTCCGCCCCGGCCACCGCCCCCGCCCCCGCCCCCGCCATCGAGGAGAAGTAAGACACATGAGCAAGATCCTGATCCGTGGCGCGCAGGTGCTCGGCGGCGAGCCGCAGGACGTGCTGATCGACGGCGCCGAGATCGCCGCCGTCGGCCAGGGCCTCACGGCCGAGGGCGCCGAGATCGTGGAGGCCGCCGGCCGGGTGCTGCTGCCCGGCCTGGTCGATCTCCACACCCATCTGCGCGAGCCCGGCCGCGAGGACTCCGAGACCGTGCTGACCGGCACCCGCGCGGCGGCCTCCGGCGGCTACACCACCGTCTTCGCCATGGCCAACACCTTCCCGGTCGCCGACACCGCCGGTGTGGTCGAGCAGGTCTACCGGCTGGGCCGCGAGCACGGCTACTGCGACGTCCAGCCGATCGGCGCCGTCACCGTCGGCCTGGAGGGCAAGAAGCTCGCCGAACTCGGCGCCATGCACGAGTCCGCGGCGGGCGTCACCGTCTTCTCCGACGACGGCAAGTGCGTCGACGACGCCGTGATGATGCGCCGCGCGCTGGAGTACGTGAAGGCGTTCGACGGCGTCGTCGCCCAGCACGCCCAGGAGCCCCGGCTGACCGAGGGCGCCCAGATGAACGAGGGCGTCGTCTCCGCCGAGCTGGGGCTCGGGGGCTGGCCCGCGGTGGCCGAAGAATCGATCATCGCCCGGGATGTCCTGCTCGCCGAGCATGTCGGCTCCCGCGTCCACATCTGCCACCTCTCCACCGCCGGGTCCGTGGAGATCGTCCGCTGGGCCAAGTCCCGCGGCATCCGGGTCACCGCCGAGGTCACCCCGCACCACCTGCTCCTCACCGACGAGCTGGTCCGGTCGTACAACCCGGTCTACAAGGTCAACCCGCCGCTGCGCACCGAGCGGGACGTGCTCGCGCTGCGCGAGGCCCTCGCCGACGGCACCATCGACATCGTCGCCACCGACCACGCCCCGCACCCGCACGAGGACAAGGACTGCGAGTGGGCCGCGGCGGCCATGGGTATGGTCGGTCTGGAGACCGCGCTGTCGGTGGTCCAGCAGACCATGGTGGACACCGGGCTGCTGACCTGGGCCGGGGTCGCCGAGCGGATGTCGTTCGCGCCGGCCCGGATCGGACGGGCCGAGGGCCAGGGCCGCCCCGTCTCGGTGGGTGAGCCCGCCAACCTGACGCTCGTGGACACCGCATACCGTGGCCAGGTGGACCCCGCGGCCTTCGCCTCGCGCAGCCGCAACACCCCGTACCTGGGTCGTGAGCTGCCGGGCCGGGTCACCCACACCTGGCTGCGGGGCAAGGCGACGCTCGTCGACGGGAAGCTCACGTGACACCTCTCAACATCCTGACCACCGACCTGCCCGCGCTGGCCGCCGACCAGAAGTCGGCCGAAGTGACCGACTGGGCCGCCCGGATCGGCTGGGTCGTGGGCCTCGCCCTGTTCGTCGCCCTCGTCTACTGGCTGATGCGCGAGGGCTGGAAGTGGCGCGGCACCCTCCAGGGCGACCTCCCCGAGCTGCCCACCGCGCCGGACTCCCCGGGCGCCACGAGACTGACCCTGAGCGGCCGGTACCACGGCTCCACCACGGCCGGCCACTGGCTCGACCGCATCGTCGCCCACGGCCTCGGCTCCCGCAGCCGCGCCGAGCTGACCCTCACCGACGCCGGACTGGACGTCGTACGCCCCGGCGCGAACGACTTCTTCGTCCCGGTGGACCGGCTGCGCGAGGCCCGGCTGGACAAGGGCATCGCGGGCAAGGTGCTCACCGAGGGCGGGCTGCTGATCGTCACCTGGCAGCACGGCGACCGGCTGATCGACTCGGGGTTCCGCTCCGACCGGGCGGCCGAGCACACGGCGTGGGTCGACGCCCTGAACGACATGATCAAGAAGACGGAAGGCGCACGATGACAACCTCCGACCAGGGAGCGGCCTCGAACCGGCACCCGGTGGCTCCCGCCGTACTCGTCCTGGAGGACGGCCGGATCTTCCGCGGCCGTGCCTACGGGGCCGTGGGGGTGACCTTCGGCGAGGCCGTCTTCTCCACCGGCATGACCGGCTACCAGGAGACCCTCACCGACCCGTCGTACCACCGCCAGGTCGTCGTCATGACCGCCCCGCACATCGGCAACACCGGCGTCAACGACGAGGACGCCGAGTCACGGCGGATCTGGGTCTCCGGATACGTCGTCCGCGACCCCGCGCGCGTCCCCTCCAACTGGCGCTCCCGCCGCTCGCTGGACGAGGAACTGGCCGGCCAGGGCGTCGTGGGCATCTCCGGCGTCGACACCCGCGCCCTCACCCGCCATCTGCGCGAGCGCGGCGCCATGCGCGTCGGGATCTTCTCCGGCAACGCGCTGCCCGACGCGGGCACCATGCTCGCCGAGGTCCGCCAGGCCCCCGAGATGAAGGGCGCCGACCTCTCCGCCGAGGTCGCCACCGAGCAGGCGTACGTCGTCCCCGCGATCGGCGAGAAGCGGTTCACGGTCGCCGCCGTGGACCTCGGCATCAAGGGCATGACCCCGCACCGGATGGCCGAGCGTGGCATAGAGGTGCACGTCCTGCCCGCCACGGCCACCGTCGAGGACGTCTACGCCGTCGCCCCCGACGGGGTCTTCTTCTCCAACGGCCCCGGCGACCCCGCCACCGCCGACCACCCCGTCTCCGTGATGCGGGCGGTGCTGGAGCGCGGTACCCCGCTGTTCGGCATCTGCTTCGGCAACCAGATCCTCGGCCGCGCCCTCGGCTTCGGCACCTACAAGCTGAAGTACGGCCACCGCGGGATCAACCAGCCCGTGCAGGACCGTACGACCGGAAAGGTCGAGGTCACCGCGCACAACCACGGATTCGCCGTCGACGCCCCGCTCGACCGGGTCTCCGACACCCCCTACGGCCGCGCCGAGGTCTCCCACGTCTGCCTCAACGACAACGTGGTGGAGGGACTGCGGCTCCTGGACCGCCCGGCGTTCAGCGTCCAGTACCACCCCGAGGCGGCGGCCGGCCCGCACGACGCCGCCTACCTGTTCGACCGCTTCACATCCCTGATGGAGGGCCAGCGTGCCTAAGCGCACCGATATCCAGTCCGTCCTGGTCATCGGCTCCGGCCCGATCGTCATCGGCCAGGCAGCCGAGTTCGACTACTCCGGCACCCAGGCGTGCCGGGTGCTGAAGGCGGAGGGCCTGCGGGTCGTCCTCGTCAACTCCAACCCCGCGACGATCATGACGGACCCGGAGATCGCCGACGCCACCTACGTCGAGCCGATCACCCCCGAGTTCGTCGAGAAGATCATCGCCAAGGAGCGCCCCGACGCCCTGCTGCCCACCCTCGGCGGCCAGACCGCCCTCAACACCGCCATCTCGCTGCACGAGAACGGGGTGCTCGCCAAGTACGGCGTCGAGCTGATCGGCGCCAACGTCGAGGCGATCCACAAGGGCGAGGACCGCGACCAGTTCAAGCTGGTCGTGGAGGCGGTCAAGGCCAAGATCGGTCACGGCGAGTCCGCCCGCTCGGTGATCTGCCACTCCATGGACGACGTCCTCGGCGGAGTCGAGCAGCTCGGCGGCTACCCCGTCGTGGTCCGCCCCTCCTTCACCATGGGCGGCGCCGGCTCCGGCTTCGCCCACGACGAGGAGGAACTGCGCCGGATCGCCGGGCAGGGCCTCACCCTCTCCCCGACCACCGAGGTGCTCCTGGAGGAGTCCATCCTCGGCTGGAAGGAGTACGAGCTGGAGCTGATGCGCGACAAGCACGACAACGTCGTAGTCGTCTGCTCCATCGAGAACTTCGACCCGATGGGCGTCCACACCGGCGACTCCATCACCGTCGCCCCCGCGATGACCCTCACCGACCGCGAGTACCAGACCCTGCGGGACATCGGCATCGCCGTGATCCGCGAGGTCGGCGTGGACACCGGCGGCTGCAACATCCAGTTCGCGGTGGACCCCGAGGACGGCCGGGTCATCGTCATCGAGATGAACCCCCGGGTCTCCCGGTCCTCGGCGCTCGCCTCCAAGGCGACCGGCTTCCCCATCGCCAAGATCGCCGCCAAGCTCGCCGTCGGCTACACCCTGGACGAGATCCCCAACGACATCACCCAGGAGACCCCGGCGTCCTTCGAGCCGACCCTGGACTACGTCGTCGTCAAGGCGCCCCGCTTCGCCTTCGAGAAGTTCCCCTCCGCCGACTCCTCCCTCACCACCACCATGAAGTCGGTCGGCGAGGCCATGGCCATCGGCCGCAACTTCACCGAGGCGTTCCAGAAGGCACTGCGCTCGCTGGAGAAGAAGGGCAGCCAGTTCACCTTCGTCGGCACCCCCGGCACCTCCGGTACTCCCGGCGCCCCCGGTGCCTCCGCGGACAAGGACGCGCTGCTGGCCGAGGCCGTACGCCCCACCGACGGCCGGATCAACACCGTCATGCAGGCCATCCGCGCGGGCGCCACCCAGGAGGAGGTCTTCGAGGCGACGAAGATCGACCCCTGGTTCGTCGACCAGCTCTTCCTGATCAAGGAGATCGCGGACGAACTCGCCGCCGCGCCCGAGCTGACCCCCGACCTGCTCGCCGAGGCCAAGCGGCACGGCTTCTCCGACCACCAGATCGGCGAGATCCGCGGGCTGCGCGAGGACGTCGTCCGCGAGGTCCGCCACGCCCTCGGCATCCGCCCCGTCTACAAGACCGTCGACACCTGCGCCGCCGAGTTCGCCGCGAAGACCCCGTACTTCTACTCCTCCTACGACGAGGAGAGCGAGGTCGCGCCCCGCGAGAAGCCCGCCGTGATCATCCTCGGCTCCGGCCCGAACCGCATCGGCCAGGGCATCGAGTTCGACTACTCCTGCGTCCACGCCTCCTTCGCGCTCAGCGACGCCGGGTACGAGACCGTGATGGTCAACTGCAACCCCGAGACCGTCTCCACCGACTACGACACCTCCGACCGGCTCTACTTCGAGCCGCTCACCCTGGAGGACGTCCTGGAGATCGTCCACGCCGAGCAGCAGGCCGGACCGGTCGCCGGTGTGATCGTCCAGCTCGGCGGCCAGACCCCGCTCGGCCTGTCCCAGGCACTCAAGGACAACGGCGTACCGATCGTCGGCACCTCCCCGGAGGCCATCCACGCCGCCGAGGACCGCGGCGCCTTCGGCCGGGTCCTCGCCGAGGCCGGACTGCCCGCCCCCAAGCACGGCACCGCCACCACCTTCACCGAGGCCAAGGCCATCGCCGACGAGATCGGCTACCCGGTCCTGGTCCGCCCGTCCTACGTCCTCGGCGGACGCGGCATGGAGATCGTCTACGAGGAGACCCGCCTCGCCGCCTACATCGCCGAGTCGACCGAGATCAGCCCCTCCCGGCCGGTCCTGGTCGACCGGTTCCTGGACGACGCCATCGAGATCGACGTCGACGCGCTCTACGACGGCACCGAGCTGTACCTCGGCGGTGTCATGGAGCACATCGAGGAAGCCGGCATCCACTCCGGCGACTCGGCGTGCGCCCTGCCCCCGATCACCCTGGGCGGCTTCGACATCAAGCGGCTGCGGACCTCCACCGAAGCCATCGCGCGCGGCGTCGGGGTACGCGGACTGATCAACATCCAGTTCGCCCTGGCCGGCGACATCCTCTACGTCCTGGAGGCCAACCCGCGCGCGTCCCGCACGGTCCCCTTCACCTCCAAGGCCACCGCCGTGCCCCTCGCCAAGGCCGCCGCGCGGATCTCGCTCGGCGCGACCATCGCCGAACTGCGGGCCGAGGGGCTGCTCCCGGCCACCGGCGACAGCGGTGAGCTGCCGCTGGACGCGCCGATCTCCGTCAAGGAGGCCGTGATGCCGTGGTCCCGCTTCCGGGACATCCACGGCCGCGGCGTCGACACCGTCCTCGGCCCCGAGATGCGCTCCACCGGCGAGGTCATGGGCATCGACTCGGTCTTCGGCACCGCCTACGCCAAGTCGCAGGCCGGCGCCTACGGCCCGCTGCCCACCAAGGGCCGCGCCTTCATCTCGGTCGCCAACCGCGACAAGCGCTCGATGATCTTCCCGGCCCGGGAACTGGTCGCCCACGGCTTCGAACTGCTGGCCACCTCCGGCACCGCCGAGGTCCTCAAGCGCAACGGCATCCACGCCACGGTCGTGCGCAAGCAGTCCGAGGGCACCGGACCCGGCGGCGAGCGGACCATCGTCCAGCTCATCCACGACGGCGAGGTCGACCTCATCGTCAACACCCCCTACGGCACCGGCGGCCGGCTCGACGGCTACGAGATCCGCACCGCCGCCGTCGCCCGCTCCGTGCCCTGCCTCACGACCGTCCAGGCCCTCGCCGCCGCCGTCCAGGGCATCGACGCCCTCACCCAGGGCGACGTGGGCGTGCGCTCGCTCCAAGAACACGCCGAACACCTGATCGCGGCCCGCGACTAGCAGCCCCGAGGGGGACACCGGAACCGGTGTCCCCCTCTTCTTGGGCTCTTCCTGACGCGCCCCGCACGGTGCAGGACACAAGGACACCATGTACAAGATCCTCTTCAATCTCGTCTTCCGCCGGATGGACCCCGAGCGGGCCCACCACCTCGCCTTCCGCTGGATCCGGCTCGCCGCGCGCGTGCCCGTGCTGCGCACCTTCGCCGCGGCGGTGCTCGCCCCCCGCCACAAGGAACTGCGCACCGAGGCCCTCGGACTGCGGATGCACGGCCCGTTCGGACTCGCCGCCGGTTTCGACAAGAACGCCCACGCGGTGGACGGAATGGCGATGCTCGGGTTCGACCATGTCGAGATCGGCACGGTCACCGGTGAACCGCAGCCCGGCAACCCCAAGAAGCGGCTGTTCCGGCTGGTCGCCGACCGGGCGCTGATCAACCGCATGGGCTTCAACAACGAGGGCTCGCTGGCCGTCGCCGCCCGCCTGGCCACCCGGACGCCCGTGTTCCGGACGGTCGTCGGGGTGAACATCGGCAAGACCAAGGCCGTGCCCGAGGCCGAGGCGACCGGCGACTACGTCAAGTCCACCGAGCGGCTCGCCGCCCACGCGGACTACCTCGTCGTCAACGTCTCCTCGCCCAACACGCCCGGACTGCGCAACCTCCAGGCCACCGAGGCGCTGCGCCCGCTGCTGACCGCCGTGCGCGAGGCCGCCGACCGCACCGTCCCCGCCCGGCGGGTCCCGCTCCTGGTGAAGATCGCCCCCGACCTCGCCGACGAGGACGTGGACGCCGTCGCCGACCTGGCCGTGGAACTCGGCCTGGACGGCATCATCGCCACCAACACCACCATCGCGCGCGAGGGCCTCGGCCTGGCCTCCGACCCCGCCCTGCTGAAGGAGACCGGCGGACTGTCGGGCGCCCCCCTGAAGGCACGCTCCCTTGAGGTGCTGCGCCGCCTCTACGCGCGCGTGGGCGACCGGATCACCCTGGTGGGCGTCGGCGGGATCGAGAACGCCGAGGACGCCTGGCAGCGCATCCTGGCCGGCGCCACGCTGGTCCAGGGCTACAGCGCGTTCGTCTACGAGGGCCCCTTCTACGCCCGGGCGATCCACAAGGGGCTGGTCGCCCGCCTGCGGACCAGCCCGTACACCACCCTCGCCGACGCGGTCGGCGCCGACGTGAGGACATCAGCATGAGCCCGGAACCCTTCGGCACACGGCTGCGCCGTGCCATGGACGGGCGCGGACCGCTGTGCGTGGGCATCGACCCGCACGCCTCGCTGCTCGCCGAGTGGGGCCTGGACGACGGGGTGAGCGGCCTGGAGCGGTTCAGCCGTACGGTCGTGGAGGCGCTGGCCGACCGGGTCGCGGTGCTCAAGCCGCAGAGCGCGTTCTTCGAGCGCTTCGGCTCGCGCGGCGTGGCCGTGCTGGAGCGGACGGTCCAGGACGCGCGCGCGGCGGGCGCCCTGGTGCTGATGGACGCCAAGCGCGGCGACATCGGCTCCACGATGGCCGCGTACGCCGAGAGCTTCCTGCACCGGGACGCCCCGCTGTTCTCGGACGCGCTGACCGTCTCGCCGTACCTCGGCTACGGCTCGCTCCGCCCGGCCGTGACGCTCGCGCGCGAGAGCGGCGCCGGGCTCTTCGTGCTGGCGCTGACCTCCAACCCGGAGGGCGCCGAGGTGCAGCGCGCGCTGCGCGCGGACGGCCGGGACGTGGCCGCGACGATGCTCGCCCACCTCGCCGAGGAGAACCGGGGGGAGGAGCCGCTCGGCTCCTTCGGCGCGGTCGTCGGCGCCACCCTGGGTGATCTGTCGTCGTACGACCTCTCCATCGGCGGTCCGCTGCTCGCCCCCGGCATCGGGGCCCAGGGCGCGGCCCCCGCCGATCTTCCCGGGGTCTTCGGCGCGGCGGTGGGACAGGTGCTGCCGAGCGTCAGCCGCGGGGTCCTGCGGCACGGGCCGGACATCGGGGCCCTGCGCCGTGCCGCGGAGCGGTACACGGAGGAGATCCGGGCGGCCGTGGCGGCACCGGACCAGGCACCGGACCAGGCAGCGGATCGAGCACCGGAACAAGCGCCGGAACAAGCGCCAGAACAAGCGGGGGAATAAACCTCCGATGACTGCGGTGGACGGCTCTGGGGCGGGATACATTCTCAAATCCTGGGCAATATGCCTGAAATGTACCGTCCTGGCTCAGGCTGACCTGGAGTTTTCCGCTGTTCTCGCTGACTCCGGCGGCCTTGACCGCTAGTCTCCGACGAGTGGGGGCACCTCCCACGCCCTCCAGGCAGTGGGGGAGAGCGGGCAGCGTGTTGCTCGTGGCTCCCCAGGTGTGGGGCGACTAGGTTCCTCACCGGTCCGTATCCGACAGTTCGACATCCGAGGTGACGTAGGCGTGGCTCTTCCGCCCCTTACCCCCGAACAGCGCGCAGCCGCGCTCGAAAAGGCCGCCGCGGCTCGCCGGGAGCGGGCCGAGGTCAAGAATCGACTGAAGCACTCCGGCGCCTCCCTTCACGAGGTCATCAAGCAGGGCCAGGAGAACGACGTCATCGGAAAGATGAAGGTCTCCGCGCTGCTGGAGTCGCTCCCCGGCGTGGGCAAGGTCCGCGCCAAGCAGATCATGGAGCGCCTCGGCATCTCCGAGAGCCGCCGCGTGCGGGGCCTGGGCTCCAACCAGATCGCCTCGCTGGAGCGAGAGTTCGGCAGCACCGGCAGCTGAGTCCGGACCAGTCCGGGTTTGCTGGAATAATCGCTGTATGAGTGAACGTCCGCGGCTGACCGTGCTCTCCGGCCCCTCCGGGGTCGGCAAGAGCACGGTCGTCGCCCATATGCGCAAGGAACACCCCGAGGTCTGGCTCTCGGTGTCGGCGACGACCCGCAAGCCACGCCCCGGTGAGCGGCACGGGGTCCACTACTTCTTCGTCACCGACGAGGAGATGGACAAGCTGATCGCCAACGGCGAACTGCTGGAGTGGGCCGAGTTCGCGGGCAACCGCTACGGCACCCCGCGCGGCGCCGTGCACGAGCGTCTGGAGGCGGGTGAGCCCGTCCTGCTGGAGATCGACCTCCAGGGCGCCCGGCAGGTGCGGGGCACCATGCCCGAGGCCCAGCTCGTGTTCCTGGCCCCTCCCGGCTGGGAGGAGCTGGTGCGCAGACTCACCGGGCGCGGCACCGAACCGCCCGAGGTGATCGAGCGCCGGCTGGACGCCGCGAAGATCGAGCTGGCGGCCGAGCCGGAGTTCGACGTGACCTTGGTCAACACCTCCGTCGAGGATGTGGCGCGCGAGCTGCTAGCCTTGATGGATGTCGTGTGATCACGAACGTCTGTGATCACACCCCCTATTTCCCATCCATCGGAAGGTAGAGCGTGTCCTCTTCCATCTCCGCGCCCGAGGGCATCATCAACCCGCCGATCGACGAGCTTCTTGAGGCCACCGACTCGAAGTACAGCCTCGTGATCTACGCCGCCAAGCGCGCCCGTCAGATCAACGCGTACTACTCGCAGCTCGGCGAGGGTCTCCTCGAATACGTCGGTCCGCTGGTGGACACCCATGTCCACGAGAAGCCGCTCTCGATCGCCCTCCGTGAGATCAACGCGGGGCTCCTGACGTCCGAGGCCGTCGAGGGCCCGGCGCAGTAACCACGGCGCGGCAAGAACCCAGGCGGATTCCATAGTATTTTCTGCTTGCGGCAGACTTTTCCACAGGCCCGGCGGCATGTCGCCGGGCCTGTGGTGTGTCATAGAACCTGTGCGCGATCATGGCGCGCACGCGGTACCTGTCGAGCCCACAGGAAGCAGGGGAGCAGCGGTGGACAAGCCGAAGGTCGTGCTGGGGGTCAGCGGTGGTATCGCCGCCTACAAGGCGTGTGAGCTGCTGCGCCGGCTGACCGAGTCCGGACATGACGTCCGGGTGGTGCCCACCGAGTCCGCGCTGCACTTCATCGGCGCCGCCACCTGGTCCGCGCTGTCCGGGAACCCCGTCGCCACCGAGGTCTGGGACGACGTCCACGAGGTCCCCCACGTCCGCATCGGCCAGCACGCCGACCTGGTCGTGGTCGCCCCCGCCACCGCCGACCTGCTCGCCAAGGCCGCCCACGGCCTCGCCGGCGACCTGCTCACCAACACCCTGCTCACCGCCCGCTGCCCCGTCGTCTTCGCCCCCGCGATGCACACCGAGATGTGGGAGCATCCGGCCACCCAGGAGAACGTGGCCACGCTCCGCCGCCGCGGAGCCGTCGTCATCGAGCCCGCCGTCGGCCGGCTCACCGGCGTCGACACCGGCAAGGGCCGGCTCCCCGACCCCGCCGAGATCTTCGAGATCTGCCGCCGGGTGCTCGCCCGCGGAGTCACCGGGCCCGACCTCGCCGGCCGCCATGTGGTGGTCAGCGCCGGAGGCACCCGCGAACCCCTCGACCCGGTCCGCTTCCTCGGCAACCGCTCCTCCGGCAAGCAGGGCTACGCCCTCGCCCGCACCGCCGCCGCCCGCGGTGCCCGCGTCACGCTGATCTCGGCCAATGCTCACCTGCCGGATCCGGCCGGAGTGGACCTCGTCCGGGTCGGCACGGCCGTCCAACTGCGCGAGGCCGTGGTGAAGGCCGCCGCCGATGCCGACGCGGTCGTCATGGCCGCCGCCGTCGCCGACTTCCGCCCCGCCGCCTACGCCGCCGGCAAGATCAAGAAGCGGGACGGCCATGAGCCCGACCCCATCACCCTGGTACGGAATCCGGACATCCTCGCCGAGATCTCGGCCGAACGCGCGAGGGCCGGACAGGTGATCGTCGGCTTCGCCGCCGAGACCGACGACGTGCTCGCCAACGGCCGCGCCAAGCTGGAGCGCAAGGGCTGCGACCTGCTCGTGGTCAACGAGGTGGGGGAGCGCAAGACCTTCGGCTCCGAGGAGAACGAGGCCGTCGTGCTGGGCGCCGACGGCTCCGAGACGCCCGTGCCGTACGGCCCGAAAGAAGCCCTGGCCGAAACGGTCTGGGACCTCGTCGCCGCCCGGCTCGGCTGACCGCGTCTCCCCGGTCACCCGGGCTCCCGGCACCGGGCGCCCGGCCCGTCCGGGCCCCCGCCCCCGGGACGCCCGAGCCCCCCGTGGCCAGGACGCTCGCAGCCCCGCGTCCGGGCTCCGCACCCCTGGCGGAGGGGGCGCGGTGCCGGCGACATTGGGGCGTGGCGCCCCTGGCCAAGGCCACCCGGCATTGGGCAGAATGCCCGTGCCGCAGGTCACAGCGTTCCCGAGAGGCGAGACAGGTGGGCCCGCGGCGGAGCGCGACCGATAAACTGTTCACGGACGCGGCCGGGCGCAGCCCCCGACCCGTCCGCCCATGATCAGCCAGCAGCCGCTGCAACCCCAGGGAGCGTTGTGTCCCGTCGCCTGTTCACCTCGGAGTCCGTGACCGAGGGTCACCCCGACAAGATCGCTGACCAGATCAGTGACACCATTCTCGACGCGCTCCTGCGCGAGGACCCGACCTCCCGGGTCGCCGTCGAGACGCTGATCACGACCGGTCTGGTGCATGTGGCCGGTGAGGTCACCACCAAGGCGTACGCGCCGATCCCGCAGCTGGTCCGGGAGAAGATCCTGGAGATCGGCTACGACTCCTCCAAGAAGGGCTTCGACGGCGCCTCCTGCGGCGTGTCCGTCTCCATCGGCGCCCAGTCCCCCGACATCGCGCAGGGCGTCGACACCGCCTACGAGTCGCGCGTCGAGGGCGCCTCCCAGGGGGAGGAGGGGGACGAGCTGGACAAGCAGGGCGCCGGAGACCAGGGCCTGATGTTCGGCTACGCCTCCGACGAGACGCCCACGCTGATGCCGCTGCCGATCTTCCTCGCGCACCGGCTCTCCAACCGCCTGTCCGAGGTCCGCAAGAACGGCACGATCCCCTACCTCCGCCCGGACGGCAAGACCCAGGTCACCATCGAGTACGACGGTGACAAGGCGGTCCGGCTGGACACCGTCGTCGTCTCCTCGCAGCACGCCTCGGACATCGACCTGGAGTCGCTGCTGGCCCCCGACATCCGCGAGTTCGTCGTGGAGCCGGAGCTGAAGGCCCTGCTGGACGAGGGCATCAAGCTGGACACCGAGGGCTACCGCCTGCTGGTCAACCCGACCGGCCGCTTCGAGATCGGCGGCCCGATGGGTGACGCCGGACTCACCGGCCGCAAGATCATCATCGACACCTACGGCGGCATGGCCCGCCACGGCGGCGGCGCCTTCTCGGGCAAGGACCCGTCCAAGGTGGACCGCTCCGCCGCCTACGCCATGCGCTGGGTCGCCAAGAACGTCGTCGCCGCCGGGCTGGCCTCCCGCTGCGAGGTCCAGGTGGCCTACGCGATCGGCAAGGCCGAGCCGGTGGGCCTGTTCGTGGAGACCTTCGGCACGCACAAGGTGGAGCCCGAGAAGATCGAGAAGGCGATCGACGCCGTCTTCGACCTCCGCCCCGCCGCGATCATCCGCGACCTCGACCTGCTGCGCCCGATCTACGCCCAGACCGCCGCGTACGGTCACTTCGGCCGTGAGCTGCCCGACTTCACCTGGGAGCGCACCGACCGGGTGGACGCGCTGCGCAAGGCCGTGGGGCAGTAGCCCCGACGGTTTCTCCGCCGGGCCCGGCTTCCCCTTTCGGGGAGCCGGGCCTCGGCGTGTCCGGGGTCAGCCGCGGGCGGCCGGGCCCGGGCGGTCGCGCGGTGGGCCCAGGCGGATCCTGCCGCGGGCGCGGTCGATCTCCAGCAGGCGCACGGTCAGCTCCTGGCCCAAGGCGACGGTCCCCTCCGGCAGGTCCGAGGAGTGGAGCAGACCGACGGCCGCCTCGCCGACCCGGACGAACACACCGAACGGGAGCACCTTCGTCACCGGACCGGTCACCACCTCGCCGACCCGGGGCTCCAGCGCGTCCCACGGGTTCGGCTGGAGCGCCTTGAGGGAGATGACCACCTCGCCCTGGTGGGAGTCGGTGATGACCACCTCACCGGTGACGCGTTGGCCCGGCCGGACCACGTCCTCCGGATGGTCGAGAGGGCCCCAGCTCAGATCCGGGACCCGGATGAAACCCGTGCCCGGGTGGACGGGGTGCGGGGGCGCTCCGTCGAGGCGGACGAAGACACCGAAGGTGTGGACGGCGGCCACCGTCCCGGTGACGACGTCCCCGGGACGCGCGCCGAGGAGATGGCGGTACAGGGCCTCGTCCTCGCACGCCTTGGACGACAGCACCACCTCACCGGTGCGCTCGTTCCTGCCCTGCACCTCCGCCGTGATCCGCCGGCCGGGTGCCACCACCTCGCGCGGATGCCCGAAGGGGGTCCAGGACAGCAGATGGCCGGGGATGCGGCCGGTCGGCTTCCCGGGGGCGTCGTCCGCGAGCCGTACGACGACCTCGCGGTCGGTGGTCGCGGTCACGGTGCCGGTCACGAGCGTGCCCGGGCGGAAGGCGGCGAGGCGGGCGCGGAGCTGCTCCAGCGGGTTCGGGTCGGGGGCGTCGGTCATGGCGGGAGCCTAGAGGGAGGTGGGCGGGGCGGTCGCGGGGTTTCGGGGGAGGGTCGCCGGAGCGGGGGTGTTGTCAGTGGCGTTTGGTAGAAAGGCAAGCGTGAGCAGCGAGAACGAGTCGGAGGACGGGGGCGCCGCGGGGGCGCCGCCGGAACAGCTCGCGCTCATCCGGGAGAGCGTGCGCCAGGCGAAGACGCCTCGGGCCAAGCCGCGGACCTGGCGCGGGGCGGCGCTGGCGGAGCAGCTTCCGGTCGCGCGGGTGCTGGTCGACAAGGGCGTGCTGCATCTCGACCGGTACTTCGACTACGCCGTGCCGAAGGAACTGGACGCGGAGGCGCAGCCGGGCGTACGGGTACGGGTGCGGTTCGGCGCCGGACGCCACCGGGTCCGCGAAGGGCGCCGCGAGGGCGGCGGGCTCATCGACGGCTTCCTGATCGAGCGCCGCGCCGAGTCCGACTACTCCGGGCCGCTGGCGGCACTGGCCCAGGTGGTGTCGCCCGAGCCCGTGCTCGACGCGGAGCTGCTGGCCCTGGCACGCGCGGTGGCCGACCGGTACGCGGGCAGCCTCGCCGATGTGCTCCAGCTCGCCGTGCCGCCGCGCAACGCGAAGGCGGAGAAGCGCCCGTCGCCCGAGCCGCTGCCACCGCCGCCGCCACCCGAGGCGGGGCCGTGGGAGCGGTACGAGAACGGGGCGGCGTTCGTGGAGGCGCTGGCCTCGGGAGGCGCGCCGCGCGCGGTGTGGAACGCGCTGCCGGGACCGCAGTGGAGCGAGCTGCTGGCCCGGGCCGTCGCCGCCACCCTCGCCTCGGGACGCGGCGCGCTGGTCGTCGTACCCGACGGGCGGGCCGTGGCGCGGGTCGACGCCGCGCTGACCGCGCTGCTGGGGGAGGGGCGGCACGCGGTGCTCACGGCGGAGGCGGGGCCCGAGAAGCGGTACCGGCAGTGGCTGGCCGTGCGGCGCGGATCCGTGCGGGCGGTGGTGGGCACCCGGGCCGCGATGTTCGCCCCGGTCCGGGACCTCGGGCTGGTCGCCGTCTGGGACGACGGCGACGACAGCCACAGCGAACTGCACGCCCCGCAGCCGCACGCGCGCGAGGTACTGCTGCTGCGGGCCGCCCAGGACAGGTGCGCGTTCCTGCTGGGCGACTGGAGCTGCACGGTCGAGGCCGCCCAGCTCGTGGAGAGCGGCTGGGCGCGGCCGATCGTGGCGTCCAGGGAGCGGGTGCGGGCCGCCGCGCCCCTCGTACGGACCGTCGGGGACGGGGAACTCGCCCGGGACGGGGCGGCGCGGGCCGCCCGGCTGCCCACCCTCGCCTGGCAGGCGGTCAGGGAGGGACTGCGGCACGGACCCGTACTGGTCCAGGTGCCGCGGCGGGGGTACGTACCGCGGCTGGCGTGCGCGCGGTGCCGGGAACCGGCGCGGTGCCGGCACTGCTCGGGTCCGCTGGCGGCGCGGGCCGACGGGGAGGCACCGGTGTGCGGGTGGTGCGGGCGCGAGGAGAACGCGTGGCACTGCGCGGAGTGCGGGGGGTTCCGGCTGCGTGCCCAGGTCGTGGGGGCGCGGCGGACGGCCGAGGAACTGGGTCGGGCGTTCCCCGCGGTGCCGGTACGGACGTCCGGGCGTGAGCATGTGCTGGACACCGTGCCGGGGGCGCCGGCGCTGGTGGTGAGCACCCCGGGGGCCGAACCGGTCGCCGAGGGCGGGTACGCGGCGGCGCTGCTGCTGGACGGCTGGGCGATGCTCGGCCGGCCCGATCTGCGGGCCGAGGAGGACGCGCTGCGGCGCTGGATCGCCGCCGCCGCGCTCGTGCGCGACCAGCGCTCGGGCGGCACGGTCGTGGTGGTCGCCGAGCCGACCTTGCGGCCGGTGCAGGCGTTGGTGCGATGGGATCCGGTGGGGCATGCGCGGCGGGAACTGTCCGAGCGGGCCGAACTGGGCTTTCCGCCGGTGTCCCGGATGGCGTCGGTGTCCGGGCCGCCCGACGCGGTCGTCCAGTTCGTCACCGGCGTCGACCTGCCCCCGGACGCCGAGGTCCTGGGGCCGGTCCCGCTGCCGGTCATCCCCCCGGACCGCCCCCGCCGGACCGGTGCGCCGCCGCCGGGGGAGCGCTGGGACCGTGCCCTGGTGCGGGTGCCACCGGGCAGCGGGGCGGCCCTCGCGACCGCCCTGAAGACCGCGCAGGCCGCCCGGATGGCACGCGGGGACGAGGGCGTGGTGCGGGTACGCATCGATCCGCCGGACATCGGCTGACGGCCCCGCCAGCCGGGTATCGGCGGTCGACTCCGTCGGTCGGACATCGGCGGTCGCCCCCGCCCCGGGCCTGCGGGAGGCTGGTCCCCCCCCGGAACGAACGGCTGCCCTCCCGGAATGGGGCCGGGAGGGCAGGTGCGGGGGGTGGGTCAGCCGTTGCGGGGGCCGGGGAAGGCTGTGGGGCGGGGGTCCTCCCGGAGGGACGGGCTGCCTGCGGTGGGCTGGGTGGGCATGGCGCGGGCGGCGGGGACGGTCGGCATGGTGCCGGGAACGCCCGGGACGCCCGGGACACCGGGGACGCTCGGGACGTTGAGCGGGCGGGAGCCCGACGGGTCCGTGGCGCGCTCGGCCTCCGCCGCCGCCTGGGTGGTGGCCCGGCGGGAGCCGTAACGGCGGTGCACCGCCTGCTTGGTGACGCCGAGGGCGGAGCCCACCGCGTCCCACGAGAACCCGAGCGAGCGGTCGAAGTCGACGGCGGCGGTGACCAGGGTCTCGACGCTGTCCCGCAGCTCCTGGGCGAGTCGGACGGTGGGGGCGGGCGCGCGCCCGTAGACGACGAAGCCCGTGGAGGGGCCGGAGCGGCGCGGGCGGTAGACGTTGCCCAGCTGGGCGGTGAGCGTGCGCAGCGCGTCCACCTGCCGGCGGACCCGCTCGATGTCCCGCACCAGCAAGTGCAGGCTGGCCCGAGCCTGGGCGTCGTGGGTTGCGTGGTCGGCCATGAACAAGCCTCTCGAACCGGCGTTGAGGAGAAGGGGAGAAAAGGGGTCGAACCGCGACGGCGGCTCGTTGGGTCAACTCTTTCTTGACCAACGCGTCTTCGCGCCACGGGTCACGCTTCAGGGGCGTAAGGGCATATGCGTACGCCCCCGGTGGCGCCGTGTGCGCGGGCGGCGCCGCCCCATAGACTGGTGCGCTGCCCGCCCGGGCGACCGGCCCCGGCCGTGTCCCTTCAGCGTGTCCGCCGTCCGTCCCCGGTCCCCTGTCCGTCCCCGGTCCGCCATCCTCGTCCGCCCCTGTTCGCCCCAGCCCGTCCTTGCCCGTCCTCCCCGTCCTCCCCGTCCTCCCCGTCCTCCCCGTTCTTGCCTGTTCCTGTCTGTCCTGTCTGTTCGAGAGGCCCGAACCCACCCATGAAGCTGGTCTTCGCCGGAACCCCCGAGGTCGCCGTTCCCGCTCTGGACGCCCTGCTCGCCTCCGGGCGGCACGAGGTCGCCGCCGTCGTCACACGGCCGGACGCCCCGGCCGGCCGGGGCCGGCACCTGGTCGCCTCGCCGGTGGCCGAGCGGGCGGCGGAGGAGGGGATCGAGGTACTGAAGCCGGGCCGCCCCCGGGAGCCGGAGTTCCTGGAGCGGCTGCGGCAGATCGCCCCGGACTGCTGCCCCGTCGTCGCCTACGGCGCACTGCTGCCGCGGGTCGCCCTGGACGTGCCCACGCACGGCTGGGTCAATCTGCACTTCTCCCTGCTGCCCGCCTGGCGGGGCGCGGCACCGGTGCAGCACGCCGTCATGGCGGGCGACGAGATCACCGGCGCGTCCACCTTCCTCATCGAGGAGGGGCTGGACTCCGGGCCGGTGTACGGGACCGTCACCGAGTCCGTCCGGCCCACCGACACCAGCGGTGATCTGCTGACCCGGCTCGCCTTCGCCGGGGCGGGGCTGCTCGCGGCGACCATGGACGGCATCGAGGACGGCACGCTGAAGGCCGTACCGCAGCCCGCCGACGGGGTCTCCCTCGCGCCGAAGATCAACGTCGAGGACGCGCACGTCGACTGGGCGGCACCCGCGCTGCGGGTCGACCGGGTCGTGCGCGGCTGCACCCCCGCGCCGGGTGCCTGGACCGTGTTCCGCGGCGAGCGGCTGAAGCTCATCCAGGTCGCGGGCCGCCCGGAGCGGACGGACCTGCCGCCGGGGCGGCTCTCCGTGGGCAAGAACGACGTCCACGTGGGCACCGGCTCCCATGCCGTCGAACTGCTCTGGGTCCAGGCCCAGGGCAAGAAGCCGATGCGCGCGGCGGACTGGGCGCGCGGGGCACGGATCACCGACGGTGAGTCGCTGGGGGCCTGACCTGCGGCGACCGGCGGGTCGGCCGAACCGGTGGGTCGGCCGGGGACGGTGGGTCGGCCGGGGACGGTGAGTTGGCTGGGGATGGCGGGTCCGCTGGAACTGGCGGGCGGCTGGGGAGGGGGACGGCGAGCCGGCTGGAACCGGCCGGGTCGACCAGGGACAGCGGGGCGACCAGGTGCGGCGGGTCGGCCGGGGACTGCGGGTGGGCCAGGTGCGGCGGGTCGGCTGGGGACAGCGGGTGGGCCAGGTGCGGTGGGTCGGCCGGGGACAGCGGCGTGGTCCGAGGGTGTGGTGTCCGGCCGCGGGGGAACAGGGCGTCCCCCGCGACGTAGGCTGGACTTACACGTCACCGCATTCATCCGGAGCACCTTTTCGTGAGCGACACCGCCCGCCGTCCCCGCAAGACCGGCAAGCCCTACCGCCGTCCCAAGAAGGATCCCGTCCGGATCCTCGCCTTCGACGCGTTGCGGGCCGTGGACGAGCGGGACGCGTACGCCAACCTCGTCCTGCCGCCGCTGCTGCGCAAGGCGCGCGAGAAGGGCGACTTCGACGGGCGGGACGCGGCGCTGGCCACCGAACTGGTGTACGGGACGCTGCGGCGGCAGGGGACGTACGACGCGATCATCGCCGCCTGTGTGGACCGGCCGCTGCGTGAGGTCGACCCGCCGGTGCTCGATGTGCTCGGCCTCGGCGCGCACCAACTGCTCGGCACGCGCATCCCCAGCCACGCCGCCGTGTCCGCGACCGTGGAGCTGGCCCGGGTCGTACTCGGCGACGGACGCGCGAAGTTCGTCAACGCCGTGCTCCGGAAAATCGCCCAGGACGATCTCGACGGCTGGCTGGAGAAGGTCGCCCCGCCCTACGACGAGGACCCGGAGGACCACCTCTCCGTCGTGCACTCCCATCCGCGCTGGGTCGTCTCCGCGCTCTGGGACTCGCTGGGCGGGGGCCGCGCCGGGATCGAGGAACTGCTCGCCGCGGACAATGAGCGGCCGGAGGTGACGCTCGTCGCCCGGCCGGGGCGGTCCACGACCGACGAACTCCTGCGCGAGGAGGCCGCCGTGCCCGGGCGCTGGTCGCCGTACGCGGTACGGCTGGCCGAGGGCGGGGAGCCCGGGGCCGTGGACGCCGTGCGCGACGGGCGGGCCGGGGTCCAGGACGAGGGCAGTCAGCTGGTCGCGCTGGCGCTCGCCCACGCGCCCCTCGACGGCCCCGACGAGAAGTGGCTGGACGGCTGCGCCGGGCCCGGCGGCAAGGCCGCGCTGCTCGCCGCGCTGGCCGCCGAGCGGGGCGCCACGCTGCTGGCCGCCGAGCGGCAGCCGCACCGGGCCGGGCTGGTCGCCCGCGCCCTCGACGGCAACCCCGGCCCCTACCAGGTGATCACCGCCGACGGCACCCGTCCGCCGTGGCGGCCCGGCAGCTTCGACCGGGTCCTGATGGACGTACCGTGCACCGGTCTCGGCGCCCTGCGCCGTCGGCCCGAGGCCCGCTGGCGCCGCCGCCCCGACGACCTCGACGGCTTCGCCCCGCTCCAGCGCGCGCTGCTGCGGACGGCCCTGGAGTCCGTGCGGGTCGGCGGTGTCGTCGGCTACGCCACCTGCTCGCCCCACCTCGCCGAGACCCGTGCCGTGGTGTCGGACGTACTCAAGCAGGTCCCGGCCGCCGACCTGATCGACGCCCGCCCCCTGCTCCCCGGCGTCCCGCACCTGGGCGACGGCCCCGACCTCCAGCTCTGGCCCCACCTCCACGGCACGGACGCCATGTACCTGGCCCTCATCCGCCGCACGGGCTGACCGGCGCCCCGCCGGCCCCGACCCGGCCACGTACGGTGCGTGGGTCGTCGCGTTCGGCAACCCTCACCCACCCCGCCCGCGCGACCCCGTCGGCATGGGACGCTTAGGGCATGGCCGTTCAGATCAACCCCAGCATTCTGTCCGCCGACTTCGCCCGCCTCGCCGACGAGGCGAAGGCGGTGGACGGTGCCGACTGGCTCCACGTCGATGTGATGGACAACCACTTCGTCCCCAACCTCACGCTCGGCGTACCGATCGTGGAGTCGTTGGCGCGGGCCACGGACACCCCGCTGGACTGCCATCTGATGATCGAGGACCCCGACCGCTGGGCTCCGCAGTACGTCGAGGCGGGTGCCTCCTCCGTCACCTTTCACGTCGAGGCCGCCGCCGCTCCGGTCCGCCTCGCGCGCGAGATCCGCGCCAAGGGCGCCCGCTCCTCCATGGCGCTGAAGCCGGCCACCCCGATCGAGCCGTACGAGGATCTCCTTCCCGAACTCGACATGCTGCTGATCATGACGGTCGAGCCGGGCTTCGGTGGCCAGGCGTTCCTCGACATCATGCTGCCCAAGATCCGCCGTACCCGTGAGCTGATCGCCAAGCACGGTCTGGAACTGTGGCTCCAGATCGACGGCGGCGTCTCCGCGGCCACCATCGAGCAGTGCGCCGACGCCGGTGCGGACGTCTTCGTCGCCGGATCGGCGGTGTACGGGGCGGACGACCCGGCCGAAGCGGTCCGCGCCCTGCGTGCGCAGGCGGAATCGGCCACCGCCCGCGCCTCCTGGGCCTGCGCTCATTAGGGCCCGCTCCACCCGGAAGTCCGAGGTGAACCCCCGTCCGGGAGATGCCCCACCGGGCGGACCCCAGGCCAAGGGAATGTGAACGGCGCCCATCAGGGCTGATCAACTCCGCCGGATCTGCAAGGATGAACGGTGGATACAGAATGTGAACAGCAGTGAGGAGAACGCCGTGTCGGGTATGTCGGCGGGCCGGTCAGCCATGCGGATGGGACCCGCTGAGCTGGTCCAGGCGGCGGCCATGGCCCGCCGCTTCTACCTAGAGGGCAAGTCCAAGATCCAGATCGCCGAGGAGTTCGGCGTCAGCCGCTTCAAGGTGGCCCGGGTCCTGGAGACCGCCCTCGAACGGGATCTCGTACGCATCGAGATCCGTGTGCCGGCCGAACTGGACGCGGAGCGCTCCGACGCGCTCCGGGCCCGTTACGGTCTGCGGCACGCCGTCGTGGTCGAGTCCCCGGCCGAGGCGGAGGAGACCCCGGACCCCGAGAACCTCGGTGAGGTCGCCGCCGATCTTCTCGCCGAACTCGTCAACGAGGGCGATGTCCTCGGGCTGGCCTGGGGCCGTTCCACCATCCACATGGCCGCGGCGCTCGACCGGCTGCCGCCGTGCACGGTGGTGCAGCTCACGGGGGTGTACGACGCCGGGACCTCGGAGCGCGGCTCGGTCGAGGCCGTGCGCCGCGCCGCCCAGGTGTCCGGCGGCGACGCCCACCCGATCTACGCCCCGATGCTGCTGCCGGACGCGGCCACCGCCACCGCCCTGCGGCAGCAGACGGGGATCGCGCGGGCCTTCGAGTACTTCGACAAGGTCACCGTCGCCTGTGTCTCCATCGGGTCCTGGGAGCCGGGCATCTCCACCGTGCACGACATGCTCAGCGACGAGGAGCGAGCGCACTACGCCTCGCTCGGCGTGGCCGCCGAGATGGCCGCGCACCTCTTCGACTCCGAGGGCCGCCGGGTCGGGCGCGACCTGGGGGAGCGGTGCATCACGGTCAAGGCCGACCAGCTGCGCCGGGTCCCGGAGGTCGTCGCGATCGCGGGCGGACAGCGCAAGGCGGCGGCGATCGACGCCGTCCTGCGCTCCGGGCTCGTCACCAGCCTGGTCACGGACACCTCCGCGGCCGACTACCTGATGACGGCCGGACCGCCGCCCCGGTCCACCCGGAACCGGGCGGATCCGGACGGGGTCTGACAGCCCACAGCGGGTCATGAGGGCGGCCGGGACGGCATGGCGGAAGCCACGTCACCCCGGCCGCCCTCTCGTGTGTCGTAGACGTCACCTACGACACCTGTGGCGCCTGCGCCTGCCGCGGCGGCGGCGGTACGGACCGACCCCGGCGAAGTGGAGCGCCGGGTACGCGGCCCGACGCGAGGGACTCGACGTCGATCTGAGCGGCCTTGCCGCCGACCACGACTGCTCGGCCGTCCTCGGCGGCAATGACACGGAGGCGCGGCCACCGGCCCCGGTACGGGCGGTGGGGGAGCGGGTGGCCGCCGCCGAGGCGCTCGTCGTCGTCACCCCGGGCGGTCGGGAGGTCGGGAGGCCCAGACCCGGAGACTCGGACCCGGCGGCCTGAAGGCCCTGGGGCCCCGGAGACCCCGACTCTCAGCCCCGGGACCCCCCCGGCGGTTTGAAAGCCCTTGGGGGCCCGGAGGCCCGGAAACCCCGCCCCCACGCCCCGAGACCCTCCCAGGAGCCCAGGAGCCCAGGAGCCCAGGAGCCCAGGAGCCCCAGAACCCCCCCACCCCCCTTGGAGAAACCTCCCACTTCCCCTCTGACCAGCCTGGATGATACGACCGGGCGGTGTGTTCCGGGGGGCATGGGACAATGAAGTACGTGCTCTTCCCCCTGGCTGTCCTGTCCGGGGGCCGCCTCTGAACGACTGGGATGTGCAGCACGTGCGTTTCCTCAACGACATCCGGCCCTCGTACGACCTGACGTACGACGACGTGTTCATGGTGCCGAGCCGCTCCGCGGTGGGTTCACGGCAGGCCGTGGACCTCAGCTCCCCGGACGGTACGGGCACCACGATTCCGCTGGTCGTCGCCAACATGACCGCCGTCGCGGGGCGGCGCATGGCGGAGACGATGGCCCGGCGCGGCGGGCTCGTGGTCATCCCGCAGGACATCCCGATCGAGGTCGTCACCGAGGTCGTGTCCTGGGTGAAGAGCCGCCACCTGGTCCTGGACACCCCGATCGTGCTCTCCCCGCACCAGACGGTCGCCGACGCCCTGGCGCTGCTGCCCAAGCGGGCGCACAACGCGGGTGTCGTCGTGGACGCCGAGTACCGGCCCGTCGGTGTCGTCACCGACCAGGACCTGACCGGCGTCGACCGCTTCACCCAGCTCGCCGTGGTGATGTCCCGGGACCTGCTGCTGCTCGACGCCGACATAGACCCGCGCGAGGCGTTCAACACCCTGGACGGCGCCAACCGCCGCTACGCGCCCGCCGTGACCAAGGACGGCCGGCTCGCCGGCATCCTCACCCGCACCGGCGCCCTGCGCGCCACCCTGTACACCCCGGCGGTCGACGCGGCGGGCAAGCTGCGGATCGCCGCCGCCGTCGGGATCAACGGCGATGTCGCGGGCAAGGCCGAGCAGCTTCTCGGCGCGGGGGTGGACACCGTCGTCATCGACACCGCGCACGGCCACCAGGAGTCGATGATCAGCGCGATCAAGCTGGTCCGCGACCTCGACCCGGCGGTACCGATCGTCGCCGGGAACATCGTGTCGGCCGAGGGCGTGAAGGACCTGGTCGAGGCGGGCGCCGACATCATCAAGGTCGGCGTCGGCCCCGGCGCCATGTGCACCACGCGGATGATGACCGGCGTCGGCCGCCCGCAGTTCTCCGCCGTGCTGGAGTGCGCCGCCGAGGCGAAGAAGTACGGCAAGCACGTCTGGGCCGACGGCGGTGTCCGCCACCCGCGCGACGTGGCGATGGCGCTGGCCGCCGGCGCGTCCAACGTGATGGTCGGCTCCTGGTTCGCGGGGACCTACGAGTCCCCGGGCGACCTCCAGGAGGACGCCGGCGGACGCTTCTACAAGGAGTCCTTCGGCATGGCCTCCGCCCGCGCGGTCGCCAACCGGACCTCCGAGGAGTCGGCGTACGACCGGGCCCGCAAGGCGCTCTTCGAGGAGGGCATCTCCACCTCCCGGATGTACCTCGACCCGGACCGGCCGGGCGTGGAGGACCTGATCGACTCGATCATCGCGGGCGTCCGCTCCTCCTGCACCTACTCCGGCGCCGCCTCCCTGGAGGAGTTCGCCGACAAGGCCATCGTCGGTATCCAGAGCGCGGCCGGCTACGCCGAGGGCAAGCCGCTGCACGCGAGCTGGAGCTGAGCCCCCGCCCGGGTCCCCGCGACCCGGGCACCCCCCCCGAGGGCGCGGGGCACCGTCCGGGGCCTCCCGGCCCGGGTTCCGCGCCCGTACGACCTGCGAAAGTGCGAACCACCCGCCGTGCGACTCAACGAACTCGACGAACGTATCGTCCACGCCCTCGCCGAGGACGCCCGCCGCTCCTACGCCGACATCGGCGCCCTGGTCGGGCTCTCCGCCCCGGCGGTGAAGCGGCGGGTGGACCGGCTGCGCGCCGCCGGCGCCATCACCGGCTTCACCGTGCGGGTCGACCCGGCGGCACTCGGCTGGGAGACCGAGGGGTTCGTCGAGCTGTACTGCCGCCGCAACACCTCCCCGGAGGCGATCGAACGCGGCCTGGAACGCTACCCGGAGGTGGTGTCCGCCTCCACCGTCACCGGCGACGCGGACGCCGTCGTGCAGGTCTTCGCCTCCGACATGCGCCACTTCGAACGGGTGCTGGAGCGGATCGCGGGCGAGCCCTTCGTGGAACGCACCAAGTCGGTCCTGGTCCTCTCCCCGCTGCTGCGCCGCTTCTCCGCCGGGCCGCAGGGAACACCCCCGGCACCCCCCACCACCCCCTGACCCGGCCGCCCCACCACCCCCTGACCCGACCGCTCGGTCCCCCCTGACCCGACCGCCCGGTCCCCCCTGACCCGACCGCCCGGCCCCGCGCAACGAATCGCCGGGAACCCCGCCAGGCGCGCAACGAAATGCCTGGTCACACGCAACGGTCACGCCTTGTCCCCGGTCGGGCCCGGCCCGTACCTTCGTAGACGTCCCCGCACGCCCCCGCACGTCCCCGGGCGCTCGCCCGTGCCGACGCGCCCGCGGGGACGCCCGCCGCCGTCGCCGAACGCCCCGCCCGCCGGGCGGCTCCGGAACGGGCCACGGCCGCCGTATCCAGGCACCACCCGCAAGGAGTCCGTACCCCATGACGTCCACCGTGCCCAACGCCGTCGAGCACGCCGACGAGCAGCAGCCGCCGATCACCATGTTCGGTCCGGACTTCCCCTACGCCTACGACGACTACCTCGCCCACCCGGCGGGCCTCGGCCAGATCCCCGCGACCGAGCACGGCGCCGAGGTCGCCGTCATCGGCGGCGGGCTCTCCGGGATCGTCGCGGCGTACGAGCTGATGAAGATGGGGCTCAAGCCGGTCGTGTACGAGGCCGATCAGATCGGCGGCCGGCTGCGCACCGTCGGCTTCGACGGCCCCAGCACCGAGGGCCTGACCGCCGAGATGGGCGCGATGCGCTTCCCGCCCTCCTCCACCGCCCTCCAGCACTACATCGACCTGGTGGGCCTGGAGACCCGGCCGTTCCCCAACCCGCTGGCCGAGGCGACCCCCTCCACGGTCGTCGACCTGAAGGGCGAGTCGCACTACGCGGAGACGGCCGCCGACCTCCCCCAGGTCTACCGCGATGTCGCCGCCGCCTGGAACCGCTGCCTCGAAGAGGGCGCCGACTTCTCCGACATGAACCGCGCCCTGCGCGAGCGGGACGTGCCACGCATCCGGGAGATCTGGGCCCGGCTGGTGGAGCGGCTCGACAACCAGACCTTCTACGGCTTCCTCTGCGACTCCGACGCCTTCAAGTCCTTCCGGCACCGGGAGATCTTCGGCCAGGTCGGCTTCGGCACCGGCGGCTGGGACACCGACTTCCCCAACTCCATCCTGGAGATCCTGCGGGTCGTCTACACCGAGGCCGACGACCACCACCGCGGCATCGTCGGCGGCTCCCAGCAGCTTCCGCTGCGCCTGTGGGAGCGCGCACCGCGCAAGCTCGTGCACTGGGCCCTCGGTACGTCCCTGTCCGCGCTGCACGAGAACGGCGAGCCGCGCCCGGCCGTCACCCGGCTGCACCGCACCGCCGGCAACCGCATCACCGTGACGGACGCGGCCGGGGACATCCGCACCTACCGGGCGGCCGTCTTCACCGCCCAGTCCTGGATGCTGCTGTCGAAGATCGCCTGCGACGACGCGCTCTTCCCGATCGACCACTGGACCGCGATCGAACGCACCCACTACATGGAGTCGTCCAAGCTGTTCGTGCCCGTGGACCGGCCGTTCTGGCTGGACAAGGACGAGCGGACCGGCCGGGACACCATGTCGATGACCCTCACCGACCGGATGACCCGCGGCACCTATCTGCTGGACGACGGTCCCGACCGGCCGGCCGTGATCTGTCTGTCGTACACCTGGTGCGACGACAGTCTGAAGTGGCTGCCGCTGTCCGCCGGGGAGCGGATGGAGGTCATGCTGAAGTCGCTCGGGGAGATCTATCCCCAGGTCGACATCCGCCGCCACATCATCGGCAACCCGGTCACCGTCTCCTGGGAGAACGAGCCCTACTTCATGGGCGCGTTCAAGGCCAACCTGCCCGGCCACTACCGCTACCAGCGGCGGCTGTTCACCCACTTCATGCAGGACCGGCTGCCCGCCGACAAGCGGGGCATCTTCCTCGCGGGCGACGACATCTCCTGGACGGCGGGCTGGGCCGAGGGCGCCGTGCAGACCGCGCTCAACGCCGTCTGGGGCGTCATGCGCCACTTCGGCGGGGCCGGCGACCCGGCCAACCCGGGGCCCGGCGACCTCTACGACGAGATCGCGCCGGTGGAACTGCCGGAGGACTGAACGCCGTACCCGCCCCGCCCCGCCTGCGTGCCCGACCGGCTCAGCGGGGGAGCGGGGTCAGCATCATGCGGCCCGCGAAGCCGACCGCCGCGTCCAGGCGGTCGGTGAACTCCTCCGCGACATCCGGGAGATGGCGCAGCGCCCACAGGGCCCGCGCCGCCGACCAGGTCGCCTCGCGGGCCCGCTCCAGACTCCACGCGCTCAGCAGATGCGTCAGCGGGTCGGCGATCCGCAGCAGGTCGGGGCCCGGCATCAGATCGTCGCGGACACGCTCCTCCAGCGTCCCGAGGAGATCGCCCACGCGGTCGAACTCGTCCTCCAGATCGGCGGGAGCGCAGTCGAGCGCACGACAGGTGTCCACGACGGCGAGCGCCAGATCATGCCCGAGGTGCGCGTTGATCCCGGCCAGCGCGAACTGCAACGGCCGTACCCCGGGATGTCTGCGGAGCTGGAACAGCGGACGCCAGCAGGCGGGCGGACGGCGCCCTTCCGCCGCCGCGTCGACCGCTGTCAGATAGCGCTCCGCCCACCGCGCGTCCAGCGCGGTCGCGGCCCCGCGGCCCGGGAGGCGGCCGGTGTCGGTCCGCCGGTCCGCGGCCTCCGTGACGGCGAGGTGGACGCGGTGGAAGACCGCGACCCCGTCCCCCGAGGGAAACGTCCCGTCCAGCGCGCGCATCCGCGCGAGGACCGCGTCGACGGGAGTGGTGACCTGTTCCAACTGCGTCATGCAGGCAGAGTCCCAGCCCTGGGCCGCCCCGGGTACCGGCGTGCCCGACGCTTCCCCAGAACGGGGGACCCGTCCGGGTCGGGAGGGCCCGTACGGGGCGCGAGGGCGGCCCCGGGACCTCCACCCCGGACCGCGCCTACGGTTTGGCGGGCGGCGACGGGGCGTCGTAGGAACTGGTGCCCTCGTCCAGCAGGGGCTCCTGCGTCTTGAGATGGGCGGGGGCGAAGGCGCGCAGGGCGTGATAGCCGGTGATGACGACGAGCGTGCCCAGCGCGATGCCGCTGAGGGAGAAGTTGTCGGAGATCTCCAGGGACACATTGCCGACGCCGATGATGATGCCCGCGGCGGCCGGGACCAGGTTCAGCGGATTGCGCAGATCGACCTTGGCGTTGATCCAGATCTGGGCGCCGAGCAGACCGATCATGCCGTAGAGGATGACGGTGATCCCGCCGAGCACCCCGCCCGGGATCGCGGCGACGATCGCGCCGAACTTGGGGCACAGGCCGAAGAGCAGGGCGAAACCGGCGGCGGCCCAGTAGGCGGCGGTGGAGTAGACGCGGGTCGCGGCCATCACGCCGATGTTCTCGGAGTAGGTGGTGTTGGGCGGGCCGCCGACCGCGGTGGACAGCATCGAGCCGACGCCGTCGGCGGAGATCGCCGTACCGAGCTTGCTGTCCAGGTTGTCGCCGGTCATCTCGCCGACGGCCTTCACATGGCCCGCGTTCTCCGCGACCAGCGCGATCACCACGGGCAGCGCGACCAGGATCGCCGACCACTCGAAGGACGGGCCGTGGAAGGCGGGCAGCCCGATCCAGTCGGCCTGGCCGACGGCGGAGAAGTCGAGCCGCCAGTGGTCGGTGACCTTGCCGCTGCCGTCCGCCGAGTGGATCTGCCCGAAGACCCGGTCGAACAGCCAGGAGATCCCGTACCCGAAGAGCAGCCCCAGGAAGATCGCGATCCGGGACCAGAAGCCGCGCAGACACACCACCGCGAGCCCGGTGAAGAGCATCACCAGCAGCGCCGTCCACTGGTCCTGCGGCCAGTAGGTGGTCGCGGTCACCGGGGCCAGGTTGAAGCCGATCAGCATCACGACGGCGCCGGTCACGATCGGCGGCATCGCCGCGTGGATGATCCGCGCGCCGAACCGCTGCACGGCGAGCCCCACCAGGAACAGCGCGGCGCCGACCACGAGCACCGCCCCGGTCACCGTGGCGCTGCTGCCGCCCTGGGCGCGGATGACGGCGGCGACCCCGACGAACGACAGCGAGCAGCCGAGATAGCTCGGCACCCGGCCCCGGGTCGCCAGCAGGAAGATGATCGTCGCGACACCCGACATCATGATGGCCAGGTTGGGATCGAGCCCCATCAGCACCGGCGCGACGAACGACGCGCCGAACATCGCCACCACATGCTGTGCGCCGAGCCCGGCGGTACGCGGCCACGACAGCCGCTCATCGGGCCGGACCACCGCGCCGGGCGCCGGGGTGCGTCCGTCGCCGTGCAGTTTCCAGCGGACGCCGAGATCCATGGGGTGTCGCTTTCGTCGTGCGTGCAGGTCAGGAACATTGTCGGGGGTGGGGGCGGATGCTCCTGACCAGGGGCGCGCGGCTCAGTGGTGTCCCCGCGGGCGCCGTGCCCAGCCCGGCCGCCAGGTGCCCGCCTCGTCCCGGTCCGGCTGGACGGCGGCCAGATGAGCGCGGAGCGGGGCCAGCGCCGGATGCGGGTTCTCACCGTGCCAGAGCAGGGAGTGCGGGTACACCGGGGTGGGGTCGCGCACCGGGACGAGCCGCAGGTCGTAGCCGGAGGGCCAGACCAGCGGGGTGTGTTCGCCGAGGAAGGTCGCGACGGTCGTGGAGCCGGCGACGGTGTCGATGAGGCCCTCGACGCCGAAGTTCGGGCCGAGGGTGTCGATGGTCAGCCCGAAGTCGGCGGCGAGCGCCTCGTAGTAGGCGGCCCACTCGGTGCCGGGCGCGTTGCCGGGCATCCAGATCCGGTGCCCGGCCAGATCCGGCAGGCTCACCGAGGCCGCGCCCGCGTAGACATGACCGGGGCCGGTGAACAGGAACAGCGGTTCGTCCAGGACCGGCTCCGCCTCGATCTCCCGGGGCAGCCGCTGTCCCGGCATGGTGATCGCCCGGAACGTCGCGTCGATCGTGCCGTCGCCCAGCGCGGCCACCGCCGCCTCGGCACTCGGGAGGGTCACCACGTCCAGCGCGAGGTCGGGCCGCAGCCGGTGGAACTCCCGCAGCACCCCGGCCAGGCACAGCCGCCGCCCGACGATGTCCACCCGCAGCGCCCTGCTGCCGGGCCGTACGGCGGCCGTGGCCCGCTCCTCGGCGCTCAGCAGCGCGCGGGCGTGCGGCAGGAACGCCTGCCCGTCGATGGTGAGGTCGGCCCCGCGCGCCGTCCGGGTCAGCAGCCGCACCCCCAGCTCCCGCTCCAGCGCGGCGATCCGCTTGGAGACGGCCTGCTGGGTGAGGGAGAGATCGACGGCGGCCCGCTGGAACTGACCGGCCTCGGCGACGGCGACAAAGGTGCGTACGGCGTTGAGATCCACAGCCACAGCCTAGGGACACAACGAACGGTTGTGGCACGCGGGCCGGAAGGTTGTTTGATCCGGCCGCGCCGCGGGCGCTTTGATGGCCCCAATTCCACCTCTGACCTGCTCCGTCACTCACCCGGAGAGGGCTTCGCCATGTCTGACTCTTTCGTCCATCTGCACAACCACACCGAGTACTCCATGCTCGACGGCGCCCAGAAACTGCGCCCCCTGTTCACCGAGGTGGCCCGGCAGGGCATGCCCGCGATCGCCATGAGCGACCACGGCAACATGTTCGGCGCCTACGAGTTCGCCCGGGTCGCCCAGGACTTCGACGGCGTCCGGCCGGTCATCGGCATCGAGGCGTACGTGGCCCCCTCCTCCCGCTTCGCCCGCACCCGCGAGTTCTGGGGCCCCGGCGGACGCCGCGCGACCGGCGACGACGGCGAGGGCTCCAAGGACGTCTCCGGCGGCGGACGCTTCACCCATATGACCATGTGGGCGCGGACCGCCCAGGGACTGCGCAACCTGTTCTGGCTCAGCACCCGGGCCAGCTACGAGGGCCAGTTCCCGGCCGGCAAACCCCGCATGGACCGCGAGCTGATCGCCGAGCGGCCCGGCGGGATCGTCGCCACCACCGGCTGCCCCTCCGGCGAGATCCAGACCCGGCTGCGGCTCGGCCAGTACGCCGAGGCCAGAGCGGCGGCCGGCGCCTACCAGGAGATCTTCGGCCCCGAGAACTACTTCCTGGAACTCATGGACCACGGCCTCGCCATCGAGCGCCAGGTCCGCGACGGCCTCCTGCGCCTCGCCCGCGACCTGCGCCTCCCGCTCCTCGCCACCAACGACGCCCACTACGTCACCGAGGACCAGGCCGACGCCCACGACACCCTGCTCTGCATCGGCGTCGGCAAGAACAAGGACGACCCCAAGCGCTTCCGCTTCAACGGCTCCGGCTACCACCTGCGCACCGCCGCCGAGATGCGCGCCCTGTTCGCCGAACTCCCCGAGGCGTGCGACAACACCCTCCTGATCGCCGAACGCGTCGAGCCCTACGACGAGGTCTTCGACCAGGTCGACGAGATGCCCCGCTTCCCCGACGTGCCCGAGGGCGAGACCCAGGAGTCCTGGCTGCGCAAGGAGTGCCTCAAGGGCCTCGCCCTGCGCTACGGCGACCCGCTGCCCGCCCCCGTCCTGGAGCGGTTCGAGACCGAGATGGCGGTCATCGGGCCGATGGGCTTCAGCTCGTACTTCCTCGTCGTCGCCGACATCTGCCGCCACGCCCGGGACACCGGGGTGCCCGTCGGACCGGGCCGGGGCTCCGCCACCGGCTCCATCGTCGCCTACGCCACCCGCATCACCGAGCTGTGCCCCCTGGAGCACGGGCTGCTCTTCGAGCGGTTCCTCAACCCGGAGCGGATCAACCCGCCCGACGTCGACCTCGACTTCGACGACCGCCGCCGCGACCGCATGGTCCGCTACGTCACCGAGAAGTACGGCGACGAGTACACCGCCCTGGTCAACACGTTCGGCCGGATCAAGGCCAAGAACGCCATCAAGGACTCCGCGCGCATCCTCGGCTACCCCTACGCCCACGGCGAGCGCATCACCAAGGCCCTCCCGCCCGACCAGAACGGCACCTCCGCCCCCCTGGACGCCCTGTTCGACCCCGGCCACCCCCGGCACGCCGAGACCGGCGAGATCCGCGGGCTGTACGACAGCGAACCGGATGTGCGACGGGTCGTCGACACCGCGCGCGGCGTCGAAGGGCTCACCCGCGGCACCGGAGTGCACGCCGCCGCCGTGATCCTCTCCAGGACCCGCCTCACCGACCGGATCCCGCTGCACCTGCGGGCCGCCGACGGCGCCCGGATCACCGGCTTCGACTACCCGTCGTGCGAGGCCATGGGCCTGGTCAAGATGGACTTCCTCGGCCTGCGCAACCTCGGCGTCATCGACCAGGCGATCACCAACATCCGGGAGAACCGGGGCATCCGGCTCGCCACCGTCGACCCGCTCGACGGCGACCCCGACACCCGTGTCATCCCGCTGGACGACGCCAGGACCTACCGGCTGCTCGCCGACGGCAACACCTTCGGCGTCTTCCAGCTCGACGGCGCCGGCATGCGCGCCCTGCTGCGGCTGATGGCCCCCACCCGCTTCGAGGACATCGCCGCCGCCAACGCCCTCTACCGGCCCGGCCCGATGGCCGCCAACGCCCACACCAACTACGCCCTGCGGCAGAACGGCCGGCAGGACCCCACCCCGATCCACCCCGAACTGAAGGAGGCCCTCGACCCGATCCTCGGCTCCACCCACCACCTGCTGATCTTCCAGGAGCAGATCATGGCCATCGCCCGGCAGCTCGCCGGGTACACCCTCGGCGGCGCCGACATGCTGCGCCGGGCCATGGGCAAGAAGAAACCCGAGGTGCTGGCCGCCGAGTGGGAGAAGTTCCACGGCGGCATGCGGGCCAACGGCTTCTCCGACGAGGCGGTACGCGCCGTCTGGGACGTGATGCTGCCGTTCTCCGGCTACGCCTTCAACAAGTCCCACACCGCCGGCTACGGCCTGGTCTCCTACTGGACCGCCTACCTCAAGGCCAACCACCCCGCCGAGTACATGGCCGCGCTGCTCACCTCGGTCGGCGACGACAAGGACAAGGCGGCCGTCTACCTCGCCGACGCCCGCGGGAACGGCGTGCGGGTGCTGCCGCCGGACGTGAACGCCTCCGCCGCCGAGTTCACCGCCGTCGGCGACGACGTCCGCTTCGGACTGCGCTCGGTGCGCAATGTCGGGGACGGGGTGATCGAGGCGATCGTGGCGGGCCGCCGCGGCAAGGGCCCCTACGTCTCCTTCGCCGACTTCCTCGCCAAGGCCGACCTGCCCGCACTCAACAAGCGGGCCGTGGAGTCCCTCGTCAAGGCCGGGGCCTTCGACTCCCTCGGCCACACCCGCAAGGGCCTGACCGCGGTGCACGAGGCGGCGATCGACGCCGTGACCCCGGTGAGGAAGGCCGCCGGATTCGGCCAGGACGACCTCTTCTCCGGCCTCGCCCCCGACCCCGGCGACGGCCCGGACACCCTCCTGGGCCTGGACTTCCCGGTGGACGACACCGAATGGCCGCGCCGCCTGCTCCTGTCCACCGAACGCGAGATGCTCGGCCTGTACGTCTCCGCGCACCCGCTGGACGGCGCCGAGCACCTCCTCGCCGCGGCCCGCGACCGCACCGTGGCCGACCTGCTCGGCTCCGGCCGCGCCGCCGCCGACGTACGCCTCGCCGGTCTGATCACCGGCGTCCAGCGCAGACTCACCCGGCAGGGCAACGCCTGGGCCGTCGTCCAGCTCGCCGACCGGGACGCCGCCGTCGAGGTGCTGTTCTTCCCCGCCGTGTTCCCGCTCGTCCAGCCGGCGCTGACCGAGGACACCGTGGTCAGCGTGCGGGGCCGCGTCGAGGACCGCGACGGCACCCTCACGGTCTTCGGCAAGGAGGTCACCGTGCTCGACGTCTCCGGCGCCGAGCACGGCGGACGCCCGCCCGTCCGCCTCACCCTCCCCGCCCACCGGGTCACCGAGCGGTCCGTCGCCGCGCTCCGGCGGATGCTCGCCGAGCACCCCGGCGACAGCCCGGTCCGCCTCACCGTCCGGGGCACCCGCACCACCACCGTCTACGCGCTGCCCGCCACGGTCGACGCCTCCGCCCTCGCCTCCGAGGTGAAGGGCGCCTTCGGCCCCGAGGCATGGGAGGGCGTGGCATGACCCACGGCCCCGGGCCGCGGCGCTCCGGCACCCGCACCCTCGAACTCCGCTTCTCCACCACCCCGCCCTGCCCCCGCTGCACCGCCCCCGCCGTCCTGCTCGCCCGCCACCCGCACACCTGGCACAACCGCTCCGGCACCCCGGTGGAGGGCCTCAGGGAGACCCTCCTGTGCGGGACCTGCGACGCGGACGACCCCGCGGCGAAGCCGTTGCTGGCCCTCGTCACGGGGGATCCCGCACGCCTACGACCCGAGCGGCTCGCCGCGCTCGTGCCGCGCTGGCTGGAAGCACTCCGCCACCGCGCCCCCCTGTAGGGGGCGCTCAGTGCAGGGGCTCGGGGGCCGCCGCGCCGGGGGTGTCGACCTTCGGGCCGCCGCGGTCGCCGGCCCGCAGCACCTTGGCGAAGACGGCGAGCCCGCAGGAGAGCAGGGTCACCAGACCGAAGGAGACCACCAAGCTGGTGAGCTGGGCCAGTCCGCCGATCGCGCTCGGCGCGATCAGCCCCGAGGTGTACGTGATGGTCGCGACACCGGCGATGGCCTGGCTCGGGTTGTTCCCGCTGCGGCCGGCGGCGGCGAAGCACAGCGGCACGACCACCGCGATGCCGAGACCCATCAGCGCGAACCCGGTCATGGCGACGGCCGGATGACCGCCGAAGACGATCAGGAGCCCGCCGAGGGTGGCGACGACACCGCTGAGCCGGACCGTGCGGACGGCACCGTAGCGGTCCACCACCTTGTCACCGGCGAGCCGGGCGATGGCCATCGTCAGGGTGAAGCCGGTGGTGCAGGCGGCGGCGAGACCCGCCGAGGTGCCCAGCTCGTCCTCCAGGTAGACCGCCGACCAGTCGAGGCTCGCGCCCTCCGCGAAGACCGCGCAGAAACCGACCGCGCCGATCAGCACCGCCGACTTGGGCGGCAGCGCGAACCGCGGCGGCGCCTCCTCGTCCTCGGTGGGCTGGAGGTCGAGGACCCAGGTGCAGGCGACGAGGCCGAGCACGGTGAGCACGCCCGCCGCGATCAGGTGATGGACCCGCGCGTCGGTGTCCAGGTGCGCGGCGAGGGTGCCGCCGACCGAGCCCAGCAGGGCGCCCACGCTCCACATGCCGTGCAGCCCGGACATGATCGAGCGGTCGAGCCGGTTCTCGATCTCGACGCCGAGCGCGTTCATCGCGACATCGGACATACCGGCGGTGGCGCCGTACACGAACAGGGCGAGACAGAGCGTCCCCAGGTTCGGTGCCAGTGAGGGCAGGGTCAGGGCCAGCGTCCACAGCGCCAGCAGACCCCGCAGGGCCGTCTTCGCGCCGAACCGGTGACTGATCCGGCCCGCCAGCGGCATCGTCAGCGAGGCGCCGAGCGCCGGGAAGGCGAGCGCGAGGCCCAGTTGGCCCGCGCTGACCCCGGCGTGGTCCTGGATCCAGGGCACCCGGGTCGCGAACGAGCCGGTCACGGAGCCATGCACCAGGAACACGGCGGCGACGGCATACCTGGCATGCCGCACCACCCGCTGGTCATGGATCCCTCGGGCCATCCCACTCATGCTCCGCACTCTCCCCGTCGGGTGTCGTCAGGACACGGCAAGGGGGGCGGATGTCGCTCCCCCGTTCCGCTGCCGTAAACTATCAGGGTCCCTGCCTGATAGATAGGGAGATTGTTCGGTGGCCGTGCGCGGCGCGGCCCGACCTTTCTGGGAGGATCCCGGCATGCCCGCATCCCCGAGCACCGCCCGGGTCATCAACGACCGGTTCGCCCTCCGTCTGCTCATGGAGCAAGGCCCCTTGACGGCAGGGCAGTTGAAACAGCAGACCGGACTGTCCCGGCCCACCGTGGCCGACCTGGTGGAGCGGCTCTCCGCCGCCGGGCTGATCGAGGTCGTGGGGGAGGCGGGGGAGCAGCGGCGCGGCCCCAACGCCCGGCTCTACGGCATCGTCGCCGACCGCGCCCATCTGGCCGCGGTCGATGTCCGGATGGAGGGTGTGTCCGTCATCGTCTGCGATCTGCTGGGCCGGGTCCTGGCGGAGGCTTCGGTGCCGATCGACGGCGACCTCGGGACCGGGCCCGCGGTGGAGCAGGCGGTGGCGCTGGTGGAGCGGACGGCGAAGGAGGGCGGCGCCGAGGGCCGGCTGCACACCGTCGGCATCGGCGCCCCTGGCCTGATCGACCCGGGCACGGGCGAGTTGCACGACTCCACCGGCCTGCCCGAATGGCACCGAAGACTGATCGCCGCCCTCACGGAGCGGCTCCCCGAGGCCCGTGTCACCGTCGAGAACGAGACCAACCTCGCCGCGCTGGCCGAACAGCGCGACGGCGCCGCGCACGACCGGGACACCTTCGTGCTGCTCTGGCTCGGCAACGGCACCGGAGCCGCCGTGGTCCTGGACGGCACCCTGCGCCGCGGTGCCTCCGGCGGCACCGGCGAGATCGGCTTCCTCCCGGTGCCGGGCACCACGGGGGTACCGTCGGCGACCGACTGCGAGGGCGGCTTCCACGGCCTGGCCGGGGCGGCGGCCATCGAACACCTGGGGGAGCGGTACGGACTGACGGCCCTGGACCCGGAGCCCGGTGAGCCGCTGGCCGCGGGCGTCGTCCGGGCGGCCGTGGCCCGGGCGGGCGATCCCGACGACACCGGGGCCCACCGCTTCCTCGACACCCTCGCGGACCGCATCGCGATCGGCGTGGCGTCGGTCGCCGCGATCCTGGACCCCGGCTGCGTGGTCCTGGGCGGCGAGGTCGGCCGGGCGGGCGGCGAGGAACTGGCCGCCCGCGTCGAACCCCGGGTCCGCCGGATGTCCCCCCTGCCCACCGAGGTCCGCCCCAGCCCCCTCGGCGGCACCGCGGTCCTCAAAGGAGCCCTCCTCACAGCCCGCTCCCGAGCCCAGGACTCCCTCTTCCCCTACACAAACGCCCCAGCCACGCCCTAAGGGATCCCGCCCCTTTCACGAACGGCCGGCCCACGCCCTAAAGGGGAAAGCCCCCCGCCCCTTTCACGAACGGCCGACCCACGCCCTAAAGGGGCGCGGGGAACTGCGCGCTCAGCCCCCCACCCACGGAAAGCGCCCCGCCCCTTTCACGAACGGCTGACCCATGCCCTAAAGGGGCGCGGGGAACTGCGCGCTCAACCCCCACCCACGGAAAGCCGAAGAACGACCGCCCCCACCCCCAACCCCCCCACACCCCCCGTCACTTCCCCTCCCCACCCCCGAACCGCTCACCCAGATACCCCTCGAACGTCCCCACCCCCGCCCCCGCCCCCGGCCCGGGCACCACATGCCCACCCGCCCGAAACGCCCGATACACCCGCCCAAACAACCGCACCCGCACCACAGCCCGCCGCCGGCGCCCCGCAGCCACCCCATACGCCCGCGCCAACGACGCGAGCGACCGCACCTCGGGCCCGCCCATGTCCGCGACCCGCCCCGCAGGCGCCCCGACCGCCAGTTCGGCCAGCCGCGCGGCGACCTCCCGCACCTCGATCGGCTGACCTCCGACCCCCGCGGGCAGCACCAGCACCGGCATCCTGCCGAGCACCTCCAGCACCCGTGCCACCAGATCGTGGAACTGGGTGGTCCGCAGCACCGTCCACCCCAGCCCCGACGCCTCGATCAGCCGTTCCACGGCCAGCTTGGACCGGTAGTAGCCGAGCGGCACGGCGTCGACGCCGACGATGGAGATGTACACCAGATGCCGGACCCTGGCCCTGCGCGCGGCCTCGATCAGATGGCCCGCGGCCCGCTCGTCCCCACCCCGGGGCGTGCTGGCGCAGTGCACGACGACGTCGACGCCCGCGAGCGCCACGTCCAGCACCCCGCCCCCCTCCCGCAGGTCCACGGCGTAGGGCTGCGCGTGCCGGCTGAGCACCCGCACCTCGTGCCCGTCCGCCCGCAGCAACTCGGTCACGTGCCGGCCGAGCGTTCCGGTACCGCCGGTCACCAGGATCGTCGTCATGTCGTCCAGCCCCTCATCAGGAGAGCGCGCTCCCGGCCGGAGCGCCCTACGGAGGCTGAGACCGCCCGGCCCGGGCGGAATGTGACAGCCGCGGAGGCCACCCGGGGGAGACCCCGGTCACACCGTCACCACCGTCACCGCCCGCACCGCCCCAGCCGACGTCGTACAGACACCAGCCTCTCCGGATCGATCACCAACCGCACCCCCGCGCCCCGCGCCCGCGCACCCCGCACCCCCGCGCCCCCGGCACCCCCGCGGCCCGCGCCACGGCACGGCGAAGCCCCGCACGCGAACCGCGTACGGGGCCGGGGCCGGGGTTGGATGGCCCGGCGGCGGGCAAGGGCCGTCGTCACCGCCGCCGGGCCGGTCTCACGGGGTCAGCAGGCCCCCTGGTCCTGCCACACGCCCCACTGGCCGGTGCTGCCGGGCTCCTCGCCCTTCGTCCACCACTTGGCCTTCCAGGAGCGCCCCTTGTGGGAGACGACCGTGCCGGTGCCGTACTCCGCGGTCGCGCTCCAGGCGACCGGGGTGCACGGGCCGGTGGGCGTCGGGGTCGGGGTCGGGGTGCCGCCACCGCCGCCCGGCTGCACCACGGTGGTGCCGCGGGCCAGGTCACCGGCGAGCGCGTAGGTCTTCCCGCCGAACGTCACCGTCCAGTTGGAGGGCGTGGACACCGGCAGGTAGTACACGAAGTCCAGCTCGATGGAGGCTCCGGGCGCCACCGTCTGCCAGGCCGGCAGCTTCAGCGAGGCGCGGTGGAAGTCACCCTTCAGCCCACCGACGTTGTTCCCGGTGTGGTCGCTGCGCACGATCGTGGTGCCGAAGCCCGACTGGTCCTTGGCGTTGGCCGGCGCGGAGGTCGCGTAGTCGAACTGGAACTCGGTGCCGCCGGGCAGCGTCGCGTTGGTGTTGTTGGTGATCTTCAGCTTGGGGCTGATCGGGTAGTTGGTGTCACCCAGCGGGAACTGCCCGAAGTCGACGGCGATGTCCACGGCCTCGGTCGGCAGCGCGGTGTTGGACTTCTTGTTGCCGTACGGCTTGGCCGCCTTGTACTTGTCGTACATCAGCGTGATCAGCGAGTCGCCGGGCTCGTACTGGCCCTTGGCCGTGTTGTAGTCGTAGTCGCCGGCCAGCTCCCAGATCATGGTGCCGCCGAGGCCCTTGTCGACCACGTAGTCGGTCTTGACCCCCATGGACTGCTCGTCCTCGGTGGAGATGAAGACCTTCTTCTCGGCGTTCCACAGCCACGGCGAGACCAGCGTCGGGTCGTACTTGCGCGCGTAGGTGCCGGTCAGCTTGGTGTTCGCGGGCAGCCCGAACTTCGGCAGGTAGTCGGGGACGATCCCCTTCTCCAGGTTCTTGGCGTGCCACATCGGGTTGAACCCGGCCGGGGCCTCCTGGCCGTTGGTGTCCTTGTCGTGCCAGACGTTGTCGATGCCGACGGCACCGTCACCGCACTTGGTCAGCCCGGAGCCGGGCGGGCAGGTGGTGGCGGACGCCTTGCCCCACAGCCCGTCGGTACCGCCCTGCACGTTCTTCCAGCCGCGGGTGTAGGTCGGCACACCGATGTTGATGCGGCCGGCCGGCATCGAGCCGCGGAAGTAGTGGTAGGCCCAGTCGGTGTTGAGGTAACCGATACCGCCGTACTGGGAGGCGTTGTAGATGCCCGACCCGGCCAGCTCGGAGTCCTTGCCGTCGTCGTAGAGCGCGGCGTTCGGCCCGACGTGCTCGTTCCAGGTGCCGTGCAGGTCGTACGACATGATGTTGACGTAGTCCAGGTACTTCTGGACCTGGAAGGTCTCCATGCCGCGCAGCAGATAGCCGGAGGAGGGGGCGGCGACGGTCAGCAGGTAGTGCTTGCCGTCGGCGGCGCTCGCCCGGTCCAGCTTCTCGCGCAGGGTCTTCATCAGCGCGGCGTAGCTCTTGTTGAGCCCGGCGCGGCGGGCGTTGGCCACCGTCCAGTCGGCCGGGTTGCCCGCGTCCTTCATGGAGGTCGGGTACTCGTAGTCGATGTCGAGCCCGTTGAACCCGTACTTGCGCAGGAAGGCGACGGAGGAGTCCGCGAAGGTGTCGATACCGGCCTGGTTGACCGAGCCGTCGGCGTTCGTCGTCGTCTTGTAGAAACCGCCGCTGTCGGTCCAGCCGCCCACCGAGATCAGCGTCTTGACATCGGGGTTCGCCTTCTTGAACTTGCTCAGCAGGTTGAAGTGGCCCTTGTAAGGCAGTGCCGGGTCCATCTCGGCGCCCGCGACACCCGGCCAGGTCATCCCGGTGTTGGGGTTCTCGGGGCCGTCGGCGCCGACGCTGATCTTGTTGGCGGCGTCGATACCGGCGAAGGCGTAGTTGATATGGGTGATCTTGTCCCACGGGATGTTGTTGGCGAGGTAGGCGGGCCTGCCGTCCTTGCCGGTACGCCAGTTGGCGAAGTACCCGATGATGCGGCGCTGGTGGTCCGCGCCCATCTTCTCCCGGCCCTCGGTGTCGTAGACCGAGCAGTACGGGACGTCCACGCCGGGGGTCTTGTACAGCCCTTCGGGGCGACAGGACTCCTGATCGGGGGCGGCGTGCGACGTGGTCGCCGGGAGACCGGCGATCAGAAGGCCGGCGATCGCGCCGACGGAGGCGATCAACGCGGGTCTTGCGCGGCGGGGGGAAAAGCGTGAGGGGGAAGGCACAGTCGGTTCCTCTCCACGGAAGTTGCGCAGACAGTAAAGAGGACTAGACCAGTGCGTCAATAGGTATGGACCAATTCAACCAGCCCTTCGGCGGGGTCAGTTGGCCTGGGTGGCGACCCTGAGGCAGCCTTAACCCGGCTTTGAGCCTCCCTTAACCCGCCCCGGAGCCGCCGCGGCCCCCCGCCGCGAGCCGCCGCCCGCGCGACCATGAGCCGCCTTCGGTTCGACCGTGAGCCGCCCTTGGGTCGACCGTGAGCCGCCTTCGGTTCGACCGTGAGCTGACTGTGAGCCGACCGTGATCCGACTGTCGATCACGACGAAGCCCGCGATCACCACGTCCGCGACGAAAGCCGGCGACCACGACGAAAGCTCGCGATCACCGCAGAAGCCCATGATCACGCTCCACGGCGCAGCCCTCCGCTCACAACCTGTGAGTCAGCCCACACACGCTGCCCGTATGGATGTCTTGCGGTCGTGGCACACTGACTGGGTAACAACAGCAGCGCACTCCGGGGTCGGTGAAAGTCCGAACCGGCGGTTACAGTCCGCGACCCGGTCGTCTCCAGCGACCGGTTGACCAGGTGAAACTCCTGGACCGACGGTTAAAGTCCGGATGGTAGGCAGTGCGCGGCGGGCGAGCAGACCCCTGCGCGCCGCCGATATCGGCCCGTTCCCTCCCGGGACGGGTGCCGTCCGGCGTCGCCCTGGTGTTCTCCGTCCGTGATCGTCTGTCGTCCTCGACAGCCCCGGAGTCCGTGCCCGAAGAGGCAGGAGGACCCGGGAAGTGTTCACCGGAATCGTCGAAGAGCTGGGCGAGATCACCGCCGTCGAGAACCTCGGCGACGCCTGTCGTTTCCGGCTCCGCGGCCCTGTCGTCACCCAGGGCGCACAGCACGGAGATTCCATCGCCGTGAACGGCGTCTGCCTCACCGTGGTCGAACACGAGGGCGACGAGTTCACCGCCGACGTGATGGCCGAAACCCTCGCCCGCTCCAGCCTGGGCGCCCTCGCCGTCGGCTCCCGGGTCAACCTCGAACGCCCCACCGCCGTCGGCGCCCGCCTGGGCGGCCACATCGTGCAGGGCCACGTCGACGGCACCGGCACGGTCCTCGAACGCACCCCCTCCGAGCACTGGGAGATCGTCAGGATCTCCCTCCCCGCCGCGCTGGCCCGCTATGTCGTCGAGAAGGGCTCCATCACCGTCGACGGCATCAGCCTCACCGTCGTCGACGCCGGTCTCGACCACTTCACCGTCAGCCTGATCCCCACCACCCTCGCCCTGACCACCCTCGGCGTGAAGCAGCCCGGCGACCCCGTCAACCTGGAGGTCGACGTGATCGCCAAGTACGTCGAGCGGCTGCTCACCGTCGGCGACGGCACGGGCGCCGGTGTCCGGACCACCGCCCCGCAGGAGCCCGGTGTCCGGACCACCGCCCCGCAGGAGCCCGGTGTCCGGGCCACCGCCCCGCGGGAGCCCGGCACGGAGCGGGACACCGAGCCGGAGGCATCCCGGTGAGCTGGCTGAACACCGAGGCGTTCGTCCTGTTCGGCCAGCACATCATCTGGTCCGACATGATCGGCAACATCCTCGGCCTCATCGGACTCGCCCTCGGCTGGCGCCGCTCGGTGTGGACCTGGCCCGTGCAGTTCGTGTCCGGCCTGATCCTCTTCGGCGCCTTCTACGGCCACCTCACCGGCAGCGCGGGCAAGCAGGCCGTCGTCATGGCCGTCGCCCTCTTCGGCTGGTGGCAGTGGCAGCGGCAGCGCGGCGGGAACCGCGCCGCGGACGGCCGTATCGCGGTCCGCTTCGCGAGCTGGCGCGAACGCCTCGCCATGATCGGCGCGGCGGGCCTCGGCACGGTCGGCGTCGCCCTCGTCTTCACCGCCTACCCGAGCCTGTCCTGGGACCCCTGGCCGGATGCGTACATCTTCGTCGGCACGATCGTCGCCATGTACGCCCAGGCTCGCGGCATGGTCGAGTTCTGGTTCGCCTGGCTCCTGGTCGACCTCGTCGGCGTCCCCCTCAACTTCGCCAACGGCTACGCCTTCTCCGGCTTCGTCTACGTCATCTACGGCGCGCTCGTCCTGTGGGGCATGCGCGACTGGTGGCTGCGCACCCGCAAGGACGCGCGGCCCTTCCTGGAAGGAGCGCCCGCATGACCACGGCCCCCATCCTCTACCGCACCGACGGCCCGGAGGACCTCCGGCTCGACCCCGTTCCCCAGGCCGTCGCCGACATCGCGGCCGGCCGCCCGGTCGTCGTCGTGGACGACGAGGACCGCGAGAACGAGGGCGACCTCATCATCGCCGCCGAGAAGGCCACGCCCGAGATCGTCGCCTTCATGATGCGCGAGTGCCGCGGCATGCTCTGCGCCCCCATGGAGGGCGAGGAACTGGACCGGCTCCGGCTGCCGCAGATGGTCGAGGACAACACCGAGTCCATGAGGACCGCGTTCACCGTCACCGTGGACGCCTCCGCCGCCCACGGCGTGACCACCGGCATCTCGGCCGCGGACCGCGCCACCACGCTCCGGCTGCTCGCCGGGGGCGAGGCCCGGCCCGACGACTTCGTCCGCCCCGGCCATGTCTTCCCGCTGCGCGCCCGCCCCGGCGGCGTCCTCGCCCGCAACGGCCACACCGAGGCCGCCATCGACCTCGCCCGCCTCGCCGGACTGCGCCCCGCCGGCGCCATCGTGGAGATCGCCGGCGAGGACGGCCGCATGCTGCGCCTGCCCGAGCTGATCCCCTTCGCCCGCAAGCACGGCCTGACGATCATCTCCATCGAGGCCCTGATCGCCCACCGCCGCGCCCTGGAATCCCCCGCACCCCCCGCCACCCGGACGAGCACCCCGCCCCCCGGCCGGATCCGGCCGTCCGTCGGCCACGCGGGCGAGGCGCCCCCGGGTACGGGCCACACCGTCCGCCGTGAGGCCGAGACCCCGCTGCCCACCGCGCACGGCGCCTTCACCGCCTACGGCTACCGCTCCACCGCCGACGGCGTCGAGCACGTCGCGCTCGTCCACGGCGACCTCGGCGGCGGCGAGGACGTCCTCGTCCGGGTGCACAGCGAATGCCTCACCGGCGATGTCTTCCACTCCCTGCGCTGCGACTGCGGCCCCCAACTGCGCACCGCCATGGACCGGATCCAGGCCGCCGGCCGGGGCGTCGTCGTCTACCTGCGCGGACACGAGGGCCGCGGCATCGGCCTGCTGTCCAAGCTGCGCGCCTATGAACTCCAGGAGCGCGGCCGGGACACCCTGGACGCCAATCTGGAGCTGGGCCTGCCCGCCGACGCCCGCGACTACGCGGCCGGCGCCCAGATCCTCGCCGACCTGGGCGTCCGCAGCGTGCGCCTGATGACCAACAACCCCGACAAGACCGACGCGCTCGTCCGCCACGGCCTCACCGTCACCGGCCGCGAGCCGATGCCTGTCACCGCGGGCGAGCACAACCTGCGCTACCTGCGCACCAAGCGGGACCGGATGGGCCACGACCTGCCCTGGCTGGACACCCCCGGCCCGGCCACCTGCGGCAACCAGTAGCACCCGGCCCCCAGACCCCCCGGATCCCCCTCTGATCCCCAGACCCCCTTCAGACCCCCTCATACATCCCGAGGAGACACGAGAACGTGAGTGGCAAGGGCGCACCGGAACTGTCCGTACGCGACGTCGGAGACCTGCGGGTCGCCGTGATCGCGGCCCAGTGGCACGAGAAGGTGATGGACGGACTGGTCGACGGCGCCCTGCGCGCCCTGCACGACCTCGGCATCGCCGAACCGACCCTGCTCAGGGTCCCCGGCAGCTGGGAGCTGCCCGTGGTGGCCAAGGTACTCGCCGGACGCGGCTACGACGCGATCGTCGCCCTCGGCGTCGTCATCCGCGGCGGCACCCCCCACTTCGAGTACGTCTGCCAGGGCGTCACCCAGGGCCTCACCCAGGTCTCCGTCGACACCGGCGTCCCCGTCGGCTTCGGCGTGCTCACCTGCGACACCGACGACCAGGCCCTGGACCGCGCCGGACTGCCCGGCTCCAGCGAGGACAAGGGACACGAGGCGGTGACCGCCGCCGTCGCCACGGCGGCCACCCTCCGCTCAGTATCCGAACCTTGGCGTCAGGCCGGTGGGCGCACCGCGTAAAGTGGGCGCCACCATGTCCAAGAAGACGTTCGAGGAGCTGTTCTCCGAGCTCCAGCACAAGGCAGCCCACGGCGACCCCGCCACCTCCCGCACCGCGGAACTCGTCGGCAAGGGCGTCCATGCCATCGGCAAGAAAGTCGTGGAAGAGGCCGCCGAGGTCTGGATGGCCGCCGAGTACGAGGGCAAGGAAGCGGCGGCCGAGGAGATCTCCCAGCTGCTGTACCACGTCCAGGTGATGATGGTCGCCCGCGGCATCTCCCTGGACGACGTCTACGCCCATCTGTAGACCCGCAGCCCCCCCCCCGCAGTTCCCACCCCCCGCCTGACGCAAAGGAAGCCGACCTCATGCTGCGCATCGCCGTCCCCAACAAGGGTTCACTCTCCGGCCCTGCGGCGGACATGCTGCATGAGGCCGGCTACCGCCAGCGCCGCGAGTCCAAGGAACTGCGGATCGTCGACCCCGTCAACGAGGTCGAGTTCTTCTACCTCCGCCCCCGCGACATCGCGATCTACGTCTCCTCCGGCCGCCTCGACATCGGCATCACCGGCCGGGACCTGCTGATCGACTCCGGCGCCGACGCCGAGGAGATCCTCCCGCTCGGCTTCGCCCGCTCCACCTTCCGCTACGCCGCCAAGCCCGGCACCGCCACCTCCGTCAAGGAACTCGGCGGCCGGACCGTCGCCACCTCCTACGAGGGCATCGTCGCCCGGCACCTCGCCGACAGCGGCGTCGACGCCTCCGTCGTACACCTCGACGGCGCCGTGGAGACCGCCATCGAACTCGGCGTCGCCGAGGTCATCGCCGACGTGGTCGAGACCGGCACCTCGCTGCGCAACGCCGGCCTGGAGATCCTCGGCGAGCCCATCATGACCTCCGAGGCCGTCGTCATCCGCCGTACCGGGGCCGACGCCGAGGAGTCCAAGGTCCAGCAGTTCCTGCGCCGCCTCCAGGGCGTCCTGGTGGCCCGCAGCTACGTGATGATGGACTACGACATCCGCGCCGAGCACCTCGAAGAGGCCGTCGCCATCACCCCCGGCCTGGAGGGCCCGACCATCTCCCCGCTGCACAACGAGGGCTGGGTCGCCGTACGCGCCATGGTCCCGGCCAAGGACGCCCAGCGGCTGATGGACGACCTCTACGAGATCGGCGCCCGGGCCATCCTGACCACCGCGATCCACGCCTGCCGGCTCTGACGGGCACGACACCGATGCCGAAGGAGACCGCCGTGCCGTCCCACGACCACCCCGCCGCCCCCGCCGCGACCACCCTGCCGGTCACCTTCCGGCCCGCCCGCACCCGGGCCGTGCTGCTCACCGCCGCCGTGGCGATCTTCCTCGCCGTCTCCGCGGTCGCGCTGCTCCTCGACCGGCTCAGCACCCCCGAGCGGATCAGCTTCGTCTTCACGGCGCTGCTGTTCTCCGCCGTGGCGCTGGTGCTGGCCCGCCCGAAGGTCGTCGCCGAGGAGTCCGGCGTCACCGTCGTCAACTTCGCGAGCCGCCGTCACCTCGAATGGGCCGAGATCGTCGGGGTCAATCTGCGGGTCGGCGACCCCTGGGTCTTCCTCGACCTCAGCGACGGCACCAGCCTCGCCGTCATCGGCATCCAGCCCGGTATCGCCAAGGAGCACGCCATCGCCGACGCGCGCAGCCTGCGCGCCCTGGTCGAGGCCCGTGCGGGACAGTCGGCACACGGGGACCACGACTGACCCGACGGTGTCGTCCCCGCCCCATACCCGGCCGCCGTGACTAGTCTGGTGGCGGAGGCGTTCTCGGTACACCGCATCACCGCATCACCGCTTTCCCGCTGTCCGTGTTCCCGCGTTCCCGCTTTCCCCTGTTCCTCTGTTCCCGCTTTCCCGTTCTCCTGCTTTCCGGTCTTCCTGTTCTCCCCTCAGCCGCCTCCGCCCCTGCCCCGCCCCCGGTGCGCAGGGGTTCCTGCTACCCGAGGAGTGACCCCCTCCGGCGATGGACGGATCGTCCTGTAGTACCTGCGCCGCCCCCGGTCGACATACGACCCGGGCGGCGGCCTCATGACCAGCCCCCTGCTGCTGATCGCAGCCGCGTTCCTGCTGATTCTCGCCAACGGCTTCTTCGTCGCCGCCGAGTTCGGCCTCGTCACCGTCGAGCGGCCCGACGCCGAACGGGCCGCCGCGGGCGGCGACCGCCGCGCCGCCAAGGTCGTCGCGTCGCTCAAGGAACTCTCCTTCCAGCTCTCCGGCACCCAGCTCGGCATCACCCTCACCTCCCTCGTCGTCGGCATGCTCGCCGAACCCGCCCTCGCCCGGCTCCTGGACGGCCCCCTGTCCGCCGCGGGCCTGCCCGAGGGCGTGGTTCCCGGGGTGGCCGTCGTCGTCGGGATGCTCCTCGCCTCCGCCGTGCAGATGGTGGTCGGCGAACTCGTGCCCAAGAACTGGGCCGTCTCCCGCCCCCTCCAGGTCGCCCGGTTCGTGGCCGGCCCGCAGCACCGGTTCGCCCGGCTGTTCCGGCCGGTCATCGCCGGCCTGAACGGGGTCGCCAACCGGCTGGTCCGCGCGCTCGGCTTCGAGCCCGCCGACGAACTGGCCTCCGCCCGCACCCCCGGCGAACTCGTCTCCCTGGCCCGGCACTCCGCCCGCGCCGGCGCCCTCGAACAGGACACCGCCGACCTGTTCGTACGGACCCTGTCCCTCGGCGGCCTCACCGCCCAGCACGTCATGACCCCCCGGGTGAAGGTCAGCGCCCTCCAGGCGTCCACGACGGCCGAGGACGTCGTCAACCTCACCCGGGCCACCGGGCTCTCCCGCTTCCCCGTCTACCGCGACCGCATCGACGAGATCACCGGCATGGCCCACCTCAAGGACGCCCTCGCGGTCCCCGCCCACGAACGGCTGCGCACCCCCGTCTCCCGGATCGCCCGCCCCGCGCTGCTGGTCCCCGAGAGCCTCCCGGTGCAGCCCCTGCTCGCCCGGCTGCGCAGCGAACAGCCCATCGCCGTCGTCGTGGACGAGTACGGCGGCACCGCCGGGGTCGTCACCCTGGAGGACATCGTCGAGGAACTGGTCGGCGAGGTCCGCGACGAGCACGACGACCTGCTCGCCGGACCGCCCGACCTGTGCGCCGCCCCACCCGAGGACGGCCGCCCCGCCTGGGACGTCGACGGCGCCTGCCGTGTCGACGCCCTCCAGCGGATCGGCCTCGACGTCCCCGAGGGCCCCTACGAGACGGTCGCCGGCCTCGTCGCCGATCTGCTGGGCCGGATCCCGGCCGTCGGTGACCGGGCCGAGCTGCCCGGCTGGCGGCTCGCCGTACGCCAGGTCGGCCACAACCGCGCCGAACGGGTCCGCCTCGTGCGGACCGCCCCGGTGCTGGAGGCGGCCCGATGAGCGTGCTCCACCTTCTCTTCGCCGGGCTGCTGGTGCTCGCCAACGGCTTCTTCGTCGGCGCCGAGTTCGCCCTGGTCTCGGTGCGCCGCAGCCAGATCGAACCCCTCGGTACCGCCCGCGCCCGCCAGGTGCTGTACGGCCTGGAGCATCTGCCGCAGATGATGGCCGCCGCCCAGTTCGGCATCACCGTCTGCTCGCTGACACTGGGCGCGGTCGCCGAGCCGACCGTGGCCCGTCTCCTCGAACCGGTCTTCGCCTGGCTGCGCCTCCCGGACGCGGTGATCCACCCACTGGGCTACGCCGTGGCCCTCGCCGTCGTCGTCTTCTTCCACCTCGTCATCGGCGAGATGGTCCCCAAGAACCTCGCGATGGCCGCCCCCGAGACGGCCGCGCTCTGGCTCAGCCCGGGCCTGGTCGCCTTCGCCCGGCTGTGCCGGCCCGTCACCGCGGCCCTCGGCGCGTGCGCCCAGGCGGTGCTCCGGGTCTTCCGCGTCGAACCCAAGGACGAGGTCGAGGCCGTCTTCACCAGCGAACAGCTCAACCGCCTGGTGGAGGACGCGGGCCAGGCCGGCCTCCTCGCCCCGGAGGAACAGGAACGGCTGGAGGACGCCCTGGAACTGGGCTCCCACCCGGTCACCGACGTCCTCCTGGATCGTGCCCTGCTGGTGACGGTCGCCCCGTCCGTCACCCCCGCCGGGGTCGTCCGGCTGACCGCCCGCACCGGCTACTCCCGCTTCCCGGTCGCGGCCGAGGGCGGCGCCTTCATGGGCTACGTCCACGTCAAGGACGTCCTCGACCTGGAGGACTCCGACCGCGCGGTCCCGCCGCACATCTGGCGCCCGATGCCCACCCTGCGCCCCGACCTCCCCCTGGACGACGCCCTCACCGTCCTGCGCCGGGCCGCCACCCATCTGGCCCAGGTCGCCGACGCCCACGGCCGGGTCCTCGGCCTGATCGCCCTGGAGGACGTACTCGAACTGCTGGTCGGGGAGGTGAGCGACCCGGCCCACCACCCCCCGACCCTGCCGGAACAGGCACTCGCCACCTAGGGGCCGCCGCCCGCGGGGGCTACGGCGCCGACGGATCCTGCGGCCCCCGTCCCGACAGCACCTCCCCGTACGCCTGCATCAGATCCGGCAGCCGCAGCGTCGCCAGGTCGTCCCGCGACAACGCCCCCGGGTACCCCGACAACCGCAGATCCCGGTACGCGCAGCTCTTCTCGTACAGCGTCCGCAGGAACCGCCCGTTGCCGAGTTCGTCGATCCAGCCCTGATCGACCACATGCCCGGCGATGGACCTCAGCTCGTCCAGCGCCTCCTCGTCCCAGGCGTCCCCGTTCTCCGCGGCGAGGACCTCACCGATGGAGGTGAGTTCGAGCGGCCGGTAGGAGGGGAAGTCGACGCGGGTGGTGAAGCGGGAGGAGAGCCCGGGGTTGGCGGCGAGCAGCCGGTCCATGCCCTCGGGGTACCCGGCGAGGATCACCACCAGGTGGTCCCGGTTGTCCTCGGCCCGCTTCAGCAGCACCTGGAGCGCCTCGTCCCCGTACGCGTCGCCCTTGCCGTACCCCGAGTTGGACAGCGCGTACGCCTCGTCCACGAACAGGACCCCGCCGAGCGCGGAGTCGATCAGCTCATTGGCCTTCACGGCGGTCTGCCCGAGGTACTCGCCGACCAGGTCGGCCCGCTGGGCCTCCACGAGGTGGTCGCCGCCGAGCAGTCCGAGGGCGTAGAACACCCGGCCGAGGATCCGGGCGACCGTGGTCTTGCCGGTGCCGGAGGGCCCGGAGAAGACGAAGTGCCGTTTCGGCGGCTGGACCGGCAGCCCCTGCCCGGCCCGCAGCCGCGCCATGTTCAGCTGCGCCGACAACGCCTTGACCTGCCGTTTCACCGGCTCAAGGCCCACCATGCGCTCCAGTTCGGCGAGCGCCTCCTCCAGTAACGCGGAGTCGGTGGGCCCGGCGGGCAGCGCCTGCTCGGGCAGCACCGTCTTGGCCCGCACCACCGGGTCAGGCACCGCGGGCAGCGGCCCGGCGGGCGCCGGTCCCCCCGGCCCGCCCGGCTCGGACAGCTTCAGATTGCGGTCCTCCGGGCCGAAGAGCGGATCGAGCCCGTCCGGGCCGTCGAGGCCGTCCGGCCCGGCGCCGGTCAGGGTGAGCGCCAGCCCGTCGGCGTCGTCGTACCCGTCGCCCTCGGCGATCGCCGCGAGCCGGGCCGAGGTGTCCATGAAGGCGGGGTCGACCCGGTGCACCGCCCGGTACAGCGGCAGCGCGGCGGCACTGCGCCCGGTGCCCTCGTGCGCCCGCGCCAGCCAGTACCGCAGTTCCTTGCGTTGCGGCTGCTCGCTGCGGCACCGCATCAGCGCGGCCGACAGCATCGGTTCGGCCTGCCCGAACATCTCCAGCCGCACCCGCGCCATCCCGCCGAACAGCCCGGCCTCGATACCGAGCAGCGGATCACCGAGCAGCGAGTCGGTGTGCCGTACGAGCTGTTCCCAGTCCTTGACCAGGTACGACCGGCAGGCGTGCAGAAAGCGCACCTGCTGGTCGGTGTCGACCGGCGGCAGTCCCGCGAGCGCCCGGTCCAGCTCGGGCACATGCCGTCCGTCGAGCCAGTGCGAGGCGTGCGCGAGCAGCAGATCACGCGGGCTCTCCAGCACCGGCTGCACCCACCAGCCCAGCCAGTACCAGGAGTTGAGCGTGCGGCGGTGCCGGGCGCGCTGTTCGCCGAAGCGGTCGCTGTGCCGGAACATGCGCAGCAGCGCTGTGGTGGTGTCCACCCGCAGCGCGTGCAGCCCGAGCCAGCCGTCCGCCATGCCGGGGTCGATCCGCACCGCGGTCCGGAACTCCTCCTCGGCCTGCGGATAGGCGCCCATCGTGTAGGCGTCCACGCCGCGCAGCCAGGCCAGGTCGGCCGGGGCCTCGGGGCCGCCCTGCGTGCCGAAGTCCATCACGTCCCCCCACAAACCGTGCCCCCGTCGGTCTCCCGCCGGGCCGTTACCCGGTGGCCGACGGAGCCAACCACTGGGCCGCGGACCGGAGTTGCAAGGTGCGCGCAGCAGTTGTCCACAGGTCGCACCGAGGGCATGGTACCCGCGGCGGCACGGCCCGCCGAAGGGTGCCGCACAGCTCGTCCGGCGAGTTGGCGGTGGACCGGGCGGAGACCGGACGGTGACCGAGGGTGAGATTCAGGGGGCGTCTCGCGCCGTGAAAGAAGGGGGAGGGCAGAACGAAGCCCCCGATCACGGGGGAACAACCGGGGGCTTCGTGTCCTGCGGCGGCCTCGACGGGCCGCACATTGAGAACGTAAGTCCTGTACGGCCCTTGGGTCAAGCCGAGTTGAGGCACTCGCACAAGTTCCCGGGCGAGGGTCTTCACAGCTTCAGCACATTGCCGATGGCCCGTCACCCTCAGTGAGGGTCTGGTCTGTACCTGGAATTCCCGCAGGCCCCACCAGCACCATGTACCCCTCCGGCAACTGCTGTACCAATTGCTCGGCGAAGGGCCGCGAAGGGTCCTCGGCGAAGTGCCGGCGCTCCGCCTCGACCCACCCGGCCCAGAAGTCCCGCTGCTCCGCCCCGTCCCGCGACCGGCCCCGCGCCCACGCCTCCTCACGCGGTACGTCCATCCACAGCAGCCGCGCCAGCCACGGCCGCAGCGCGCGCCGGCCCGCCCCCACGCCCTCCACGATCACCACCGGCGCGGCGGGCAGCGTCCGGGGCGCACCGAAGGCGCGGGCCCGCCAGTCGTAGGGGGCGTAGCGCGCGTCCTCGCCCCGCGCGAGCGGAGCGATCACCTGCTCCAGCAGGCGGTCGGTCCAGCCGAACAGCTCGGCGTGGCTCGCGATGTCGTCCAGATGCAGCACCGGCGCCCCGCCCAGCGCCGCGGCCAGCCGTGCGGCGAGGGTCGTCTTCCCCGAACCGGCGTACCCGTCGACGCCGATCAGCCGCACCGGCCCGCAGGACGGCGGCAGCGCGGACAGTTCGCGGGCGAGGGACGAGAGGTCGGACGCAGCGGGCGGGCCGGGCAGGGGGTCAGGTGGGGGACTGGGCATGCCCCCATCATCCCCGGTGCCGGTGCCGGTGCCGGTGCCGGTGCCGGTGCCGGTGCGGGTGCCGGTGCGGGTGCGGGTGCGGGTGCCGGTGCGGTCTGCGGTGCCGGGTCGGGTGCCTGCGCCGGGGATGCCGGGGGAGCGGAGTCCGGCCGACGTGGTCCGTCCGACCCACCCGGCCCCCTCAGTGGACTGGACCAATATTGCTCGCCGTCGCACGGCCCGGACGCTGGCCGGACCCCGCCCCCGGCGTCCATAGTTGGCCCACGGCCACGGCGGTACCACCGCCGCGCCGCCCGACTCGGACACCTGGGGGTCACACACCGATGCGCAGTGCCGAACAGCCGTCCCGCAGAACCGTTCTTGCGGCGACCGTCGCCGCCGCCGTCGTGGGCGGTACGGGCCTCGCGTCCGCCGCCTCCGCGCACCGGGCCCCGCGCCCCGGCGGCGCCCCGGCCCGCCCGGTCGACAACCGGGCCTGGATCTCGTACGACGACTGGCGCGGTGGCACCGCGCGCGGGACCCGGGCCGTGCCGGGCGCGCGTCCCGGGCTGGTGATCGCGAAGCCCGCGGGCACCGTCGAGTACGCGGATCCGCACACCGGACGGACCGCGGCCTGGGAGTACGCCACCTGGACCTCGCCGGTGCACCGGCTCAGCGTCCCCGCCACCGAGGTCATCGCCTCCTGGAACGCGGACACCCCGGACGGCACCTGGCTCCAGATCGAGCTGACCGGCACCTACTCCGACGGCACCCCGACCCCGTGGTACGTCATGGGCCGTTGGACGGCCGGGGACGGGGACCTGCGGCGGACCTCGGTGGACGACCAGGGCGACGGCCGCAGCAGCGTCTGGACCGACACCTTCTCGATCGACGACGCCGCCTCCGGACTGCGGCTCGCCTCCTACCGGCTGCGGCTGACCCTGTACCGCACGCCCGGCACCCGGCTCACCCCCACCGTCCGGCGCACCGGCGCCATGGGCTCGGACGTCCCCGACCGCTTCACCGTCCCGGCCTCGACCCCGGGCGCCGCCGCCGAACTGGCCGTCCCGCGCTACTCGCAGGAGATCCACAAGGGCCGGTACCCGGAGTACGACAACGGCGGCGAGGCATGGTGCAGCCCCACCTCCTCCCAGATGATCATCGAGTACTGGGGCGGCCGGCTCACCGAGGACCAGCTCTCCTGGGTCGACCCGGACTACACCGACCCGCAGGTGTGCCACGCGGCCCGGTACACGTACGACCACCAGTACGCGGGCTGCGGCAACTGGCCGTTCAACGCCGCCTACGCGGCCACCTTCGACGGCCTCCAGGGTGTGGTGACCCGGCTCGGCTCGCTCACCGACGTCGAGACATTGATCAAGGCGGGCATTCCGGTCATCACTTCCCAGTCCTTCCTGGAATCCGAACTGACGGGCGCCGGCTACGGCACGGCCGGTCATCTGATGACGGTCATCGGATTCACCTCTGAGGGTGATGTGATCGCCAACGACCCCGCGTCACCCAGCAACGAGGCGGTCCGCCGGGTCTACAAACGGCGCGAGTGGGAGAACATCTGGCTCCGCACCAAGCGGTACAACGCCGCCGGCAAGGTGGTCTCCGGCACCGGCGGCGTCTGCTACCTCTACTTCCCGGCCCGCCTCTCCGCCCGCCGGCGCAAGGCCCTCGCGGCGGTCGGGGTGCGCTGACCGCGGCTCGCCGCACCACCGGCGAAGCGGCCCCCGGTGATCAGCCGGGGGCCGCTCCGCTGTGACCAAGCTCTCGGGTGCAAAAGCCGCCGACGGTGGCAAGGTGGACGGACCGGCGAGCCGCCGGACCCCCGCACCGCACGTACGACCCGAGCGAGACGCCCATGAACGCGCACTCAGCCACCACCGCACGCGCCCGCACCGGCGGGCCCGAGACGGACGGCCCGCAACTCGTCGAGCACCTCGCGGGCTGGCTGCTCGTCGTGGTCATCGCGATGCTGGTGACCCGACTGGGCCTGATCTGAGCCGGTCCGGCGGGTTCTGTTTCGGTGATCCACATTTTGCCCCTTCGGTGAGCTGACCACCGGTTCGGCCTGGCATACTGCTCATTCCCGCCGCCTGTCGGAGACCAGGGTCGAATGTGAATATCAGTCAACAGCGCGCCACCGCACCCGGTCCCCGGGCGCGAGGCTCCGAGCGCTCGCTGGCCCGCCGCGCCGAACTCATCGCCATCGGCCGCAGGCTGTTCGCCGACACGTCGTACGACGCGCTGTCGATGGACGACATCGCCCGCCACGCCCAGGTCGCCAAGGGCCTGATCTATTACTACTTCCAGTCCAAGCGCGGCTACTACCTGGCGATCATCCAGGACGCCGTCGCCGATCTGATCGCCTTCGCCGCCCGCGGTCTCGAACTGGACCCGGCCGACCGCGTCCGGCGCACCATCGACGGCTATCTCGGCTACGCCGAGGTGAACCAGGCGGCCTACCGCACCATCATCAGCGGCGGCGTCGGCTTCGACACCGAGGTGCAGTCGATCCGCGAGGGAGTGCGCGAGGCGATCGTGGACACCATCGCCGAAGGCGCCTACGGCCGCAAGAACATCGCCCCGATCGCCCGCACCGGACTGCTCAGCTGGGTCTGCGGGGTGGAGGGCGCCGTCCTCGACTGGATCGACCGCCCGGTGCTGACCCGCGAGGAGATGTGCGGCCTGATGGTCGGAACCCTCGGCGGCACCCTGCTCGCCATCGAGGAACTCGACGCGGACCACCCGGCCCCGGACCGCAGCCGCGGCGACTGGGTCTGACCCCGGCGCGCGGTGGCGTGGATCGGCCTCCGGCGCGGGATCCGGACATGGCCTCGGGGCGAGGATCCGGACATGGCCTCGGGGCGAGGATCCGCCGATCCCCACCCCGAGTCGACTGCGGTGCGCGCTACTTGATGGACCTGATCAGCTCGCCGTCGGCGGTGTCACCGCTCAGCTCCCAGAAGAAGGTGCCGGCGAGCCCCTGCTTGTTCTTGTACGCCATCTTGGTGCCGATGGTCGCGGGGGTGTCGTAACTCCACCAGTTGTCACCGCACTTGGCGTACGCGGTGCCGCCCACGGTCCCGGTCGCCGGGCAGGTGTTCTTCAGCACCTTGTAGTCCTCGAAGCCGGGCTCGAAGGTGCCGACCGCGGGTCCGGTCGCCGTGCCGCCGGGCTCCGCCTGGGTGACACCGGTCCAGCCGCGGCCGTAGAAGCCGAGGCCGAGCAGGAGCTTGGAGGACGGGATGCCGAGGCTCTTGAGCTTGGCGATGGTGGCCGAGGAGTGGAAGTCGGCGTTCGGGATGCCCGGGTATCCGTTGAGCGGCGAGTGCGGCGCGGTCGGGCCGTTCGACGCCCAGGCGCCGAAGAAGTCGTACGTCATCGGCAGATACCAGTCGACGTACCGGGCCGCGCCCGCGTAGTTCGCGGCGTCGATCTTTCCGCCGGGGCTGGCGTCGGCGGTGATGGCCGCGGTGACCAGATACCGCTTGCCGAACTCGTCGCGCAGTTCCCGCATCACGTTCCTGAAGGACTCCCGGCCACTGGTGTCACAGGTGGCGCCGCAGGCGTTCGGGTACTCCCAGTCGATGTCGATCCCGTCGAAGACGTCCTTCCAGCGCGGGTCCTCCAGCAGGTTCTGGCAGGACTCCGCGAACGCCTCCGGGTCCTTGGACGCCTCACCGAAGCCGCCGGACCAGGACCAGCCACCGAACGAGTACAGCACCTTGATGTGCGGGTACTTCTTCTTCAGCTCACGCAACTGGTTGAACGTGCCGCGCAGCGGCTGGGTCTCGGTGTCCGCGCGGCCGTCCACCGACTCGGCCGCGGTGTAGACGCGTTCGGTCGCCGCGTAGGTGTCGCCGAGCGCGCACTTCCCGTCCACGACGTTGCCGAAGGCGTAGTTGATGTGGGTGAGCTTCTTGGCCGACCCCGAGGTGTCGATGTTCTTGACCAGGTAGTTGCGGCCGTAGGTGCCCCATTCGGTGAAGTAACCGATCACCTTGGAGTCCGAACGGGCCGGTGGCTTGGCCGCCGGCTGCTCGGCCTTCGCGGTGGCGGTGCCCGCGCCGGCCAGCAGTCCGGCGCCGAGGACGGCGGTACACGCCGCGGCCACGAGCGCCCGGAACCGGGAGCGGGAACGGTGGGGAGTTCGCATCAGGGTGGTCTCCTGGAAGGGAAGAGAACGCGGGCCGATTGGCATGGACGCGATGATGCGGCGACTGACCGGAAACACTAGGAGGACTAGACCAGTAGGGTCAATGGTTCGGACCAATTTCGGCCATGCGATGTCCTGACCGGTGCGACGCCGGGCGACCGGACCCGGTCGGGGCCAAGGCGTGGGCGGGGTGATGCGCCAGGGCCGGGTGGATCCCGTGAAGCGCGCGTGGCGCATTTCTTGGAGTAAGCGGTCGTTAACGAGTGACTTGCCGGTCCCGATCGGGCATACTCACAGCGCGCAGCCGCTGGTCAGCAGCGTTCGTGACCCGGACGTACGGGCCACGGCGGCGCACCGGAAAGACTCCGGCGGAGTGGCCACCACCCGAGGCGACGCCCGCCCCGCGCCCGAAAGGGAGGAGAGCGTCGCCATGCCCGACCGCGCCCCGCAGCCGGTGGACCGGCAGTTGCCCACGGACGAGGCCAGGGAGCTGATCTCACTCGTCCGTGACATCGCCGTACGGGAGATCGCCCCGCAGGCCGCCGAGGAGGAGGACGCGGGCACCTTCCCCCGCGCACTCTTCACCCTGCTGTCCCGCTCCGGACTGCTCGGCCTGCCGTACGCCGGCGAGTACGGGGGAGGGGACCAGCCCTACGAGGTCTACCTCCAGGTCCTCGAAGAACTCGCCGCCGCCCGGCTGACCGTCGGCCTCGGCGTCAGCGTCCACACGCTCGCCTCCTACGCGACGGCCGCGTACGGCACCAAGGAACAGCGGGCCGAGCATCTGCCCGCGATGCTCGGCGGCGGGCTGCTCGGCGCGTACGGCCTCTCCGAACCCTCCTCCGGCTCCGACGCCGCCTCCCTGCGCACGAAGGCCGTACGGGACGGCGACGCCTGGGTGCTCACCGGCACCAAGGCATGGATCACCCACGGCGGGATCGCCGACTTCTACACCGTCATGGCCCGCACCGGCGAGGACGGCTCCCGGGGGATCACCGCCTTCCTGGTGCCCGGTGACGCCGAGGGGCTGAGCGCCGCGGCGCCCGAGAGGAAGATGGGGATGAAGGGTTCCCCGACAGCCCAGATTCACCTGGACGGCGTACGCGTCCCCGACAGCCGCCGGATCGGCGAGGAGGGACAGGGCTTCGCGATCGCCCTGTCCGCGCTCGACTCCGGGCGGCTCGGCATCGCGGCCTGCGCGATCGGCGTGGCCCAGGCCGCGCTGGACGAGGCCGTCGCGTACGCGGCCCAACGGCGGCAGTTCGGTCGGCCCATCGCCGACTTCCAGGGGCTGCGCTTCATGCTCGCCGACATGGCGACCCGGATCGAGGCCGGCCGCGCGCTGTATCTCGCGGCGGCCCGGCTGCGGGACGCGGACCTGCCGTTCGCCAAGCAGGCGGCCATGGCCAAGCTGTTCTGCACCGACACCGCGATGGACGTCACCACGGACGCCGTGCAGATCCTCGGCGGCTACGGCTACACCGCCGACTTCCCGGCCGAGCGCTACCTGCGCGAGGCCAAGGTGCTCCAGATCGTGGAAGGCACCAACCAGATCCAGCGGATGGTCATCGGCCGCCACCTGGTGGGTCCTGAAAGCCGCTGAACTGCCCGGGTCTCACCTGGGGCGCCGCCAACCGGACCCACTCCGGGTCGTGGCGCCCCGGCAGGGCACACCCGCGGTGCGCCCAGGTGTGCAGCAACTCCTGGTAGATCGGCGGGTCCTGATGCTGCGGCGGGGCGAACGGAAGCGGTGCCGGGGCGGGCGGTGTGGCCGGCCACCCCGGCTGCGGAACCGATTCTGCGGGCGCCGACACGAAGAGCCGGAGCTGACGCCCTGTGGTGGAGAGGATGGGGGTCATACCAGGGCAACGCGCCTGCCCCGCGGCAGGTCACCGATCCCGGGAATCGACCGTGAGTTCGCGGTGGGAGCGAGGGCTCAGGCCGCGTCGCGGCGCATCACCGGAACCCGCATCGGGCGCGAGCCCGGGCCGCCCACGTGCGAGAACGGCTGGGTCCGCCAGTCGAGTCCCTGAGGGAGCGTCAACAGCAAGGCGGTGTCCTGCTCCTGGGGCTCGACCGACTCGTCCGCCGGACGGGCGTCGCCGGCCCGACGGCCGGTTCCGGCGCAGACCGTGAGCCCGAACGGGTTCCACGGCGAGACACACAGCGCGTGCTCCGGCAGGACCTCCTCCTCCGCCAGCAGGGCGATGGGCTGCGCGCAGTCCGGGCAGATCACCCGGTACATCTCGAAGGTGTCGTACGCGTCGGACTCGTCGCCGTCGAGGGCGTCGGCTGCGACGCCCTCCGGAACGAGTTCCACGACCGGCTGCTGCCGCTTGGACGCGGTACGACCAGGGCGCTTAAGACTCTGCATTGGGTTCTCCCCCTCGGGCTGGGCCGTGAAGGCACTGCGGCCTCGACCACACCAAGCACTTCCCGTCCGCTCTCCGGGGTAATCACGAGAACATCACGAAGGGCGCTCGGGTCTTGTGGCGTTCGTCACATGCCGTCCGCAGATGCCCCGGGCGGGGTAAACGACGGGCCGACGATCTCCCGGCGACACTACCCCGCGGGGTGCCCGGTCCGCTCGCTCCGCATCACGAACGGGGGAGGACCGGGACCGCCGAGGTATCCGCGGAGATCAACGGCACTGTAGGTTCTTGCGCCATGGAGGAGCTGGACCGTCATATCGTGCAGCTGCTCGTCAAGGACGGGCGGATGAGCTACACAGACCTGGGCAAGGCGACCGGCCTGTCCACCTCCGCCGTGCACCAGCGGGTGCGGCGGCTGGAGCAGCGCGGGGTCATCCGCGGATACGCCGCGGTGGTCGACCCCGAGGCCGTCGGGCTGCCGATGACCGCGTTCATCTCGGTCAAACCCTTCGACCCCAGCGCCCCGGACGACATCGCCGACCGGCTCGCCGGGGTCCCCGAGATCGAGGCGTGCCACAGCGTCGCCGGGGACGAGAACTACATCCTCAAGGTCCGTGTCTCGACCCCCCACGAACTGGAGGAACTGCTGGCCCGGTTGCGGTCGCTCGCGGGGGTGTCCACCCGGACGACGGTGGTCCTGTCCACGCCGTACGAGGCACGACCACCGCGGATCTAGTCCGTCCGCCGGGGTTCTTTCCCCCCCCCCGTCGACGCCCGGCCCTCCTCCACACCCGCGGGCCGCCGCCGCGGATCCGGGGCCGCCCGTCCCTCGCCCGTACGTCCGCGGTCCAGAGGTCGCCCGCCGCCGCTCCGGAGGTCGCCCGCTGCCGGTCCGGAGGTCGTCCGCTGCCGGTCCGGAGATCGTCCGCTGCCGGTCGAGGGGCCGTCGGTCACGGCTCCAGCGGCTGTCTGGCAGGGCTCCAGGGCCGTCCGGCGCACTCCGGGTCGGTACGGGGCGCACCGGGGCGGTCCGTTCGGGGGCCGGGGGCGACGGTCACGGCTCCGGGGCGCAAGGCCGTCGGTCACGGCTCCCGGGCGCAAGGCCGTCAGTCGCGGTTCCGGGGCCCACGGCCGTCAGGCAGGGCTCCAGGGCCGTACGCCGTGGGGGGCCGGGTGCGTCGGGTGTGCCCCGGCGGCTCCGGGCCGGGCCGGGCGGGAGAAACTGTCGGCATGAGTGAACGCACCGCCGGTCCCCGAACCGTCCTGCTCCGCCGCGGCGAGGTCCACAGCCCCGCCGACCCCTTCGCCACCGCGATGGTCGTGGAGCACGGCCATGTCGCCTGGGTCGGCTCCGAGGGCGCCGCGGACGCCTTCGCGGACGGCGTGGACGAGGTGCTCGACCTCGACGGCGCCCTGGTCACCCCGGCGTTCACGGACGCCCATGTGCACACCACCGCCACCGGCCTCGCCCTCACCGGCCTCGACCTGTCCACGGCACCCACCCTGGAGGCGGCCCTCGCCCTCGTACGGGAGTTCGCCGCGGCCCGCCCGCACGACCGGGTCCTGCTCGGCCACGGCTGGGACACCGCCCGCTGGCCCGGCGGCCGTCCGCCGGCCCGCGCCGAACTGGACGAGGCGACCGGACACCGCCCGCTCTACCTCAGCCGCATCGACGTCCACTCGGCGGTGGTCAGCACCGCTCTGCTCGACCTGGTCGCCGCCGACGTCCCGCGCGAGGACGCCCCGCTGACCGCCGACGCCCACCACGCCGTCCGGGCCGCCGCCCTCGCCGCCGTCACCCCCGCCCAGCGCGCCGAGGCCCAGCGCGCCGCCCTCGCGCACGCCGCCTCCCTCGGGATCGGCTCGCTGCACGAATGCGCCGGCCCCGACATCTCCTCCGAGGACGACTTCACCGGCCTGCTCACGCTCGCCGCCCGGGAGCCCGGCCCCCGCCTCGTCGGCTACTGGGCCGAGCAGGACGTGGACAAGGCCCGCGAACTCGGCGCGCTCGGCGCCGCCGGGGACCTCTTCGTGGACGGCGCCCTCGGCTCGCACACCGCCTGCCTCCACCAGCCGTACGCCGACGCCGGGCACACCGGCATCGCCTACCTGGACGCCGGGGCCGTGGCCGCCCATGTCGTCGCCTGCACCGAGGCCGGCCTCCAGGCGGGCTTCCACGCGATCGGTGACGCCGCCGTGACCGCCGTGGTGACCGGGGTGCGGGCCGCCGCCGACAAGGTGGGCCTCGCCAGGATCCGCGCCGCCCGGCACCGTGTCGAACACGCCGAGATGCTCACCCCGGAGGCCGTCGCCGCCTTCGCCGAACTCGGTCTGACCGCCTCCGTGCAGCCCGCCTTCGACGCCCTGTGGGGCGGCCCCGACGGCATGTACGCGCAACGGCTGGGTGCCGAGCGGGCAGCCGCCCTCAACCCCTTCGCGGCCCTGCTGCGGGCCGGTGTGCCGCTCGCCCTCGGCTCCGACAGCCCGGTCACCCCGATCGACCCGTGGGGCACCGTCCGCGCCGCCGCCTTCCACCGCACACCGGAGCACCGGATCTCCGTACGCGCCGCCTTCACGGCGCACACGCGGGGCGGCTGGCGGGCGATCGGACGGGACGACGCGGGAGTGCTGGTGCCCGGGGCACCCGCCGACTACGCGGTCTGGCGCACCGGCGCGCTCGTGGTCCAGGCGCCCGACGACCGGGTCGCCCGCTGGTCCACCGACCCCCGCTCCGGCACCCCCGGCCTGCCCGACCTCACCCCGGGCACCGGTCTGCCGGTCTGCCTGCGCACGGTGGTGGGCGGCCGGACCGTGTTCGTACGGCCGGGCGAGTGATCTCCCGGGGTGGCGCGGTACCCGTCCCCGCCCGCCGCCCCGTCGCTCGACCTGCGTATCCTCCCCGGTCAGCGCGGGATCCGGGGAAGAACCGCAGGTCGAACAGGTGTTGACACCCGGCGGTCCGGGGCCGGTAGGTTCGGCCGGGTCCACCTCCGGACGCCCGACCGGGGAACGTCCGCGTACTCGTCGCGGCGCCACTGGGTCAGGGACGGCGCACCGCACCGGGGCACCGGCCACGGGAACCAGGCCCAGTGCCCGCGCCACGGCGAGGGAACGTTCCGGCCGGTCGGCGGGTGTGACCCGGGTGGGGCCCGGGTGCTCAGTAGACAACGGCTTTCGGACGATTCGCAGCCAGCGGGTCCCAGGTCGGCCCGAAGGGCGCCGGGCCCCCATCCGCAGCCCCGAGCGTCATTCCGCCCGGTTCCTGCCCGCCTGCCCGGACTCGCCCCCGACACTTGCGCGATCGTGCGGGCCGTACGACTGTGCTGTCACGTCACCGCAGGCCGCGGCCACTATGGTGGACGCCTGCGGACGGACTCGAAGGGGCAGCAGTGAACGACGGTGACGGGGTGCCGGGCACACCGGCCAAGAGCGGGCGTTTCGGTCCGCTCGGCACGGTCTTGGTGATCATCCCGACGTACAACGAGGCGGAGAACGTCAAGACCATCGTCGGCCGGGTGCGCGCGGCGGTCCCCGAGGCGCACGTCCTCGTGGCCGACGACAACAGCCCCGACGGCACCGGGAAGCTTGCCGACGAGCTGACCGCCGAGGACGAGCAGGTCCACGTACTGCACCGGCAGGGCAAGGAGGGCCTGGGCGCCGCCTACGTCGCCGGCTTCCGCTGGGGCCTGGAACGCGACTTCGGCGTACTGATCGAGATGGACGCCGACGGCTCCCACCAGCCCGAGGAACTGCCCCGGCTGCTCACCGCCCTCAAGGGCGCCGACCTGGTGCTCGGCTCACGTTGGGTGCCCGGCGGGCGGGTGGTGAACTGGCCGCGCAGCCGAGAGTTCATCTCCCGCGGCGGCAGCCTCTACTCCCGGGTCCTGCTCGATGTCCCGCTGCGTGATGTCACCGGCGGCTACCGCGCCTTCCGCCGCGAGACCCTGGAGGGCCTCGGCCTCACCGACGTGGCCTCGCAGGGCTACTGCTTCCAGGTCGACCTGGCCCGCCGCGCCGTGAAGGCCGGCTACCACGTCGTGGAGGTCCCGATCACCTTCGTCGACCGCGAGCTGGGCGACTCCAAGATGAGCCGGGACATCTTCGTCGAGGCCCTGTGGCGGGTGACCGCCTGGGGCGTGGGGGAGCGGGCCGGCCGGCTGATCGGCGGCAAGGGCCGCGAACCCCGCGAGGGCCGTGAGCACCGTGAGGCCCGTGAGGCCCGTGAAGGCGATGAGGGGCCCGGGACGGAAGCGGGGCCCGGGACGGAAGCGGGGCCCGGTGCGGACGGGGTGGGCCGGGACGGATCCCGCTGACCACGGGTTTATCCCGGACTGAGCCGGGCCCAGGCACACTGGAGTCATGACGACTGGCGCACCGAACCCTTCTTCCCCCGCCAAGCCGCGCCGCTCCCGGCTGCGCACCTTCCTCCCCCTGGGCGTCGCGGCCTGGGTGGTGCTGGAGATCTGGCTGTTGACGGTGGTGGCGGGCAGCACCAGCGGGTTCCTGGTCTTCCTGATCCTGCTCGCCGGGTTCGTGGCCGGCGCCGCCGTCATCAAGCTGGCGGGCCGACGCGCCTTCCAGACGCTGAACGAGGCGCTCCAGCGGGGCGTCGCCCCGGACGGCGGCGGGGGCAACGGGCTGATGATGCTCGGCGGTCTGCTGCTGCTGATCCCCGGGCTGATCTCGGACGCCGTGGGTCTGCTGCTGCTGATCCCGGGCGTCCAGAAGGCCGTGAGCGGCTACGCCGAGCGGAAGTTCGAGCGGCGGCTCCGGCAGGCCGGTCCCGGCAGCCTCGGTGACGCCTTCCAGCAGGCCCGTATGCGCCGCCCGGACGGCAAGGTCGTCCAGGGCGAGGTCATCAGGGACGAGGCAGCGCAGGCCCAGCAGGACCCGGGCTCGGGCCCGCTCCCGCCGCCGCTGAACCGCTGAGGCGGCCGGTCCGCGCACAGCCCTGGGAGCGCCGGGGCACGGTCAGCCGAACGCCGGCCGGGTGCGCCGGGCGCGTACGCCGGGCTGTGCGGGGCAGAGGGCGTGAGTGCCGGGTGGGACAGAGAGGGCGGCAGGGAGCGCGCACGACGACCGCGGGCGCCGCACGTCAGGAACGTACGGCGCCCGCGGTCATGTGCGTGCGTAATGTGTGTCAGTCAGTCAGCCGGTCGCGTCGCTACGCGGACTTCCTGCTGTCCCGGGGATGAACCGCGATATTCATCGCCCCCGAGCGCAGAACGGCCAGCCGCTCCTCAAGGACCTCTTCGAGTTCCTCGCGGGTACGCCGTTCCATCAGCATGTCCCAGTGCGTACGCGCCGGCTTCGCCTTCTTCTCCTCGGGGCCGTCGCCGTCCACGAGGAGTGCCTGGGCACCGCAGACCTTGCACTCCCACTCCGGCGGGATCTCCGCCTCTACCGAGAAGGGCATTTCAAAGCGGTGCCCCTTCTCGCATGCGTACTCCACGGCCTGGCGGGGGGCCAGGTCGATGCCGCGGTCCGTCTCGTAGCTGGTCACCACGAGGCGCGTGCCGCGAAGAGCTCGCTCACTCATGAATCGTGCCTCCCGGGCTTGTCGCCCACAGGACTGGTGTCGCTGTCGTCGTCATCCGGTCAACGTCCGGTCGGCGGTAAAGATTCCCGTTCCGCAACACGTTCCGGGGTCGTGCGTCGCCGTCGTAGCCGCAGCCTTGCTGACCAATGTCGTACCCACCGGCGCCCGGTTTGTCACCTCTGTTGGGAGATGTCACCCAGCGTTTCGGCATCTTTGACGCGCAGTAACGGTACGCCTGGCAGGCCAAACGCGTACACTACCGCCCTTTCGCCCTGAGTGCTAAATCCTTTTGGGTACGGGGTTGCCCGCGTCCGCGATCGCCCGCCGTACGGGTACCCGCGCGAGGAGGACGAAACCGAGGACGAAGAAGGCCACCAGCGAGATGATCGCGTCCCGGTAGCTGCCGGTCAGCTGGTAGGTCAGCCCGAACAGCAGCGGCCCCAGCCAGCTCACCCCCCGGTCGCTCAGCTCGTAGGCCGAGAAGTACTCGGCCTCCTTGCCGGGCGGCACCAGATGGGAGAAGAGGGACCGGGACAGGGCCTGGCTGCCGCCCAGGACCAGCCCGATCGCCGCGGCGAGCGCGAAGAACCACCCCGGCTGCCCGGCCGGCAGGAAGTAGCCCGCGGCCAAGGTCGCCGTCCAGGCGATCAGCGAACCGAGGATCGTGCGCTTGGCGCCGTAGCGGTCGGCGAGCCGGCCCAGGGCCAGCGCCCCCGCCACCGCCAGGACCTGCACCATCAGCACCGCCACGATCAGCGTGGACTGGCCGAGGCCCAGCTCCTCGGACCCGTACACCGACGCCTGGGTGATGACGGTCTGGATCCCGTCGTTGTAGACCAGGTAGGCGAGGAGGAAGGCCAGGGTCAGCGGATGGCGGCGCATATGGCGGACGGTGGCCGCGAGCTGCCGCAGCCCGCCGGCGGCCCTCGCCCCGCCCTCGGCCGACGGCAGCCGGCGGTCCCGCAGCCGTCGTAGCGGAATCACGGCGAACGCGCCCCACCACAGACCGGCCGAGGCCAGACAGATCCGGACCGCCGCGGATTCCGAGAGCCCGAAGTCGGCGTGGCGCAGATACAGCACCAGGTCGGCGACCAGGACCAGCGCCCCGGCCGCGTAGCCGAGCGCCCAGCCGCGCGAGGAGACGGCGTCGCGCTCCTCGGGCGTGGCGATCTGGGGGAGGTAGGAGTTGTACAGCATCATCGCCACGGCCTGCGCGGCGTTGGCGGTCACGAGCAGCAGCCCGCCCAGCAGATAGCGGTCGCCGTCCAGGAAGAACATCCCCGCCGTGGCCCCCGCCCCGACGTACGCGGCGACGCCCAGCAGCCGCTTGGTGCGGCCGGTGCGGTCGGCGAGCGAGCCGACCAGCGGCATCAGCAGCACCGCCACGATCAGCGACAGGGAGACCGAGTAGGCGAAGAAGGAGCCCGCGCGCACCGGGATGCCGAGCGGATGGACGAAACCGTCGGCGTCGGCGGCCTCCTCCGCGACCGAGGTCAGATACGGGCCCAGGAACACCGTGAGCACGCTCGTGGAGTAGACCGAGCAGGCCCAGTCGTAGACGTACCAGGCGCGCTGTTCGCGCCGTCGTCCCGCCGCCTCGTCGGCCGGCTGATCCCGCACGGTGCCGATCCCCACCCGCCCCCCGCCTTCCCGTGGTGCGCCGTGGTCCCCCGCGAGCCGTCCCGGGCCGTCAGGCCCAGACGCCCCGGTCCTCCATGACCGTGCGCAGCGTGTCGATGTGATCGGTCATGATGCCATCGACTCCGAGGTCCAGGAGCCGGTGCATCCGCTCCGGCTCGTTCACCGTCCACACATGCACCTGGAGCCCGCGCGCGTGGGCGGTCCGTACGAAGCGGCGGTCCACGACGGGGACGCCCGACTGGCGCTCCGGCACCTGGGCGGCGATCGCGGAGCCGCGCGGCGCGACGGGGACGCCCCAGGAGCGCAGCCGCAGCCCGAGCACGCCCCGGGTGCCGTAGGAGGTGGCCAGCCGGGGGCCGGCCAGCCGCTGGGCGTGTGCCACCCGGGCCTCGGAGAAGGAGCCGACGCAGACCCGGTCCCAGCAGTCCGCGCGCTCCAGCAGGTCCAGCAGCGGGCGGAGGGCGGACCCGGCCTTCACATCCACGTTCCAGCGGACCTCGGGGAAGGTCTCCAGGAGTTCCTCGAACAGCGGAACCGGCTCCGCGCCGCCCACGCGCGCCTGGCGTACGTCGTCCCAGGGCAGGTCGGCGATCCGGCCCGCGCCGTCGGTCACCCGGTCGAGCGTCGCGTCGTGGAAGGCGACCAGCCTGCCGTCGCGCGTGAGGTGCACATCGGTCTCGATGTAGCGGTACCCCGTCTCCACCGCACGGCGGAACTGCGCCACGGTGTTCTCCAGTCCGTCCGCCGCCCCGCCCCGGTGGGCGAAGGGGAGGGGGCCGGGGTGGTCGAGGTAGGGATGGCGGATCGGCGTGTTCACCGTCGCAGTATCGCCCCCGACGGTGACCCCTCGGCAACGACCGTGCTGCCCGCCGGCGGCGCCGGTACGGCGAAGAACCGCAGGGAGAGCTGGGCGAGCGGGCCGATCGACACGGCGTAGAGCAGGGTCCCGACGCCGATGGTGCCGCCGAGGGCGAAGCCGGTGACGACCACCGCCACCTCGATCGCCGTCCGCATCAGCCGCAGGGAGCGGCCGGTGCGCCGGTGCAGCCCCGTCATCAGCCCGTCGCGCGGTCCCGGCCCGAAGCGCGCCGCTATATAGAGACCGGTCGCCACCCCGTTCAGGACGATCCCGGCCACCATCAGCGGGATCCGCACCGCCAGGGAGTGGGCGCCGGGCAGCACGGCGAGCGTCGCGTCCATGACGACACCGACCACGAAGACGTTGGAGACCGTGCCGAGCCCCGGGCGCTGGCGCAGCGGGATCCACAGCAGCAGCACCACCGCGCCGATCACGATCGACACGACGCCGATGGTCAGCCCGGTCAGCTCGGCGAGCCCCTGGTGCAGCACGTTCCAGGGTTCGAGCCCGAGGCCCGCCTCCACGAGCAGCGCCGAACTCGCCCCGTACAGCGCGAGCCCCGCGTAGAGCTGGACCAGCCGGCGGGGGAGCCGGCGCTCGGAGGTCGGACTGGACAACGTGGCTCCTCGGGGTGGTGGTGTGGTGTTCGTGGCCTGCCGCATGACACTCTGTGGCTTGAGAGAAAACGCCATCCATGGCCAATTCAAGGAAGGTGGACTGGTTATCATGCCGCAGTGGACCTCGGCGGTGGGCGCGGCCCCGCTCGCCCGGCTGCTCCAGTCGCAGCAGGAGCGCCCCGCCGGCCCCGGCAGCCGCCGCCCGCCCGCCTACCGTGCTCTCGCCGACGGTATCCGGCTGCTCGTCCTGGAGGGCCGCGTCCCGGTGGCCGCCCGGCTCCCCGCCGAGCGCGAACTGGCCGTGTCGCTGTCCGTCAGCCGTACGACCGTCGCCGCGGCCTACGAGGCACTGCGCGCCGAGGGATTCCTGGAGTCCCGGCGCGGCGCCGGGAGCTGGACCGCCGTACCGGCGGGCAATCCGCTGCCCGCCCGGGGTCTCGAACCGCTGCCGCCCGAGGCCCTCGGCTCGATGATCGACCTGGGCTGCGCCGCCCTGCCCGCCCCCGAGCCGTGGCTCACCCGGGCCGTGCAGGGCGCCCTGGAGGAGCTCCCGCCCTACGCCCACACCCACGGCGACTACCCGGCCGGGCTGCCCGCGCTGCGCGCGATGATCGCCGAGCGGTACACCGCGCGGGGCATCCCGACCATGCCCGAGCAGATCATGGTCACGACCGGCGCGATGGGGGCCATCGACGCCATCTGCCATCTCTTCGCCGGGCGCGGCGAGCGGATCGCCGTCGAGTCACCGTCGTACGCCAACATCCTCCAGCTGATGCGGGAGGCCGGGGCGCGGCTCGTGCCGGTCGCGATGGCCGAGGGGCTGTCCGGATGGGACATGGACCGCTGGCGGCAGGTGCTGCGGGAGGCGGCGCCGCGGCTGGCGTACGTCGTGGCCGACTTCCACAACCCGACCGGCGCGCTCGCCGACGACGACCAGCGGCGCCGGCTGGTGGAGGCGGCCCGCTCGGCCGGGACGGTACTGGTCGCCGACGAGACGATGACCGAGCTGTGGCTGGACGACACGGTGACGATGCCGCGTCCGGTGTGCGGGTTCGATCCCGCCGGCTCCACGGTGATCACGGTCGGCTCGGCCAGCAAGGCGTTCTGGGCGGGGATGCGGATCGGGTGGGTGCGGGCGGCTCCGGACGTGATCCGCAGCCTGGTCGCCGCGCGGGCTTACGCCGATCTGGGCACCCCGGTGGTGGAGCAGCTCGCCGTGAACTGGCTGTTCAGCACCGGCGGCTGGGAACGGGCCGTCGCCGTACGCCGCGAGCAGGCCCGCGAGAACCGGGACGCGCTGGTCACCGCGGTCCGGCGGGAGCTGCCGGACTGGAGCTTCGAGGTGCCGCGCGGCGGACTCACCCTCTGGGTGCGGGCCGGGGGCCTGTCCGGCTCCCGCCTGGCCGAGGTCGGCGAACGCGTCGGCGTACGGGTCCCCTCCGGCCCCCGCTTCGGCGTCGACGGCGCCTTCGAGGGCTACGTCCGGCTCCCCTTCACCGTCGGCGGCGCCGTCGCCGACGAGGCAGCCACCCGCCTGGCGGCGGCGGCCCACCTGGTACAGACCGGCGGCCTGGGCACCGGCGAACCCCCACGAACCTTCGTGGCCTGACCCGAGGACCCACCACCCCACAACCGCCACGTGTACGACGACTGGTACCACCCCAAGGGGCGCGAGGAACTGCGCGCTCAACCCCACACAACCACTACGTGTACGACGGCTGGTACCACCCCAAGGGGGCGCGGGGAACTGCGCGCCTAGCCCCCACCGCCCCGCAGACGGGCGACGACGGCACTCCCCCAAGGGGCGCGGGGAACTGCGCGCTTAACCCCACACAACCGCTACGTGTACGACGGCTGGTACCACCCCAAGGGGGCGCGGGGAACTGCGCGCCCAGCCCCCACCGCCCCGCACGCAGGCGACGACGGCACCACCCCAAGGGGCGCGGGGAACTGCGCGCTCAACCCCCACAAACCCGAACCCGCACGCGAGCGACGGCCCCCCGGAGGGACTGCGCGCTCAACCCCCACAAACCCGCACCCGCACGCGAGCGACGGCCCCCCGGAGGGACTGCGCGCTCAACCCCCACAAACCCGCACCCGACCCAGAACCCCCCACCCCCTCACACCGCCTCCGCCCCCACCACCGACGGCCGAGCCAGATCCGCCGTCTCCTCCACATCCCCCACCGACCGCGCAGGCAACAACGCCTCCACAGCCTCCCGGAGCCGATCCGACGTCGCGTCGTCGTACGGATCCGGCGTCGCCGGCACCTGGAGCCGCAGCACCGGCCCGGCGCCCAGCCGCGCGTACCCCCGCCCCGGCGGCACGTCCGCGACCGGCGTGGTGTGCGGCGGCGCCCCGAGAACCGTCTCCAACTGAGCCGACGTGGCCGCGCCGAGAACAACCCGCGCGCGCGTGTGCTGGAGCACCGCCTCGCTCAGCGCGTCCACGCTGTCGGCGTGTTCGGCGACGACCACGGTGACGTTCGCCGCCCGGCCGTGCCGCAGCGGCACCTGCAACAGGGACTGCGGATCCCGCTCCCCGTCCGCGGCGGCGAGATGCCCCAGCGTCGAGGGCCGGTCGAGGAGGATCCACAGCGGGCGCTTGGTGTCCTCCGGCGGCGGATGCCCCGCCTGGCGTGCCCGGTTGAGGGAGACCAGCCGCCGCTCGGTCTCCTGCGCGGCCCATTCGAGGCCGGCCAGCGCCCCGTCCAGCGCGCACTCGACGGCGAGTACCCCGTCACGCCCGGTCAGGCAGGCGTACTCGCCGGTGCCGCCGCCCTCGACGATGAGGACATCACCGTAGGGAAGGGCCTGGAGGGCGATCGAGCGCAGCAGGGTGGACGTGCCGCTGCCCGGCCGGCCCACGGCGAGCAGGTGCGGTTCGGTGGAGCGCAGGCCGGTGCGCCAGACGACCGGCGGGACGTCGCGCCGCTCGCCCCCGTGGGTGAGGGGGAGCGTGCGCTGGACGTCCGAGGGGTCGGTGAAGCCGAGGATCGTCTCGCCGGGCGCGGTGACGAACCGCTGCGCGGCGATGTCGGTGGGCAGCGGTCCGAGGACGGTGACCGTGAGCTGGTTGCCTTCCTCGTCCCACGCGAAGTGGTACTCGCGGCCCCGGCCCGACTTCGCCGTGAGCACCTGTTCGATGCGGGCGCGGGCGGCCGGCTCGCCGTCCGTGAAGTAGGCCGGGTAGCGGATCACCAGCCGGGTGATCCGGCCCGTGTCGTCGAAGCCGTGGTCGGTGAGCACCGCCTCCCAGTCGCCGCCGTGGGCGTACAGCGGCGCCGGGTCCTCGGCGGCCGAGAAGTACGGGACCAGGGCCTCGTACAGCGACTGGAGACGTTCGATCTGGGTGGCGTCCGGGCCCTCGGCCGCCGGGTCCTTGGGTTCGCGTCCCTGCCAGGCCGCCGCCGCCATCAGGGTGACGAGGGCGAGCAGCGGGCCGTAGGGGGCGAGTGCCACCACCAGGACCACCGTGGCCACGAAGAACAGCAGCGGTCCACGTCTGTCCTTGGGGGTGGTGGCCCACTTGTGCCGTCCGGTGGCCGCCAGCCGGCGCAGTCCGCGCGTGATGGTGATCAGCGGATGGAGGACGTCGGTGGCGTTGTCGGCGGCGGTCCGGGCCAGTTCCCTGCTCCGGGCGAGCTGGGCGCTGCCGTTGCTGAGGATCGCGGGGAGGGGGCGCCGGGCCACTGCTGTCTCCTGGAGGTGCGGACGGAAGGGGGAGGGTGGGGGTCTGCGGCTGCCGCCGGCGTGGGTGGGGGCGTGGGCGTCAGAACTTGATGCCGCCCAGGAGGCTCGCGAGACTCTCGCCGCCGGCCTTGATGCTGGGCGCGATGGCGGTACTGGCGAGGTAGAAGCCGAACAGGGCCGTGATCAGCGCGTGTGACGCCTTCAGTCCGTCCTTGCGGAAGAAGATGAACACGACGATGCCGAGCAGGACGACGCCTGAGATGGAGAGGATCATGAGGTCTCCTGGTGTCGAGGGGGACAGTCACCATGAGTACTTCCAGGATCACAGGATGTATCTATACGATTAAAGATGCAAATGGGCGAAATTAAGCTGATTTCACCTGTACGGCAGGGCCCTCTCGGTCCGAGGCAGCCCTCTCGTCCCGAGGCGGCCTTCCCGGTCCGAGGCGGTCTGTCCGTCCCGAGCGGTCCTGTCCGTCCCGGGCAGTCCCTGTCCGTCCGAAGCCGTCCCGTCCGTCCGAAGCAGGTCTCGCGTGTCCGAGCCGGGTCCTGCGCCTCCCAGGCGAGATCCCCCGCCCCGCGTCTCCGCCGGGCGGCACCACCGTGCCGACCGGCGGCCCCCGGTGATCTTTGCGCACGGCCCGGCCGGTCTCGACCGGCCACAGCCAGTACGCTGGCGTTTCACCCGTACGGCGGCACCGCTCGCCGCCGTACCCCCACGGGCACTCCCCAGATGTCCCCCAAGCTCGCAGTGAGAGGCGGTCGCGCCATGAGTGAAGCCCCCGACCCCGAGGTCGTGGAGCTGGCCACCAAACTCTTCGACCTGGCCCGACAGGGCGGGACCGATGAACTGGTGGCCTACGTGGACGCCGGCGTGCCGGCCAACCTCACCAACGACCGCGGCGACTCCCTGATGATGCTCGCCGCCTACCACGGCCACGCCGGCACCGTCCGCGCCCTGCTCGCCCGGGGCGCCGAGGCCGACCGGATCAACGACCGGGGCCAGACCCCGCTCGCCGGAGCCGTCTTCAAGGGGGAGGAAGAGGTGATCCGCGCCCTCCTGGAGGCCGGAGCCGATCCTTCCGCCGGGACTCCGTCGGCCGTCGACACGGCCCGGATGTTCGACCGCGCCGAGCTGCTGGAACTCTTCGGCGCGCAGTAATCGCACCGCCCTGACCAGGAAGAACAGGCTTCCTGGCCAGGCGTGACACAGAAAACGGGGGAGGCGGTACCTGGCCGCCGGAAATATCGGTCGCGGCAGCGCAAAGCGCCGGGTCATCATGACGTCGTGATTCACGGACGCGATGGCTGGGCAGGTGTTGCCGCACCGCGCGGGCCGTGATGCGGTCCGCTCGGGCCACCAACGAGAGGCAGAGGAAGATGGCTTACAGCAAGCAGGAAACGGCGGGCGCCCCGACGTGTTGTCACGCGGCCAGGTAGTGCAGATCCCCGGTTGCGTCGACGCTTGATGTGAGGCTGTTTCCCATGTTCGATCCGGTCATAGCGCCCAGTGGAACGCTGCTCGGCCTGCTTCAGCGAGGCCGCGGCGACGGCACACTGCACGCGCTCACCGCACCGCGCCCCGAGGCGCTCGAAGCACTGAACCACTGCGTGCTGAACGATCCCCGCCACGACTGGCAGGTGGAGAACCGCTCGCTCTACTACGCCCGGCTCTACATGGACCTGGGCGGTGACCTCGACGCCGTCGAGGCCCACCTCTTCGACCCCGAGGACGTCCTGGATCCCGAGGAGTGCCGTACCGGGCTCGCCCTCGCGGTCCTCGGCCACCTCGCCTCCTACGGCCGCCGCGACGCGCTCACCCTGCTGCGCCGCTACGCCGCCCACGGCGCCAACTGGGCCTGGGCCCTGGACGAACTCGCCCTGCGCGACGACGACGCGGGACTGCGCGCCCTGGCCGAGCCCGTGCTCGCCCGTTTCTCCACCGACCCCGAGGGGGTCGCCGCGCTCGGCGTCGCCGTCCGTGACGCCTTCGAACCCCGGCCCTGGCGGCTGTGGGCCGAGGATCCCCGCGAGGCCGTCGCCGGCCGGGTGCGTGCCGCCCAGGAGGCCGGCTGCTTCGACCTCTGGCAACGGCAGATGCGCCCCAGTGGGCCCCGCCCCGGCTGGAGTGTGCAGGCGGTCTTCGACTGGGCCCAGCAGGGCCTGGAGCGCGGCGCCGCACTGCATGTGCCCGCCGCCCGCTGTCTGGCCGCCGTCGCCGGACCCGAGGACCGGCCCGAGATCGTGCGGGCCGCCGAGGACGGCACCGAGGCCGCCCGCTGCACCGCCCTGCGCTACCTCGCCGACAGCAACGATCCGCACGCCCTCGATCTGATCGAGGCCGCCGTGATCACCGGCCCGACCCCCGTCGCGGACGCCGCCGTCGACGCCTTCGAACGGATGCGCGGCGTCGTCGCCGTCGACCGGGCGCGTCGCTGGGCCCGGCGACCCGACGCGCTCGGCGCCGCCGCCGGACGGGTCCTCGCCTGCCGGGGCGGCACCCGCGACCGCGACCTGGTGCTCGGCGCCCTGCGCGAGGCCGTGCGCGGCGAAGGCCCGGACGCACCCACCCTGTGGACCCTCGTGGACGGGGCCGGACGGCTCGGCATCGTCTGCGCGGCACCCGTGCTGCGCCACGTCTACCGCGAGACCGCCTCCTCCCACCTCCGTGGCCGCGCCGCCCGCGCGCTCGCCGCCACCGACCCCTCCTTCCCCGCCGGATTCGCCGTCGAATGCCTCTGGGACTGCGAGGAGACCACCCGCGAGATCGCCGCCCGGCACGCCGAGACCGGTGACAACCGGGTCGTCGACCGCCTCCGCCGGCTCGCCGCCGACCCCGCCGAGGAGGCGGAGGTCCAGACCGCCGTACGCAGCCGGATCGGTCCGGAGAGCGTCACATGAGCACAGGAACATGAGCGGCTGACGCGTCCCTCAGGGCGTCCTACGGCAGTTCGAGGGCGTCGCAGGGCATCACAGGGCATTGCGCGTCGCAGGGCGTTCCAGGGCGTTGCACGGATGAACGTCGGATGACCCGCGGGTCGGGCGCGCATGGCCGCCGTCTGGCCCGTTCGGGCGTGCCGCGCAACGCTCATGGGACGTTCCACGTCCGGAAAGATCCACGTTGACGCGGCCACGTCCAGCACGGCGACAACACCCGTATGCGTGTCGTCATCGTGACCGAATCCTTTCCCCCCGATGTGAACGGCGTGGCCCACTGCGCGCTCCAGACCGCCCGGCACCTCGTCGATCGCGGTCACGCTCCCCTCGTCGTCGCACCGGCCACCGCCGCCGGTGCGGGGGCCGACGCCGAGGCGCCGTGCCCCGTCGTCCGCGTCCCCTCCCTCCCGCTCCCGGGCTATCCCCAGGTCCGTGTCGCCCTCCCCAGCCGACGCGTCGCCGCGGCGCTCACCGCACACCGCGCCGACCTCGTCCACCTGGCGGGCCCCTTCGTCCTCGGTGCGCGCGGCATGGCCGCCGCCGCCCGGCTCGGCCTCCCCGCCGTCGCCGTCTACCAGACCGATCTGGCCGGATACGCCCGTACGTACGTCCATGCGGGCGAGGCCGCCGCCTGGCGGCGCATCCGTTCCGTGCACACCGCCGCCGACCTCACCCTCGCCCCCTCCAGCGCCGCCCTGCGCGACCTGGAGGAGCACGGCGTGCCCCGCGTCCGGCTCTGGCCGCGCGGTGTCGACACCGTCCGCTTCCGCCCCGCGCTCAGGGACGAACGGCTGCGCCGCGAACTCGCCCCGAACGGCGAGCTGATCGTCGGCTACGTCGGACGGCTCGCCCCCGAGAAGCAGGTCGAACTGCTCTCCGGGGTGTGCGGTCTCCCCGGGGTGAGGGTGGTGATCGTCGGCGACGGCCCGAGCCGGCCGCAGCTGGACGAGGCCCTGCCCGCCGCCGTCTTCCTGGGGCGCCGCACCGGGGACGACCTCGCCCGGATCTTCGCCTCGCTGGACGTCTTCGCGCACACCGGCCCCTTCGAGACCTTCTGCCAGACCGTGCAGGAGGCCATGGCCGCCGGGGTGCCCGTGGTCGCGCCCGCCGCGGGCGGCCCCCTCGACCTGGTCGACCACGGCCGCACCGGCTTCCTGGTCCCGCCGCGCGACAGCGACGCCGTACGGGACGCCGTCCGCGCGCTCACCGCCGACCCCGCGCTGCGGGCCGCCTTCGGCACGGCCGCGCGCGCCACCGTCGAGGGCCGCACCTGGGCCGCCGTCGGCGACCGGCTCATCGGCCACTACGAGGACGTCCTCGCCGCCCGGAAGGCGGTGCTGGCGGCATGAGCGTCCAGTCCCCCGGCACAGAAGACACCGTCCACGACGGACCACCCCCCGGCACCGGACCCGTCCCCGGGAGCGGCGCCGGACCCGTCCCCGGAGACGGAGTCGGACCCGCCCCGGCGAGCGGCGCCGGACCGGTCACGGCCGACGAGGCGCTGAGGATCGTACGACTGGCCAATTTCGTGGCCCCCGCCTCCGGCGGACTGCGCACCGCGCTGCGCGAACTGGGCCGGGGCTACCGTGCCGCCGGGCACGAGCCGGTGCTGATCGTGCCGGGTGAGCGGTACGCCGACCGGGACACCGAACAGGGCCGGGTCATCACCCTGCCCGGCCCCGAACTGCCCGGCACCGGCGGCTACCGGGTGCTGCTCGACAGACGGCGGGTCGCCCGGCTCCTGGCGGACCTCGCCCCCGACCGCCTGGAGGTGTCGGACCGTACGACGCTGCGCTGGACCGGCACCTGGGCCCGCCGCGCGCGCGTACCCGCCGTGATGGTCTCCCACGAGACCGCCGACGGCGTGCTGCGCACCTGGGGCGTGCCCGACCGGCTGTCCCGGCGGACCGCCGACGCCCTCAACGTCCGGACCGCCCACACCTACGCGCGCGTGGTGTGCACCACCGAGTTCGCCGAACGGGAGTTCCTCCGCATCGGCGCCCGCAATGTCGTACGGGCGCCCCTGGGCGTCGACCTGACGGAACGGCACCCCGCCCTGCGGGCCCCGGCGCTGCGCGCCCGCTACGCGCGCGAGGACGAGACCCTGCTGGTGATGTGCTCGCGCCTGTCCGTCGAGAAGCGGCCCGGCACGGCGCTGGACGCACTGGAGGCGCTGCGGCGGCGGCGCGGGGTGCGGGCGGTGCTGGTCGTGGCCGGTGACGGGCCGCTGCGGGCCCGGCTCGAACAGCGGGCCGCCGAACGCGCCCTGCCGGTCACCTTCCTCGGCCACCTCTCCGACCGCCCCCTGCTCGGCGCGCTCCAGGCCACCGCCGATGTGTGCCTGGCGCCGGGGCCCGCCGAGACGTTCGGGCTGGCGGCGCTGGAGGCCCTGGCGTGCGGAACGCCGGTCGCGGTGAGCGCCTCCTCCGCGCTGCCGGAGGTCATCGGCTCGGCGGGGGCCGTCGCCGCCGACACCGGCGAGGCGTTCGCCGACGCGATCACGCTGCTTCTGGAGCGCTGCGGGACGGGGCGCCGGGGGGCGGCACGCGCGCGTGCCGAGTGTTTCGGCTGGGGCGCCGCCGTCGAGTCCTTCCTCGCCGCGCACGACGCCACCGTCCGCGCGCCGCACGCGTCCCGACTGCCGGGGGGCGCCACATGAGCGCCGCCCGCTTCGTGGCCCTAGTAGTGCTTCGTTAGGTTCTTGGTGGTCTGTGGCTGGTCGGCCGGCTGGGCGGGGGACGTCCGCAGGTGGTGCATGCACCGGTCCAGCACCTCAGCGGGTCCTGCAGTTTGTCGAGGACGTGGTAGAGGGTCAGGCCGGTGTGTGGACTTCAACGACACGCTGCGCGCCACGTTCGACATCCACGCCGTGGCCGCCCGGCTGGACCCGGTCTACGCCGCCCTCACCGCGCGCGGCACGGTGCTGCTGACGGCGTGTCTGCCCGACCCGGGCGCGATGCTCGGCCTGCCCTGCGCGCTGGCCCGACCGCTCGCCCGGCGGCAGCGGGCCGTGAACACCGTGGTCCACCAGCTCTCCGCGCGCCACGGCGCCCTGCATCTGCACGCCGCCGAGGGCGCCTGGACCCTGGACCGCGCGATGTGGAGCGCCGACCGGCTGCACCCGAGCGAGCGCGGGCACCGGCAACTCGCCGTCCGCGCCCACGCGCTGCTCGCGGCGGCGGGCGTACGGGTGGGGGCCGCGCCCCCGGCCGAGCCGGAGTTCCCCGCGCCCACCCGGTCGGCGTGTGTGTGGTGGCCGGCGACGGCCGGGACGGCGTGGGTGGTGCGGCGCTGCGGCGGATCTGCTGCCCCAGTTGCTCCGGCTCGCGGTGGCCGAGGCGGGTCACCGGGTACGGGGCACCGGCGCCCGGCTGGACGCACGGGCCTCCCTGGCCTGCGCGGCGGCACTGGCGGCCCTGCCCGGCGCCTCCGCGACGCCCGGAGGCGCGGCTGAGGCCGAGGCGGAGGCGGAGGCGGCCTGAAGGGTGCTCCAGGGTGTGCTCCCCTCAGGATCTCGGGCGGGCCGCCGGTACGAAACGGATCGGGGTCCCCGGTCGCGCCTGGGCCGCTGCCGGCAGGTCCGGTCGGGCGACGACCGCGATCACCGGGTAGCCGCCCGTCGTCGGATGGTCCGCCAGGAACACCACCGGCCTGCCGTCCGGAGGGACCTGGACGGCGCCCAGGACCAGGCCCTCGCTGGGGAGTTCGCCGGGGACCGCACGCTCCAGCGCCGGGCCCTCCGTGCGCACACCTATGCGGTTGCTCGCGGCGGAGATGCGGTACGCGCGCGTGGTGAGGGCGCGCACCGCCCCGGCCGTGAACCAGTCGTGCCTCGGGCCGAGGGACACGCGCAGCACCAGTTCGGCCGGAGGCCGCGGCTGCGGAGCCACATCCACGCGCGCGGGCGGGCCGGCGACCGGCCCCAGCGGCAGCACCGCGCCGTCGGTGAGCGGCGCCGGGCCGAGCCCCGACAGCAGGTCGGTGGAGCGGCTGCCGAGCACCGGCTCGACGGCGATGCCACCGGAGACCCCCACATAGCTGCGGACACCCGCGACGGCCGTACCGACCTCCAGGAGCGCCCCCGCCGGTACCCGCACGGGCGCCCCCCAGGCCGCCGGACGGCCGTCCACCGTGACAGGGCAGGGGGCTCCGCCGACGGCCACCGTGAGCGGGGAACGCGGGCGCAGGGCACAGCCGTTCAGCGTGGTCTCCAGGACCGCCGCGTCCACCGCGTTGCCGACCAGCCGGTTGACGAGGTCGGCGGCCGGTGGGTCGAGGGCGCCGGAGTGGGGCACGCCCAGGTGCGCGTGGCCAGGCCGGCCCCGGTCCTGCACCGTGGTGAGGGCCCCGGCCCGGACGACACACAGCGCGCGATCGGTCATACGGCGTCCACCGGGACGAAGCGCACCCGTGTGCCCGGCGAGAGCAGGGCGGCGGGCACCCGCGCGTGGTCCCACAGCACGGCGTCCGTCGTCCCGATGAGCTGCCACCCGCCCGGCGAGGAACGCGGGTACACGCCCGTGTACGGCCCCGCGAGCCCCACCGAGCCCGCCGGGACCGCCGTACGGGGAGTGGCGCGGCGGGGGACGTCGTGGCGCGGCGGCAGGCCGGTCAGATAGCCGAATCCGGGCGCGAACCCGCAGAAGGCGACCAGGAACTCGGTCTCCGCGTGGATCCGGCCCACCTCGCGCGCGGGGACGCCCCAGTGCGCGGCGACCTCGACCAGGTCGGGGCCGTCGTAGCGCACGGGCAGTTCGACGGTGCCCCGCGCGCGCGGGGCAGTGGACGGCGGCGCGGCGCCGCCCAGCTCGTCGGCGAGCCCCGCCGGGTCGGCCAGGCCGTCGAGGAGGACCGTGCGGGCGGCGGGCACGATCTCCCGTACCGCCAGAGCGCCCTCCGCGCGGCGGCGCAGCAACTCGGCGTGGAGCGCCTGGGCCTCCTCGCCCGAGGCGACCTCCACGAGGAGCGCGTCCGTGCCGACCGGAAGCACCCTCATACGAACGCCTCCACCCGTACCCCGGACTCCTCCAGGCGCCGCCGCACCCGCCGGGCCAGCTCCACCGCGCCCGGCGTGTCGCCGTGCAGGCACAGCGAACGCGCGCGTACGTCGATGGCGGCGCCGGTGTGCGCGACGACCCTCCCGGCGCGGGCCAGGCCCACCGAGCGCTCCACGACGGTGTCCGGGTCGGTGACCACCGCGCCCTGCTGCCCGCGCGGCACGAGCGTGCCCTGTTCGGTGTACGCGCGGTCCGCGAACGCCTCGGTGACGGCGGGCAGCCCGGCCGCGGCGGCCATCTCCAGCAGCCGCGAGCCGGGCAGGCCGAGCACCGGAAGCGCCGTGTCGGCCAGGAGCACGCCGGCCACGACCGCCCCGGCCTGCTCCTCGTCGTGCACCACGCGGTTGTAGAGCGCGCCGTGCGGTTTGACGTACGCCACGCGCGCGCCCGCGGCCCGCGCGAACACCTCCAGGGCGCCGATCTGGTACGCCACTTCGGCCGCCAGTTCCTCGGACGGTACGTCCATCGCGCGCCGTCCGAAGCCGGCCAGGTCCCGGTAGGAGACCTGGGCGCCGATCGTCACCTTGCGCGCGGCGGCCTGTTCGCACACCCGGCGCATGGTCGCCGCGTCCCCGGCGTGGAAGCCGCAGGCCACGTTGGCGCTGGTGACGACCGACAGCAACTGCTCGTCGTCGGTCAGCCGCCAGCGGCCGAAGCCCTCGCCCAGATCGGCGTTGAGATCGATCGCGGTCATGCTCTGTTCACTGCTTCCTGTCGGGACGGCCGAACCGTCGTGACGAACGGTCGTGCCAACTGGTCGTGCCAACTGGTCGTGACGAACGGGGGTGCCGAACGGTTGGCGCGGACGGTCGGGGCGGTCGGGGGTGGCACGGGGGCGTTCGACGTCGTCATGGCACGCGGTACTGCTCGTCGCGGGCGTCGGTGACGAACATCCGGCCGGGCGCGTGGGTGAGGGCGAACGGGGGGCGCGAGGCCATCACGGCGGCCTGCGGGGTGACCCCGCAGGCCCAGAACACCGGGATGTCGTCCGGCTCCATGGTCACGGCGTCGCCGAAGTCGGGTCGGGCCAGATCCTCGATGCCGAGCGTCGCCGGGTCCCCGCAGTGCACCGGGCCGCCGTGCACCGCCGGGAGCAGACCACTCTCCCGGATCGCCGCCGCCAGATGCCGCGGCGGCACCGGACGCATGGACACCACCATCGGCCCGCGCAGCCGGCCCGCCGGGCGGCACTCGCGCGCGGTGACGTACATCGGGACGTTCCGGCCCTGCTCGATGTGGCGGATCGGGACGCCCGCGTCGGCCAGCGCCCACTCGAAGGTGAAGCTGCATCCGATGAGGAACGTCACCAGGTCGTCCCGCCAGTGCGCCACCACGTCCGTCGGCTCGGCCACCAGCCGGCCGTCCTGCCAGACCCGGTAGCGCGGCAGATCGGTGCGCAGGTCGGCGTCCTCGGCGAGGACCGTCGTGGTCGACCCGGCGTCGGTGACATCGAGCACCGGGCAGGGCTTGGGGTTGCGCTGGCAGAACAGCAGCATGTCGTAGGCCCACTCGGCGGGCACCGAGACCAGGTTGACCTGGGTGTGCCCCGCGGCGACCCCGGCGGTGGCGCCCGACACGCCCGAGCGGAACCGGGCCCGGGCGGTTTTCGGGCTCCACGCGCGCGCGTGCGGGTCGGTCAGTGACAGCGGTCGGTCGTCCGTACGCGTCACACCAACTCCTTTCCGCGGGTCTCGGGCAGCCCCAGCAGGGCCAGTGCCGCGAGACCGTATCCGATCGCGCCGAAGACCAGCGCACCGCCCACACCCCAGCTGTCCGCGAGGAAGCCGACCGTGGTCGGGAAGATCGCGCCCACCGCGCGGCCGGTGTTGTAGGTGAAGCCCTGCCCGGTGCCGCGCACGGCCGTCGGGTACAGCTCGGCCAGGAACGACCCGAACCCGCTGAAGATGGCCGACATGCAGAAGCCGAGCGGGAAACCGAGCACGAGGATCAGGGTGTTGGCGCCGCTCGGGATGTTGGCGTACGCCAGGATGCAGACCGCCGACAGCAGCGCGAAGAGCCAGATGTTGCGGCGCCGCCCCAGCCGGTCGGTGAGATAGCCGCCGGTCAGATAGCCGAGGAAGGCGCCGGAGATCAGGAAGGTCAGATAGCCGCCGGTGCCCACCACCGACAGGTCCCGCTCGGTCTTCAGATACGTCGGCACCCAGGTCGCCAGCGTGTAGTAGCCGCCCTGGACACCGGTCGACAGCAGCACCGCGAAGAGCGTGGTGCGGGCCAGACCGGGCTTGAAGATCGCCGTGAACGAGCCTTTCTCCGCGCTCTTCTCCCGGGCCGCCGCCGCCTCGGGCGCGTCCTGGACGCTGCGGCGCAGCCAGACCACCAGCAGCGCGGGCAGCGCGCCGGTCCAGAACATCACCCGCCAGGCGAGGTCGTCGTCCATGACCGAGAAGACCACCGTGTACATGATCACGGCCAGCCCCCAGCCGACCGCCCAGGAACTCTGGATCGCGCCGAGCGTACGGCCCCGGTGCTTGGCGCTCGCGTACTCGGCGACCAGGATCGCGCCGACCGCCCACTCACCACCGAAGCCGAGGCCCTGGAGGGCGCGGAAGACCAGCAGGGTCTCGTAGTTGGGCGCGAAGCCGCAGGCGACCGTGAAGACGGCGTACGTGATGACCGTGATCATCAGCGCTTTGACCCGCCCGATCCGGTCCGCCAGCACCCCGGCCAGCGCGCCGCCGATCGCGGAGACCACCAGCGTGACGGTGGTGAACAGCCCGGTCTGGCCGCTGTCGAGCCCGAAGTAGGCGGCCAGCGCCACCATGCTCAGCGGCAGCGTGAAGTAGTCGTACGAGTCCAGCGCATAGCCGCCGAACGCACCGGTGAAGGCACGGCGGCCACGGGGTCCGAGCGCGTGCAGCCAGGCGAGGGGACCGTCGCCGGCGGCCGTGGTCGTAGGAGTCGTCGGGGTCGTCGTGGTCCCCGGAGGCGGTGAGGACGGAGAGGACGGTGAGGGCTGAGGTGGCTGAGGGGACACAGGGGACGGAGGGGGCGTGCTCATGGGCACCTCGCAGAGGGAGGACGTGGGGACGTCGAGGGGGGAGGACGTGGGACGTCGAGGGGGGTGCTTCCGGCAACGTAGAGGATCGTTCAACGATCCTTCAATACCCATGTTGTTTCGTTCTGGTGTCTGCGATTGAATTCCGGGCATGGCAGAGCAGCTGACGGGACTGGCCGACGACCGCGCGCTCCTCGGGCGCACCAGCACCGCGGAACGGGTCGCGGACATCCTCAGAAGCCGTATCGCCGAAGGCTTCTTCCCACCCGGGACCCGGCTCTCCGAGGACAGCATCGGCGGGGCGCTCGGGGTCTCCCGCAACACCCTGCGTGAGGCGTTCCGCCTGCTGACCCATGAACGACTGCTGGTCCACGAACTGAACCGGGGCGTCTTCGTCCGGGTCCTGACCGTCGAGGACGTCGAGGACATCTACCGCACCCGCCGGCTCGTCGAGTGCGCCGTCGTCCGCGGCCTCGGCGAACCGCCGTACGCCGTGGAGGGCCTCGCTGAGGCGGTCGCCGAAGGGCAGCGGGCGGCACACGAAGGTGACTGGAAAGTGCTGGGTACTGCCAATATCCACTTCCACCGCGAACTGGTCGCCCTCGCCGCCAGCGAACGCACCGACGAACTGATGCGCAGTGTCTTCGCCGAACTCCGGCTGGCCTTCCACGTGGTGGACGACCCGCGCGCCCTCCACGAGCCGTACCTGGCCAGGAACCAGCAGATCCTGGAGGTACTGGGGGCGGGCGACAAGGGCTCTGCGGAGCGCCTGCTCGCGGTGTACCTGGAGGACTCCCTGGAGCGGGTGGTGGAGGTCTACCGCAGAAGGGTGACGGGCGCGACGGGCACTCCTTGAAGCACCCATCCCTTCGAGGGGGATATATCCGGAATCGAATCGCCCCAGGTTGCGACGCAGCTTCTTGGGGGCGCGGGGAACTGCGCGAGGTGCGCCCACGCCCCGCGCAGACCCCACAAGGCGAGCCCCCCCACCACACCACCCGGCCAACCCGGCGGAGCGCGCCCGTTTCGGTCGTTGTCAGACCCAGCGCCTAATCTGTGCAGCGTGACTACACCCGCAACGACGGACAGCGTTCCGCCCCAGCTCAGCGTGGGCCCGAGGCCCGCCGTCGGCCCGGCCGCCGACGAAGGGCTGGCGCGTCGGCTCCGTGCGCTCGCCTGCACCGCGCCGCTGCACGACCTGGACGCGCGCAAGGCCAACCTCGCGGGTGAGTACTCGGTGTACGGCATGGCGGAGGTGGCCCTCGCCGCCATCGACCTCATCACCCTCAACATGGACTTCGACACGGGCGCGGACCACGAGCAGGTGGTGGCCCGGCTGATCCCCCGGATCGCCGCCCAGGCCCCGCGGCGCCCGGTCGCCGAGCACGAGCGGGTGGCCCGCTGGGTGCTGGAGAACCTGATCAACGTCGGCAGCGTGGACCGCGGATTCCGTGCGGTGTACGGCACTTTCGCCCCGGACGGCACATATGTCCGCCGGGATTACGACTTCAAGCTGATCGAGGAGGTGCCCGGCCCCGGCGGCAGCGTCTATCTCCGTACGACCGACGAGGCGGTCAACGTCCTGGTCGGCGCCCTCGACACGGATGTCACCAGCGCCCAGATCGCCGCCGAGGTCAAGCTGGAGGTGCTGATCAACCGGGGCCGGCTCGCCGACGCCCAGCTCGCCGCCGAGCAGGCCCGCTACCGCACGGTGCAGTACTCCGAGTCGCTGCGCCGGGCGCTGGAGGCCACCCGGCGCAACGTCCGCGCGGTGGACTGGCTCACGGCCGTGCCCGACATGATCGCCGAGGCCCTCGACCATGTGGCGGACCGCTACCGCCACGAGAACGCGATCCTCACCAACATCCGCCGCGCGCGCGACGAGTCCGAGGACCCCGAGCAGAAGCGCCGCGCGGCCGAGCTGGTCGACATCGTCAAGGACTGCATCCGCCGCCACACCCAGCTCCAGTCCCGACTGCTGGAGGCCGGCCCGCTGTTCCGCGCCGAGCAGGACCGCCAGGCGTTCGCCGCCCCGGCCCCGACCGCCGGGATAGACCTCTACGGCCAACTGGTCGCCCCCGTGCTGCCCTTGCCGCTGGAGAGCGCGGTGCGGGTCACCGACGCCTTCTTCCGGCGCGGGACCGGGCTGCGCACCCCCGTCTCCGTGCGGGTCGGCGACCTCGTGGACCTGCTGCTGACTCCGCCTGCTGAGCGGGAACACCTGGGCGCCGAGATGCCCGAGCCCGACCTCATCGCCACCCCGGACGACAGCCGGTTCAGCGAGGAGCAGCTCGCGGCGGCCACCGCACTGCTGGACCTTCCCGCCGACGCCCCGCGCCGGCTCTCCGGACTGCTCGCCGAAGCCCGGCGCCGCGACCCCGACCTGCCCTACCTGGTCGCCCTCATGGCGGTCCACGCGGCCAGCCCGGCCGTCGGCACGGCCTATCGGCAGGGCGAGGAGAAGCTGCTGTTCGCCGTGGACGACGGCACTGAGCTGGACGACGAGGAGTTCGGCGGCGCCGACCTCATCGTGGGCACGGCGCTGCTGGACGCGGCCGGAATGGCGGCCGACCGGACGGAGGCCGCGTGAGCGTTCAGCCGAGGGAGGCGCGAGGGGCACGCCAGAGCCGGCGCGCGCGGCAGGGTTCGCGCCCCCATGCCGCAGCCCCTCCACGCCGGACGCCGCAGCGGCTCGGAGCTTGCACGCCGCAACCGCCCCGCGCCCGGACGCCCCGGCCATGCGGTGCCCGCACACCGCAAACCGCCCCACGCCGGGACCCCGCACCAGCCCCAAGCCTGAACCCCGCAACCGCCGCACACCGGGACCTCGCACCAGCCCCAAGCCTGGACCCCGCAGCCGCCCCACGCCGGGACCTCGCACCAGCCCCAAGCCTGGACCCCGCAGCCGCCCCACGCCGGGACCCCGCGGCCGTCCGACGCCCACTCACCCCGCACACCCCACCCGCCCCGCACACCCCACCCGCCCCACTCACCCCACCCGCACAGACCAAGGGTCCCCGCCCCGCACGCGGCGCCACCCCGCTTCGTCCATCAGAACCCCGAGGAGTCCGACCGTGAGTGAGTACGTCGATCGGAGCGAGCCGGAGGCCGGCGCCGGCGGGGCGACCCCCGCCCCCGTCACGCCCGCCGACGCCGCCGACGCGGCACGGCTCGTCGCGTTCGGGCTCCAGCCCAAGGTGCAGCCCGCCCGCGACCAGGAGTACACCGAGCTGCTGCGGCGCTACCGCGAGGACCCGCCCTTCGCCCGCCTCGCCGACGCCGTCGCCGCCGGACTCGGTCTGGTCGTCCTGGAGGTGTCCCCGCGCGCGGGAATGGCGGTGACGGCCGCCGAGGACTCGGTGTTCGCGGTGCGCATGGGCGATTACGCCCGCCGTACGTCCGCCGACGGCAGCGACCGCTTCCTGCACGGCCTCGCCCATCTCGCCGTCGCCGCCCTGGCGTTCCCGCGCCCCGAGGACCTCGCCGACGACGGCTACATCGGCCGGGTGTCCGTCAACGGCGTGGACACTTTCGTCCGGCAGGCGTGCCGCAGACTGGAGGAGCGGGCCGAGGAACAGGGCGAGAACACCGACCCGGCCACGGACGCGCCCGGCCTGGAGGCCGCCTGGCGGATCTGGGCGAGACGCAGCGCGACCGGGGCCACCAAGGACGCCCGCCGGCTGGCCGGCTCGACCACCGGCATCGTCGGCAAGGCCGCCGCCTTCCTCACCGACTCCGGCTTCCTCCAGCGCACCGGCGACGACCACGGCGGCACGTACCGCACCACGGCCCGCTATCAGTTGCAGGTCCGCGACCTCGCCGGTACCGCCGCCATGGCCGAGCTGCTCGACCTGGGTCTGGTCCCGGTGACCGACGGGACAGCGAGCCTGCTGCCCCCGCAGGACGGCGATGGCCTGGAGCTGGTGGCCGACGCCGGCCTCCCGTTCCACGCCTGACCCCGCTTCCCGACCCTTGCCACCCCTGATCCCTGATCCACTGATCCACCCGCCGGCTCCCGTGGCCGACGAAGACTGACGAGAGTCGCCATGTACGAGCTGTCCCGGGTCCGCCTCTACTCCATCGGGCCGGCCGGTGCGCGCTACGCCGACACCGTGCTGGACCTGCGCGGAGTGGGCCACGTCGTGCCCGACCCCGCGCCCACCCAGGCGGAGTTCTTCGAGGAGGAGCCCGTCGGCCCGCCGCGCCGCCCCGCGCCCGCGGGCGTGCTCTTCCTGGAGAACGGCGGCGGCAAGTCCGTCCTCCTGAAGCTGATCTTCTCCGTGATGCTGCCGGGCCACCGCAACACCCTCGGCGGCGCCAGCTCCGGCGTGCTGCGCAAGTTCCTGCTGGCCGACGACTGCGGGCATGTCGCCCTGGAGTGGCAGCACGTGCTGACCGGCGAGTGCGTGGTCGTCGGCAAGGCCAGCGAGTGGCGTGGTCGACAGGTCTCCAACGACCCGCGCAAATTCGCCGAGGGCTGGTACTCCTTCCGGCCCGGCCCCGGACTCACCCTGGACAACCTGCCGGTCGCCGAGGCCACCGCCGTACGCCCGCCCGTCGAGGGCGCCTCCGGGGCACAGGGCCGCCGCCGCACCATGAAGGGCTTCCGGGACGCGCTGACCGAGGCGGGCAAGGCGTACCCGCACCTGGAGGTGCACTGGGAGGACATCCACGAGCGCTGGACCGAACACCTCGGCGATCTCGGCCTCGACCCCGAACTCTTCCGCTACCAGCGGGAGATGAACGCCGACGAGGGCGAGGCCGCCGGCCTCTTCGCGGTGAAGAAGGACTCCGACTTCACCGACCTGCTGCTGCGGGCCGTCACCGACACCCGCGACACCGACGGCCTCGCCGACCTCGTCAGCGGTTTCGGGAACAAGCTGGGCCGCCGCGCCGAACTGATCGCCGAACGGGACTTCACCGCCGGGTCGGTCGATCTGCTCGGCCGGATCGTGGAGGCCGCGCAGGCCCGCTCCCGCGCGCGGGACATCCACACCGCCGCCGAGCGCCGCACCCGCACCCTCGCCCGGCGGCTCTCCGCGCGCGGCGGACAGGAACGCGTACGCGCCGCCGACCTCGCCCAGCGCGTGACCGCCGCCGCGTCCGCCGTCACCCAGGCCGAGAGCGCCCGCGAGCGCAGCGCGCTGATCACCGCCGAACTCGCCTACCGGCACGCTTCCCTGGCGCTCGGCGCCGCCGAGAAGGCAGCCGCCGCCCAGAAGCGCGAACTGGCCGACGCGCGCACCCTGCACTCCGCCTGGCAGGCCGCCGAGGCCGTGCTCCGCCACCGCGCCGCCACCGACCGCGTGACCCGCGTGGCCGCCGCCATCCAGGAGGCCGAACGCGACGCGGCCCCGGCCCTCGCCGCCCGCACCCAGGCCGCCGTGGACCTCGTACGGGCCCTGCACGCGGCGGCGGAGCGCGCCGAGGCGCTGGCCAACGAGGAGGAGGAGCGGTCCGCCGCACTCCAGGAGGCCGGCGAGATCGCCCACCGCGACGCCACCGCCGCGGCGACGGACGCGCAGCGCGCCCGCAGCGAGATCGGGCATCTGCGGCAACGGCTCACCGAGGTCGAGCAGGAGACCGCGGAGGCCGTCCGCGCCGGCTGGCTGGACGACAGCGCGCCCGACGCCGACCCGGCCCGCGCGGCGCTCGCCGCCAGCGACGCCGAGAAGTCGGCCGTCGCCGCCTGGGACATCGCCCGCGAGGCGTCCCACCGGGCGAGCGAACACGCCCGTGAGGCGACGTCCACCGAGTCCCGCGCCGAACTCACGGCCGCCCGCGCCTCCGACGCCGCGACCGCCGCCGAGCGCTCCTACGAGGCCGAGCGCCGCCTCGCCGAGGGGCTCGCGGCGGAGGAGCGGCTCGCGGAGGTCCTGGGGCTGCCCGGAGCCGGAGCAGCCGCAGGTGCAGTGGGCTCGGGGGCCGCCGTGCTGCCCGGCCCCCGGGCCGGCGCGGACGGGGACACGGGGAGCGCTCAACGCCGCTCGGGCGCCCCCGGTGCCGAGTCCGATTCCCCCGACGGCGAGGTCACCGGCCCTACCGGCACGGACCCCCGTACCGGCACCGACCCCCGTACCCGCGCGGACACCCGCACAGACGGCACCGCTGACGGCGACCCCGCCTCCGGAACCCCCCGGCCGGGCACAGCCGCCGATTCCGCCCCGCTGCGGCCCCTGGACGACGGCCTCCTCACCCCCGAGGAACTCGACCGGTTCGCCGACGAGTTGCGGACCCTGCTGGACGGCACCGTGTCGTCCGCCGAACGGCACCTCTTCGAACTGCGCACCGCCGCCGCCGACGACTCCCGGATCCTCGGCGCGCTCGGCGACGGCGGACTGCTGCCGCCGGGCCCCGACGTCCTCGCGACGGTCGAGTACCTCGGCGAACACGGCATCCCCGCCCTCCCCGGCTGGCGCTACCTCGCACAGGCCGTCGACCCCGCCGACCACGCACGCGTCCTCGCCGCCCGGCCCGAACTGGTCGACGGCGTCATCATCACCGACCCGGACTCCCACGCCCGCGCACGCGAGACGCTCGCCGAGGCCGCGCTGCTGCCCCGCTCCGCCGTCGCCGTCGGCACGGCCGCCGCCCTGCTCGCCCCGACACCGCCCGACCTCGAAGGCGACGGAGGCGTCTCCTCCGCCGTCTTCCTGGTGCCGCCGAACCCCGCCATGCACGACGAGCACGCCGCCGACGAGGAGCGGCAGACGCTCCGCGCGCGGGCCATCGCCCGGGACGAGGAGATCCGCGCGCTCGCCGCCCGGCTCGGCAAGGACCGCGAACTCGCCGCGCGCCTGGCCTCCTGGCGCACCGGCTGCCCGGCCGGACGGCTGACGGAGCTGGCCGGGGCCGCCGTGGAGGCACGCGCGTTCGCCGAGGAGGCCGAGGCGGAACTGGCCGAGGCCCGCACCGCGCGGGCCGAGGCCGAGGAGGCCGCCGCCGAGGCCACCCAGGTCCGTGACGAACGCCAGGAGACCGCCCAGAAGGCCCGCCGCGCCGCCGACGCCCTCGCCGGACTCGCCTTCCGGCTGCGGGAACGCGCCGGCTGGCAGGTCAAGCTGCGCGAACTCGCCGACGAGGCCACCGAGTCCGAGGCCCGCGCCCGGAGCTGTCTGGAACGCGCGCGTGCCGCCGACGAGGACCGCCGCGCCATCCAGCGCACCGCCGACGACACCCGCCGCACCGCCCGCACCCTGCGCGCCGAACGCGCCGAGATCGCGGGCGCCCCCGACGACGTACCGGAGGACGAGGCGGACACACCGAAGGCCGCGCTGCCCGCGCTGCGCGAGGCGTACCGGGCCGCGTCACAGGTCTACGAGAAGGTCGGCGTCGGCGCCGATCTGCGGGCCGAGCAGGCACGCGCCGAGAGCGACGAGAGCGCGGCGCGCACCGAGCTGGACCGGCTCAGCAACAAGGTCCGCACCCGCGCGGAACAGCTGCTGGCGTCCCCCGGCGGCTCCGACGGGCCGTCCCGGCAGGCCGCCGCCGCCCGCGCCGACGAACTGGTGCAGCTCCTGGAGACCCGGATGTCCAGCGCGAGCGAACAGCTCGGGCGGCTCCGCGGCGAGGCCGAACAGCACGCGCCCGAGGACGGCGACGCCCACACCGAACTGCCCGCGGAACTGATCCCCCGCGACGCCGAACACGCCCAGGCCCTGCTGCGCACCGCCACCGCCGAACTCACCGCCCACAGCGAGGCGCTCGCCGAGTCCCGCGAGGCGCACGCCACGCTGCGGGACGCCCACCGGGCCGCCGAGGACGGCGCGGGAGGCTTCGACGAGACCGCCGCGCTCCTGCGCGACCTGCTGCGCGAGCACTCCGGCGACGAGGAGCAGGACGAGACCGAGCCCTACCCCGGCACCCTGGAGGAGGCCCGGCACTCCGCCGCCGAGTCCCGCCGCTCCCTCCGCGGCTGCGCCACCGATCTCTCGGCCGCCGACACCGCCGTACGCGAGGCGAGCGACATCCTCGTACGGCACGCCAACTCCACGCGCTACGAGCAGGTACGCACCCCCGCCCGGCAGCAGATCCGCGAGCTGCCCGCCGCCGCGCTGCCGGAGCACGCGCAGAAGTGGGCGGACGCGTTCGCGCCCCGGCTGCGGGTGCTCACCGACGAACTGGAGCAGCTGGAACGCAACCGCGACTCGATCGTGGACCGGCTGCGCGGGCTGGTCGAGTCGGCGCTGGCCACCCTGCGCTCGGCCCAGCGGCTGTCCCGGCTGCCGGAGGGGCTGGGGGAGTGGTCCGGGCAGGAGTTCCTGCGGATCCGCTTCGAGGAGCCCGACCAGGCCACCCTCACCGAACGCCTCGGCGAGGTCATCGACGAGGCGACCCGCGCCGCCGTGAAGAAGAACTCCGACCTGCGGCGCGACGGAATGTCCCTGCTGCTGCGGGGCGTCGCCGCCGCGCTCCAGCCCAAGGGCGTCGCCGTGGAGATCCTCAAGCCGGACGCCGTGCTGCGCGCCGAGCGCGTGCCGGTCGGACAGATGGGCGATGTGTTCTCGGGCGGTCAGCTGCTGACCGCGGCCATCGCCCTGTACTGCACGATGGCCGCGCTGCGCAGCAACGACCGGGGCCGCGACAAGCACCGGCACGCCGGGACGCTGTTCCTGGACAACCCCATCGGCCGGGCCAACGCCACCTATCTGCTGGAGCTCCAGCGGGCCGTGTCGGACGCCCTCGGCGTGCAGCTCCTCTACACCACCGGTCTGTTCGACACGACCGCGCTGGCCGAGTTCCCGCTGGTCATCCGGTTGCGCAACGACGCCGACCTCAGAGCGGGCCTGAAGTACATCAGCGTTGAGGAGCACCTCCGGCCCGGGCTGCCGCAGCCGCCGCAGGCGGGGGAGGTCGGGCACAGCGAGATCACGGCGACCCGCATGTTCAAACGCCCGGCCCCATCAGGCTCCTGACCTCCATCAAGCTCCTGGCCGGCTCGGGTTCCGGACCTCCGCCAAGCCCCTGACCTCCGTCAGGCGTCCTCCGTCAGGCGTCCTCCTTCAGCAGATCGGCGCACTTCTCGCCGATCGCCATCGTCGTGATGCACGGATTGACCGTCACCAGATCCGGCATCACCGACCCGTCCGCCACCCGCAGCCCCGTGACGCCCTTGACCCGCAGCCGGGCGTCCAGCGGGGCCATCGGGTCGTCGTCGGCGCCCATCTTCACCGTGCAGGACGGGTGGTAGACGGTGTTGTGGGTCTTGCGGATGTAGTCGAGCAGTTCGTCGTCGGTCCGGACGTCAGGACCGGGCGCCAGCTCGGCGCCCGCCCAGCCGCCCAGCGCCGGCTGCTCGGCGATCCGGCGGGCCAGCCGCAGCCCGTACGTCATCACCCGGACGTCGTGCTCGTGCGTGAAGTACCGCGGGTCGACCCTGGGCTTGTCCCGGTAGTCGCGCGTCCGCAGCCGTACCGTCCCCCGAGACCTGGCACGGGTGACGTTCGGCGTCAGACAGAACGCGTTCTCCGAGGTGGGGTAGCCCCAGCGCGCGGTGTTCAGGTCGAACGGCACGCTGCCGTAGTGGAACATCAGGTCCGGCCGGTCCAGCCCGGGCTCGGTGTCGTAGAAGATGCCCGCCTCCCACCACTGGCTGGACGTGGTGGGCATCGGCTGCCTGGCCTCCCACATGATGACGCCCTCGGGATGGTCCTGGAGGTTGGCGCCGACACCGGGCGCGTCCACGGCGACCTCGACGCCGACCTCCCGCAGATGCCCGGCCGGTCCGATGCCGGACAGCATCAGCAGCTTCGGCGAGTCGATCGACCCGCACGAGACGATGACCTCGCGGCGGGCCCGTACCGACCGGGTGTGGATCAGATCGGGGTCGAGATACTCGGCGCCCACGCACCGACGGCCCTCCAGCACCAGCCGCTTGGCCCGTACGCCCGTGCGCAGCACCAGATTGGGCCGCTTGCCCAGCACCGGGTGCAGATACGCCACCGAGGACGATTGGCGGACATTGTTCTCGTCGGAGTTGATCTGGAACCAGTTCGCCCCCCGGACCACCGTCGTGCCGGTGTTGAAACCGGCCGTCGGTATGCCCGCCTGCGCGCACGCCTTCAGCAGCGCGGAGCCGCAGGGATCCTCGCCCTTGAGGGTGCGCAGCTTCACCGGGCCGGTGCGGCCGTGATGCTCCCCGGGTGCGTCGTTGCACTCCAGCCGCCGGTAGAGCGGGAAGACGTCGGCCGCGCTCCAGCCCGTGCAGCCGGCCGCCGCCCAGTCGTCCAGGTCCTCGGCGGGGGCCCAGAAGGCGATACAGGAGTTGTGCGAGGAACAGCCGCCGAGCACCTTCGCGCGCGCGTGCCGCAGAAAGCTGTTCCCGTCGCTCTGGGGCTCGACCGGATAGTCCCAGTCGTACCCCGACTCCAGCAGGCCCATCCAGCGGTCGAGTTGGAGTACGGCGTCGTCGCCGACGTCGCTCGGACCGGCCTCCAGCAGGCACACCGTCACGGACGGGTCCTCGGAGAGCCGGGCCGCCACCACGTTGCCCGCGGTGCCGCCGCCGACCACGACATAGTCGAACTCGTCAGCGAATCCATGGTCGAACGCGCCGTCGGACGACTCGCGGGGCCGGTCGGCACGGGCGGGTACGGCACGGGCGGGTACGGCACGGGAAGCGTCGCTGCTCATGAAAGGGGTGACCTCTTTTCAGTCGGCGGCCGGGGTGGCGCGGGTCGGATCGGGGGCGGTGGTCTCCAGGCGGTGTTCGGCGAGCACGCCGGTGCGGTGCCGCTGCACGAACCAGTAGTAGGCGAAGCCGCCGCCCGCGATGATCGCGACGAACAGCACGGCGCCCCAGCGCAGATACCAGTGGAAGGGCGCGGTCGCGTTGTACACCGAGGCGCGCGGCCACATCAGGTTGACCGTCATGGCCAGCCCCCACACCACGGCCAGCGCGTTGACCGGCAGTCCCCAGCGGCCCAGGGAGAAGCGGCCCCCGTCGGCGGGCTGCCACCGGCCGCGCAGCCGGGCGACGAGCATCGGCACCGTCACCCCCAGATAGGCGAGGTAGATCATGATGATGCCGATGCTGGTGACCACGGTGATGATCTGCGGCTGACGGATGTTGACCACCAGGATCGCCAGCGCCAGCACCCCGATCACCACGGCGGGCAGCACCGGTGTGTGGAAGCGCGGGCTGACCCGGGCCAGCAGCTTGGACGCGGGCAGGTTGTTGTCCCGGGCCATGGCGAAGGCCAGCCGGATCGCCGCCGTGTGCACGGCCAGCGCGCACACCGTGACCGCGATCAGCACACACCACAGCATCGCCTTGCCGGCCGTCGACCCGAGCACGTCCAGCACGATGTACTGGAGGCCCGCCGTGGACAGTTCCTCCCCGTTCAGCGACGACACACTCATCAGCGCGAGCAGCAGCACCAGCCCGCCGAGCAGGAACGAGGCCACGATCGCCCGGATGATGGCCCGCGGCGCGTTGCGGGAGGGGTCCAGGCACTCCTCGCCGAGCGACGAGGCCGTGTCGAAGCCGTACATCACGTACGCCGATGCCAGCGAGGCCACCAGGAACGCGCCGAGATAGCCGCCGGTCTGACCGGCGCCGGTGCCCTGCGTCTCCATCACGACCTGCGGCCCGCGCGTGATGTGCACCGCGAGCAGCACGATCAGTACGACGGTGGCGATCAGCTCGATGATCACGCCCGCCGTGTTGATGCGCGCCATCAGCTTGACCCCGAAGGCGTTGACCAGGGTGGTGAACAGGATCAGCACCGCCGCGAGGATCACCGCGTTGGTCGCCACGTCGTAGGTGCCGGTGCCGTCCCCGACGAACTGGAACACGTCCGAGATCTGCGGCAGCGTCAACTGGTAGGCGAGTGCCACGGCCGCGATGGAGACGATGGACGCGACCAGCATCAGCCAGCCCGCCAGCCAGCCCAGATGCTGGTTGCCCACCTTCTTGGACCAGTTGTAGACCGACCCGGCGATGGGATGCCGGGCCGCGAGTTCGGCGAAGCACAGGGCGACCATGAACTGCCCGGCGAACACCATCGGCCACGACCACCAGTAGGCCGGGCCGCCGCTGCCGTAACCGAAGTAGAACAGCTGGAACGTGCCGGTCAGGATCGATATGTAGCTGATCCCGGCGGCGAAGGTGTGGAAGTTGCCGAGGGTGCGCTTCAGTTCGGGCTTGTAGCCGAACTCCGCGAGTTCCGAGTCGTCGTCATGGCCGGGTGAGGGATCCGACGGCCGGGTAGTGGTGGACATGGCGGACTCCTTGGGGCGAGGAGGGAGGGGAGGGGGGAGGGGGCGCCCGAGCCTCGGGGCCTCAGGACCTCAGGACGTAAGGGGACATCAGCGCGTAAGAGGGCCTCAGGGCGTCAGGACCTCTGGGCGTAAGACAACCTGTGGGCGTAAGAGGACCTGTGGGGCGTCAGGAGAACCAACCCTGCGGCGCCGGGGCCGTGTTGCGCCAGATGTGCTTCGCCTCTTGGTACTCGGCGAGCCCGGCGGGACCCAGCTCGCGCCCCACCCCGGACTGCTTGAACCCGCCCCACTCCGCCTGCGGTACGTACGGGTGGTAGTCGTTGATCCAGACCGTGCCCAGCCGCAGCGCCGCCGCGACCCGGGCCGCGCGCCCCTCGTCACGCGTCCAGACGGCCCCGGCGAGCCCGTACACCGTGCTGTTGGCCAGCCGTACCGCCTCGTCCTCGCCCGTGAAGCGCTCGACCGTCAGCACCGGCCCGAAGGACTCCTCCTGCACCACCGACATCCCCACCGAGCATTTGTCCAGCACGGTCGGCAGGTAGTAGAAGCCCTCGTCGAGCGCCGGATCGGCGGGGCGGGCGCCGCCGCAGCGCAGCACGGCGCCCTCCTCCACACCCCGCGCCACATACGCCTCCACCTTCGCCCGGTGCGCGGCCGAGATCAGCGGCCCGGTCCGCGCCCGCTCGTCGAAGGGCCCGCCCAGCCGGATCCTGCCCGCCCGCCGCACCACCTCGTCCACGAACCGCTCGTGCAGCGAGCTTTCCACCAGCAGCCGCGCGCCCGCCGAACAGACCTGCCCGGAGTGCAGGAACACGGCCGTCAGCGCCATGTCCACCGCCGCCTCGAAGTCGGCGTCGGCGAAGACGATGTTGGGGTTCTTGCCGCCGAGTTCGAGCGCGACCTTCTTCACCGTGCCGGCCGCGGCAGCCATCAGCAGGCGGCCGGTGCCCAGCCCACCGGTGAAGGAGAGCAGATCGACATCCGGGTGTTCGGCGAGCGGGGCACCCGCCTGCGGACCGGCGCCGAGCACCAGATTTCCCGCACCGGACGGCAGCCCCGCCTCCTGGAGCAGCCGCATCAGATGGATCGCCGTGTGCGGGGTCAGCTCGCTCGGCTTCAGCACGAAGGTGTTCCCGGCCGCGAGCGCCGGGGCGACCTTCCACGCCGTCTGCAACAACGGGTAGTTCCACGGCGTGATCAACCCGCAGACACCGACCGGCTCGTACACCACCCGGCTGTCCACCTCCGGCCGCCCGGTGTCCACGACCCGCCCCGCCCCGGAGCCGGCCAGCCGCCCGAAGTACCGGAAGCAGTTCGCCACGTCCTCGATGTCGTACGCGCTCTCCACCAGGCGCTTTCCGGTGTCGAGGGACTCGGCCCTGGCGAGCTGCTCCTTGTCGCGGTCCAGCAGCCCGCCCACCCGCGCGAGCAGGTCACCGCGCTCCGGGGCGGGCGTCCTGGGCCAGGGCCCGCTGTCGAAGGCCCGCCGGGCGGCGGCGATCGCCTCGACCGTGTCCTTCCCGTCCGCTTCGTCCACGGCCGCCACGAGTGTGCCGTCGGCGGGGCAGCGGATCTCACGCGTCCGCCCGTCGAGCGCGGACCGCCAGTCGCCGTCGATGAACAGATCGGGCATGGCGGCCTCCTGGCTGTGCTGGTCCGTGCTAGGGGAGCGATTGCGTACGACTGATGCGCAGCTTCCCCGTTTCGACGTTCCTGAACAGGCCGGACGGAAAATGATCTGCCGGAGGACAGCAGACCGCGACCGGCCCTCAGCCAGCGACGGTGCCGGTACCGGTACCGGTGTCCGTGGCGAACCTGGCCGGATCGAACAGGCCGATGGGATGACCCGTGGCCCCGTCGAGCGCCAGATCGGCGAGAATCTCACCGACCACCGGCACGAACTTGAAGCCGTGCCCCGAGAACCCGCACGCCACGGTGACCGACCCCGGGTGGGCCGGATGCCGGGCGATCACGAAGTGCTCGTCGGGAGTCGTGGAGTACATACAGGTCGCGGCCTTGAGGAACACACCCGGCAGATCAGGGATACGGCGGGCCATATGGTCGGCCATGGCCCTGATCTCCTCCGTGTGGACCGACCGGTCGATGGTCTCCGGGGTCGTGACCTCACCTTTCTTGAAGAAGGCCACCTTGGCGCCTTGCTCGGGCCCGTCGATCGCCGGGAAGCCGTAGACCTGGACCCCCGCCGGTTCCTCCCAGATGTAGACGGGATGGCGCTCGGCGCGGAACGGCTCGACGCCGTGCTTCGGCTGGAACCAGTACATGACCTGACGCTCGACGGTGATCGACACCCCGAGATCCGCGAGCAGCGCCGGCGCCCACGCCCCCGGGCAGATCACCAGCCGCCCCGCCGTGTAGGTGCCCTTGCCCGTGTGCACCCGAACCCCGTCGCGGTACGGCTCCCAGCGCGTCGCCGGTTCCTCGAAGCGCAGGTCGGCGCCCTGCCGGGCAGCGAGCTGAAGATGCGCGGCGACGGTGTTCTCCGGGCGGAGCAACCCGGCCCGGCGCTCGTACAGCGCGACCTCGTCGTCCCTCGGCGCGAGGGTGGGGAACCGGCGCCGGATCTCCTTCGCGTCCAGCATCTCGTGGGGCAGATCCCACTGCCGCGCCGACCGCAGCGACCCGGCGACGGTGCGGCACTCCGGGCGCCCCAGCATCACGCCCCCGCTCAGCACCGCGATCTCCCGGCCGCTCGCCCGCGCCAACTCCTCGTACAACTCGTAGGCCCGTAGCAGCAGGGGCACATACGCCGGGTCCTCGAAGTACGACTGCCGGGTGATCCGCGAACCGCCGTGACTGGAGCCGCGGTCGTGGACCGGCCCGAATCTCTCCAGGCCGAGCACCCGGACGCCCCGCGCGGACAGATGGTGCGCCGCGGCACTGCCCATTCCGCCGAGACCGAGGACGATCACGTCATAGGTGTCATCTGCGTCATGGAGGGGGGACACGCGGTGCTCCAGTCGGACAACGGACAGGACCGGCGCCAAGACCGAGGTCAGGGCCGGGATCTCACGAGTGTGACAGCCGCCCGGCGCTCCCGGGCCCGCTTATCCGCCCCTGTGATCGCGCGGCCGACCGAGCCTGACGACGGGCGCGGCGGCGCTCGCGACGCAGGGCCCGCGCGGTGCTGCTGGGCGCGGACACCACACCGTTGCGCTGATGCCAGACCTGCCGGGTCACCCACACGTCCAGCACGCTCCAGGTCGCCACGACCGTACTGACCACGGTGCTGATGAACATCGGGAACGCCAGCCACGACTCCGCCAGCGTCGCCAGCACCGTCACCATCGCCTGGATCAGTGTCACCGCGAGGATCAGCACCGCCCGCACGGCCGAGGTGCGCACCGGGTCGGGCAGCCGGCGACGCCTCGCCGGTTCCTCGACCCACAACGGCCGGTACGTGGCCTGCGGTTCCTCGCCCCCGCGCGGCACGGCAGCCGCCGAACGCCCGACGCGACCGGCACCCTGCCCTGGTGCCGGGGGCGACTCCGCCGGTCCGCCCACGTCGACCTGCGCGCGGGAGGCTATGTGCGTCCTCGCCCCCACCGGAATGTCGTGATCCGGGGCCCGCAGCCCGCCGCGCGGCTCCCTCGTGCTCCCCGCCGCCGAGCCGTTCCCGGGTGCCTCGTGCCGCTCCACCGTGCCCATCATCGTGTCACTCCCCACCGCCTGCAGACCGCTCGCCCCGGTCCGAAACATTCGACCCCACAGTGGCTGCCCGGCTTGCGCTGATTTACGCCGCCAGGGTGCGGGATGCGGCACGTGTGGCCGATTCCGCCCCCAATTCCCATAGAGAAGGACGAACGAACCGCCCGGATGATTCCCGTACACCGAAAACTTCCAGCCAACACCGGATGTCCTCTCACCTCTCTCCAGTACCAGCTCACCTCACCCCGTGTGGTGGCAATCTCCCCCAATGAACGGACAACTCACCCTGTCTTGTCCTGGCTTGTCCCGACGGAGGACGTTCGGCCTCCGGACAGCTCTTCGAGTTACCTGTGCGTCAGTAGTAGGCTCGCGCCGTTTGTTGACGCACTTGTGATCCCCCACCGGTAGGGGATCGTCGCTGGGGGAGGCCATGCGCTTTCGCGGGAAGTCCATCCGCAGGAAGATCGTGGCGCTGCTGCTCGTGCCCTTGGTCTCCATGACCGCTCTGTGGGCCTTCAACATGGTGCTCACGGGCCGAGAGGCCAGCGCGCTGTTCACGGCGGCGTCCGTCGTCGAGGACGTCGGCTATCCGACGGAGGACACCGTGCGCGTCCTCCAGCAGGAGCGCCGCCAGACCCTCGTCCATCTCGCCGACCCCAGGGACTCCGACGGACTCGCCGCGCTGCGCCGCACCCGGACCGCCACCGACGAGGCCGTCGCCGAACTGCGCAAGAACGCCCGGAACTCCGACATCCGCGAGGCGATGGGCTCGGACACCGGCGAACGCCTCACCGCCGTGCTCGACGCCTTCGACGGCATCGGCTCCCTGCGCCGCAGCGTCGACGACGACACCGTCAACCGCTCCCAGGCCCTCGATCTGTACAACCGCCTGGTCGACCCCTGCTACACCCTCCTCACCAACCTCCACGCGGTCGAGGACGTCGAACTCGACAAGCAGTACCGCGCCCTCGTCGGCCTCTCCCGCGCCCGCGAACTCCTCGCCCGCGAGGACGCCCTGCTCGGCTCCGCCCTCGTCGTCGGCACCCTCACCCGCGCCGAGGCCCGCGACATCAGCGACCTCGTCGCCCAGCGCAACCTCACCTACGACGTCAACCTCCCGCTCCTGCCCGCCTCCGAACGCGAACGCTACGAGCGCTTCTGGAAGAACGCGGGCACCGCCCCCCTGCGCGTCGCCGAGGAGTCCGTCCTCGCCTCCTTCGCCTACGGTGCCGCCCCGCACGTCAGCGCGGGCGACTGGGACGACGCCGCCGGAAAGGTCCTCGACCGGCTCGGCACCCACAACGACCAGGCCAACGACCGCTACCAGGACCGCGTCCGCCCGATCGCCACCGAGGTCATCGTCCGCGTCGTCTTCGCCGGCGCCCTCGGTCTGGCCTCCCTGCTCCTCTCCCTCTTCGTGTCCGTCCGTATCGGCCGCAGCCTCATCCGCGACCTGCGCCAGCTGCGCCTGGACGCCCACGAGGCGTCCGGCGTCCGGCTGCCCAGCGTGATGCGCCGGCTGTCCACCGGCGAACAGGTCGACGTGGAGACCGAGGTCCCGCGCCTGGAGTACGACAAGAACGAGATCGGCGAGGTCGGCCAGGCACTCAACACCCTCCAGCGCGCCGCCGTCGAGGCCGCCGTCAAACAGGCCGAACTCCGCTCCGGGGTCTCCGACGTGTTCGTCAACCTCGCCCGCCGCAGCCAGGTCCTCCTGCACAAGCAGCTCACGCTGCTCGACACCATGGAGCGCCGCACCGAGGACACCGAGGAACTCGCCGACCTCTTCCGCCTCGACCACCTCACCACCCGTATGCGCCGGCACGCCGAGGGCCTGGTCATCCTCTCCGGAGCGGCCCCCTCCCGGCAGTGGCGCAAACCGATCCAGCTCATGGACGTGGTCCGCGCAGCCGTCGCCGAGGTCGAGGACTACGAGCGCATCGAGGTCCGCAGGCTGCCCAAGACCGCCGTCACCGGCCCCGCGGTCGCCGACCTCACCCATCTGGTCGCCGAGCTTCTCGAGAACGCCACGATCTTCTCCCCGCCGCACACCGCCGTCCAGGTCGTCGGCGAACGGGTCGCCAACGGCTTCACCCTGGAGATCCACGACCGCGGACTCGGCATGGCCGCCGAGACGCTCCTGGACGCCAACCTCCGTCTCGCCGAGACCCCCGAGTTCGAACTCTCGGACACCGACCGCCTCGGCCTCTTCGTCGTCAGCCGGCTCGCCCAGCGCCAGAACGTCCGCGTCTCCCTCCAGACCTCCCCTTACGGCGGAACCACCGCCGTCGTCTTCATCCCCGACGCCCTCCTCACGGACGAGGTCCCGGACACCAACGGCATCGGCTTCCGTCTCGACCGGCCCCGCTCCGTCAAGGACGCCCGGCGCGACGACAGCCACCGCCCCGCCCTGACCCAGAAGCCGGTCGAACTGCCCGGACTGCCTCCCTCCCTCCTCGACGGCCCCGTCGAACTGGAGGCCCCCGTCGACCTCGACGCCATCGAGGACTTCCCCGGTGGGCTCGACGGCGACGACAGCGAAGGCGGCGGACTCTTCCGCCCCCGCCGCTTCCTCCCCGCCGACGCCGCCCAGCAGGGCCCCGCCCGCACCTCCGGCACGGTCCCCGGCCCCCGGGGCTCCACCGACCCCACCGACGGGGACGACCCGTCCGCCGACGCCCCGGTGGCGCTGCCCCGCCGCCACACGCCCAAGCTCGTCAGCTCCCACGGACGTCCGGTGACCGACCAGCGCCCCCGCCGCCAGAGCGGCGACGACAACACTCCGACGGCCTCCCGGCCCGGCTCCGAGGGCCCGGCCGCACCGCTGCCGGCCCGCCGCCGCGACCCGGGAGCCCCGCGCCGCACGACGGGCCCCATGGGCTCGATCGGCCCCGCGGGTTCGACCGGCCCCACCGGCTCGATCGACCCGGCCGGGCCCGCGGGCGGCACCGACGAGCCCGGCGACCGCGCCTTCACCCACGGCCCCACCCCGCCCTCAGGCCCGCCCGTACTGCCCCGCCGCACCCGAGGAGCCACCGACCATCCGGGCGGCATCCCCCTGTCCGGCGGCAGCGGCCGTACCGGAGCGGGCGAGGAACCCGGCACCGGCGCAGGGCCGGGCGTCGGCGCAGGGCTCGCCGGTGCCGGGCGGCCCGACCTCCCCGCGCCCACCGGCGGCCCCGGCGACCAGGAAGGGCCCGGCTCCGACCTCGGCGCCCTGCCCCGCCGCGTCCGCCAGGCCAACCTGGCACCGCAGCTCAGGAACGCCCCCGAACCACCTACGGAACGGTCCGCCCCCGAGGAACGGGACGCCGACGAGGTCCGCAGCCGTATGGCCTCGCTCCAGCGCGGCTGGCAGCGCGGCCGTGACGAGAACGCCGAGGGCGACGACCCCCAAGGCGGCACAGCACCACACGGAACGACAAAGGGGGACGGTCGATGACCGCACCGAAGGGGACCGCCTACTCCGCGACCGGCGGGAACGGCGAGCTCAACTGGCTCCTCGACGACCTGGTCGACCGCGTCGCGAGCATCCGCAAGGCCGTCGTGCTCTCCGGGGACGGCCTGGCGACCGGAGTGTCCAAGGACCTGACCCGTGAGGACGGCGAACACCTCGCCGCTGTGGCCTCCGGCTTCCACAGCCTCGCCAAGGGGGTCGGCCGCCACTTCGAGGCCGGAAGCGTCCGCCAGACCGTGGTCGAACTGGACGACGCCTTCCTGTTCGTCACCGCGGCCGGCGACGGCAGTTGCCTGGCCGTCCTCTCGGACGCCGATTCGGACGTCGGACAGGTCGCTTACGAGATGACGCTGCTGGTCAAGCGGGTGGGCGTACATCTTGCCGCCGCTCCGCGCAACGATCTGCCCTCGGGCGGGTAGTGGGATGGCATGAGCGCAGACGGTGAGGCCAGAAGCCACTGGTTCGACGACGAGGCGGGACCGGTCGTCCGCCCGTACGCGATGACGCGTGGCCGGACCCGGCATGCCGCCCAGCACCGCCTGGATCTGATCGCCGTGGTCGTCGCGGAGCCGCACGTGGCCGGCGCCGACACCGACAGTTCGCTGTCCCCCGAGCATGTGGACATCGTCGAATTGTGCCGCGAGGCCCCGCAATCGGTCGCGGAACTCGCCGCCGAACTCGATCTGCCGATCGGCGTGGTGCGGGTCCTCGTCGGCGATCTCGTGGACCACGACCTGGTCCATGTGAACCGTCCCGTCCCACCGGCCGAGCTGCCCGACGAGAGCGTGCTGCGCGATGTGATCAACGGCCTCCGGGCGCTCTGACCAGGCACCCCGAGCCCTGGACGGCACACGGCCGACCCACCGGCACCCGACCCCCGCGCCGTGCGCCGCCGTCCACCCCGGCTCCCACCGGCCCGGCCACCCCCTCACCCAGGGACTCCGCCCCCCTCCACCGCACACCCGCCCGGCACGCCCACGCCCCTCCCCGGCGCTCCCGGACCCCCCGTCCGGACCCACCCCCGGCGTCGAAACAGGCGCCGGACCACCCCGGCCGATATGATCCGACCGATCGTCGGCGACCATCCGAGGCCCTGCGACCGGCGGCCCCCAGGGACGGTGCCGAACAGCGCGACCGGGGAGATTCACGTGACCACGGGCTGGCAGTTCTGGGTCGACCGGGGCGGCACCTTCACGGACATCGTCGCGCGCCGCCCCGACGGCCGTCTCCTGACCCACAAGCTGCTCTCCGACAACCCGGCGCGCTACACCGACGCCGCGGTCGAGGGCGTACGCACCCTGCTGCACGCCTCCCACGGCCCGCGCGCTCCCGCCGATGCCGACGACCCAGGCGACCCCATCGTGGCGGTCGACGCGGTCCGCATGGGCACCACCGTCGCCACCAACGCCCTTCTGGAACGCAAGGGCGAGCGCACCCTGCTGATCATCACCCGCGGCTTCCGCGACGCCCCGCGCATCGCCTACCAGAACCGCCCCAGCATCTTCGCCCGCCACATCGAACTCCCCGAACCGCTCCACGAACGGGTCATCGAGGTCGACGAGCGCGTCACCGCCGACGGCACCGTCCTGCGCCCGCCCGACCTGGACGCCCTGGCCGGGCCGCTCCGGGAGGCGTACGAGGACGGGATCCGCGCCGTCGCCGTGGTCTGTATGCACAGCCACCTCCACCCCGCCCACGAACAGGCCGTCGGCGCACTGGCCGCCCGCGTCGGCTTCCCGCAGATCTCGCTGTCCAGCGAGGTCAGCCCACTGATGAAACTCGTCCCGCGCGCGGACACCGCGGTCGTGGACGCCTATCTCTCGCCCGTCCTGCGCCGCTACGTCCGCCAGGTCGCCGAACGACTCCACGGCGTACGGCTGATGTTCATGCAGTCCAACGGCGGACTCGCCGAAGCCGGGCAGTTCCGTGGCAAGGACGCCGTCCTGTCCGGGCCCGCAGGCGGGATCGTCGGCATGGTCAGGATGTCGAGCCTGGCCGGGTTCCACCGGGTCATCGGCTTCGACATGGGCGGCACCTCCACCGACGTGTCGCATTTCGCGGGCGAGTACGAACGGGTCTTCACCACGCAGATCGCCGGCGTCCGACTGCGCGCGCCCATGCTGGACATCCACACCGTGGCCGCGGGCGGCGGCTCGATCCTCCACTTCGACGGAGCCCGCTACCGCGTAGGGCCGGACTCGGCGGGAGCGGACCCGGGCCCCGCCTGCTACCGGAGCGGCGGCCCGCTCACGGTCACCGACGCCAACGTCATGCTCGGCCGGGTCCAACCCGCCCACTTCCCAAGCGTGTTCGGCCCGGCGGGCGATCAGCCCCTCGACGCCGCCCTCGTCCACGAGCGCTTCACCGCCCTCGCCGGCGAGATCCGCGAGACGACCGGCGACGACCGCACCCCCGAGCAGGTCGCCGAGGGCTATCTGCGGATCGCCGTCGCCAATATCGCCAACGCCGTGAAGCGCATCTCGGTCCAGAAGGGCCACGACATCACCCGCTACGCGCTCACCACCTTCGGCGGCGCGGGCGGCCAGCACGCGTGCCGCGTCGCCGACTCGCTCGGCATCCGCACCGTCCTCGTCCCGCCCATGGCCGGGGTCCTGTCCGCCCTCGGCATCGGACTCGCCGACACCACCGCCATGCGGGAGCAGTCCGTCGAGGCCACGCTGGAACCCTCCGCCATGCCCGCCGTCAACCAGACCGCGGACGCCCTGGAGGCCGCGGCCCGCGCCGAACTCCTCGCCGAGGACATCCCCGAGGAACGCGTCGAGATCGCCCGCCGCGCCCAACTCCGCTACGACGGCACCGACACCACCCTCACCGTGCCCCTCACCGACCCCGACACCATGCGGGGAGTGTTCGAAGAACGTCATCGCGCCACGTACTCCTTCGCACTCGACCGCCCCGTCGTGGTCGAAGCCCTCTCCGTCGAAGCCACCGGAATCACCGAACCCCCCGATCTCTCGGCCCTCGCCCCGTACGAAGGCCGCCCTTCCGCGCCCGACACCGTCCGCCTCCACACGGGCGGCGCCTGGCGCGACGTACCCCTCCACCGCCGTGAGGCACTGCCTCCCGGCGAGACCGTCACCGGACCGGCGATCATCACCGAGCCCAGTGCGACGACCGTCGTGGACGACGGCTGGCGGGCCGCTGCGACCGACGACGGGCATCTGGTCATGGAACGCACGGCGATCACAGAGAGTTCCGGAATCGACACGGAAGTCGATCCCGTTCTCCTTGAGGTCTTCAACAACCTGTTCATGTCCATCGCCGAACAGATGGGCGCCCGACTGGAGTCGACAGCCCAGTCCGTCAACATCAAAGAACGGCTCGACTTCTCCTGCGCGCTCTTCGACCCCGACGGAAACCTGGTGGCCAACGCCCCGCACATCCCCGTCCACCTGGGCTCGATGGGCACCAGCGTCAAGGAGGTCATCCAGCGCCGCGGCACCGGCATGCGGCCCGGCGACACCTACGCCGTCAACGACCCGTACCACGGCGGCACCCACCTCCCGGACGTCACCGTCATCACCCCGGTCTTCGGCAGCGACGACACACAGAGTGACCAGATCCTGTTCTACGTCGCCTCCCGCGGCCACCACGCCGAGATCGGCGGCATCGCCCCCGGCTCGATGCCGGCCGACAGCCGCACCATCGACGAGGAGGGCATCCTCTTCGACAACTGGCTCCTCACGGAGGACGGCCGCTTCCGCGAGGAGGAGACCCACCGCCTGCTCACCACGGGACCCCACCCCTCCCGCAACCCCCGCACCAACCTCGCCGACCTGCGGGCCCAGATCGCCGCCAACCAGAAGGGCGTGGACGAAGTCACCCGCATGATCGCGGACTTCGGCCTCGACGTCGTACAGGCATACATGCGGCACGTCCAGGACAACGCCGAGGAATCCGTGCGCCGCGTCATCGACGCCCTGGACGACGGCGAGTACGCCTACGAGACCGACTCCGGCGCCGTCATCCGGGTCCAGGTACGCGTCGACCGCGAACACCGCAGCGCCACTGTCGACTTCACCGGAACCTCCCCACAGCTCACCACCAACTTCAACGCCCCCTACGCGGTCGTCAACGCAGCTGTCCTCTACGTCTTCCGCACCCTCGTCGCCGACGACATCCCGCTCAACGACGGCTGTCTCCGCCCCCTGAAGATCATCGTGCCGCCCGGCTCGCTGCTCTCACCCGCACCGCCCGCCGCCGTCGTCGCGGGCAACGTCGAGACCTCCCAGGCCATCACCGGCGCCCTCTACGCCGCCCTCCGCGTCCAGGCGGAAGGCTCCGGCACGATGAACAACGTCACCTTCGGCAACGAGCGCCACCAGTACTACGAGACCGTCGCCTCAGGATCCGGCGCAGGCGACGGCTTCCCGGGCGCGAGCGTCGTCCAGACCCATATGACCAACTCACGCCTGACCGACCCGGAAGTCCTGGAGTGGCGGCTCCCCGTATTGCTGGACGAGTTCACGATCCGGCGGGGGAGCGGCGGAGCCGGCCGATGGCCCGGAGGGGACGGCGCCGTACGCCGGATCCGCTTCCGCGAACCCATGACCGTCTCCACCCTCTCGCAGCACCGCAGGGTTCCGCCGTACGGTATGGCGGGCGGCGAACCAGGCGCGCTCGGCACCCACCGCGTGGAGCGCGCGGACGGTACCGTGACCGGGCTCCGCGGCAGCGATGCCACGGAGGTCGGACCCGACGACGTACTCGTCATCGAAACCCCCGGCGGCGGAGGCTACGGGCCACCGCCCGCCGAACCAGCGAGCAGGAGAAGAGACCGATGAAGTTCGGGCGATCTGAGCGCGGCAAGCCCCCGGTCGAGCCCGTCACGCTCAAGATCCTCGTGGCCGGCGGCTTCGGCGTGGGCAAGACCACCATGGTCGGCGCCGTCAGCGAGATCAGACCGCTGCGCACCGAGGAGTTGCTCACCGAGGCCAGCCGGCCCGTCGACGACACCCGCGGTGTCGAGGGCAAGCACACCACCACCGTCGCCATGGACTTCGGCCGCATCACCCTGCGCGAGGACCTGGTCCTGTACCTGTTCGGCACCCCCGGCCAGGAACGGTTCTGGTTCATGTGGGACGAGCTGAGCGAGGGCGCGCTGGGCGCCGTCGTCCTCGCCGACACCCGGCGCCTGGAGGACTGCTTCGCCGCCGTCGACTACTTCGAGCGGCGTTCCATCCCCTTCCTCATCGGCGTCAACTGCTTCGACGGGGCCACCCGTTACCCGGCCGAGGCCGTCCGCCAAGCGCTCGACCTCGACAACGGCGTCCCGGTCGTCCTCTGCGACGCGCGCGACCGCGAGTCCGTGAAGGAGGTCCTCATCCGAGTCGTCCAGCACGCGATGGCGACCGCGGCGAAACGCCGCCAGAAGGTCCCCACCTGACCCGACGCCCGGCCCCCGCCCACAGTGACGCACCCGGCCCGTCCCTCTCCCCACGGATGCGGGGGTACGGGCCACTGTCCCGCCCCGCACGCGCGCGTAGCGCTCAGGCTGCCCATCGAGATCCTCCCGCCCCCCCACGCGCGCGTAGCGCCCCTTTCCGAAACCGCGCCCCTATAGAGCACGCCTTCGTCAAGAACCCGCTCTGCCCCCAGCCAGGTCCCGGAACCCGGGCAGTGCCCGTTCACCCCGCCGCACACTCCGCTCGCCCCGAAGCCGGCTCCGCGCCCCGCCGTACCTCATGCCCCGGCGCCCCGGCCCGCCCCAGCACCCAACTCGCCCCGCTGAGCGCCTTCGCCGCCTTCTTCAGCGGCGCCAGACAGGCCGCGGCCTCCCGGTGATCGACCACACTGCCCGGCCCGCACACCACCGTGGCCAGCGACACCGTGACCGGCAGCCCACCCGCCGACCAGGGCGCGTCCAACACCGAGGCGGCCAACGGATCCAGCCCCTCCAGATCCGCCAGAACGAGGAAGTCGTCCCCGCCGATGTGCCCCACGCGTGTGCTCCCCGACGCCGTCCGCTGGAGCAGCCGCCCCACCGACCGGATCAGCTCGTCCCCGGCCGCGAACCCCGCCCCGTCGTTCACCTGCTTGAAGTGGTCCACATCGAGCCAGCTCAGCGCAAACGTCCAGCCGCCCGCGATCCGCCGGTCCACCTCCCCGGTGATGGCGTCGGATCCCGGCAGCCGGGTCAGCGGATTGAGCCCGGCCGCCTCCTCCACCCGTGTTTCCGACAACGCCCGTACGAGGTCCGCGAGCCGGGCGACCCCCACACACCGCCCGTACGCGTCCACCACGGCGACATCGTCCGACGTACGGGCCCGCCCGCCGTCGGCCACCACGTCCAGCACCTCCCAGGCCGTGGCGTCGATCCCCACCGTCCGTGGCGCGTCACCCAGCTTGGCCGCGGGCCGGTCGGCGTAGAGCGCGTGCCCGTAGCGCCCCGACATCGACAGCAGGAACCGCGAGCGGTGCACCGACCGCACCGGCACCCCGTCCCGGTCCACCAGCAGCACCCCGGACACATCCGGCGACCCGGTCAGCAGCGCCCGCACCTGACCGGCCGACGCACTGTCCGGCAACAACGCCGCGGGCCGTACGAACTCCCGCACCGACGGCCCCGACCGCGTCGGCCCCTCGGCGCCGAAGGCGGCCGGCGGAACGTACACGTCCGTGACCGGCACCCGGGCCGGCGGCGCGAACAGATTGCCCTGCGCCAACTGCGCCCCGGCCCGATGCGCCGCCGCACACTGTCCCTCGGTCTCCACCCCCTCCACAGCGAGCAGCGTGCCCAACTCCTCGCACAGCGTCCGCATCGACTTCACCGCCGCACTGCGCGCCAGCAGCGACGCGTCGAGCTTCACCAGATCGGGCCCCAGGTCCGTGAGCAGCCGCAGCGGTACGTCCCCGTCGCCGACGCCGTCCGCGCTGATCCGGAAGCCCTGTTCCCGCAGCGCGCCCACCGCCTCCAGCAGCGCGTGCTGCGGCACGTGCGTGTAGGGCGGCCCGACGTCCACGGTGACCTCCCACGGCAACCGCCCCGCCCCCCGCACCGCGTCGTGCAGCGGCGTCAGCCCGCCGAGATCGGCCAGCGTGCCCGCGAAGACGTTCACGTGCAGCGGCAGAGTCGTCTCCTTGCGCACAGCGGCCCGCACCGCCGACACAGCCAGCGTGCCGTCCAGTTCGGCATCACGACGGGCCTCCGCCAGGACGTCCCCGGCCTCCGGGCGGGCCAGGATCTCCAGGGCGACGATGCCCCCGGTGGCCAGGTTGACCACGGGCTGGAACACGAAGCGGAGAGAATCCGTCCAGGAGCGCACGCGAGCATGATGGCGCCGACGACGGGAACCCAGGCCCAATTCATGAGACGTTCACGCAGGCTTACGCCCGGGTCGCCCCCCGTACGAAACCCTGATCGATCCGGTGGCATCAGTGGGATCCGGCCCGAACGCCCGACCAGACAGCGCGGCGGCTGCCCCAGCCCCTCATCTCACCGCACCGCGATCACCGCCGACCCGTGCCCGAACAGCCCCTGATTGGCCGTGATCCCCACCCGCGCCCCGGGGATCTGACGCCCGCCCGCCTCCCCTCTCAGCTGCCAGGTCAACTCACAGACCTGCGCGATCGCCTGAGCCGGCACCGCCTCCCCGAAGGAGGCCAGGCCACCGCTCGCGTTCACCGGTATGCGCCCTCCTGCTGCCGTCGCCCCGTCCCGCAGCAGCTTCACCCCCTCACCCGCCCCGCAGAGCCCCAGATCCTCGTACCACTGCAACTCCAGTGCCGTGGAGAGGTCGTACACCTCCGCCAGCGACACCTCCTCGGGCCCGATGCCCGCCTCCTCGTAGGCCGCACGGGCGATGGACGCACGGAAGGGCACCGGATCGGGTTCCCCCGCGAGCGCCGAATCCGTCGCGATGTCGGGCAGATCCAGGACCGTGCTCGGATAGCGCGGTGTCACCGTGGAAACGGCCCGGATGCGTACCGGATCCGCCGTCCCGTGCCGCCGCGCGAACTCCATGCTGGAGAGCACCAGGGCCGCGCCGCCGTCGGACGTGGCGCAGATGTCGAGCAGACGCAGCGGATCGGCGACGACGGCCGAGGCGGCCACCTCCTCGGCCGTGACCCGCTTGCGGTAGCGCGCGTGGGGATTCAGCGCCCCCATCGCGGCGTTCTTCACCTTGACCTGCGCGAAGTCCTCCACCGTGTCCCCATGCACTGCCATCCGTCTGCGCGCGTACAGCCCGAAGTAGGTCGGGTTGGTCGCCCCCAGCACCCGGAACCGCAGCCAGTCCGGATCGTCGGGCCGGTCTCCACCGGCCGGCCGGAAGAACCCCTTGGGAGCGGCATCGGCGCCCACCACCAGCACCACATCCGCGAGGCCGGCGAGTATCTGCGCCCGCGCGGTGTTGACCGCCTGCGCCCCCGACGCGCAGGCCGCGTAGACGCTGGCGACTCGCGCGCCCTGCCACCCGAGGGCCTTGGCGAACGACGCTCCCGCCACATAGCCCGGGTATCCGCCCCGCACCGTGTCCGCGCCCACGATGGAGCCGATGTCCCGCCACCGCAGACCGGCGTCCGCGAGCGCCGCACGCGCGGCCACCGCTCCGTACTCGACGAAGCCGCGCCCCCACTTGCCCCACGGGTGCATCCCCGCGCCGAGCACCGCCACATCCTTTGTCATGCCGCCACCCCCGTAGGCCGCCAATGCCAGGTCAACCAGGTCGTCTCCGCGTCCTCGTGCAGCACGCCGGAGACGGCCTCCACCGCCATGCCCACCGCCAGATCAGCGACCGTGAGCCCGGGAGCCGCCTGCCCCAGCACCACGATCCGCTCGGCGGGCAGCTCTACCGCGATCAACGCGCACGGCTCCCACGGAAGTTCCGGGTTCGTCACATAGGGTGACGGTGGCCTGTACCGGCTGTCCGTGAACGACCAGATCCGCCCCTGCCGCGAGAGGGGTACCTCCACGAGATCACCGCCTTCGCACCCCGGATTCCGGCAGTGGACGTCCTCGCGCGGGAAGAACACCGCCCCGCAGGCCGAGCAACGCGTACCGAGCAGCCGGAACCCGTCCCCGTCGCCGGTGAACCAACCGGCGACCACCGGGGTGCGAACACGCGCCATGGAACCTCCCGAACCGGAGACCTGATATCTGACGGCCCGTCAGAACCGAGAGTCAGCAGTCTGCCACGCACACCCCCCGCGACGGCAGACGTCGGAGCATCCGAACCGGCGGCACCGAGACCGGCCCGCTCCTGTCGACAGATCGCCAGATCACCAGATCGACATCGGCCCGGCGTCCCACCCACTTCCGCCGCACCACAGGTTCCTGATAGACGCCTGGGCCATGACAAGACTCCCCCTCACCGTGCGAGTCCTGGCCGGCGCCCTCGCGACAGCGCTGACCGTCACCGCCGCGCCGGCGACCGCCCAGACCATCACTCCGGCCACCGCCCAGCCCCCCGAGCAGGCCACCACCCGCCCCACCGGCGAGCCGAAGGCGCCCGAGGACTTCGTGGCGCTGCCCGCCGTGGACCCGACGATCATCCAGGAGATGCGCTACGTCACCCCGCACAGCTTCGTCGGCGAGCCCATCGACGGATATCACCGGCCGCTGTGCATCCTCACCCGACCCGCCGCCCGGGCCCTCCACCAGGCCCAGCGGAAACTGCTCCGCCAGGGCTACGCCCTGAAGGTGTACGACTGCTACCGCCCCCAGCGCGCGGTGGACCACTTCGTCCGCTGGGCCGAGGACCTCCGCGACCAGACGACGAAGCGGGAGTTCTACCCCGACGTCGACAAGTCCCGTCTGTTCGCCGACGGCTACATCGCCGAGAAGTCCGGCCACAGTCGTGGCTCGACCGTCGACCTCACCATCGTCCGGCTCCCACCCCGGCCGACCAGGCCCTACCTCCCCGGCGAGCCGCTCGTGCCGTGCTACGCCCCGGAGGCCGAGCGGTTCCCGGACAACTCGGTGGACATGGGCACCGGATACGACTGCTTCGACACCAGGTCACACACCCTCGACCCACGCGTCCAGGGCCGGCAGCGCGCCCACCGGATGCTGCTCAAGACCACTCTCGAAGCCGTCGGGTTCGTGAACCTTCCCGAGGAGTGGTGGCACTTCACGTACCGGCCCGAGTCCCACCCGGACACCTACTTCGACTTCCCCGTGTCCTGGAAGTCCCTGGTCAAGGGCGACGGAGACCGCTCGAAGCAGACGCGTCCCAGGTGATCGGATACAGTCCGCGACGTGTCCGAGAACCCACAACCCCACCCCAACTCCGCGCGGAACTCCCACTGTTCGAGCTGCGGAGCGCCCTACGGAGAGGGCATCACCGGCTGGCCCCGCACCTGCGCGTCGTGCGGAACCGTGGCCTACCGCAACCCGCTGCCCGTCGCGGTGGCCCTCCAGCCCGTGTACGACACCCAGGGCACCGCCCTGGTCGTCATCACGCGAACCACCGACCCCGCGCGCGGGGGCACCGCCCTGCCCGGCGGCTACATCGACGACCGCGAGGACTGGCGCCACGCAGTCGTCCGCGAACTCAAGGAGGAGACGGGCATCGACGCCGCGAGCCGCGATGTCCGGCTCATCGACGCGATGAGCTCCCCCGACGGCCATCTGCTGCTGCTCGGGCTCCTCCCCGAACGCTCCGCCGACGGCCTGCCCCCCTCGGCCGCCACGGACGAGACGGAGGGATGGCACCTCCTGCGCAGGCCCGAGGAACTGGCCTTCCCCCTGCACACACTGGCCGCCAGGGCCTGGTTCGAGGGCCGCTACGTCTGAGGCAGACCCTCCGGCAGCCCCCGCACCCGCACACGGTGGGACGGCTCGGCCGGGCCGTCCTCCCGCTCCCGCTCGACCACCACACGCGGCCCCTGCCAGCGGGTGACGTACCGCTCGATCTCCGGCTCGTCCCACCCGGCGCCGCCGTCCGACACCACCAGCCCGCTCCCGGTACGCCCCCGAGCGGGCGCCCACACCTCCAGTTCCATGTCGCCGTCCTTCCCCCGCACCGGAAGGACGGCCCCCGCGCGCGCGAGCACCGGAACCCGCGCCAAAGGGGCGTCCACAAGAACCCGCCCAGGCCCCTCGTACGCCTTCTCGGTCGCCGTGTCGTACCAGCGCCCGCGTGGAAGCTGCACCACCCGCCGGTCCACCCCCGGATCCAGCACCGGCGCCACCAGCAGCGCGTCCCCCAGGAGGAACGCGTCCTCGCAGTCCCGCAGCGCACGGTCCTCGGGCGCTCCCCACCACAGGGGCCGCACATAGGGGGCGCCCGTCCGCCGCGCGAGATGAGCCAACGTCACGAAATACGGCAGCAGCCGCCGCCGCTCCACCAACGCCTCGCGCGCGTGGGCCAGCGCCTCGGGCCCGAACTCCCACGGCTCGCGGCGGCCCGCCCTGATGCTCGCGTGGGTGCGGAACAACGGCAGATAGGCACCCAGTTGGAACCAGCGCAGATACAGCTCCGGCGACGGACTGCCGTCGAATCCGCCCACATCCGGCCCCGAGTACGGCACCCCGCACAACCCCAGCCCCATCACCAGCGACAGCGACGCCCGCAGCCCCGGCCAGCCGGTCGCCACATCCCCCGACCAGGCCCCGCCGTACCGCTGCATGCCCGCCCACCCGGAGCGCGAGAACAGAAACGGCCGCTGCTCCGGACACAGCTCCCGCAACCCCTCGTAAGCCGCCCTCGCCATGCCCAGCGCGTACACGTTGTGCGCCTCCCGATGGTCCCCGCCCCGCTCCTCCAGGGCGTGCCGGGCCGATCGCGGCAGCGTGGACTCGCCGAACGCGACGAACGACGTCGGCTCGTTCATGTCATGCCAGAAACCCGAGAAGCCCAGCGCCAGCCGCTCCTCGTACTGACGGCCCCACCACGCACGCACACGCGCGCGCGTGAAGTCCGGGAACACCGACTCCCCGGGCCACACCAGGCCCCGCACGACCTGCCCCGGCACATCCCGTACGAACACGTCCTCGGCCGACCCGCTGTCGTAGACCGCGTTCCCGGGCTCCACCGCCACCGCCGGGTCGACGATCGACACCAGATGGATCCCCTCCCGCCGCAACTCCTCCGCCAGCCCGGACAGCTTCGGGAAACGATCATGGTCGACGGTGAACACCCGGTGCCCGTCGTAGTGGTCGATGTCCAGATGCACGGCGTCGAGCGGCAACCCGCGCTCCAGATACCCCGCGACGATCCGGCGCACCTCCTGCTCGCCGCCGAACCCCCAGCGCGCGTGATGATGCCCCAGCGCCCACGCGGGCGGCAGAGCCGGCGCACCGGTCAGCGACGCCCACGACAGCAGCACGCGCGCGGGAGTGCCCACCATCACCCAGCAGCGCAGCGGCCCGCCGTCCATCCGCAGCTCACTGGTACCGACCAGATCATGCCCCGAACCGGCACCCTCCTCGCCCTCCGACAGCTTCACCGACCCGTCCCAGGAGGTGTCGTAGAAGATCAGATGCGTCGCCGCGTCCGCCACCACCACCTGCACCGGCATCGTGATGTACAGCGGATCGTCCCCGGGCCCGAAGGGCCGCCCGGGATCGGTGTTCCACAGGCGGTACGTCCCCGCCCGCAGCCGGGGCCCCGACGCCCGCCCGCCCAGCCCGAAGAACCGGGCGTCCGCCGCCACCTCCGAGCGCTGCATCCAGCGCGCCACGCCGCCGCCCACCGGCTCCCACCACCGCGGCGGATGCTCCCGGCGCAGCGTCACCCCTCCGGGCGTCTGCACCTCGACCGCACCGTGCCGCGAGACCACGAGCGTCACCCGCTCGGCCACCACCCGCCAGCCGCCGTCCTTGTCCGGCTCCAGCACCGCCCGCGGATCGGGCTCAGGACACGCGCCGGCCAGCGCGTACGACGGCTCCGGACCGGCCCCGTCCCAGCCCCAGAACACCATCCCGTTCACCGCGACCATGATCCGCAACTCCGAGCGCGCGAACCGGATCAGCCCCCCGCCCGGACCCGGCTCGACATCCTGGACATGCCCGGGCACACGCGCCCGTTCCGCCCCCCGCGGCGCCAGCCCGAGAGCGTCGACCCGCTTCCTGCGCCAAGCGGCTCTGACAGTGCGCAACCCGTGTCCCGTCCCCAGAGCACTCACCGACTTCATCGAACGCACCAGGTCACGACCATCCATGCTGTTCAGCCTGCCACTGACCGGCTCATGCCGGTGCACCGTTCAACTTCCGTTCACCCGTGCCGGGACCACATCTTCATGACGTGGACTATGTGCGGCACGCCCTGGTGCGGGAGTCGATCAGATGGCATCGTCCCTGTCAGCCCGTGTCACGTGCCCACCACGGCCCACGCATGAGCGACGCAACGACGCGCAGAGTCCCGGGAGCCAGCCACATGTCGACCGCCACCCCCCAGCCGCTCTGGCAGCCTGACCCGCACCGCATCGCGGAGGCGCGGATCACCGCGTTCCAGACCTGGGCGGCCCAGCACCACGGCGCCCCCGCCGACGGCGGCTACCCGGCACTGCACCACTGGTCGGTGACCGACCTGGAGGCATTCTGGAAGGCCGTCACGGAGTTCTTCGACGTCCGCTTCGCCACACCCTACGCGCGCGTACTCGGCGACCGCGCCATGCCCGGCGCCCAGTGGTTCCCCGGCGCCACCCTCAACTACGCCGAACACGCCCTGCGCGCCGCCGAGGCCCGCCCGGACGACACCGCTCTCCTCTGCGTGGACGAGACCCCCGGACTCCGCCCCGTGACCTGGGGCGAACTGCGCCGCCAGGTCGGCTCCCTCGCCGCCGAACTGCGCGCCCTCGGCGTCCACCCCGGCGACCGCGTCTGCGGCTACCTGCCCAACATCCCCCAGGCCGTCGTCGCCCTCCTCGCCACCGCCGCCGTCGGCGGCACCTGGACCTCCTGCGCCCCCGACTTCGGCGCCCGCAGCGTCCTCGACCGCTTCCAGCAGGTCGAACCCGTCGTCATGTTCACCGTCGATGGCTACCGCTACGGCGGCAAGGAACACGACCGCCGCGACACGGTCGCCGAACTCCGCCGCGACCTGCCCACCCTCCGCGCGGTCGTCCACATCCCGCTCCTGGGCACCGAAGCCCCCGAAGGCACCCTGGAATGGTCCGCCCTGACCCGCGCCGACCTGGACCCCGTCTTCGAGCAAGTGCCCTTCGACCACCCCCTGTGGGTGCTCTACTCCTCCGGCACCACCGGCTTGCCCAAGGCCATCGTCCAGTCCCAGGGCGGCATCCTCGTAGAACACCTCAAACAGCTCGGCCTGCACTGCGACCTCGGCCCCGAGGACCGCTTGTACTGGTACACGTCCACCGGCTGGATGATGTGGAACTTCCTCGTCTCCGGCCTGCTCACCGGCACCACCGTCGTCCTCCACGACGGCAGCCCCGGACACTCCGACATCACCGCCCAGTGGCGCGTCGCCGAAGCCACCAGGGCCACCCTCTACGGCACCTCCGCCGCCTACGTCATGGCCTGCCGCAAGGCCGACGCGCACCCCGGACGGGACTACGACCTCTCCTCCGTCCGCTGCGTCGCCACCACCGGCTCCCCGCTCCCCCCCGACGGATTCCGCTGGCTCCACGACGAGGTCCACGACGACCTCTGGATCGCCTCCGTCAGCGGCGGCACCGACGTCTGCTCCTGCTTCGCAGGCGCCGTCCCCACCCTCCCCGTCCACATCGGCGAACTCCAGGCCGCCTGCCTCGGCACCGACCTCCAGTCCTGGGACCCGAACGGCCACCCCCTGATCGACGAGGTCGGCGAACTCGTGGTCACCAACCCCATGCCCTCGATGCCGATCCGCTTCTGGAACGACCCCGACGGCAGCCGCTACCACGACAGCTACTTCGACACCTACCCGGGCGTCTGGCGCCACGGCGACTGGATCACCCTCACCTCACGCGGCTCCGTGATCATCCACGGCCGCTCCGACTCCACACTCAACCGCCAGGGCGTACGGATGGGGTCGGCCGACATCTACGAAGCCGTCGAGCGCCTCCCCGAGATCAAGGAATCCCTCGTCATCGGCGTCGAACAACCCGACGGCGGCTACTGGATGCCCCTCTTCGTCCACCTCGCGCCCGGCGCCCGACTGGACGACGCCCTCCTGGACCGCATCAAGCGGACCATCCGTGGACAACTCTCGCCCCGTCACGTCCCCGACGAGGTGATCGAGGTCCCCGCCATCCCACACACGCTGACCGGCAAACGCATCGAGGTACCGGTCAAGCGCCTCCTTCAGGGCACCCCGCTGGAGAAGGCCGTCAACCCCGGCTCCATCGACAACCTCGACCTCCTCCACTTCTACGAGGAACTCGCCCGCGAGCGAGGCCGAGAACGCCGGTGAAACCCCAACCCCCGACCCGTTGTCAGTGCCCCCCGTTACTGTGAGTGAGCATTGATCGACTGCACACAGGGGGACATCATGGCGCACACCGATCACCAGACCATGCGACGCGTCCTGCGCCGCGAAATCGCGGGCACCATCGGCCTGCTCACCGACGAGCACGACTTCCGGGCCATGCGCCGCTACCGCAGCTTCGTCTTCGAGGACCACCAGACCTATCTGCGACAGATCGAAGCCGTGCTCAAGGCCCGCGCCTCACAGGGCACCCACACCACCGTCGCGCTCTTCGACCCGCAGGAGTACGCCGAGTTCTGCACGGACAGTGGCCTGGACCCCGACATCCCGTCCAGCCGCAGCCGCTACACCGCGGAACTCGCCACCACCGGACCGGCCGTCCCCTACGACGGCCAGCCGCTGGACGACCTCGTCCCCGCCCTGGTGGACGAAGCCGTCCGTCAGGCGACCTGGGAGTACGCCTCCACCCTCCTGGCCCGCCTCGGCGCCTGCGCCACCTGCGGCGAGGACATCGGCCACGCCGCCTTCGCCCGGGCCTCGGCACTCGTCGTCCGCATCCTCGACACCGCACCACCGGGCGACCGACATCTCGTCTGCACCGTCTCCACCACACCCGAGATGCTCGTCGCCGTCCTCCACGCCGACGAGGACGACCGGGGCGTCACCCAACTGGACGAGGCCGAAGCCCTGGAATTCACCACGGTCCTCGCCGTCGGCATCGCGACCCACAGCCCCGGCGGACTGGTGATGCGCACCACCGCCCCCGGCACCACCGACAGCGTCTACGGCTGGCGCCTGCGCGGCGAAGGACTCGCACCCCTCACCGCGGGCGAGGTCTTCGACGCCTACTGCACCGACATGGACTCCGGCGACCTCATCTCGCCGGAATCAGGCGTCGACTACTGCGTACCGCCCGACTTGGGAAAGGTCGGTGACGACCCGGAGGCAGGACACCACCACTGAACACGCGAAGGGCTCCCCACCACACCTGATGGGGAGCCCTCACGGAGGACGCGGACGCCAGCGCCCGCTCCGGGGCGGCGACCACCGCCCCGGCGACTACTCGCCGGACAGCACCGCCTGCGCCGCCCGACGCGCCTCGTCGGCGCTGTCCGCGGCACGCGCGGCGGCGGCAGCCCGCTCGCACTGCGCCTGCGTGTACTTCGCGAGCGTGGCCCGCACATACGGAATGGACGCGGCACCCATGGACAAGGAGGTGACACCCAGACCGGTCAGCACACACGCCAGCAGCGGATCGGACGCGGCCTCACCGCAGACACCACAGCTCTTGCCCTCGGCCTTCGCCGCCTCGGCGGACAGCGCGACCAGGTCGAGCAGCGCGGGCTGCCACGGATCCTGCAGCCGCGACACCGCACCGACCTGACGGTCGGCGGCGAAGGTGTACTGCGCGAGGTCATTGGTCCCCAGCGACAGGAACTCCACCTCCTGAAGCACCGACCGGGCCCTCAGAGCGGCCGACGGAATCTCCACCATGGCACCGAACTTCGCCCGCAGCCCCGCCGCACGGCACGCGTCCGCGAACGCCTTGGCGTCGGCCCGGTCGGCCACCATCGGGGCCATGACCTCCAGATAGACCGGCAGCCCCTCCGCGGCCTTGGCGAGCGCGGTCAGCTGCGTACGCAGCACATCCGGGTGGTCGAGCAGCGAGCGCAGACCCCGTACCCCCAGCGCCGGGTTCGGCTCGTCCGCCGGCGTCAGGAAGTCCAGCGGTTTGTCCGCACCCGCGTCCAGCATACGCACCACGACACGGCTCTCGGGGAACGCCTCCAGAACCGTCCGATATGCCTCGACCTGCTTCTCCTCGGACGGCGCGTTCTTGCTGTCGTCCAGGAACAGGAACTCGGTACGGAACAGACCGACGCCCTCGGCACCCGCCTCCACCGCGGCGGCCACGTCCGCGGGTCCGCCGATGTTCGCCAGCAGCGGCACCTTGTGGCCGTCGGCGGTGGCGCCGGGGCCGGTCGACGAGTCCAGCGCCGCCCTGCGCTCAGCGGCGGCTGCCTCCAGCTGCCCCTTCTTCTCCTCCGTCGGGTCCACGAAGATCTCACCGGTGCTGCCGTCCACGGCGATCATCGTGCCCTCGGCCAGCTCACCCGCGCCGGGCAGCGCCACCACGGCCGGCACCCCGAGCGCCCGCGCCAGAATCGCACTGTGGCTGGTCGGACCGCCTTCCTCGGTGACGAACCCGAGCACCAGGGTCGGATCCAGCAGCGCCGTGTCGGCCGGGGCCAGGTCACGGGCGACCAGTACATAGGGCTCGTCGCTGTCCGGAACCCCCGGCATGGGGACACCGAGCAGCCGAGCGACGATACGGTTCCGCACGTCATCGAGGTCGGCCACCCGCCCGGCGAGATACTCACCGGCCCCCGCCAGCAGCTCGCGGTACGCGGCGAACGCGTCGTAGACCGCGCGCTCCGCCGTGCTGCCGACGGCCACCCTCCGGTCCACGTCCGCCATCAGCTCGGGGTCCTGCGCCATCAGGGCCTGCGCCTCAAGCACGGCCTGGGCCTCGCCCCCCGCCAGATTGCCGCGCGCGATCAGATCGGCCGCCACAGCGTCCACGGCCTTGCGAGCACGCCCCTGTTCGCGCTCCGCCTCTTCAGCCGGGATCTGCTTGGCCGGCGGCTCCAGCACCGCCGTTCCCATGTGCCGAACCTCGCCGATGGCCACACCGTGGCTCACACCGACGCCTCGCAGCGTTGTCTCCATCTCACCCGTCTCCGATAGTGCGGCGGGTCCCGCCGCCGCTGTGGTTGCCCTGATTGCCGTCGTACGACCCGGCGGTCCTAGGACGGTGCTGACGTCACTGCCAGACGAAGAGGGTGTCGCCCGTCTTGATGTCGCCGTCCTCGCGCAGTTCGGACAGGGCCTCGGCCGTCGCTTCCAGCGCGACGATCGGGCACACGGCCGACTTGCCTGCCGCCTCGACGGCCGCCGGGTTCCAGCGCACGACGGCCTGGCCGCGGGTGACGGTGTCGCCCTTGTTCACCAGCAGCTCGAACCCTTCACCGTTGAGCTGCACGGTGTCGATGCCGAGGTGGGTGAGCACACCGTGTCCGTCGGCGTCCACGACGACGAAGGCGTGCGGGTGGAGCGAGACGATGACCCCGTCGACGGGGGAGACGGCCTCACCGGGTTCACGGACGGGGTCGATGGCGGTACCCGGGCCGACCATGGCCCCGGAGAAAACCGGATCCGGCACCGCTGCCAGTCCGATGGCGCGTCCGGCGATAGGGGACGTCACGGTGGTCATGGGAAACCTCCCAGGGGTGGAGATGTATATGGGCCGTCACTGCCTGTCCCGGACGGCGCACTGTTCAGCAGGGTATGTCATATGAAGTCCCGGTTCCTTACGGGAAGGTCGGGTTCGCGACCCTGGAGCGCGGCGTAAATCGGTTTGCGCCGGCTCCGAGGCCACCTGTACAGTCGTACTCCTGCTTGAGGTTGAGCAACGCACAAGCGACTCTGCCCGGCAGCACCCAACTTGTCAGATCCTATCCCGGGGTCACCTTCTGCATGCCCGCAGGACGGTGGTCAGGGGGACGGAAAAACACTGATAGAGTCGGGGACACCGAAGGGAAGCCCGGAGGAAAGCCCGAGAGGGTGAGTACAAAGGAAGCGTCCGTTCCTTGAGAACTCAACAGCGTG
>NZ_JBIVUE010000015.1:0-217567 GCF_044757045.1 Streptomyces sp. NPDC091377 | reverse complement strand
CGGGGAGACACTCTGCCACCTCGACCGCACCGCCTACCGACGCCGCAACGTCGTCGAACGCTGCTTCAACAAGCTCAAGCAGAACAAAGCCCTCGCCACCCGCTACGACAAACGAGCCCGCCACTACAAAGCCCTGACCACCCTCGCCTGCCTACGACTCTGGCTCCCCACCGACATTGCGGACACCCCCTAGAGCCTGCCCCTTCGGGCACGGTGGGCTTGGCCCTTCGGGTACGGCGGGCTTGGCCCTTCGGGCACGGTGGGCTTGGCCCTTCGGGCACGCGGCCGGGTTCCTTCGGGCACGGCGGGCGGGGCCGCCCTCAGGTCGTCGGTACCGCCCGTACCGGATACACCCGCACCGCCACCCCCTCCTCGTCCAGACACCGCCCCGACTCCAGGTCGAACCGCTGCTTCAGCAGGGGGGACGCGACGAACGGGCGGCCCTCGTGGCTGCCGGTCAGACCGCGGGAGAGGACCGCCGCGCCGCTGAACGGATCACGGTTGTCGATGGCGTGGAGCCGGTCGGCGCGATCACGGAACAGGGCCACCTGCTCGCCGTCCGGCAGCAGGGCCGCCACACCCCGGCCGGGCAGCAGCCGGTCCAGGGCGCAGAGGGTGGACCAGACGTCGCCGGCCAGCCGGATCTGCACCACCACCGGGCCGACCGGGTCCGTGGCGCCGGGCGCGGGAGCGGTCGTTCCAGGGGTGCCGGTCGTTCCAGGGGTGGCGGTTGTTGCGGGGGTGGCGGTCATCGCTGGGCGGTTCCTTCCAGGACGGGGCCCGCGGGGCGCGGGCCGATCGCCAGCAGGGGGAGGTCGGGCTTGATCTGGTCGCGTTCGGGGACGAAACCGACGACCGGGTCGGGGGTGTCGGGCGCGTTCACGAAGGACACGAAACGGGCCAGCCGCTCGGGATCGGCGATGGTCTCGGCCCACTCGTCGCGGTAGTGGGTCACATGGGCGGCCATCAGCCGCTCCAGCTCGTCACCGATGCCGAGGGAGTCCCGCACCACCACGTCCCGTACGTGGTCCAGGCCGCCGGGCAGCCGCTCCAGCCAGGCCGAGGTGCGCTCCAGCCGGTCCGCCGTACGGATGTAGAACATCAGGAAGCGGTCGATCAGCCGGATCAGCCCGGCGTCGGACAGATCCTGGGCCAGCAGGTCCGCGTGGCGCGGGGACGCGCCCCCGTTGCCGCCGACGTACAGATTCCAGCCGCTCGCCGTCGCGATCACCCCGAAGTCCTTCGACCGGGCCTCCGCGCACTCACGGGCACAGCCCGACACCGCCGACTTGAGCTTGTGCGGCGCGCGCAGCCCCCGGTAGCGAAGCTCCAGGTCGATCGCCATCCGCACCGAGTCCTGGACGCCGTACCGGCACCAGGTCTCACCCACACAGGACTTCACCGTGCGCAGCGCCTTGCCGTACGCGTGCCCCGACTCGAAGCCCGCGTCCACCAACCGGGTCCAGATCAGCGGGAGTTGCTCCACCCGCGCACCGAACAGGTCGATCCGCTGACCGCCGGTGATCTTGGTGTAGAGGCCGAAGTCCCGGGCGATCTCGCCGAGGACGATCAGCTTCTCCGGGGTGATCTCGCCGCCGGGCACGCGGGGGACGACGGAGTACGAGCCGTTCCGCTGGAGGTTGGCGAGGAAGTGGTCGTTGCTGTCCTGGAGGGCCGCCTGTTCGCCGTCCAGGACGTAGCCGCTCGCGCCGATCGCGGGGGCGAGGGAGGCGATGAGCGAGCCGACGGCCGGTTTGCAGACCTCGCAGCCCTCACCGCCGCGCGCGTTCTCCCGGCCGTGGCGGTCGAGCAGTTCGCGGTGGGTGGTGATCCGCAGGGCGAGGACGATCTCGTACAACTCCTCGCGGGTCTGCGGGAAGCAGCCGCACAGGCCCTGGTCCACCTCGGCGCCGCCCGCCTCCCGTTCGGCGCCGACCAGCCGGCCCAGCATCTTGACGCAACTGCCGCAGCCGGTGCCGGCCCGGGTGCGCTTCTGCACCTCGGCGACGGAGACGCACCCGTGGTCGGTCACCGCGCACCGGACCGTGCCCTTGGTGACGTTGTGGCAGGAGCAGACGACCGCGTCGTCCGGGAGGGCGGAGGGGCCGAGGCGGTCGCCGCCGCCCGCGCCGGCCGGCAGCACCAGGGACTCGGCGGCGACCGGCGGGACCGAGCCGGTGAGGGCGCGCAGGGTGCCGTAGGCGTCGGCGTCGCCCACCAGGACGCCGCCGAGCAGGGTGCCGTCCCGGCCCATGACCAGCTTCTTGTACAGGCCCGAGCGGGAGTCGGAGTACACCACGTCCAGACAGTCGTCGGCCGTGCCGTGCGCGTCGCCGAAGGACGCCACGTCCACCCCCAGCAGCTTCAGCTTGGTGGAGAGGTCGGCGCCGGTGAAGGACACGGTCGCCGGGCCGGACCGCGCACCGGCCGCCGCGATCGTCGCCGCCGCCGTCTCCGCCTGCTCGTAGCCCGGCGCCACCAGCCCGTACACCCGGCCGTCCGCCGCCAGCGCGCACTCGCCGATCGCGAACACATGGGGATCGGTGACCGTACGGCACTGTTCGTCCACCGCGACGCCACCGCGTTCACCGACCGCGAGTCCGCAGGCGCGGGCCAGTGCGTCGCGGGGCCGGACACCGGCGCTGAACACCACCAGATCGACGGCGAGTTCACCGCCGTCGGACAGTCTCATGCCCGTCACCGCGCCCGCCGCGTCCGTGACGATCTCCTGGGTGCCCGTGCCGGTGTGGACGGTCAGCCCCATGCCCTCGACGGTGCGCAGCAGGGCCGCCCCGCCGCCCTCGTCCACCTGGACCGGCATCAGCCGGGGCGCGAACTCCACGATGTGCGTGTCCAGTCCGAGCCCCTGGAGCGCGCCCGCCGCCTCCAGGCCGAGCAGCCCGCCGCCGACCACCGCGCCGACCCGGGCCCCGGCCCGCGCGTACGCCTCGATCGCCAGCAGGTCCTCGATCGTGCGGTACACGAAACAGCCCTCGGCGTCCTTGCCGGGGACCGGCGGCACGAAGGGGGAGGAGCCGGTGGCCAGGACGAGGGTGTCGTAGGCGACGGTGAGCCCCGAGCGGGTGGTCACGGTCCTGGCCGTCCGGTCGACCGACTCGACCGGGTCCCCGGTCCTCAGCTCGATACCGTGCCGCGCGATGAACTCCGGCTCGGTCAGGGAGAGTTGTTCCGGAGTCCGGCCGGAGAAGTACGAGGTGAGCCCGACCCGGTCGTACGCCGGACGCGGCTCCTCACCGAGCACGACCACCCGGTGGCTGCCGACGGGTCCGCGCTCGGCGAGCGCCTCCAGGAAGCGCTGGCCGACCATGCCGTGGCCGACGAGCACGATCGTGGGGATGGCCCCCGAACTGCCGGTCATGCACGGGCCTCCGTCGTACGGGCCATCGCCATAGGGGCCTTCGTCGTACGGGCCTCAGCCCTGTGGGCCTTGGTGGTGCGGGCCTCAGTCATGTGGGCCTCCCTCGTGGGTTCCATGGGTGAGCAGATGGAGCAGCGGGCCTTCCTCGGGAAGCGGCTCCGTCCCCTCCCACGCGCGGGCGAGCGCGCCGACGCTGCCGAGTTCGCCGACCAGCACCCCGCCCACCAGCCGGTCGGCGCGGACGACGACCTTGCGGTACGTGCCCCGGGTGGCGTCGGTGAGCTGGACGACGTCGTCGCCGGGGAGGGGGACGGGGTCACCGAACGCGGCGAGGTCGAGATCGGGCCCCGCACCGGGTCCGAGTCCGGGTCCGGGGCCGGGGCCGGGGCCGGGGCCGAAGGGGGGAACAGGGGCGGGTGCCTCGCCGGTCAGGGTCAGCCGGGTCAGCGCGCGGGTGCCCGTGTACCGGGCCGTCCCGTCACCCGCGAGGAGTCGGGCGAGGGTGTCCGCCTGCTCCAGGGCGGGGGCGGCGAGTCCGTAGAGGGTGCCGTCGTGCCGGGCGCAGTCGCCGATCGCGTGGATGCGCGGGTCGGACGTCCGCAGCGCGTCGTCCACGAGGACGCCCTGGCGCACGGCCAGCCCGGCGTCCTCGGCGAGCCCCACGCGCGGCTGCACCCCGCAGGCCAGCACCACGAGGTCGGTGTCGAGCGCGTACCCGTCGGCCAGTTCGACCGCCTCTACGGTCCTCGCGCCGCCGTCCGCCCCGGCGGCGACCCGCACACCCCGCACCCGGCACTCGGTGTGCACTTCGACGCCCAGCCCCGTCAGATGGCGCCGGACGAGGGCGGAGGCGCCGGGGTCGAGATGGCGTTCCATGAGCCGCTCGGCCTGCTGGACGAGCACCACTCGGGCACCGCGTACGGCCAGTGCGCGGGCGGCGGAGACACCGAGCAGCCCGCCGCCGATGACGACCGCCCGCACCCCCGGCCGCAACGCCCGGGACAGGCCCAGACAGTCGTCCATGGTCCGGAACGCGTGCACCCCGTCCGGCAGTTCGGGCGCGGCGCCCGTGAACAGACCGCGCAGCGGCGGCAGCACCGGGTTGGAGCCGGTGGCCAGGACCAGGGTGTCGTACGGGATCGGCGTGCCGTCGGCGCAGCGCACCGTACGGGTGCGGCGGTCGATGCCGATGACCCGGGCGCGGGTCGGCGCCCCGCCGGAGGGGACGCCGATCACTTCCGGCGGGTACCGCCCCGCCAGCACCTCGGCGAGCAGCACCCGGTTGTACGGCCGGTGCCGCTCCTCGCCGACGAGCAGCGCGGGCCGGCCCAGTTCGCCCAGGCGGCGGGCGAGCCGGGCGCCCGCGAGTCCGGCGCCGATCACCACCACACGCGCATTCGAGGTCATGCACGGCAGCGTGCGCGGCGGGTGTTACCCGGCCGCATCCCCCCTGTTTCCCGCGCGGAACGCTGCGCTCAGCGGGGACGGGGGGTGGATGTGAGGACACGGCCCCCACCAGGGCATCTCCGAGCCCGGACCCGGACCCGGACCCGGGCCCGAACCTGGACCCGAGCCCGAGCCCGAGCCCGGACCCGGACCCGGACCCGGACCCGGACCCGGACCTTGACCTGGGCCGGGCCATACGTGAGTCCTTGCCCTGCGCGAGTCCTGGCGGAATAGCATTCCTCGAATGCGGACGGCGGCCCGGGATCGCGTTCCCTATCAAGAACCTGTCGAAAACCCTCAGTTCGGCAATGCCGTGGCAAGGTAGACACGTCAACCCGATGATGCCCCTATTCGCCAGGGCCGCACGGCAAGATCCAAGGGAGAGTCCATTGACGAGTCCTGATCCGGTGACGCGTGGCACCGGGCGACGCTCCGTCCTCAAGTACGCCGCCGCCGGCGCGATAGGCGTGGGCGCCTCGGCATTCGCGCACAGGGGCGCCTTCGCCGCGGCGTCGGCGGTCGACGGTGATGCCGCCCAGTATGTGCAGAAGTTGTACCAGGACGCGCTGGACGAGGGCGGCAAGCTTGTCGTCTGGGCCGGCGGCAGTTCCCCCAACCAGGAGGACAGGACGCGTGACGCGTTCGTCGCCGCCTTCCCCGGAATCGACGCCGTTTTCACCGTCCGCTACAGTCCGGTGCAAAGTGCCCTGGTCAATCGGCAATTGGCCCTGGGCGGTCTGGAACCGGACCTCATTCAGATACAGACCCTGTACGATTTCGACCACTGGAAATCCCAGAACGCACTCCTGCCGTACCGCCCGCCGGGCGCACCAGCGGTGTTTCCGCAGTACCGGGACCCCGACGACACCTATATCGGCATCATGGTCCGTTCGTTCGGCCGCGTCAGCAACAGCACCCTTCTCTCCGATGCCGAGGCGCCCAGGGACGCCAGTGACTTTCTGGCACCCGCGTTCCGCGACAAGATCGTGATTCCGGACCCGACCGCGGAAGACGTATCCTGTTCGCGTTCTACCTGGTGACGCAGAAATACGGTCTGCGCTACATGGAGCAGTTCATGGAGCAGCGGCCACTGATCGTCGCCAACGCGGGCGCGACCTCGGCGTCGCTGATCAGCGGGCAGCGGACGGCGACTCTCGCCCACATCGCGTCGTTGGCGCCCGTCCCGGGGCAGCCCCTTCGCTACGTCGTGCCACGGACCGACCAGTTCATGAGCTGGCCGCAGACGGCGGCGATCTTCCGCAAGGCGCGCCATCCGGCAGCGGCGAAGCTCTACCTCGCGTGGCAGATGACGGTGGCGCGACAGAGCGCCGGCTTGCAGTGGCCCACGCGCCGCGACGCCACGCCCGCCGCCGGCTGGAAGCACATCAACACATACAACAGCCGACTCGCCGGCTTCCGTGAGTTCCTCCGCGACCGCGCCGAGGTCGAACGCTACCGGTCGGTGATCAGAACCTTCGTCGCTCCCTAGCGGACGGAGCAGGCCGAGCGGACGGAGCCCGAGCAGGCCGAGCGGCCGAGCGGGCCCGAGACCGGCACGGAACCTCAGATGACGCTCAGGTACGTGGACGCCACACACACCCCGAACCTAAGGTCGCGATCATGCCCGACATATCGCTGACCATGCTGGCCGTCCTGTGCATCGCCGCCCTCGCGGCGGGCTGGATCGACGCCGTGGTCGGTGGTGGAGGGCTCCTGCTGCTGCCCGCCCTGCTGCTCGGGCTCCCCGGCTCGACCCCGGCCGCGCACGCCCTCGGCACCAACAAGGCGGTCGCTATCGTCGGCACCACGGGCGCCGCGATCACGTACGCCCGCAAGGCGCCCGTGGAGGTCGGCACCGCCGTCCGGATCGGACTCGCCGCGCTCGCCGGATCCTCGGGCGGTGCCTTCTTCGCGGCCGGGATGAGCACCGAGGTGCTCAAGCCGGTCATCATGGTGGTACTGCTCGGCGTCGCCGCCTTCGTGATCCTCAAGCCCGCCTTCGGCGCGGCCCCGGCGCCCGGCCCCGTCACCCGCCGCCGGGTCTTCGCCGCGATCGGCCTCGCCGGTCTCGGCATCGGCTTCTACGACGGTCTGGTGGGGCCCGGCACCGGCACCTTCCTGGTCCTCGCCCTGACCGCCGTGCTCCACCTCGACCTGGTGACCGCCTCGGCCACCGCGAAGATCGTGAACTGCTGCACCAACGCCGGCGCCCTCGCCATGTTCGCCTGGCAGGGCGCGGTGCTGTGGCAACTCGCCGCCCTGATGGCGGTCTTCAACCTCGCCGGTGGCATGCTCGGCGCGCACACCGCGCTGAAGAAGGGCAGCGGGTTCGTCCGGGTCGTACTGCTGACGGTGGTGTTCGCGCTCGTGGCGAACATGGCGTACGAGCAGTGGCTCGCGTAGCCGTTCCCCTCGGCCGACCCCCCGACCCCCCCGACCCCCCCGACCCCCCGACCCCCCGACCCCGACGCTCCGCCCAGCGCTCCGCCGGACCGCGAGCCCCGCGCCCCGCGGTCTACCGGGCCCATGCGCTACACGCTCTGCCCGGCGCCCCGCCTGACCAGCAGGTCCACCACACCGGTGGCGCCCTCGTCCGGGTGGCCCTCGGCCAGCCGCTGCTCCATCAGCCGCCAGATCGGCGTGAACAGCTCGGTGCTGACGCCCTGCTCCTCGGCGGTGCGGCGCATGGTCGCGTTGCCCGCCACCATCATGGCGAGGTTGGAGACCACGCCCTCGCGGTAGTCGCCGCTCTCCAACTGCTCCGCCACGCCGGACGCGAACGGCGCCATCGCCACGAGCCAGTCGATCAGCAGCGGCGCGAACTCCGTCGGCGCGATGTCCTCCCGGCGCAGCAGCGCGAAGGCGTGCAGCACCCCGCTGAACAGCCCGTCCAGCCCGCTCAGCAGCGCGATGTCGTGCAGCGCTGCGAAACCGGGGTCCTCACCCACGTACGTGGTGCCGCCCGGCACCGCGAGGGTCTCCCGGTGCTCCTCGAACAGCGCGGACGAACCGCTGTAGAAGACATAGCCGCCCGACTCGGGGTTCCCGATCATCGGCGGTACGGCCATGATCCCGGCGTCCAGGAAACGTGCGCCGCGCTCCTGGACCCAGGTGGCGCGGGTACGGCCGTCGGCCGGGGTGCCGGTGGTCAGGTTGACCACGTCGCGGCCGGTGAGGTCGGTGCCGTCGAGGGCCTCCCCGACGGAGGCGTCGTCGAGCAGGCAGACCACGACCAGCCGGTTCGCCGCCACGGCCTCGGCGGCGCTCGCGGCGACCTTCGCTCCGTCGGCGGCGAGGGCCTCGGCGCGGGCGGCGGTGCGGTTCCAGACGGTCACCGGGTGACCGGCGGCCAGCCAGGCACGGGCCAGGGCGGTACCCATGGCCCCGGCGCCGAGGAGAGTGACGGGGGTACGGGAGGAAGAAGAGGAAGAAGAGGAAGAAGAGAGGGAGGTGGCGGGGGAAGACGTCGTGTCGTTCATGACGTTTAGGCTCGTCGTAGGGACGTCCCCGCTCAAGTACGTACTTTGGAGTGGGCGGTTACCTCAAGGTAAGCGTCCTGCTGGGTGACGTGACGACGGAGTCGACGGAAGGGGCGGCCTGAAATGCCGAGCATGCGACGGCCGGGAGCGTACGTCTGCGGGATCGACGCCGCGATGGATGTGATCGGCGGCAAGTGGAAGGTGCTCATCCTCTGGGCGCTGGACGAGCGGCCCCACCGGTTCGGTGAACTGCGCCGGGGGCTGCCCGGGGTGACCGAGAAGGTGCTGGCCGCGCAGTTGCGGGAGCTTGAGGCGGACGGGATCGTGCACCGCGAGGAGTACGACGAGGTGCCGCCGCGGGTCGAGTACTCGCTCACCGAGCGCGGCACCTCGCTGAACGAGGCGCTGCTCCCGCTGGGGCAGTGGGGGCGCAGCCAGGTGCTGGGACTGGAGACACCGGAGCCGGTGCTGTCGCCGTGACCCCGCGGTCGCCATGACGGGTGCCCGGTCCGTCCGGTGGCGCCCGTCAGGACAATGACGTCCGTCGGATCAGTGGCTGCCCGTCAGATGGGCGAACACCACCACGTTCCCTTGGTAGCCGGTGTCCCGCGAGTAGCCGCCGCCGCAGGTGATCACCCGCAGTTCGGGCCGGTCGGCGGCGCCGTACACCTTCCGGTCGGGGAACGCGTCCGTGTCGTAGACCTCCACGGCGTCCACCGTGAACTCGGCGACCGTGCCGTCCCGCCGGTCCACCTCGATCCGGCTGCCCCGCTTGAGCGCGCCGAGCCGGTAGAAGACGGCGGGACCCTTCGCGTTGTCGACATGCCCGGCGACGACGGCGGTGCCGGTCTCGCCGGGCTGGGCGCCGGCCTCGTACCACCCCGCCAGGTTCTTCCGCTCGGCGGGCGGTACGTCCAGGCTGCCGCTCGTGGTGAGGCCGAGGCCCATCAGCGGGGCGTCCACGCCGATCGACGCGATACGCACCCGGTCCGGCGGGGACGGTGGCAGTGCGGGCGCGGCGGCCCCCGGCACGACAGGGGCGGAGCGGGCCGCCTCGGCGGCGGACGGCTGCGGCGGCGGTGCCGCGGGCCCCGTGCCGCTCAGCAGCCAGACGCCCGCGCAGAGCGCGACGACGGTGACCCCGGCTATCGCGGAGTCCCCCACGGTACGCATGACGACCCCTCTCCAGGCCCGGTCCCCGACGGACCCCTCCGCCTCGGTCTCTTCGGTCTCTCTGGCGGCCCGCCCGGTCGGCCCCCTCACCCCTCCGGGCCGCGAGGGGCGTCGGACCCGGAGGGGTGGGGGTCTGCGGTACCGGCGGACGGACAGCGGAGGGTGTCCGTCACATCCCGTCGCCTCTCGCCCGGCGATGCAGGAGCCAGGTACCGCCCGCGGCGGCGACGGCGAGCGCCGTCACACCGGCCGCGGTCTGTACGGGGTCGGGGCCCAGGGCGCCGCCGACCCCCGTCTTCACACTTCCGCGCGGATAGACCTGTCCATGGGCCGGCGTCAGCGCGACCACCAGGTCGCCCAGCGCCTCCCGCCGCCCGTCCAGGCACCGCGCGACGATCTCGTACGTCCCCGGCTGCGCGCTGGGCGGCACCCGGAACTGGCCGATCGCGTTGCCCTCGTCCGCGCTGGGCGCCAGGGTGAACCGTCCGGCGCCCACCGCGCCGGCGTCGCCGTCCGCGGTCCCGGCCCCGCCGCAGGCGCCCGTGCTCGCGGTGACATGGTCGCCGGGTGCCACGGTGCCCGGCGACACCTCCAGCACTCCGGTGGCCGGGTTCGTCCCGCCGCCGTACGCGGGGGCGGCGAGGCCGGCCACGCCGGTGGCGGCCAGCGCTCCGGCGGCGAGCAGCCGGGCGGTACGTCGCATCGGGGCTCCTTTGAGCTTCCACGGGGCGACGGCCCGCGGCACTTCTGTGCCGCTGTGGATGTCGAACGCGCCCCTGCCCTTCCGAGGAAACGGCCGACAGCATGCGCGCGCTTGTCGAGGAATCGGCCCGATGTGGGATGAACGGGTGGCGCTGATGCGGTCCGCAGGCCGAGGCGCGGGACGTTTCAGCAGGTCACGGGGAGGGGCCGGGCGGCCGACGGGGAACTGGGGGAAACGGGACGGCCCGAGGAGCCAAATGGGAGCCGAAGGGCGGCCGGGAGGGGACGAACGGGTGACCGAGGCACGGGCGCCCCCGCCCGCTTGACCTCAACCAATCTTGAGGTGCCAGCCTCTTGCCCCATGACCACAGAGACCCGAGAACACCCCATGACCGGTCGGACCCCCGCCACCGCACCGGCCCCGCTCGCCGTCACCGTCGTCGTCGGCAGCAACCGGCACGGCCGCTTCGGCCCGGTCGTCGCCTCCTGGCTGCTGGACCGGCTGCGCGCCCGCGTGGACCTGGAGCCCCGGACCGTGGACGTCGCCGAAGTGCACCTGCCCACCAGCATGGCGTCCACCCCCGAGGCCACCGCCGCACTCGACCAGGTCACCCCGCGGCTGGCGGTGGCGGACGCTTTCATCGTCCTGACCCCCGAGTACAACCACTCGTTCCCGGCCGGACTGAAGAACCTCATCGACTGGCACTACGACGAATGGCAGGCCAAGCCCGTCGCCCTCGTCTCCTACGGCGGACGCTCGGGCGGTCTGCGGGCGGTGGAGCATCTGCGCCAGGTCTTCGCCGAACTGCACGCCGTCACGGTCCGCGACTCGGTCTCCTTCCACAACGCCGGGGCCTCCTTCGACGACGCGGGCCGCCTGAAGGACCCGGCCGACGCCGACGCCGCCGCCAAGGCGATGCTCGATCAGCTCGTGTGGTGGGGGAGGGCGTTGCGCGAGGCCCGCCACACCACCCCCTACCAGGGATGACCCGCCGCCCGTACGCACAGGGGGGCGAGGGACAATCCCGTCCGTGACCCTCCCGTTCTTCGTCTACGGCACCCTCCGCCCCGGCGAGCCCAACCACGACGCCTTCCTGCGGGGACGCACCGGCGCGGAGGAACCCGCCCGCCTCACCGGCGCGGTCCTCTACGACGGCCCCGGCTATCCGTACGCCGTCCCGGAACCCGGCGGAGTGGTCCGCGGCGACCTGGTCACCGCCCTCCCGGACGCCTACGAGGCCCTGCTGACCACCCTGGACGAACTGGAGGAGTACGTCCCCGGCGACCCCCGCAGCCTCTACGAGCGGGCCGTGTGCGAAGTGACCCGCGAGACCGACGGCACCGCGGTCCGCGCCTGGGTCTACTTCGCCGCCCCGCCCGTCGCCGCGAGCCTACGCACCCGCGGCACCCGCATCACCAATGGCGACTGGCGAACCCGGGGCGGCGAGAGGCACCCCGGGTACGCCGAGGGATGACCGAGGACGCCGAAAGGCGGCTCGGGGACGCCGAGGGCCGAACCGGGGACGCCGAGGGTCGAACCGGGGACGCCGAGGGTCGAACCGGGGACGCCGAGGGTCGAACCGGGGGCGGCGAGGACCGAACCGGGGACGGCGAAAGCCGAACCGGCAACGGCGAGAGACAACCCGCGCCCCGCCCCCTCCCGGTCGGGTCAGGCGCCCCCTCCCGGCCCCGGGTCAGACGCCCCCCTCCCGGTCGGGTCAGCGCCCCCTCCCGGGCGGGTCAGGCGCCCTCCACCCGCACCGCGCACGCCTTGAACTCCGGCATTCCGGATGTCGGGTCCAGCGCCGGGTTGGTCAGGGTATTGGCGCGGCCCTCGCCCGGCCAGTGGAAGGGCATGAACACCGTGTCGGGCCGGATGGCGGAGGTGATCCGGGCCGGTGCCACCGCGCGCCCCCGCCGGGACACCACCGCCACCGGCTCCCCCTCGGCCACGCCCACCCGGGCCGCCAGCCGGGGATGCAACTCCACGAACGGCCCCGGCGCCGCCGCGTTCAGCTCGGGAACCCGCCGGGTCTGCGCCCCCGACTGGTACTGCGCCACCACCCGGCCCGTCGTCAGCAGCACCGGATACTCGGCGTCCGGCTCCTCGGCACCCGCCCGGTGCGACACGGCCACGAACCGCGCCTGCCCGTCCACCGTGGCGAACCGGTCGAGAAAGAGCCGTGGCGTCCCGGGATGAGGGACACCCTCACCCTCCCCACCCTCCCCGCCCGCCTCGCTGGCGGGACACGGCCAGAAGACTCCCCCCTCCTCCGCGAGCCGCCGGTAGGTGATCCCGGAGTAGTCCGCCGCCCCGCCCGCGCTCGCCCGGCGCAACTCCTCGAAGACCTCCTCCGGATCGACCGGGAACCCCTTCCCCACCCCCAGCCGGGCGGCCAGTCCGTGCAGCACCTCCAGATCGCTGCGCACCCCCCGCGGCGGAGCGACGGCCCGCCGCCGCAGCAGCACCCTGCCCTCCAGACTGGTCGTGGTCCCGCTCTCCTCCGCCCACTGGGTGACCGGCAGGACGACATCGGCGAGCGCCGCCGTCTCCGACAGCACCACATCGCACACCGCGAGGAACTCCAACGACCTGATCCGCTCCTCCACATGCGCGGCCCGCGGCGCCGACACCACCGGGTTGGAGCCCATCAGCAGCAGGGCGCGGAGGTCGGTGCCGAGCGCGTTCAGCAGTTCGTACGCGCTGCGCCCCGGCCCGGGGAGGGAGTCCGGGTCCACGCCCCACACCCCGGCGACATGCCGCCGCGCCGCCGGGTCGTCCAGCTTGCGGTAGCCGGGCAACTGGTCCGCCTTCTGCCCGTGCTCCCGTCCGCCCTGGCCGTTGCCCTGCCCCGTCAGACAGCCGTATCCGGACAGCGGCCGTCCGGCCCGCCCGGTCGCGAGACAGAGATTGATCCACGCGCCGACCGTGTCCGTGCCCTTGGACTGCTGCTCGGGCCCCCGCGCGGTCAGCACCATCGCCGCCTCGGGCGCGCAGAACATCCGCGCCGCCTCCCGCAGCCGGGGCACCGGCACCCCGGTGATCCGCTCCACGTACTCCGGCCAGAACTCCATCGCCGCGGCCCGCGCCTGCGCCCAACCGACCGTCCGCTCCCGGATGTACGCCTCGTCCGTACGTCCCTCCGCCACCACCAGGTGCAGCAGCCCCAGCGCGAGCGCCAGATCCGTGCCCGGCCGGGGCGCGAGATGGAGATCGGCCTGTTCGGCGGTCCGGGTGCGGCGCGGGTCGATCACCACGAGCGTGCCGCCGTTGGCCCTCAGTTCGGTCAGATAGCGCAGGGCGGGCGGCATGGTCTCGGCCAGGTTCGACCCGACGAGGATCAGACACCCGGTCCTCGGGACGTCCTCCAGCGGGAACGGCAGCCCCCGGTCCAGCCCGAACGCCCTCGTCCCCGCCGCCGCGGCCGAGGACATGCAGAACCGCCCGTTGTAGTCGATCTGTGAGGTGCCCAGCACCACCCGCGCGAACTTGCCCAGCGCGTACGCCTTCTCGTTGGTCAGCCCGCCCCCGCCGAACACCCCCACCGCGTCCGCGCCGTGCGCCGCCCGGATCCCGCCCAGCGCCCCCGCGATCCGGTCCAGCGCGCTCTCCCACGACGCCGGGACCAGCACCCCGCCCTCCCGCACCAGCGGCGAGTCCAGCCGCACCCCGGACGCCAGCACCGCGGGCGCCGTACGCCCCTTGCCGCACAGCGCGCCCCGGTTCACCGGGAAGTCGGCCCGCTCCACCACCTCGACCCCACCGCCCGCCACGGGCGTGAGCCCCATCCCGCACTGGAGGGCGCAGTACGGACAGTGGGTGGGCGTCACCGCGCCGGCGCTGTTCATACCGCTCAGCGTCGGCGGCCGGTGTTACAGGCCGTGACCGGCCCGCGTTACACGGCCGGGACGACGCTCTCCCCACCCGGCCGGACGGCCCGTGAGGTCGACGGCCACCCGGTCTCACTCCGCGGCGGCCAGCGCCTGCTCCACCCCCTCCTCCCGGGGCCCGAGGAACGTCGGGTCCGGCCGGAACACCACGTCGGCCGCCGCCTTGCCCGCCGCGAGGACCTCCCGGACCCCGCCGTAGTACCAGGTCCCGTCCCGCCGCTCGGCGACCCCGACCCCGTACGACTCCACGCCCGCGGCCTCGCACAGCGCCACCGCTCTGCGTATGTGGAAGTCCTGGCTGATCAGCACGGCCTCGTCCACCCCGAAGATCTCCTTGGCCCGGACGCAGGAGTCCCAGCTGTCGAACCCGGCGTAGTCGCTGACGATCCTGGTGTCCGGCACGCCCTGCCGGGACAGATAGGCGCGCATGGCGTCCGGCTCGTCGTACTCCTCACGGCTGTTGTCGCCCGTGACCAGCACGACCTTGACCTTCCCCGCCCGGTACAACTCGGCCGCCGCGTCCAGCCGGTGCGCCAGATACCGCGACGGCTCCCCGTCCCACCGCAGCCCCGCGCCGAACACCACGGCCACGTCGGTGCGGGGCGCGTCACCGACGGTGCGCATCTGCCCGTCCGTACCGAGCCGCAGCCAGGTGGCCGGCAGCAGCGCCACCACGCACAGGGCCATCACGACCTGCGTCAGCCGCCGCTTCCCCGCCGTGGTCCGCGGCAGCCGCGGTCGCCGGAGCCACGTAGGCCGTCGCATCCGCGCTCGCAGCCGCGGTCCCACCCGCCGAAACCCCGTCCCCGCCCTCACCAGGCCCCCCTCCCGTCCCCGCCCGTCCTCACCCCTCGCCAAGAAGAACGCCCCCACCACCGCCCAAGGTTCCCGCCCCCCGCACCGACCAGCCACCCCCGACACCCCCGTTCTCACACCACCACCCCGCCCCCGGTGAACCCCCGGCAAAGACCCGTGACGGTCAGGCAACGGCCGCGCAACCTCCCCGGACCAGGATCACCACATGAACCCCGACCCGGGCCCCGACTGCGGCTCCGCCCCCGCCCCGGGCCCCGCCCCCGCCCCGGACCCCGACCCCGCCCCCCACCCGGGCCCTGGGCCCGACCCCGCCCCCGACCCCGCCCTGGTCCTCGTGGCCCACGGCAGCCGCGACCCCCGCGCGCTCGCCACGGTCCGGGCCCTCGCCGCCCAGGTCCGCGCCCTGCGCCCCGCCCTCCGGGTCCACCTGGGCCACCTCGAACTCAACGCCCCCCTGCTCCCCGACACCCTCGCTGCCCTCGGCGACACGGAGGAGGCGGTCCTCGTCCCCCTCCTGCTCGGCCGGGGCCACCACGTGACCCGCGACCTCCCCGAGACAGCGGCGGCCCGCCCCGGCACACCCCGCACACCCCGCCCCCGTACGACCGTCGCCGCCCCCCTCGGCCCCCACCCCCTCCTGACCGACGCCCTCCACACCCGACTGACCGAGGCGGGCTGGCCCGTCCACCTGACGGAACGGGAGCGCCGTACGGCCGGGGTGGTCCTCGCGGCGGCGGGCTCCCTGGCCCCCGGGTCGGCGGCGGACACCACCCGGGCGGCCCACCTCCTCTCCGCCCGCCTGGGCGTCCCCGTCCTGCCCGCCTACGCCTCCGCGGCCCGCCCCACGATCCCGGAGGCCGTCACGGCCCTCACGGCGCTGGGCCGCCCCCGTGCCGCCCTCGCCTCGTACTTCACGGCCCCGGGCCGGCTCGCCGGACAGTGCGCGAACCACTTCCCGGGGGCGGCCTCGGCGCCACTGGGCACCCACCCCGCGATGGCCCGGCTGATCCTGGAGCGCTACCGGGAAGCGATCCCGGCCCACGGACCGGTGCGACACGACCCCACCGGAGCCGCTTACTGTCAATGACATGGAAGGCACCGAGCACCACCCCTATCCCGCCGACGCCACCGCGCGCTACGCCCCCGAACCCGACAAACGCCCCGGCCGCACCGCCTTCCAACGCGACCGCGCCCGCATCCTGCACTCCGCGGCGCTGCGAAGGCTCGCCGGGAAGACCCAGGTCGTCACCCCCGGCGGCACCTCCCAGGCATGGGACCCCAGCCCCCGCACCCGCCTCACCCACTCCCTGGAGTGCGCCCAGGTCGGCCGGGAACTCGGCGCGGCCCTCGGCTGCGACCCGGACCTCGTGGAGGCGGCCTGCCTCAGCCACGACCTCGGCCATCCCCCCTTCGGACACAACGGCGAGGCCGCCCTCAACGCGTTCGCCGAGGACTGCGGCGGCTTCGAGGGCAACGCCCAGTCCCTCAGACTGCTCACCCGGATCGAGCCCAAGCGGTTCACCCCGGACGGCTCCGTCGGCCTCAACCTCACCCGCGCCGCCCTGGACGCCGCCACCAAGTACCCCTGGCCCCGCGGCGCCCACCCCAGCGACCCGGAGTCCGTGAAGTTCGGCGTCTACGACGACGACCGCCCCGTCTTCGACTGGGTCCGCGAGGGCGCCCCCGCCACCCGCATCTGCTTCGAGGCCCAGGTCATGGACTGGTCGGACGACGTGGCGTACTCGGTGCACGACGTCGAGGACGGACTGCACGCCGGGCACATCGACCCCAACTGCCTGCACGCCGAACCCGAACGCAAAGCGATCTTCGAGGTGGCCGTGGGCCGCTACGTCCCGGCCGACACCGACCCCGCCGAACTCGCCGCCGCCCTCGACCGGCTGCTCGACACCCCCTGGTGGCCGCACGGCTACGACGGCTCCGCGGTCGCCCAGGCCCGCCTCAAGGACGCCACCAGCCAGCTCATCGGCCGCTTCTGCCTGGCCGCCGAGAGCGCCACCCGGCAGACGTACGGCCCCGGCCGGCTCACCCGGTACACCGCGGAACTCGTCGTACCGCGCGCGGCCCGGCTGGAGTGCGCGGTGCTCAAGGCGGTCGCCGACCGGTACGTCATGCAGCGCGACGAACAGGCCCGGCTGCGCGCCGACCAGCGGGTCGTGGTCGGCGAACTCGCCGAGGCGCTCACCGCCCGCGCCCCCGACGGCCTGGACCCCCAGTTCCGGGCCCTGTTCGACACCGCGGACGACGACCGGGCGCGCAAGCGGGTGATCGTGGACCAGATCGCCTCGCTCACCGACGCGTCGGCGCGCGCCCTGCACCACCGGCTGACGGTCCGCGGCGGAGGATGACGAGTGACCGTACGTCACCGCGAGGGGGCCGAAGGCACCCGAAGGTGACCCTGCGTGGCCTGATCGGGTCACCCCCTCTTCCCCCATCACGCTCCGTGCGGGACGCTCGCTCCTGGCGGCACCTTTATGAGGAGGCATCAAGTGGTCGACGTGGATCAGACTTTCGTCATCGTCGGAGGCGGACTCGCCGGGGCGAAGGCGGCCGAGACGCTCCGGGCGGAGGGTTTCAACGGGCGGGTGATACTGATCTGCGACGAGCGCGACCACCCGTACGAGCGCCCACCCCTGTCCAAGGGCTATCTGCTCGGCAAGGAGGAACGCGACAGCGTCTTCGTGCACGAGCCCGCCTGGTACGCGCGCAACGACATCGAGCTGCACCTGGGCCAGACCGTCGACCTGATCGACCGCGAGGCCAAGACGGTCCGCTTCGGTGACGACGGCACCCTCGTCCACTACGACAAACTGCTCCTGGCCACCGGCTCCGAGCCGCGCCGCCTGGACATCCCGGGCACCGACCTCGCCGGCGTGCACCATCTGCGCCGGCTGGCCCACGCCGAGCGGCTCAAGGGCGTCCTGGCCTCGCTCGGCCGGGACAACGGGCACCTCGTGATCGCGGGGGGCGGCTGGATCGGCCTGGAGATCGCGGCGGCGGCCCGCGAGTACGGCGCCGAGGTCACCGTCGTGGAGCCCGCGCCGACCCCGCTGCACGGGGTGCTGGGGCCCGAGCTGGGCGCGCTCTTCGCCGAACTGCACCAGTCGCACGGGGTCCGCTTCCACTTCGGGGCCCGCCTCACCGAGATCGTCGGACAGGACGGCATGGTCCTGGCCGCCCGTACCGACGACGGCGAGGAGCACCCGGCGCACGACGTGCTCGCCGCGATCGGCGCCGCGCCGCGCACCGGGCTCGCGGAGGCGGCCGGTCTGGCCGTCGCCGACCCCTCCCAGGGCGGCGGGGTGATCGTCGACGAGCGGCTGCGCACCTCCGACCCCGACATCCACGCCGCCGGTGACGTGGCCGCCTTCCCGCACGCCCTGTTCGGGGCGCGGGTGCGGGTGGAGCACTGGGCCAACGCGCTCAACGGCGGACCGGCCGCCGCCAAGGCGATGCTGGGCCAGGAGGTGACGTACGACCGGGTGCCGTACTTCTTCTCCGACCAGTACGACCTGGGCATGGAGTACAGCGGCTGGGCCCCGCCGGGCTCCTACGACCAGGTCGTCGTCCGGGGCGACGCGGGCAAGCGGGAGTTCATCGCGTTCTGGCTGACGGAGGGGCGGGTGCTGGCCGGGATGAATGTGAACGTGTGGGACGTCACAGAGGGCATCCAGAACCTCATCCGCTCCCGGGCGACCGTGGACGCCGAGGCGCTGGCCGACCCCCACACGGCACTGGAGTCGCTGCTGCCGTAGGCGACGGGGATGTCGGTGCGCCCCCGTAGACTCTCCTCGTGGCTGGACGGATCAACGACGAGGACGTGAAGGCGGTTCGGGACGCGGTCCCGATCGACGCCGTGGTGTCCGAGTACCTCCAGTTGCGCAACGCGGGCGGGGGCAACCTCAAGGGCCTCTGCCCGTTCCACGACGAGAAGTCGCCGTCCTTCCAGGTCAGCCCGAGCAAGGGACTCTTCCACTGCTTCGGCTGCCAGGAGGGCGGCGACACCATCACCTTTGTGATGAAGGTCGACCACCTCACCTTCTCCGAGGCGGTCGAACGCCTGGCCGGCCAGGCGGGCATCACCCTGCGCTACGAGGAGGGCGGCTACAACCCCTCCCACCAGCGCGGCGAACGCATCCGCTTGGTCGAGGCCCACAAGATCGCCGCCGAGTGGTACGCGGAACAGCTCGCCACCGCCCCCGAGGCCGAGACCGGCCGGGTCTTCCTCGCCGAACGCGGCTTCGACCAGGCCGCCGCCGTCCACTTCGGCGTCGGCTACAGCCCCCAGGGCTGGGACCACCTCACCCGCTATCTGCGCGGCAAGGGCTTCACCGACAAGGAGATCCTCCTCTCGGGCATCGCCCAGGAGGGCCGCCGCGGCCCCATCGACCGCTTCCGGGGCCGGCTGATGTGGCCCATCCGCGACATCGGCGGCGACGTCGTCGGCTTCGGCGCCCGCAAACTCTACGAAGCGGACAGCGGTCCCAAGTACCTCAACACCCCCGACACCGCGATCTACCGGAAGTCCCAGGTCCTCTACGGCATCGACCTCGCGAAGAAGGACATCGCCAAGGCCAGCCGCGCCGTCGTGGTCGAGGGGTACACCGACGTCATGGCCTGCCATCTCGCCGGGGTGACCACCGCCATCGCCACCTGCGGCACCGCCTTCGGCGGCGACCACATCAAGATCCTCCGCCGGCTGCTGATGGACAACGGCTCGGCGCGGGTCATCTTCACCTTCGACGGCGACTCCGCCGGCCAGAAGGCCGCCCTGCGGGCCTTCGAGGACGACCAGAAGTTCGCCGCCGAGACCTACATCGCCATCGCCCCCGACGGCATGGACCCCTGCGACCTGCGCCTCGCCAAGGGCGACGACGCCGTCTCCGACCTGGTCCAGCCCCGCACCCCGCTCTTCGAGTTCGCGCTCCGCCAGATCGTGCGGCGCTACGCCCTGGACACCCCCGGCGGCCGGGGCGCCGCGCTGGACGAGGCCGCGCCCGTCGTCGCCAAGATCAAGGACCACAGCGTGCGGCGCGAGGTCGCCGTCCAGCTCGCCGGGCTGGTCGGCATCGTCGACCAGGAGTTCGTCGTGGACCGCGTCGGCCATCTGGTGCGCCGCGGCGGCGGGTTCGTCCCCGGCGGCAACCGCTCCCGGGGCCGCAGACCGGAGCTGGAGCCCGCCGCCCGCCCGGCCGCCCCCGGCCCCTCCCTCACCCTGCGCAACCCCGTGTACGCCACCGAGCGGGAGCTTCTGAAACTCGCCCTGCAACGCCCCGAACTGGTCTCCCCGGCCTTCGACGCCTACGGCGCCGACGAGTTCACCGCCGCCCCCTACGCCGCCGTGCGCCAGGCCATCCTCGACGCGGGCGGCGCCGAGGCCGGACAGCACGACCCCCAGGAGTACCTGGTCAGGGTCAGGGACGCGGCACCCGACGACACCGTGCGCGCCATGGTCACGGAACTCGCGGTCGAGGCGATCATGCGCAAGACCGTGGACGAGCACTATGCCGGTGTCCAACTGGTCGCCGTCCGCCGCCGCGCGGTCGCCCGCCGCCTCACCGAACTGCAGAGCCTGCTGACCCGGGTCAGCCAGGACGACCCCGCCCAACAGGCGTCCGTCGCCAACGAGATGATGATTCTGACCAGGTACGACCGCGCCCTCCAGGACACCGGGCCGGACGCCCTCTGAGTCCTCGGCCCGCTCGGGGAGTCACCTCGCGGACGCAAAAAGTCACCGCACGCCCCTCGTGGCGACGATGTGTCGTACCCCACACTGGGTTGCGGTGCCTGAGTCCTCGGAGCGCGGCCGATCCGTCCCCCACGGGTCCCTCACCCCCGCGGTTCCGCTCATCGCGTACGGGACGGACAGCGGCGAGGCCGCCGACCCCGTCCCCCAAGCAGCGCTGCCGCCCTCAGCAGCGATCATCCTGGAGGTCGCCCCCGTGCAGACCCAGACCCTCGCACAGAAGAACGAGAGCACCACCGCCGGCGCCCAGCCGGACCCGGAATCCGGCGTCCTGGTGGCCGTCCCCCCGCAGCACCGCCCCGCCGTCCACCCCGACACCACCGACGCCCCGGACACCGCGGACAGCCCCGAACCGGAACACGTGGAGCCCCCCGCCGAGGCCCTGACCGGCACCCCGCCGTACCCCGAGACGACCGAGACGACGGAGACGACGGAGACCACCGAGCCCTCGGAGACGACGGAGACGACCGAGCCCACCGAGCCCTCGGAGACGACGGAGACCACCGAGCCCTCGGAGACCCTCGAACCCACCGAGCCCTCGGACACCCCCGAACCCCCGCGCGCCCGGGTGGACACCGGCGGCCCCACCTCCGACCTCTTCCGCCAGTACCTGCGCGAGATCGGTCGCATCCCGCTGCTCACCGCCGTCGAGGAGGTCGAACTCGCCCGCCGTGTCGAGGCCGGACTCTTCGCCGAGGAGAAACTCGGCAGCACCCCCGACCTCGACAGCCGGCTCGCCCTCGATCTCGACCAGCTCGTCGTCATGGGCCGGATGGCCAAACGCCGGCTGATCGAAGCCAACCTGCGGCTCGTCGTCTCCGTCGCCAAACGCTATGTGGGGCGCGGGCTGACCATGCTCGACCTGGTCCAGGAGGGCAACCTGGGCCTGATCCGCGCGGTGGAGAAGTTCGACTACGCGCGCGGGTACAAGTTCTCGACGTACGCCACCTGGTGGATCCGCCAGGCCATGTCCCGCGCCCTCGCCGACCAGGCGCGCACCATACGGGTGCCCGTCCATGTGGTCGAGCTGATCAACCGGGTCGTCCGGGTCCAGCGCCGGCTCCTCCAGGAACGCGGCTACGAGCCCACCCCGCAGGAAGTGGCCGCCCAGCTCGACCTGCTGCCGGAACGGGTCGGCGAGGTGCTGCGCCTCGCCCAGGAACCGGTGTCGCTGCACGCCCCGGTGGGCGAGGAGGACGATGTCGCGCTCGGCGACCTCATCGAGGACGGCGACGCGGCCAGCCCCGTCGAGTCGGCGGCGTTCCTGCTGCTCAGAGAGCACCTGGAAGCCGTCCTCTCGACGCTGGGGGAGCGTGAGCGCAAGGTCGTGCAACTGCGCTACGGGCTGGCCGACGGCCGGCCTCGGACCCTGGAGGAGATAGGGCGGATCTTCGGCGTGACCCGGGAACGGATCCGCCAGATCGAGTCCAAGACCCTCAACAAGCTCCGCGACCACGCCTTCGCCGACCAACTGCGCGGCTACCTCGACTGAGAGGCGCCCGTCCACGCCCGGTCCACGCCTCGTGCCCCCGGCCCGTCCCCGGCCCGTCCCCGGCTCGTCTCCCCTCACTCGCTCCCCGTCCGCCGGTGGGTCCGTCCCGCTCAGTCCACCTCCGCCACCGCCTGCGCGAACTGGGCCCGGTACAGACGGGAGTACGCCCCCCGCGACTCCAGCAGGTCCGCGTGGGCGCCCTGCTCCACGATCGCGCCGTTCTCCATCACCAGGATGGTGTCCGCGTCGCGGATGGTGGAGAGCCGGTGGGCGATCACGAACGACGTACGGCCGTGCTGGAGCTTCGCCATCGCCTTCTGGATGAGGACCTCGGTCCGGGTGTCCACCGAACTGGTCGCCTCGTCCAGCACCAGGATCACCGGGTCGGACAGGAACGCCCGCGCGATGGTGATCAACTGCTTCTCGCCCGCGCTGACACCGCTGCCCTCGTCGTCGATCACCGTGTCGTAGCCGTCGGGAAGGGTCCGGACGAAACGGTCCGCGTGGGCGGCGCGGGCCGCCTCCTCGATCTCCCCGCGGGTGACCTCACGGGCCGAGCCGTACGCGATGTTCTCGGCGATCGTGCCGCCGAACAGCCAGGTGTCCTGGAGCACCATGCCGATCCCGGAACGCAGCTCGTCGCGGGACATCCCGGCGATGTCGACCCCGTCCAGGGTGATCCGGCCGCCGGAGACCTCGTAGAACCGCATCAGCAGATTGACCAGCGTCGTCTTGCCCGCGCCGGTCGGGCCGACGATGGCGACCGTCTGCCCCGGTTCGACGGTGAGGGAGAGATCCTCGATCAGCGGCTTGTCGGGCTCGTAGCGGAACGCGACCCGCTCCAGCGCCACCCGTCCGCGCAGCTCCTCCGGCCGGACCCCCGGGACCGGGTCCGCGGACTGCTCCTCGGCGTCGAGCAGTTCGAAGATCCGCTCGGCGGAGGCCACCCCCGACTGGACCAGGTTCGCCATCGACGCGACCTGCGTCAGCGGCATCGAGAACTGCCGTGAATACTGTATGAACGCCTGGACGTCGCCGATCGACAGCGAACCCGACGCCACCCGCAGCCCGCCGACCACCGCCACCAGCACATAGTTCAGGTTGGACACGAACATCATCAGCGGCTGCATGATCCCGCTGTTGAACTGCGCCTTGAACCCGGCCTCGTACAGCTCGTCGTTCTGCTCGGCGAACTGCCGCGCCGACTCGTCCTGCCGCCCGAACACCTTCACCAGGGTGTGCCCGGTGTACATCTCCTCGATGTGCGCGTTCAGCTTGCCGGTGGTGCGCCACTGCGCCACGAAGTGCGGCTGCGACCGCTTGCCGACCCGCGTGGCGACCAGGAACGACAGCGGCACGGTGACCAGCGCGACCAGCGCCAGGATCCAGGAGACGTAGAACATCATCACCAGCACACCGATGACGGTGAGCACCGAGTTGATCAGCTGGCCCATGGTCTGCTGGAGGGTCTGGCCGATGTTGTCGATGTCGTTGGTGGCGCGGGAGAGCACCTCGCCGCGCTGGCGCTTGTCGAAGTACGACAGCGGCAGCCGCGACAGCTTCGTCTGCACGTCCTCCCGCATCCGGTACATCGTGCGGTTGACGGCCCGGTTCACCAGCCGGGTCGCCATCGCCATCAGTAGCCCGGCGACGAGGAAGACGCCGAGCGCGAGCAGCAGCACCTGGCCCACGGCGGTGAAGTCGATGCCCTCGCCGGGGGTGAAGTCGGTGCCGCTCAGCATGTCGGCGATCCGGCCGTCCCCGCGCTCGCGCATCGAGGCGAGGACGTCCTCCTTGCTGGCGCCGGCCGGCAGCTCACGGCCGACGATCCCCGAGAAGACCAGGTCGGTGGCGTCGCCGAGGATCTTCGGCCCGATCACCGACAGACCCACGCTGACCAGCACACACAGCAGCAGCGCGTAGATCGTCAGCCGTTCGGGGCGGAACTGCCCGACCAGCCGCTTGGCCGACGGCTTGAACTCCAGCGAACGGTTCTCCGGGCCGGTCCCGGCCATCATCCGCCCCATGGGCCCGGCCATCAGGCAGCCTCCGCTTCCGTGAGCTGGGAGAGCACGATCTCCCGGTACGTCTCGTTCTCCGCCATCAGCTCGTGATGCCGGCCGCTGCCCACGACCCGCCCCTCGTCCAGGACCACGATCCGGTCGGCGTCGCGGATGGTCGACACCCGCTGGGCGACGATCACCACGGTCGCCTCGGCGGTCTCCTCGCCGAGCGCGGCGCGCAGCGCGGCGTCGGTGGCGTAGTCGAGCGCGGAGAAGGAGTCGTCGAAGAGGTAGATCTCCGGCCGCTGGACCAGGGTCCGCGCGATGGCGAGCCGCTGGCGCTGACCGCCGGAGACATTGGTGCCGCCCTGCGCGATCGGCGCGTCCAGGCCGCCTTCGAGCCGCTCCACGAACTCCCTGGCCTGCGCCACCTCCAGCGCGTGCCACAGTTCGTCGTCCGTCGCGTCCGGGTTGCCGTAGCGCAGATTCGTGGACACGGTGCCCGCGAACAGATACGGCCGCTGCGGTACCAGGCCCACCGTCCTGGCCAGCAGCCGCGGCTCCAGATCGCGTACGTCGGTGCCGTCGACCAGCACCTCCCCGTCGGTGGCGTCGACCAGCCGGGGCACCAGACCGAGCAGCGTGGACTTGCCGCTGCCGGTCGAGCCGATCACCGCGGTGGTCTCGCCGGGCCGGGCCACCAGGTCGATGTGCTTGAGCACCGGCTCCTCGGCGCCCGGGTAGCGGAACCCGGCCCCGCGCAGTTCCAGATGGCCGTGCCGGCGCAGCTCGGTGACCGGCGCGAGCGGCGGCACCACGCTCGACTCGGTCTCCAGCACCTCCTGGATCCGCTCGGCGCACACCTCCGCGCGCGGCACCATCATGAACATGAAGGTGGCCATCATCACGGACATGACGATCTGCATCAGATAGGCGAGGAACGCCGTCAGATCACCGATCTGCATCTGGCCGCTGTCGATCCGGTGGGCGCCGAACCACACCACCGCGATCGAGGACAGATTCACCACCGTCATCACGATGGGGAACATCAGCGCGAGCAGGTTCCCGGACTTCACCGAGACCTCGGTCAGCTCGGTGTTCGACTGACGGAACCGCTCCTGCTCGTATGTGTCCCGGACGAACGCCCTGATCACCCGGTTGCCGGTGATCTGCTCGCGCAGCATCCGGTTCACCGTGTCGAGCCGCACCTGCATCGACCGGAACAGCGGACGCAGTGCCCGCACGATCAGCGTCACGCTGATCCCGAGCACCGGCACCACCGCCACCAGCACCGCCGACAGCGGTACGTCGAGCCCCAGCGCCAGCACGATCCCGCCCACGCACATGATGGGTGCCGACACCATCAGCGTGAAGGTCATCAGGGCCAGCATCTGCACCTGCTGGACGTCGTTCGTGGTCCGGGTGATCAGCGAGGGCGCCCCGAAGTGTCCCAGCTCACGCGCGGAGAACGACTGGACCCGGTCGAACACCGCGGCCCGGATGTCCCGGCCGAGCGCCGCCGCGGTTCGGGCGCCGTAGAACACGGCCCCGATGTTGCAGACCACCTGCGCCAGCGAGATGGCGATCATCAGGGCGCCGTAGCCCATGATGTAGCCGGTGTCGCCGTTGACCACGCCGTTGTCGATGATGTCGGCGTTCAGGGTCGGCAGATAGAGGGAGGCGCAGGTCTGCAGGAACTGCAGCAGCACCAGCAGGGTGATGGGTTTTCGGTAGGGCCTGAGGAAGGTCCGCAGAAGTCGTATGAGCACGCTGGGTCTCTCGGAGTGGGCGGGGCGGGGGCGGGATCGGCACCCTTGGCCACCATCGTCCGACACTCCAGTGGTGTTACCTCAACCGATTAAGCCGTCGGCGGTGGTCAAACCGGCCTTACGGGTTCGGTTCCTACCGGCCTCTTACGTTCCACTCAGACATCTGTACAGCTTCTTACGCTGTCCTGTGCGGCTTCTTACGACGGCGGAACGGGGTCCGCGGCGGGGCACACCTCGGAGCCCCCGGAGGCACCGGGGGCTCACATCCCGTGGACGCCCGCGAGGGTCACGTCCGGCAGGCGTCCGCGTGGCTCACGTCGGGCAGGCGCCCGGGTGGGTCACGTCCGGAGGGCGTCCGCGTGGCTCACGTCCGGAAGGCGCCCGGGTGGGTCTGCTCGCGCACCGACACGAACTGCTGCCGTACCGCCTGCCCCACGGCCAGCTCCTCGCCCGGCTCCAGCACCTGCGCGTGCGCGCCCTGCCAGACCGGGGGGGTGCGCGGGTCGAGGGTGCCCCGGGAGACCCCGAGCGCCCAGGCCGCCTGGCGGGCGGCGCCGATCGCCCCGTAGTCCGCGGGCTGCGGCACCACGACCTGCGCCCCGAACAGCGCGGGCGCCGCCGTCTGCACCGCCGCCAGCTCGGCGGCCGGCCCGAGCAGGAACACCCGGCGCACGTCGACGCCGCGCCCGCGCAGCACGTCCAGCGCGTCGGCGAGCCCGCAGAGCATGCCCTCGAACGCGGCCCGCGCGAAGTGCTCGGGCTTCATCGACTCCCGTCGCAGCCCGGAGAGGGTGCCCGCGGTGTGCGGCAGATGCGGGGTGCGCTCGCCCTCCAGATAGGGGAGCAGCACCAGCCCGTGCGCGCCGGGCGTCGACTTCATCGCCAGATCGGACAGGTTCTCCAGATCGGGCGCCCCGAGCAGCTCGGCGGCGCCGCGCAGGGTCCGTACGGCGTTGGAGGTGGTCACGACCGGCAGATGCATCCCGGTCGCGTCGGCGAGGGAGGTGATCATCCCGCTGGGGTCCTGGAGGGCCTCGGGGTGGACGGCCGTCACGGAGCCGGAGGCGCCGAGCGAGACGACCGCGTCCCCGACGCCGAGCCCCAGCCCGAACGCGGCGGCCATGGTCGCGCCGGTCCCGGCGGAGATCAGCAGCCCCTCCGGGGTCGTACCGGCGGCCTCGGCCGGGCCGATCACCTCCGGCAGCATCGCCTGGTGCCCGAGCGCCAGCTCCACCAGATCGGGCCGGTAGGACCCGGTCGCGGCCGACCAGTACCCGGTGCCGGAGGCGCCGCCGCGGTCGGTGGTCCGGCGGACCGGGCGGCCGAGGAGCTGCCAGACCAGCCAGTCGTGCGCCTGCATCAGCACGGCGGTGCGGCGGGCGTGCTCGGGCTCGGTACGGCTGAGCCAGCGCAGCTTGGTGACCGGGTGGGCGGCCTGCGGCACACTTCCCACGGCCTGGGCCCACGCCTCGCGCCCGCCGAGCGCGTCGACCAGATCGGCCGCGGCGACCTGGGCGCGCTTGTCGCCGCCGGTCAGCGCCGGGCGCACGGTGTTGCCGTGGGTGTCCAGCGGGATCACGGTGTTCTGCTGGGCGGCGACCCCGATGGCCTGCACGCCCTCCAGCAGCCCGCCGCCGGCGGCCTCGCCCAGGGACAGCAGCCAGGTCTGTGGATCCACGTCGCTGGGACGGGCGTTGCCCTCGGGGAGCGGGTGTGGCGCGTAGCCCGTGCGCAGCACGGAACCGGTGTCCGCGTCACAGACGACGATACGAGTGGAATCGGGTGAGCTGTCCAGCCCGGCGACTATCCCCATACCCCTGATTTTGCCGTATGGACGGGGCGGATTCGGCCGGGGAGGTCACACCGGCTCCGGCGGACCGCCCCGACCGGGTCTCCGGATCAGGTGTTGCTGGTGCCCCAGTCGTCCTCGGCACCCGCGTGGGAGGTGCGTTCGCGCAAGGAGCGGACGCGGTCGGCGACGGAGTCGGGGACATGGTCGCCGACCTTCTCGCTGACGACGTGGTACGCCTTGCCGGCGAACTCGCGGCCCTGCTGGGCGGCGGTCTCGGCGGTGTTGCGGACGGCGGGGTTCTGGGCGAACTGGCGGGCCTGTTTCTTCAGCTGCTCGTAGCGCTCACGGCCGGCCCTCGTACCCAGCACGTAACCCACCGCGAGTCCGGCGACGAACGCGAGCTTGTAGCGCACGGCGGCCACCCTTTCTTGATGTGTCCAGCAGTCGGCGTCGGCCCGGGGGAACCGATTGGCGGAGCACCCCCCTGCTTGCGCTAATGTATGTGTCGCAGCGAGCACCCGCCCCCTGGCGAATACCCAGGTAGGTACGTTCGATGCAACGAGGCATTCCTCCGTAGCTCAATTGGCAGAGCAGCCGGCTGTTAACCGGCAGGTTACTGGTTCGAGTCCAGTCGGGGGAGCTCGGTCCTCCGTAGCTCAATTGGCAGAGCAGCCGGCTGTTAACCGGCAGGTTACTGGTTCGAGTCCAGTCGGGGGAGCCTGGTGAACGAGGACCCCGCGAGGGTCCTTTTTCATGTCCGGTGGAACCGTCGACGGCGCGGCGGAGTCCTGAGATCAAGAGCGCCGTGGGAAGCCGACCATCCGGAGCAGGAGATCGTATGAGCGGCTATGCTGCGGCAGACGGCGCGCACAAATGTGCGCGACACGCCGCTATGGGGCGGTAGCTCAGCCGGTTAGAGCAGCGGACTCATAATCCGTCGGCCGTGGGTTCGAGTCCCACCCGCCCCACCAGCGGATGTCCGAGCAGAATCGATCTGACCAGCGGAAACGTGACAGCGCGGGCCACCACGCCGACGCAGCGGCCCAGTTCATCCACCTGGACCAAGATCCAGTGGACACGCAGGGGACACGGGCGGTTCCGGGGGACGGCGGGCAGGATCGGCCCGGCCTCGGCTCGGATGGCTCAGCTTCTCCCGGTGCCAACGGCCCGCAGGTCACGGGGCGGCGGAGCGTGTCGACCGGTGAGGCGTCGCCGACCGCCGAGGAGGGCGGTGTCCAGGGGACGCGCCCTCCCCTTCCCCGGGGTCCGCAGCGGTGCCGGGCGTTGACCGGTGATTCAGTACCGCGTCAGCCGTTCAAGGGCAGCCGTCATCAGACCAGTTCCAGCCCGCCGTCGACGGTGAGGACCTGTCCGGTGAGCCAGGTGTTCGCCGGGTCGGCCAGGTGCACGATCCACCCGGCGATCTCCTCCGGCTCGCCCCGACGACCGAGGGGGATGCGGGCGGCTTCCGCCTTCTTGGCCTGCTCGATGGCCGTGTCGGGCAGACCCGCGGCGGCCAGGGCCTCGCTCTCGGTCGGACCGGGGCCGACGGCGTTGACCCGGATGCCGTCGGGGGCGAGTTCCACCGCCCAACTGCGGGTGAGGTGTTCGACGGCGGCCTTGGAGGCCCCGTAGTGGGCGGCGCCCGGGGCGGGCTTGTGGCCGTAGGTGCTGGACACATTGACGATCGTGCCCCTGCTCCGGCGCAGATGGGGCAGGGCCGCCTGGGCCAGCAGGGTGGGGGCGGTGACATGGAGGTCGAACAGGGCCGCGATCACCGCGGCGTCGGTGTCGGCCAGCGGCATCATGCGGAAGAGCCCGGCGTTGTTGACCAGCGCGTCCAGTTGACCCCAGCGGTCGACCGCCGCGGTGACGGCCTTCTCCGGGGCGCCCGGGGCGCTCAGATCGGCCGAGTGGACGGCGATACCGGGGTGCCCGGCGGCGGTTTCCTCCAGCGCGTCGACACGGCGGCCGACTCCCAGCACACGCGCGCCCGCCTCGGCGAAGGCGCGCGCGGTGGCACGGCCGATACCGGTGCCGGCGCCGGTGACGACGACCACGCGATCCGTGAGGCCGGCGGGGGACTTGGTGTTCATGACCACCTCTTGATGTTCGCTCTTCATGGGTCGACGCCCCATGTTCCTTGCCCATGGGGCGATGTGGCTGGTGGGGACGGGCGGCGCGCGCCCACGCGGTGACCGGCTCACCCGGCAGGGACAGAGCCAGGCCGGCGGTCCGATCGGCGCCGGAGCCGTTCACCGGGAAGCCGATGGGGGCGTGCCCCGGGCCTGGGCGGTCAGCACGTACGCGCCGCAGGTGGGGACGGCGAGGACGTAGGCCCCGTCCTCGCCCGAGACGGACCTGCCCGCAGACCCTCGGCGTCCACGACCCGGTCCCGGAATCCACGCTCCGGGCGGCCGTCCTCCTCGCCACCCGCACGGGAGCGCGGGGCGCGGTCGGCCGGGAGCAGCAGGGCGAAGACCACGGCGACGGCGACGGCGCCGAGGGCGATCAGGAAGGAGAGACGGAATCCGTCCATGGTCGGGACGGTGACGCCGTCGACGGTCCGCGAGGTGTCGGCGAGGACCATGCCGATGACGGCGCTGGACACCGACGTACCCACGGAGCGCATCAGCGTGTTGAGGCCGTTGGCCTCGCCGGTCGCCTCGATCGGGACGGCGCGGGTGATCAGCGCGGGCTGTGCGGAGAAGGCGAGCCCGATCCCCGCGCCGAGCAGCACCGTGATCACCAGGGACTGCCAGGCGGCGCTCATCAGGCCGAGCCCGGCGCCGTAGCCGACGCCGGTGATCAGCAGGCCGGTGATCAGGGTGGCTCTGAGGCCGTACCGCGCCGCGAGCCGGCTGTAGAGCGGTGCCGCCAGCAGCATGGTCAGGCCCAGCGGGGCGACCAGCAGACCGGACCCGACCATGGACTGGCCCAGCCCGTAGCCGGTGCTGGTGGGCAGCTGGATGAGTTGCGGCAGCACCAGCGAGACGACGAAGAAGGAGACGCCGATCATGACGGAGGTCAGGTTGGTGAACAGCACCGCGGGCCGGGCGGTGGACCGCAGGTCCACCAGCGGCGCCGCCCGGCGCAGCTCCATCCAGCCCCACACCGCCAGAACCTGCGCGGACATGGCGAACATGCCGAGGGTGAGGAGGGAGGTCCAGCCCCAGTCGCCGCCCTTGGTGATCGGCAGCAGGAACAGCACCAGCCCGGCGGACAGCCCGAGCGCGCCCGGCAGATCGAAGGTGCCCTCGGCCCGGACCGTCGACTCCGGTACGTACAGCAGGATGAGCACGATCACCACCGCCCCGAGCCCGGCGGTGCCGAGGAACAGGGTGTGCCAGTCGCGGTGCTGCGCCACCAGGGCCGCGACCGGAAGCGCCAGGCCACCGCCGATGCCCATCGAGGAACTCACCAGTCCCATCGCCGGGCCGAGCCGCTCGCGCGGCACCGTGTCCCGGATCAGGCCGATGCCCAGCGGCACGGCGCCCATCGCGAAGCCCTGGAGGGTACGGCCGACCACCATCGGGACCAGGCTGCTGGTGAGCGCGCTGATCAGCGCGCCGACGACCATGACGGAGAGGCATCCGACCACCGTCTTGCGCTTGCCGTACAGATCGCCGAGCCGACCCGTGACCGGTGTGGACACGGCTCCCGCCAGCAAGGTCGACGTCAGGACCCAGGTGGCGGCGCCGGGGGAGGTGTCGAGCAGGTGCGGCAGATCCTTGACGACCGGTATGAGCAGGGTCTGCATCACCGCGACCACGATGCCCGCGGAGGCGAGCACCGGGACCACGAGGCGGCCCGCGTCCCGGGTGGGCTGGTCGTCGGGCGGGTGTGTCATCGAGAGGTGCCTCCAGGCGGACAAGGGCGGCGGCGTGAACGTGGTGTCGGGGCGGCGCCGGTGAGGGCGGCGTGAAGGTGGGCGAAAGGGCCCGCGCGGGCTGCCGCCGCCATGACGACGGCAGCCCGCCGGAGGGGGCCGAGGGGACGGACCCGCCGGTCGCCTATACGTCCGGCTCGCTGGGGTCGGCCCGGTGGTGGCCCCAGTAGCTCGCCGCGTCGTAGCGGGCCGGTGCCCAGGTGGCGTCGTCGATCAGCTTGCCGCCGTACCCGTACTCGACCTGGAAGCCGGAGGGCGTCTTCACATAGAAGGACAGCATCTCGTCGTTGGTGTGCTTGCCGAAGGACGCGGCGACGGGGGCCGCGCCCGCCAGGACCTTGTCCCAGGCCCTGCCCACGAGGTCGAGTTCGGTGACCTCGAACATCAGGTGCCCGACGCCCGACAGCGCCGGGAGCGAGGCGAAGGCGAAGGAGTGGTGGCGCTCGTTGGCGTGGAGGAACGTGCCGGTCATGCCGGGGGCGAACTCGATGACGTCGCTCAGCCTGAAGCCCAGGAGGTCCTGGTACAGCCGCCTGTGGGCCGCGTCCTCGGCGGTGAACTGGAAGACATGGCCCATACCGCCGCGCCCGGTGACGAAGCGGGCCCCGGTGGGCGACACGAACCGCTCGTTCGCCTCCAGGAGGCCCCAGAAGAGTTCCAGCCGCTGACCGCCGGGGTCGTCGAACTCCACGAGCCCGCTCACCTGACGTGCTTTCACCGCGTCCTCGGCCGCCCGCTCGACGGAGTAGCCGTCGCTCTCCAGCCGCGCCGCGATCTCCTCCAGTTCCTCGGGGCCCCGCACCTCCCAGCCGATCGCGGTGACCCCGTCCGTGTCGCCGCGCCGGATGTCGAGGCGGTAGGTCTTGTCGTCCATCCTCAGCCGGAGCCGGTCCGGTGTCTCCACGGCCGCCTCCAGTCCGAGGAGGTCACTGGCGAACGCCTTCCACGCGCCGAGGTCCCGTGCCTCGACGATCACATATCCAAGACCGATGACCTCAGCCATGATCCGTCCTTTCCTCAGGTGCTGCCGGATGCAGCCGGGTGGTACGGGGTGCCGGGCAGGGGCGTCCCGTGGCGCTCACGGCGCGGAGACGAAGCCCGCGACGAGGCGGTTGAACTCGTCGGCGTGTTCGAGCTGGAGCCAGTGGCCGCACCGGTTCATCAGGACCAGGCGGGAGTCGGGGATCAGGGAGACCAGCTTCAGCGAGTGCTCGAAATGCACCACCCGGTCGTCCCTGCCGTGGAAGTGGAGGGAAGGGACCCGCAGAGCGGCGAGGTCGTCCGCGGTGACCCCCGGGTCCACACCGCCGGCGAGGCCGCCCGCGAGGAAGTTGGCCAGATGGTCGGGGCGGCGCCGGGCGTCGTCCGCACGCCGGCGGACCAGCTCGTCGGTGGCGAACGCGGAGTCGTACGTCATGATCTCGACCAGTTCGCGGAGCGTCCCGGGCGACGGATCGCGGTAGCCCTTGAGGAGGATCTTCATGCCCTCGCTCAGGCCGCCGCCCGGACTGAAGAGCGACAGACGTACCCCCGGCGCCCCCGAACCCATGGTGACCAGATGCGAGATCCGGTCGGGATGCCGGACCGCGAAGGCGATCGAGGTGAGCCCTCCCATCGAGTTGCCGACGAAGGCCGCCTTCTCGATCCCCAGGGCGTCCAGCAGTTGCAGGGCCGCTTCGACGTGGTCACGGTCCTGCGGTACGACGGCGTCGGAGGCGCCCCAGCCGGGCATGTCGACGGCGATCACCCGGAAGCGGTCGGCGAGGGCCGCCAGGTTGGCGCCGAAGTTGCTCCAGCCGGTGGCCCCCGGGCCGCTGCCGTGCAGCAGCAGCAGGGTCGGCCCCTCGCCTGCCTCGTTGTAGTGGATCTTCCAGCGCTTCGTCCGGACGGTACGGCTGGTTCCCTCGGCCGTCAGCGTCTGCGGCATCTGTCTCTCCTCCGTCACTCGTGCTCACCGGACGGACCTCGGCCGACGGCCCCGGGCCGACCGCTGATCGGGTGAGCCGATCTCCGCTCCACCCTGCGCCCGGGGCGCGACCGGCCAGAAGGGCGCTGTTCCACACCGCGGCACACCCACGGGGCCGGTGCCTCCGTACCGCTACCGGCGCCGGTCGACGCCTCGGTGGGGATCCTCGTGCGGTATTCGCGGGGCTGGTGCCTCCGTACCGCCACCGCCGCCGGTCGACGCCCCGGTGGGGATCCTCGCGCGGAGGGCCGGTTCGGTGCGGGGCACGGCCACCGCCGCCCGGAACGGCTTGACAGCGACCCAGGGCAGGCGTAAATCTCGTACATGTAAATGATGATTTACATGGTGGGTGTCGGCGAGGGAGGCGACTCAGATGACGGTGCTGTCCGGCGTTCCCGCCGACGCGTCCGGGGTACGGCCGCGGCGGTCCGACGACCTGCCCAGGACCGGGCCGGCGGACACCTCCGCCGCGAAGGTGCTGGTCCTGCTCGACGCCTTCCGGGGGCCGAAGACCGTCCTGGGCGTGACGGAGTTGGCGCACGCGGTCGGGGTCCCGAAGTCGACCGCCCACCGACTGCTGGCGATCATGGTCGACAGCGGCTTCGTCCGGAAGATCGGCGGGCGCTACGGCCTCACCGAGCGCCTGTTCGAGGTCGGGAACCGGGCCGGGTCCAGCGCCATCCGGTCCACCGGCCTCCGGCGGCGGGCGATGCCGTATCTGACCGAACTGCACTCCGGGAGCCGGGACACCGTCCATCTGGCCACGCTCAGCGGCACGGACGTGCTTTACCTGGAGAAACTGTTCGGGCACAGCACCGGCAGCTCTCCCACGGCCGTCGGAACCCGATGGCCCGCGCACGCCACCGCACTGGGCAAGGCCATGCTCGCCCACGCCTCGGACGAACAACTGGCACCCGTCATGGCCGGCCCGTTCCAGCGGTTCACCGCGCGGACCGTCCGCAGCGCCGACCGGCTCGAACGGGAACTCACGCGGGTGCGTGAGGAGGGCCTCGCCTACGACGAGGGCGAGTTGCGCGACGGCATGCACTGTGTCGCCGTACCGATCCTCGACCCCGAGACCCGGACCGCCGTGGCCGCCGTCTCCGTCTGTTCCCTGCGCACGCAGAGCCTGAAGCGCCACGCGCCGCGCCTCCTCGCCATGGCCCGCGACCTCTCCCGCGCCGCCGCCTGACCACCACGCCGCCGCCTGATCGCGCTGCCGCCTGACCGCGCCGCCGCGCCGCGCCGATTCCAGGCCGGTCCCGGAGAGCGGCAGGGGCGTGCCGCCCCGTGGAACCCCGCGGTGTTCCCCGACGGACCGCGCGCCGACCATCGGGGCATGACAGAGACCCTCACCCTCACGGAACCGGTGCTGGAGGAGGCCGCCCAGCGGCTGCTCCGCGCGGAGGCATCCCGCACACCCTGCGCCCCCGTACGGGACCTCATCGGCCCCGACGACCTCCGGGCCGCCTACGACGTCCAGCGCCGTGTCGTCGCGGCCCGGCGGGCCGGTGGCGCGGTCGTGGTCGGGCGGAAGATCGGTCTGACCTCGGACGCCGTCCAACGGCAACTGGGCGTCGACCAACCGGACTTCGGCATCCTTCTCGACTCCATGTCCTACTTCGGCGGCGACACGATCCCGGTCGACTCGGTCATGCAGCCGCGGGCCGAGGCGGAGATCGCCTTCGTGCTCGCCGAGGACCTGCGCGACGGCCCGCTCGATACCGCGCAGGTGCGGGCCGCGATCGACCACGCGGTGGCCGCCCTGGAGATCTGCGGGAGCCGGATCCGGGACTGGGACATCAGCTTCGCGGACACCGTGGCCGACAACGCGTCCAGCGGCGCCTTCGTGCTCGGGCCCCGGCGGATGCGGCTGGACGAGTTCGAGCCGAGGGACGTGGTGATGTCGCTGTCGATCGACGGCGCGGAGGTGGCGACCGGGAACGGCGCCGCCTGTCTCGGGGACCCGCTGGAAGCGGTGGTGTGGCTGGCCCGGCAGGCCCGGGAACTGGGCGAGCCGCTGCGTGCCGGGCAGGTGATCCTCTCCGGTGCCCTCGGCCCGATGCGGCCGGTGACCGCCGGCGACCAGGTGACCGCGCGTGTCCCGCCCCTCGGCGCGGTCACCGTGAGCCTCGCCGCGGGGGACATCTCGGATGTCGTCGGACGGAACACCTCGGATGTCGCCGGACGAAACACCCCGGACCTCGCCGGACGGAACACCTCGGATGTCGCCGGACGAAACACCTCGGATGTCGCCGGACGAAACACCCCGGACCTCGCCGGACGGAACACCCCGGACGTCGTCGGACGGAACACCTCGGACGTCGTCGGACGGAACACCCCGCGCCTCGCCGAAGGAGAGTCATGAACAGGACGCGGGTGGCGATCATCGGCTCGGGCAACATCGGCACCGACCTGATGATCAAGGTCATACGGACGGCCGGGCATCTCCGGATGGGCGTCATGGTCGGCATCGACCCCGCGTCCGACGGCCTCGCGCGGGCGGCCCGGCTGGGCGTCACCACCACGGCCGACGGCGTCGAGGGGCTGGTCGCCCTGCCCGAGTTCGCGGACATCGGCATCGTCTTCGACGCGACGTCGGCCAAGGCGCACGCGCACCACGCCCACCGGCTCGCCCCCCACGGCAAGCGGCTCATCGACCTGACCCCCGCCGCGATCGGACCGTATGTGGTCCCGGCGGTCAATCTGAGCGATCACCTCGGTGCCGCCGACGTGAACATGGTGACCTGCGGAGGGCAGGCCACGATCCCCGTCGTGGCCGCCGTCTCCCGGGTCGTCCCGGTGGCGTACGCGGAGATCGTCGCGTCCATCGCCGCCAGGTCCGCGGGCCCCGGAACGCGCGCCAACATCGACGAGTTCACCGAGACCACCTCGGCGGCCCTCGTCGACGTGGGCGGGGCCCGACGGGGCAAGGCCGTCATCGTCCTGAACCCCGCCGAACCACCGCTGATCATGCGGGACACCGTGTTCTGCCTGGTCGACGCCCCCGACGCCCGGCGGCACCACGAGATCCGGGAGTCCATCGGGAAGATGGTGGCCGACGTCGCGGCCTATGTCCCCGGCTATCGCCTCAAGCAGGAGATCCAGATCGCCGAGATCCCCGCCGACCTCCCGGTCCGGACCCTGGTGGCGGAGGACGCGCCGCGACCCACCCATCAGGTCTCGGTGTTCCTCGAAGTCGAGGGCGCCGCACACTACCTGCCCGCCTACGCAGGGAACCTCGACATCATGACGTCGGCTGCGCTCCAGGTCGCCGAGCGCATGGCCGCGGAAACGGGGGCCCGATGACCCCCTCGGTCTTCGTCCAGGACGTCACCCTGCGGGACGGCATGCACGCCGTCCGCCATCGGATCACCCCCGACACGGTCCGTCGGATCGTCGCGGCTCTCGACCAGGCCGGCGTGGACGCGATCGAGGTCGCCCACGGGGACGGTCTCGCGGGCGGCTCGGTCACCTACGGCCCCGGCTCACACACCGACTGGGAGTGGATCGAAGCAGCCGCCTCCGTGGTCGAACGGGCCCGGCTGACCACCCTCCTGCTGCCCGGGGTCGGCACGGTCCACGACCTCAGACGGGCCTGGGACCTGGGGGTGCGCTCGGTGCGGGTGGCCACGCACTGCACCGAGGCCGATGTCGCCGCCCAGCACATCGCCACCGCCCGCGAGATCGGGATGGACGTGTCCGGCTTCCTGATGCTCTCCCACCGGGCCGAGCCCCGGGAACTGGCCCGACAGGCCGGGCTGATGGAGTCCTACGGCGCGCACTGCGTGTACGTCACCGACTCCGGCGGCCGGCTCACCATGAAGGGGGTCGAGGCCAGGGTCCGCGCCTACCGGGACGTCCTGGACCCGGCCACCGAGATCGGCATCCACGCCCACGAGAACCTCTCCCTGTCCGTCGCCAACTCGGTCGTCGCCGTCGAGAACGGCGCGCACCGGGTCGACGCGTCCCTCGCGGGCCACGGCGCGGGCGCGGGCAACTGCCCCGTCGAGGCGTTCATCGCGGTCGCCGACCTGTCCGGACTCCGGCACGGCTGCGATCTGTTCAAGCTCCAGGACGCCGCCGACGACCTGGTCAGACCCCTCCAGGACCGGCCCGTCCGAGTCGATCGGGAGACCCTCACCCTCGGCTACGCGGGGGTCTACTCGTCCTTTCTGCGGCATGCCGAGAACGCCTCCCGGCAGTACGGCGTCGACGTCCGCGACCTCCTCATGGAGTGCGGCCGGCGAGGGCTGGTCGGCGGCCAGGAAGACATGATCACCGATATCGCCCTCACCCTGCTCGCCGCCCCCACCCCGGCCGCCTGACCAGACGCGTCCCCCGCCCGCGGGCCCGGTCCGGAAACCCGGCGCCGAACTGTTCCACCCCTCAGAACGGGACCGTTCGCCTTCCGGACCCGCTGCCGCAGGCTTCTCCTCACCAGAGTCGCATCGCCTCCACCAGGAGCGGACATGATTGACCTGAACACCATGGTCGACCCCGATCGGGGATGGAACGATCCGCGGATCTACACGGATCAGGACCTGTACGAGCGTGAACTGGAGCACGTCTTCGGGCGGACCTGGCTGTTCCTCGCCCACGACTCCCAACTGCCGGAACCGGGCAGCTTCCTCCAGACCTACATGGCCGAGGACCCGGTCCTGGTGGTCCGGCAGCGGGACGGGTCCGTGAAGGCGTTCCTCAACCAGTGCCGGCACCGGGGCATGCGGATCTGCCGGACGGACGCCGGCACCAGCAAGACCTTCACCTGCACGTACCACGGCTGGGCCTACGACCTGGCGGGCAACCTGATCAACGTACCGCTGGAGGACGTGGCCTACCGCAACGAGATCGACAAGAGCCGGTGGGGCGCCCTGAAGGTCCCGCGGATCGCGAACTACCGCGGCTTCCACTTCGGCACCTGGTCGGAGGAGACCCCCGAGTTCGAGGACTACCTCGGCGACATGGCCTTCTACTTCGACGCGGTCGTCGCCCGCTTCGCCAACGGCCTGGAACTGGCGCCCGGAACCACCAAGTGGGTCATCGACTGCAACTGGAAGTTCGCCGCCGAGCAGTTCGCCAGCGACATGTACCACGCGCCCGTCTCCCACGCCTCCGCGATGATGGCGCTGACGGACGACCCCCACGCCTCCGGCGGCAACGTCGACCCGAACGCCCCCGGCCGCCAGTACGGCGCCGACGGACACGGATCGGGGGGCTTCTTCGCCCCGGAGGCCGTCATGCCGGCGCCCTACCTCGGAGACGCCACGTACGCGTGGATGAAGACCAGGGAGGAGGAGCACATCGCGCAGGTCGGGATCGAGCGGGTGCTGAAGGTCAACAACCACAACACCATCTTCCCGAACTTCTCCTGGCTCGCCTTCGGCCTCTCCACCATGCGGGTCTGGCACCCGCGCGGCCCCGGGCAGATCGAGGTCTGGTCCTGGAGCTACCGCCCCAAGGACGCTCCGGACGACGTGAAGACGGAGATGCGGCGGATGACCGAGCGGACGTTCAGTCCGGCCGGTTCCTTCGAGACCGACGACGGCGAGAACTGGACCGAGATCCAGCAGGTGCTGCGCGGTCACAAGGCCCGCACCACCAGATTCCACACGGCCATGGGCCTCGGGCACGAGGAGGAGGACGTCCACGGTCTGCCCGGCTCGTCCAACCATGTGTACGCCGAGCACGCGGCCCGCGGCTTCTACCGCCGGTGGCGCGACCTGGTCACCGGCACGCCCTGGGCGCAGATCCACCAGCCGGACGGAGCGCGGGAGGCCACCGACGGCACCCCCGCGGAGAGGGCGTGACCACCATGACGACCATCGACCGCACCGGGACACCGGCCACCGCGTTCCGCACCACCGACCCGCGGATCCAGCACGACGTCGAGCAGTTCCTGTACGCCGAGGCCGAACTCCTCGACCAACGCCGCTTCCAGGAGTGGAACGACCTCTTCACCGAGGACGTCCACTACTGGCTGCCCACCCGGACGACCCGCACCAACCGGGAACGCGACCGCGAGATCGCCGGCCGGGACGAGAGCGCCCTCATCGACGACGACGCGTTCTTCCTGACCGGCCGGGTCCGCCGTTACAGCTCCGGCATCTCCTGGTCCGAGGAGCCGCCCTCCCGCACCCGCCGGCTCATCACCAACATCCGGGTGGCCCCGGGCACGGAACCCGGCGAACTGCACGTCGTCTCCAACTTCTACGTCTACCGCAGCCGTCTGGAACGGCACCAGGACTGGTTCGTCGGCGAACGCTTCGACACCCTGCGTCCCGCCGCCCCGGACACCGGCTACCCCTACCGGATCGCGGCTCGGAAGATCGTCCTGGAGCAGACCACCCTCCTGGCACCGAGCCTCAGCATCTTCCTGTGAGCCACGCCATGACCCAGCACACGCTCCCCCCGGACCTCCCTGAGCTGCGCCACCGCACATGGGTCCGCGCCTGCACGGTGGCGGAACTCCCGCAGGACGAAGGCCGCAAGCTGGCCACGGTTCCCCCCACCTCCGTCTTCGCCGCGGAGGGCGAGGTGTTCTGCATCGACGACACCTGTACCCACGAGACGTTCTCCCTCGCCGACGGATGGGTCGACGGCTGCGTGGTCGAGTGCACCCTGCACCTGGCCAAGTTCAGCCTCCGTACGGGCGAGGCCGTCTCCCCTCCGGCCAGCAGACCGGTGGCCGTCCACCCGGTGGAGCGCGTCGACGGGGTCGTCTTCGTCGCGCTCCCCCTGACCTATCTGGTGAAGGAGGGCCGCCCATGACACGGCTCGCCGACCTGTCCGTGGTGGTCACCGGGGCCGGTTCCGGCCTCGGCCGGGCCATCGTCGGCCGCTTCACCGCCGAGGGCGCGAGCGTCGTGGCCTTCGACCGGTCCCGGGAGAAGCTCGACAAGCTCCGGGCCGACCTCGGCGACGCGGTGGTCACGGTGACCGGTGATGTCACCCGCTACGACGACAACCTCCGGGCCTGCGAGGCGGCCGTCGAGTGGCGCGGCAAGCTCGACACGTTCATCGGCAACGCCGGCCTGTGGGACTTCAACCGCTCGCTGCCGGACAGCGACCCGCAGTCACTCGACTCGGGGTTCGACGAATTGTTCGCGGTGAACGTGAAGGGCTATCTGCTCGGTGCCAAGGCCGCCCTGCCGGCGCTCACCGCGTCGAGGGGATCGATCGTGTTCACCCTGTCCAACGCGTCGTTCCACCCGCGCGGCGGCGGCCCTCTCTACGTCGCCTCCAAACACGCCGGTGTCGGCCTGGTCAGACAACTGGCCTACGAACTCGCCCCCGAGGTCCGTGTCAACGCGGTCGCCCCCGGCGGTATGGCCACGGACCTGCGCGGACCACGTGCGATGGGGCTGGCCGGGACGTCCATCGAGGAAGCCCTCCCCATCCGGGAGGTCATGCGGACCCACTCGGCCCTGCAACTCGACATCCGGCCCGAGGACTACGTCGGCTCGTACGTCCTGCTCGCCGCACGCGGCGAGTCGGGCACCGCGACCGGCACCGTCATCGACATCAGCAGCGTCGGCACGCCCAGCCGTACCGCGGCGCTGTGAACCGGCCGGGGTGCTCCCCGGCCGTCCACCACCGGTGCGCGCGGGCCGCCACCGGGGCCGTGTCCCCCGGCCGGGCCCGCGCGCGCCGCGAACGAGAGGGACACCGTGTCCGAGCCCCACCACGTGATCGTCGGCGGCAGCATCGCCGGAGTGTCGGCCGCCCTGGCGATGCGCCGACACGGATTCGACGGCGCCCTCACCGTCGTGGACGCCGAGCCGCTCATCCCGTACGAGAAGCCGCCCCTGTCGAAGGTGGCGGACCCGGAGCGGGCCGTGCGGCCCATCCTGCCCGAGGAGCGGTACCGGGAGCACCGTATCGACCTGGTCGTCGGACTGCCGGTCCACCGGCTGGACGAGGTGCGGCGGCGGGTCGTCCTGGCGGACGGGGGAGAGTTGCCGGCCGACCGGGTGCTGATCACCACGGGTGTCTCCGCGCGCCGGCTGGGAACGCCGGGGGAGCGGCTGGCGAACATCCACACGCTGCGCACCGCGGCCGACGCCCGGCACCTCTTCGCCGCCCTGGACCGGGGCGGCCCGCTGGTCGTGGTCGGCGGCGGATTCATCGGCCTCGAAGCCGCCGCGGTGGCCCGCACCCGGGGCCTCGACGTGACGGTGGTCGAGGCGGCGGAACTGCCCCTGCTCGGCGCACTGGGTCCCGCGGTCGCCCCGCTCATGACCCGACTGCACCGGGACAACGGCGTACGGGTCGTCAGCGGCCGGACCGTGGAGAGATACGTCGGCCGCGACACCGTCGAGGCGGTCGTCCTCACCGGGGGCGAACGACTGCCCGCCGCCGCCGTCGTGGTGGGCGTCGGCGTGGTCCCGAACGACCGCCTCGCCTCGGCCGCCGGCGCCACCTGCGAGGGCGGGGTCGTCGTGGACGAGCACGGCCGCACCGACCGTCCCTGGCTCTGGGCGGCCGGCGATGTGGCCAGCCACATCCACCCGCGCACGGGTGTCCGTGGGCGGATCGAGCACTGGGACGTCGCCATGCGGCACGGCGCGGCCGTGGGCGCGTCCATGGCCGGTAGTCCCACGATCAACGACGCGGCCCCCTACTTCTGGTCCGACCAGTACGGCAAGTCCCTCCAGATGTACGGCCGGTGCCGCGGATCCGACCAGGTGGTGCTGCGGCAGGGGGCCACCCCGGAGCGGTTCCTCGCGTTCTGGCTCCGCGCGGGACGGCTCACCGCCGTCGCCGGACTCGACGAGGCGAAAGCGGTCCGCGCCGCGCGAGCGATCCTCGACACGGACGGGGCGCCGGCCCCCGAGACGCTCGCGGACCCGTCGACCGACCTGCGTGCGCTGGCCCGCCGGATGGCCCGCTCCGCCGCCGTCCCGAGCCGGTAGCCGGACATGTCCGGCAGACGGCGGACCGCCCCGGCCACCGGCCGCTTCGAGCGGCCGGGCCCCGCCCCCGGGAGCGCGCAGTTCGCCGATGCGGGCTCGGACAACCCCTGTGGCAGACTGATGGACATGAGTGCCGCAGGTCCATCGAAGGGGGCGCGACCGGCTCGTCCGGCCCGTTCGAAGGGGAGCGGCACGCCTCGCGCCAAGGACTCCGCGGCGACGCGCAACGACATCCTGCGGGCGGCGGCACGGCGTTTCGCGGACCGTGGCTACGCCCATGTGACCCTTCAGGAGATCGCGGACGACGCGGGCGTCACGGCGGCTCTGGTGAACCGGTACTTCGGGTCCAAGCGGGCGCTCTTCGACCTGGTGGCCCAGGACCACATCGACCCGGTGGACCCCTTGACGGAGGTCGGCTCGTTCGCGTCCGACCTCATGGCCTACTGGCAGGACGTCGATCGCAGGACACCCGCCGTCGCCCTCGTCCGGTCCGTCGACCTGGACGGCGGGAAGCTCCTCAGGCGCGAGCTGGAACGGAGGATGCGCGGGCCCTGGCGCAACCTCCTCGCCGGGGACGAGGAAGCCGCGGCCAAGATCCGCCTGCTCGAATCCCTGACGCTGGGCCTCGGCCTGTTCGGCATCGGTGCTCTCCTCGGCGAGGAGGAGACCCTCTCGCCCGAGACCCTGGCGGCGATGGAGCGTCGGCTCGCCGCGATGATCGAAGCCTGCCTGGCCGACTGACGGCCACCTCGATGTGCGCCCGCTCCACCGGGAGATGGCCGAAACCCAGCTCGCGTGGGCCCGCCGATACGCCGGCCCGTGTCAGCAGGACTCCTCGAACTTGACCGCGTCGAGGGTGATGGGCCGGCCGTCCAGGTCCTCTCCCGGGGCGGGTTCCTGGCGGCACACCTGCCAGTTGGACTCGACGAGGATCATCCGGCCCTCGCCGGAGATGTCGGTGACCGCGATCTCCGTGCCTTCGGCCAGGGCGTCGCGGGCGACGGACACGGCCTTTCCCGTGAAGTCGGGCATCGTGGAACCGGCGGCGTCGGGCGTCTCGATGTCCTTGTCCGGGCAGTTCTCCTCCCGTTTCACGGTACCGAAGTCGATCCGGGTGTCGGTGGGGTGCCGGCCGGCCTCGGGGGCCTGGGAACAGACCTTCCAGTTGCGGTCCATGGCCTGGACGCGGTCGCGGCCGAGGGCGTCGTGGGAGATGAGGTCGTAGAAGTCGGCCTTCTGCGCCTCGTCCTGAGCGGACTGCAGATCCATACCGGTCAGATCGGGCAGTCTGCCCGCCTCGCCGTCTCCTTCGCCTCCGTCGTCGCTGTCCTCGGGTGCCTCGTCACGGCCCGCGGACGACCCGGCGGAGGCGGTGTCACCCGTGGTCTCGGTGCCGCAGCCGGTGACCGCGAGGGCCAGTAGGACCGTCGCGGTGGCTGCCGCGGTACGTACGCGCATGGTGTCCCCCCAGGGATGTGCGGATGACGAGTCATCATCCGGGGCCCAAGGGGGCGATGAGGGCTACGTGATGAGTCTGTGATGGATTCGTGTGCGTACGGTCGGAGTTGCCGCGCCGCGGGCGGTCTGCGCCGCTGATTCCGGAGGGCGGGGCGGGCGTTCTCCGCTCTCCGCGGTTCCCTCGCCGTCGCGCCCGAGGGTCGCCCCCTCGCTCTCGGACGGGTCGCCCCTTCCCTTCTCGATACCCCTAGGGGGTATGTTATGGTGCAGCGGCTAGATACCCCTAGGGGGTATGCAGGGAAATGGAAGGGGTGGAGTCATGTCCGTCGGTAACTCCAAGCGGTGGTGGGCGCTCGCCGTGCTCGCCACGGCTCAGTTCATGGTGATCATGGACACGTCGATCATCGGGGTGGCGCTGCCCGAGATGCAGAAGGACCTGGGCTTCTCGCAAGGCGAGTTGCAGTGGGTCTTCAACGCGTACGTCATCGCCTTCGGCGGGCTGCTGCTGCTCGGCGGGCGGCTGTCCGACCTGCTCGGGGCGCGGCGGGTCTTCAACGCCGGGTGGGTGGTGCTGATCGGCGGGTCGGTCATCGCCGCCGCCGCTCAGACGGCCTGGGTCGAAGTGGTCGGCCGGGCCGTGCAGGGGGTCGGCGGGGCACTCATCGCGCCCGCCGCCATGACCCTGCTGATGATTCTCTTCGCGCACGACCCGAAGGAACTCGGCAAGGCCATGGCGCTCTACGGGGCCGCCGCGCCCGCGGGCGGTACCGCCGGGGTGTTCCTGGGCGGAGTGTTCACGGAGTGGCTCAGCTGGCCGTGGATCTTCATCATCTACGTGCCGATCGGTGTCGCCACCCTCGCCGCCACCAAGCTGCTGCCCGCCGTCGAGAGCCGGCGCGGAGGGGTGGACGTGCTCGGGGCCGCCGCCGTCACCGCGGGGCTCGCGCTCGCCGTGTTCGCCGTGGTCCGGGCGCCCGAGGAGGGGTGGACCACCACCGGGACCGTCGTCCAGCTCATCGGTGCCGCCGTGCTGCTCGGCCTCTTCTTCGTGATCCAGCGGTCCGTCCGCGAACCGCTCATGCCGCTCGGCATCTGGCGGGTGCCCCGGCTGGGTTCCGCCAACCTCGCCATGGCGCTCCTCGGTGCCGCCTGGATCCCCATGTGGTACTTCCTCAACCTGTACCTCCAGCAGGTCCTCGGGTACGGGGCCTTCGCCTCCGGTGCCGCGCTGCTGCCCATGACCGGGCTGCTGATGGTCTTCATGACCGCCATCACCGCCCGGCTGCTCGGCCGGTTCGGGGCCAAGCCGCTGATCGGCACCGGGCTGCTGGTCCTCGCGGCCGGACTGCTGTGGCTGTCCGCCGTCGAGCCCACCGGCACCTTCGTGGCCGACGTCCTGCCCGCCTCGCTGGTCGCCGCGCTCGGCATGTCCCTCGCCTACATCCCGGCGATGATGGCCGCCCTGTCCGGCGCCCCGCAGGAGCAGGCCGGTCTGGCCTCCGGCATCGTCAACACCACCTACCAGGTCGGCTCCGCCCTCGGCCTCGCGGCACTGACCGCCGTGGCCACCTCCCAGGGCGCCGGACGCCTCGGTGACCTGCCCGCCCTGACGGACGGATTCAGCGCCGCGTTCGTCTGGGCCGCCGTGATCGCCGGGGTCGGCGGGCTCGTCACCCTGCTGGTCATGCGGGGAGACAAGGCCGTCGCCGCGCAGCAGGACGCCGCCGGGGAGGCCCGGGGCGGCCGGGTCGGTGTCTGACCGGGAGGTCAGGGACGGCACCCACCAACGCCTTCGGGCCCGGCGATTCCTCGCCGGGCCCGAAGGCGTTCGATCCGTACCGGAGCGCGGGTCAGGCCGCCGTGCGGCCCGCGTAGTCGTAGCCGGCCTCGGCCACGGTCCTGGCGATCAGGGCGTCCAGCGTCTCGTCCGGCTCGGTGGCGGTGGTCACGGTCACCAGGCCGGTGCCTATCTCGACCTCGACCGCGCTGATCCCGTCCAGTCCGCCCACGGCCTTGGTCACGATGCCCTGGCAGTGGGCGCTGCCGACGCCGTCGACCTTGTACGTCGTCCTGATCTCGGTGGTGTTGCAGCTTCCGTCGGTGGAACAGCAGTTCGACATGGGGTCTCCAGGGTGGTGGGTCGTGGATCGCGAACCCAAGGGCTTATACCCCTTGGGGGTATTTGCAACGGGGTCAATGTATACCCCCCTGCCGTATGCGGCGGCAAGCGGGGCGGGTCGGGGCTCGCGATGATCACTGCTTGCCCTTGATACCCCCAGGGGGTATGTTGAGGTGCGAAGGGGCTCGCAGGAGGAGCCCGGAGAGAGTGAGGAGTGGGTCATGAACAGCGCCGCACAGGTCCCCGGGAACGGTCAGCACCACGGTCAGCACCACGGACACCACCAGGAGCACGCGGGGCACGGCGCGCACACCGGCCACACCGGGCAGGGCGGCCCTGGCGCGCACGGCGGCCATGACGCGCACGCCGGGCACGGTGACGTCGCTCCCGGGGGGCTCCACGCCTCCCACGGCGGGCACACCCTCGACCTCAAGACACCCCGGCTCCCGGCCGGTGAGCGGGTCGCCCTGCGGTTCGGCGTCGTGGTCGACGCGACCGGGGGCCGCCTCACCTCGTACGAACAGCAGCACGGCAAGGAACTGCATCTGATCGTCGCCTCGCGCGATCTCACCGTCTACCGCCATCTCCACCCCGTGCGTGAAGCGGACGGGATCTGGTCGGCCTCACTGGAGGTGCCGAAGGCGGGGGAGTACCGGATCTTCGCCGACTTCAAGCCCGACGGCGGCGAGGCGCTCACCCTCGGTGCCGACCTGGTCGCGGAGGGCGCGGCGGAGCCGGCCGAGTTGCCGCCGGCCGGCGCCGTCGCCGAGGTGGACGGCTACGAGGTGCGTCTCGACGGGAAGCTCAGCCCGGGCCAGGCCGGGGAGCTGACCCTTACCGTGGGCCGCGACGGCACACCCGTCACCGACCTGGAGCCCTACCTCGGCGCCTACGGTCATCTCGTCGCCCTGCGCTCCGGTGACCTCGCCTATCTGCACGTCCACCCCAGCGGCGAGCCCGGCGACGGCCGGACCCTGCCCGGCCCGGAGATCTCTTTCCTGGCCACGGCACCCAGCGCGGGCGCCTACCGGCTCTTCCTGGACTTCCAGCACGAAGGCACGGTCCGCACCGCCGCCTTCACCGTCCAGGCCGGATAGGGCGACCGTCGCCCGGCCGGCCCGTGAGCCGATCCGCCGACCGCTCTCCACGCCGGTGACCCGGTCCGCGACGCCGGGACGATCCGGACGACAGACCCTGAGTGGCGGCCCGGCCGTCGCGGTACTTGACTGGCGGGGTACGGCTCACCCGGCGCCGGGAGGATCCCATGCCCGCACCCACCGCCGCCTTCGACCCGACCCGCGTGGCCCATCTCGGCGGACGGTTCGCCCCCGTCACCGAGGAGGTCGACGCGGTGGACCTGGAGGTCACCGGGGAACTCCCCGACGACCTCGACGGCGTCTACCTCCGCAACGGCCCCAACCCCCGCTTCACCCCGATCGGCAGCTATCTCTTCCCGATCGACGGCGACGGCATGATCCACGGGGTCTGGCTGTCCCAGGGCCGCGCCCGCTACCGCAACCGGTTCGTGCGCACCCCCGCCCTGGCCGCGGAGGAGCGGGCGGGACGGGCCCTGTGGGGCGGCCTGGAGTCCATGATCTCGCCCGGCGCGGACGACGGCGTACCGGACGACCTGGTGGGCACCCTGAAACCGCTGCCCGACATCAACGTCGTCCGGCACGCCGGGCGGCTGCTCGCCCTCGCCGAGTCCGACTGCCCGTTCCGGATGGGCGCGGACCTCGGCACCCTCGCCGAGGAGACCTTCGACGGGCAGTTGCCCGCCGGGATCACCGCCCACCCCAAGATCGACCCGGTCACCGGCGAACTGGCGTTGTTCTGCTACGCCCTCGAACCCCCGTATCTGACCTGGTCGCTCCTCGGCCCCGACGGCCGGCTGCGCCACGGCCCCACCCCCGTGACCGGCGCCGACGAGCCGCGGATGATCCATGACATGGCCCTCACCGGCCGTTACCTGGTCCTGGTGCTGGCGCCCGCCTGCTTCGACCTCGCCGCCGCCATGAACGGCGGCTCCTTCCTCGCCTGGCACCCCGACCGCGGCACCCGGATCGCCCTGGTCCCACGCGACGGCGGCCCCGTCCGGTGGGCCCACGACGACGCGTTCTGGGTCTGGCACACGGTGAACGCCTACGACCGGCCCGAGGACGGACAGGTCGTCCTCGACTACGTCCAGTGGCCCTCCCTCTCCCTCGGCGACACCGACTCCGACTCCGACCTCCACCGCCCCGACGCCGCCCGGCACGGACTGACCCGCGCCGTCATCGACCCGGTGGCGGGCACCGTACGCCGCACCGCGCTGGACGACGCCCGGGTGGAGTTCCCGCGCATCGACGACCGCTCCCTCGCCCGGCCCCACCGGCACCTCGCCGTCGCCGCCGACAGCGGCCGTCACCCCGGTCTGCTCTCCGGCGAGTACGACGCGCTGCGCTGGTACGACCTCGACGGCGGCGGCCACGCCACCGACGTGCTGTGGGACGCCGGGGACCTCTCCGTCGGGGAACCCGTCTTCGCGCCCAGCCCCGGCACGGACGGCACCGACCGCGGCCACTGGCTGACCTTCGCCACCGACCGCACCGACGGCGCCAGTTGGCTCCTCGTGCTGCCCGCAGGGGACCCCGGGCACGGGCCCGTCGCCCGGGTCCGCATCCCCGTCCGCGTCCCCCTCGGCCTGCACGGGAACTGGCTGCCCACCCAGGAATGACCCGCACCGGACCGCGCCCCCCGCGCCGGGACGGGGGCATGAACGGGGGCAGGAACGGGACGTCAGCCATGCCGAAGCCGCCGTCGCTGAGCGCGCTCCTCGGGGCGGGCCGCGGCGCGGTGCGCGTCACCGTGGCGGCCACCGTCGGCTTCTACTCGGCCCTCCACCTTTTCGACCGGCCCGTCGTCGCCGTCTACGCCCTCTTCGCCGCCGTCGCCTTCGGAGTGCTCTCCCCGCTGGCGGGCTCCGGGCGGCGCCGCGCCACCACCGTGCTGCTCGCCCTGCCGGCCGCCGCCGCCCTCATCGCGCTCGGCACCGCGCTCGCCGTGGCGACCTGGTCGGCCGCCGCCGGGATGCTGCTGGTGGCGTTCGCGCTCACCTTCGGCGCGGCCTGCGCGCCCCGGCCGGCCACCACCGTCCCCGCACTCCAGCTCTGCTACATCCTGGCCTGCTTCCCGCCCTACGCGCCGGACACCCTGCCCGACCGGCTGCTCGGCCTCGCCCTCGGCGCGGGCGCCCTCGCCCTGTGCGAACTGCTGCTCCTGCCACAGCCCCGGCAGCCCTCCTACGGCGACCGCCTCGCCGACGCCCTGGACCTCGCCGCCCGCGCGGCACGCCGACCGGCCCGCTCCGGCCCCGCGGACGCCGGAGCGGCCGTACGACTGCGGCGGGCCGGGCAGGAACTCCGGTTCTCGCGGCAGCCGGCCGGCAGCAGGCCCGCCGGGGCCGGACGGTCCGACCGCGCCCTGACCGAGGCCGGATCCGCGGCCCGCCGACTGCTCGACCAACTCGCCGCCCTCGCCGAACTCGCCCCGGCACCGGTGGACGTACCCTCCCGGAGCCTGCTCCACGGCATCGCGGCGAGCTGCGCCGACACGGCCGCAGCGCTGCGCGGCGAACGCCCCGCCCGCCCCGAGGCGATCGAGGAGATGACCGACCGCTTCCTGACCGAGCGCGCCGCCGCCCCGGACCGCCGGACGGGCAGCGCCGACAACACCCTGTACGCGCTGCTGCGCCACCGCTCGACCGTGCTGACCTGCGCCGTCGGGGCCGTCACCGTGAGCACCGCCGTCGCCCTCGCCGCCGACCGCCGCCGCTCGGCGCCCGGACTGCCGCGGGGGCAGTTCTGGTACGCCGGGATCTCGACGGCACGGCTCTGGTACGTGCGGGTCTCCGGCAACCTCACCCCGCGGTCCGTCGTCTTCCAGAACGCCGTCCGTACGGCCCTCGGACTGGCCCTCGCCCGGCTGGTGGCGGGCTCGCTCGACCTCACGCACGGCTTCTGGGTGCTGCTCTCCGTCCTCACCCTGGCCCGCACCACCGCCGGTGCCACCTGGTCCGCCGTCCGCTCGGCCGCCCTCGGCACCCTGCTCGGCGCGGTCGCCGCGGGCGCCCTGTTCGTCGGGGCGGGCGACTCGACCCGGGTCTACGACTATCTGCTGGTGCCGACCATGCTCGTGGCGTTCTCGGTCGGCCCGGTCGGCGGACCGGCGTGGGCGCAGGGGCTGTTCACCCTGGTCGTGTCGACCGCGTTCGCCCAACTCGACCCCGTGACCTGGCGCCTCGCCGAGGCCCGGCTGGTGGATGTGCTGACCGGCAGCGCGATCGGCCTGGTCTGCGGGCTGCTCGCCTGGCCGTCGGGCGCGAGAGCCGAGATCCGCCGGAGCGTCGCCGCGCTGCTCCGCACCGCCGGCCCCCTGGTACAAGCCACCGCCGAGTCCGTCACGGGGGCTGAGTCGGTCGCCGGGTCCGGGCCCCTCCCCGGGCCCCAGGCCGTCACCGGACCCGAGGCCGGCGGCAGTTCCGAGGCCGCACCTGGGCCCCGGGTCCCCACCGCGGCGCGGGCCGCCCCCACCGGCTCCCGGGCCGCTCCTGGTTCGCCGGTCGCCCCCGCCTCCGGGGCCGCCGCTCGTTCCCGGGCTGTCGCCACCGGCTCGGGGGTCGCCGCCACCGGCTCCCAGGCCGTCCTCCCCGGTCCGGGCGCCGTCACCGGCCCGCGCACCGGCGACCGGTCGGCTCCCTCGCGAGGGGTCGGGGTCGGGGTCCTGTGGCCGACCCTGCATCGGCTCCGGATCGCCGAGGCCGCCTACGCGCAGTACCGTGCCGAGCCCGTGCCCCACGAGGGTGACGGTGCCGACTGGCTCGCGGCCCTCAACTTCGGCTCCCGGCTGCTGATCGGCGCGTACTGGCTGCCGCCCCCCGAAGGGCCGCCGCCCTTCCCGGCCGCCGTACGGCACTGGTCCCGCGCGGCAGCCGACGAGATCGCGGCGGCCGGGGCCCGGGCCGCGCGGTCACCGGCCGACCGCCCCCGGATCCGGCTCGCCCCGCTGCCCTGGCCCGTCACCCCCGCCGTCCCGCCCGCGGCGCTCGCCCTGCTGGTCGACATGGACGTGTGGCTGCACGCCCTGGCCGCCGACCTCGACACCACCGGCGGGACGCACGGAGGGACGGACACCGAGGCCCAGGCGCCGCCGGAGCGGGTCAGGGGCGGGTCGCCGCGAAGTACGGCATCGAGTCCAGGTCGGTGATCTCCACGTTCTTGCCGGTGCGCGGGGCGTGGATGGCCTTGCCGTCACCGACGTACATGCCGTTGTGCTGGGTGTTGTTGTACCAGTAGATGATGTCGCCGGGCTGAAGGTCGGCACGGGCGACCTGACGGCCCGCGCTGTACTGCTGGTTCACCGTGCGCGGCAGCGAGACATCCGCGGCGGCCCAGGCGGCGCCGGTCAGTCCGGAGCAGTCGAAGGAGTCCGGGCCGGTCGAGCCCCACTCGTAGGGCTTGCCGAGCTGCGCGTACGCGAATTCGAGCGCCGTACGCGCCCGGCCGCTCGCCGGACCGCCGTACGTCGACTTCTCGTCGCTGCTGCCGGAGGCGCGGTCGGCCTTCTCCTCCTGCGCCTTCAACTCGGCGCGCTCCTCGGCGTCGAGGCTGTTGAGCAGCTTCTGGGCGTCGCGCAGCTTGCCCTGGATCTCGTCCTTCTTCTCGCTCATCCGCTCCTGGGCCTTGCGGGCGGCCTCCAGCTTGCCGACCGCCTCGGCCCGGGTCTGGGCCAGTTCGCGCTGCTTCTGCTGGAGGCTGCCGAGCAGCGTCATCTGCCGCTCGCTCGTGCGGTCCAGGAGCGCGGCCTGCTCCAGAAAGTCGTCGGGGTCGGCGGAGAGGAACAGCCGCACACTCGGGTCGAGTCCGCCGTCGCGGTACTGGGAGGCGGCGATCGGACCCATCTCGGCCCGTATCTCGTTGATCTCCTCCTGCTTCTCCGCCACCTGCTCCCGTGCCGTGTTGGCCTCCTTCTGGAGCTTGCCCTGCTTCTCCTGGGCCGCGTTGTACTCCTCGGTGCTGGCCTCCGAGTCGTGGTACAGCGCCTCGACGTCCTCGCGCACCTTCTCGACCGAGGGCTTCGGCTCGGCCTGGCTCTGGGCCGTGGACAGCAGGGAGAACGCCCCCGCCGAGGCGGCCAGCACGGCCAGCCGGGGACGGGACGGCGGCTTGGGGCGGCGGTGGGTTCCCATGCTGCGACAACTCCTCTGTCCGGTCCTATGCCTGAACAACTTAGTAGCTTCGTAGATGAGGCCGCAATCCCGGGCCCCGTACGGCCGCCGGGAGAGGAAGGACGTCCGGGGGCGTCAGCCGAGCGCCGGGGCCGGCACGCAGCCGAAGAGCAGCGGCAGCACCGGGACCAGCACGGCACCGGCGGCGACCGCGCCGCGCAGCGCGAGCGGGGGGCGGCGCTGCGGGGTGAGCACCCGGCGCAGCCGCAGCAGCGCGGTCGGACCGCCCAGCGCGAACGCCCCCGCCGGGACCGAACGGGCCGCCGCCATCTCGTACATCGCCGTGGCGAGCACCTCGCGGGAGTGCCGGCGCAGCGCCCGGTCGTCGGCGACCATCTCCAGCAGTACGACGGTCTGCTCCCGGGCGTGCCGGGCGAGCGGCAGCCACCGCAGGAGCCGGGCGAACGCCTCCGTCACGGCCAGCGCCAGATGGTGGCGGCCCGCGATGTGCGCCCGCTCGTGTTCCAGTACGGCCCTCAGCTGGACCGGCGTCAGCAGCCGCAGCGCGCCCGCGCTCACCACGATCCTCGGCCGGTGTCCGGGCAGACAGTACGCGGCGGGCCGGTCGTGCTCGACCACGGTGGCGGACAGCTGCGGGGCCCGGCGCCCCACCAGGTCCAGCACGCGGCGGTGCCGGGCGCGGGCCCGGTGGCCGCGCAGCACCTCGCGGGCGAAGCCGCCGAGCGCCAGCAGCAGCACCGAGCCGGGCAGTACGATCGCCAGCCGGTCGGCGATCGTGGGTTCGGCCACCCCGGCCACCCCGGTCACGTCAGCCACCTCGGCCACCCCGGTCACCGCGGCCACGTCAGCTACCCCGGCCACTTCAGCCAGCTCCGTCACCCCCGCCACGTCGGTCGGCCCGGTCAGTCCGGTCAGCCCGCAGGAGTGCAGCAGCCCGATCAGATCGGCGTGCAGATGCCCGGTGGGGTCGGCGAGATGGTGGGCCGCGAGGGCGACGGCGAGGGTGAACGACACGATCAGCCCGAGCCATACGGCCACCGCGAGGGCGGGCGCGCGATGCGGCCAGGCGCTGCGCAGCAGCAGCCGCGGGGCGAGGAGGCCCACGCCCGCCGCGTAACCGAGCAGCACCGGCGCCGCGTTCACGACCCGGCCCGCCGCCCCACCGTGCGCAGTGCCTCGCGCAGGGCGCTGATCTCGTCGGGATCCATCTGCTCCACGAAGTGGGTGAGCGCCACCGGGCGGTCCTCGCTCGCGCCGAGCGCGTCCTCCATCAGCGCCGCCGCGTACTGCTCCCGGCTGCGGACCGGGGTGTACACCCAGGCCCGGCCCTGTTTGCTGCGGTGCAGCCAGCCCTTGTTGTAGAGGATGTTCGCGACGGTCATCACGGTGGTGTAGGCGAGAGGGCGTTCCTCGTTGATGTCGTCCACGATCTCGCGCACCGTCGCCGGGCGCCGCCAGCGCCAGAGACGGTCCATGATCTCCGACTCCAGGTCACCCAGCCGCCGCATGCTCCCGCTCCCTCTCCACCCCGCAGACACGCAGGCGCCATAGTAGAGCGCGCGGTGCGAGGGCGGGGCGCGCTGTCAGAAGCGGCCGACGAATCGGCCGACGTAGCGGCGCTGCCACGGGGTCTCCACGGCGCGCGGGGAGTAGTGGGCGCGGACGTAGGCGACCGCCTCCCCGGCGGGGACCCCGTCGAGCACGGCGAGGCAGGCGAGCGCGGTGCCGGTACGGCCCACCCCGCCGCCGCAGGCCACCTCCACCCGCTCGGACCCGGCGCGGGTCCACGCCTCGCGCAGCGCCTCGGCGGCGGCCTCCCGGTCGGCCGGGAGGCGGAAGTCCGGCCAGCGCACCCAGATGCTGTCCCAGTCGACGGGCGGCGGCCGGCGGCCGAGAAGGTGGAGGGCGAAGGCGGGGCGAGGGCCCTCCGGGAGCGGCTTGCGCAGCCCGCGCCCGCGCACCAGCCGGCCGGAGGGCAGCCGCAGGACACCCGTCGCCAGGGCGTCCCAGAAGGGAGTGGTCTCGGTCATGGGGCGAGCCTAGGGCGGTCGGCGGGCGGGCGGCGGACGTTCGCCCAGGGCTGATCGCGCCGGGCGGGCGGACGGTTGAACGCCGTCCCGGGTACGTCCGTATGAGTCGGCATGTCGCTGGGTGAGCGGATGCGTCGAGGACGGCTCGCGCTGGTCGCGGGGGTGGGCGCGGTCGCGCTGGCCACGGCCTGTAACGCCGGTGCGGGGGAGCGGGCGGACGAGCCGGCCGCGCCCGAGGTGTCGGCGGCCCCCGAGGCCGGGGTGATGGCCCCCGCCAAGGTGGAGGTGATCGCCGCGCTGACCGGGTGCGAACCGAAGATCCGTATCGACGCGGAGGAGTTGCGGCAGGGCGTCTGCCACACCGGACCGGCGGACTATCTGATCACGACCTTCCCGGAGGAACGCCTCAAGGAGACCTGGCTGGACTCCGCGAGGGTGTACGGCGGGAGATATCTGGTCGGCACCCGATGGGTGGTCAGCGCGCGGGCGGAGACGCTCGACGGGTTGCGGGACAGGCTCGGCGGAAGCGTCCGTGAGCTGTGACGCGCCCCGGCCCGCGGGCATCCCTGGACGGTCGGTCCCCCGACGGCCGGCCGGAGCGGTGGCACGTGTCGCCCTCCGGCCGTTCCTGTGACGGGGTTCGATCCGGGAACGTTCGGGTGGGAGGCTGGGTCTCCATGACGACCTTGAACTCCCGTGACCCGCTGGCCGTGGCGGTCACCGAGGCGATCCGCACCGGCGATCTGGCGGCGCTGCGCGCCCTGCTCGCCGAGCACCCCGCACTGGCGTCCGCCGGCATCACCGAGTCCGAGGACCAGGACCGCGCCGGTACCCGCACCCTGCTGCACCTGGTCACCGACTGGCCCGGTCACTACCCGCGCGGCCCCGAGGTCATCGCCACGCTGGTGGCGGCCGGGGCCGATCCCGGCGCCCGGTTCGTGGGCGCGCACGCCGAGACCCCGCTGCACTGGGCGGCGAGCAGCAACGACGTCCCGGCGATCGACGCGCTGCTCAAGGCCGGGGCCGACATCGAGGCGCCGGGCGCGGTGCTCGGCGGCGGCTCCCCGCTCGCCGACGCCTGCGGGTTCGGGCAGTGGCGGGCGGCCCGGCGGCTGGTCGAGCACGGGGCGCACGTCCGGCTGGACGACGCCGCCGCGCTCGGCCTCCTGGACCGGGTCCGGGCGTACGTCGACCAGGACCCGCCCTCCGCCGACGCGCTCGACCTCGCCTTCTGGCACGCCTGCCACGGCGGGCAGGTGGCCGTGGCCCGCTATCTCCACGGGCTCGGCGCCGACCTGGACCGGGTCGGCCCCGACGAGCGGACGCCGCTGGACATCGCCCGCCACCAGGACGCCGACGAGGTGGTGGCCTGGCTCGTGGGGGAGGGGGCCAGGGCGACGAGACGCAGGCCCGCGCCGAGGACCGAGGAGCCGGCCGACCCGGACGGCGGTACGGAACACGCCGAGCACGTCGAGCACGTCGAAGACGCCGAGGACGCCGAGGACGCCGAGGACGCCGAGCACGTCGAGCAGGCCGAGCAGGCCGAGCAGGCCGAGCAGGCCGAGCACGTCGAAGACGCCGAAGAGGCGGCCGGGTAGGCACCGGCGGGGTGGGTGTGGCGGGCCGGGTCACAGCGGGGCCTGCCACCTCACCGTCGTACCGGCCCGCGGGCCCCGGGCGGGGGCGGGGCCGTCGTCGTACACCGTCAGGCTGACGCTCGACCGGCCGTCCGGGAGCCGGGTCGTCGTGTCGACGCCGATGTCGACCCGGGTGACGGACCGGCGGCGGACGATGGCGCCAAGGGCGCCGCGCAGCGCGGTGAGGAGCCGGGCGGCGGTGGGCTCGGGGACCCGGGAGTCGACCGGCCCTGTGAAGCGCACCGAGGGCTGGAAGCCGAGGCGGGCCGCCGCGGTCGCCGTCTCGCGCAGGACCCGGCCGCGCAGGGTCGCCGGGGCCTCGGTCGGGGGCTGCTGAAGGGCGTAGATGGTGGTGCGGACCTCCTGGATCGTGGACTGGAGTTCGTCCACCGCCCGGCCGAGGGTGGCGTGCACGTCCGGCTCGTCCGGTGCCCTGCGCTGGGTGGACTCCAGCATCATCGCCGTCGCGAACAGCCGCTGGACCACGAGGTCGTGCAGATCGCGGGCGATACGGTCGCGGTCCTCGTACACCGCGAGACGCTCGCGGCGGTGCCGGGTGTCGGCGAGCACCAGGGCGACCGCGGCCTGGGAGGCGAACTGGGTCGCCAGCAGCTTCTCCACGTCCGTGTACGGCCGGCCGCCCCGGCGGCGGGGCAGGGCGAGGGTGCCGATCAGCCGGCCCCCGGACTGGAGCGGCAGCATCATGCTGGGGCCGAAGCGGTGGCGGACGTGGGTGGTCATCCGGGGGTCGGTCGCCGAGTCGTCGATGTAGACCGGCTCGCCGCCCAGGAGTTGGACCAGGACCGGGCTGCCCGGCGCGATCGTCGTCCCCACGATGTCCCCCGGGTCGGCCCGGGTGGAGGCGGTGACGATCTCCATGCCGCCCTCCTCGGTGGGCTGGAGGATCACCCCGGCGGCGGCGTCGGCGAGGAGCCGGGCGCGTTCGGCGACCGTCGTCAGGGCGTCGTCCGCGCTCTCCCCGGTGAGCAGCGCGTTGGTGACCGCCGCCGAGCCCTCGATCCACCGCTCGCGCTGCCGGGCCGCCTCGTACAGCCGGGCGTTGCCGATCGCGATGCCCGCCTGCACCGCCAGCAGCCGCAGCAGTTCCTCGTCCCCGGCGGTGAACGGGCCGCCGCCCTGCTTGCCGGACAGCCGCAGCCGGCCGAAGAGTTCGCCCTCGACATGGACGGGGACGTCCAGGGTGCCCGCCCCGGCGGGCGGTTCGGCGGTACGGATCTCCCGCAGCCCGTCCCGCGCCGGGTCGGTCATCGCGAGCGCGGCGTACCGGGCGCCGGTCACCTCGGCGGCCCCCGCCACCAGATGCTGGAGGGTGGTGCCGAGGTCGAGGTCGGCGCCGACGCCGATGACCGCGTCCAGCAGGGGGGACGGCAGCGGCTCGGCCGCCATGGCTCAGCCGCCCAGCGGGTCCAGTGCCAGCGGCTGGATCTGGCCCTCCAGCATCATGCCGAGCCCCTGCACGGCGCAGATGTCGGGCCGCTCGGCGATGTGCACCGGCATCCCGGTGGCCTGCCGCAGCATCTGGTCCAGGCCCGGCAGCAGCGCCGACCCGCCGACCATCATGATCCCCCGGTCCGCGAGGTCGGCCACCAGATCCGGCGGGCAGTCCCGCAGCACCTTGCCGATGCCGTCGAGGATCGCCGTCAGCGGGGTCTGGATGGCGTCCCGCACGGCAGCCGTGTCCACCTGGACGCTGCGGGCCAGGCCGGTGGCGACGTCCCGCCCGTGGATCTCGGTGGACGTCGGCCCCTGCGCGGTCAGCCCGTTGCCGGACAGGGCGAGTTGCAGCGGTCGTACGGACTGGCTGGGCAGCATCAGTTCGTGGGCGTGCCGCAGATGCTGCACGATGGCGTGGTCCACGGCCTCGCCGCCCACCGGGATCCGCTCGGCGGTGACGATGGAGCCCAGCGACAGCACCGCGACCTGGGTGGCCGCCGCCCCGCACACCAGCACCATCGTCGCCTCGGGCTGCTCGACGGGCAGTCCGCAGCCGACGGCGGCGGCGATGAGGGTGTCGACCAGTTCCACGCGCCGGGCGCCGAGGCCGACGAGGGTCTCGATCGTGGCGCGCTGGGCGAGCGGGTCCGAGTCGTGCGGGGTGCAGGCCGCCGCGCGCAGCCGGGGTTTGCGCCGCAGGGTACGGCGGACCTTGTCGCCGAGCAGATGCCGCAGCATCCGCTGGGCCATCTCGATGTCCACCACCGTGCCGCCGGACACCGGGCGCACCACCCGGATGTAGTGCGGGGTGCGGCCCGTCATCTTCTCCGCGAACTCCCCGACCGCGATCAGCGCGCCGGTCCGGGTGTTCACGGCGGCGGCGGACGGCTGGTCCACGACGAGCCCGTCGCCCTTGACGTAGACCCGTGTGCGCGCGGCGCCGAGATCGACGGCGAAGTGGCAGCGGCGCAGCGCCTCCAGACTGGCGGTCATGGCGGATCCTCCCGAGAGCACGGACCGGGCCGCCGGACGGCGGGCCTCTGTTCGCATCGTGCGGTCGGGGCGGGGGCGGCGCCCTTTGTGGGGGGCCGGGTGGGGGGCCGCTGAACGGGCTATTCGTCGTACTTAGCGGGCTCGGGGCGGGCCCCGGGGGCAGGGCGGTTCGGGCGGGTTCGGGTGGGCTTGGGTGGGCTTGCGTGGGCCCGGCTCGCTGATGCGGTGTCACAGACCGCGGGCGGCTTCGAGGAGGGTCGTCATGCCGAGGTCGAGGAAGGGCGCGCCCTCTATCAGCGCCGCCGTCTGCTCGGCCTTAGTGGAGCCGATGACCAGGCAGCGCTCCGGGGGGACCCCCAGCCGGGCGATGGCGCGGTTCAGGAGGGTCGGGTCCGGGGGCAGCGGGGTGCCGCCGGTGTCCCGGCCGTGGACCCCGCCGGTGATCAGCCCCAGCAGCCGCAGCCCGTCGAGGTGGGACTCGGCGGGCTGCGGAGCCGTGCCGGTGACCACGGCCAGCTTCAGCCCCTTGCGGGCGAGGGTGCGGACGCAGGCCACGGCGTCGGGGTAGGGCTTGGCGCCCCGCAGGGCGGCGGCCTCCAGTCCGGCGAGGCGCAGGTGCAGTATCTGGGCGTAGGGGGTGCGGTGGAACGTCCGCAGCAGATCCTGGGGGTGCGGTCGCCCGTCCCGGGTGTGCTCGGCGTCCGCGCGGGGCAGCGGGGCCCCGCCGAGCGCGTCGTCCGGGTTCCGCAACTCGGTGATCAGCCCCACCAGTTCACGGACGGCCCCGGCCTGTTCGCTGCCGCTGTAGAGCCGGGTGAGGGTCCCCTCGAAGCCGAGGACCACGGCGTCCACCCGGCGCAGCGCCTCCACGGCGGTGCGCAGCGGCCCCGAGAGATGGAGGGAGACGTCCCAGCGCACCTCGCAGCCGGGGACGCTGGACGCGGTGAGCGCCTCCACGAGCCCCGTGGTCGTGGGGACGGCCCGGTCCGCCTGCTGCCGCAGCACCTCGGCCAGCCGGGAGCGGAGGGCCGCGTCGACATCGACGCCGGGGTCCCGGACGACATGCCCGGGAACCCGGATCCGCCATGACGCCGCGCCCCGCGCGGTGAGGGCGTCCCGTCCCCGCGCCGGGCGGACGGTCTCCTGGAGCACCGTCCGCCGCTCGCTCAGATCGACCTCGTAGTAGCCCCCGGCGTCGTGGAACACCGTCCGTGTCACCGCCGACGGCTCCGGCAGATACGGCGGGTAGGGGTACGGGCCCCGCACGGCGGGCAGCGGCGGCACGGGCTCCGGGAGGGTGTACAGGAGGGCGCCCCGGGACGCGTCGAGGTGTTCCCGCATCGTCTGCGGGATGACGACGATGCCATGGGCGCCGGTGGGGTCCAGGGCGGTGCGGGCCGCGTCCCACTCCTCCGGGCCCACGCCGTGGACCAGGCACAGCCGGGTCCCGCCCAGCTCCTGGAGGAGGTCGTGGAAGCCGTCGATCGCGGTCAGGAGCACCTCGGGTACGGGGGTGCCGGGACCGGCCGGGAAGGACCAGCCCTCGGTGTGCGCGCGCACCGGGAAGCGGGCCGGGCTGTGGCCGCCCGACGCGAGCAGCCGGGTGAGGGCGCGGCCGAGGAAGGCGTGGGCGTCCGGGTCCGGGGGGTCGTCCGCGAACTCGACGACGATCGTGGCGGCGTCCGACCCGCCGGGCCGCTCCGGTTCCACCGGCCCGTCTCGCTCCTCCGTCTCCTGCGCCTCCTCCGCCTCCTCCGCCTCCTGCGCCTCCTCCGTCCCCTCTGCTCTCTCCGCCCTTTCCGCCGTCTCCGCCCTTTCCGCCCTTTCCGGCCTTTCCGGCCTCTCCGCCCTCTCCGCCCTCTCCGTCTCCTCCGTCTCCTCCGGGAACAGGCTCTCCGGCACCTCGTCGTTCGGCAGGGGGCGTTCCACCGCGTCTGCGTCCTCGGCCTCGGCCTCGTCCTCGGCCTCGAAACGGGAGAACGAGGTGTCCTCGTGGGTGAAGGGATCGTCCTCGGGCGGGCCGCTGCCCCGTTCCGCCTCGTACGGGCCGGGCTGGGGCTGGCCCATGTCCTCGCGGAGTTCATGGCCGAGCGAGAGGAGGTCGGGGCTCCGGCCGCCGGAGAGTTCGTACTCCTCCACTATGTCGAGCGCCTCCTGGAGCAGACCCGAGCGGCGCAGGGCGATCAGATACAGCCGCCGGAAGTCCTCGCGGGCCGGGTGGGAACGGACCAGCCGGCCCAGGTCCTCGGTGGCGCTGTCCAGGTCGTTCAGGTCGAGGTCGAGTTCCGCGCGGGTGCGGCACAGGGCGAGCCGGAGCTGGAGCAGCCGGGTGCGGGCGGTCTCGGCGGCCGGTCCCGGGACACCGTCGAGCGGGGTCTCGCCGCGCCACAGGCCGAGCGCCTCGGCGATCTGCGCGCGGGCCGTCGCCAGGTCGCCCGCCGCGCGGGTCTGCTCGGCCCGCCGTACGAGATCCTCGCACCGGACGACATCCACCCGGTCCTCGCTGGTGTGCAGGGCGTAGCCGTCGGCGCGGGTGGCGACGGCGGCGGTGGGGGCGAGCGCGGTACGCAGCCGGGAGGCCGCGGCGCCGAGGGCGGACAGGGCGTTTTTCGGCTCGTCGGCCGTGTGCCACATGCCCCAGCGCAGTTCGTCGTGGGTGACCGTGCGGCCGGGCTTGAGCAGCAGCATGGCGAGCATGGCCCGGAGGTCGGCAGGCAGGTCGGGGTCGGGGCCGCCGGTGCCGGGGTCGACGCGCAGGGGGCCGAGGAGGCGGTAGTCGCGGGGCCGGTGGCCGCGGCGCGCGGTGTCCCGCGACGCCGGGTCCCGGAGCCGTTCCCGTCCCCGCACCTGGTCGGCCAGTGACGCGGACAGCAGCAGGGTGAGGGTGTCGGCGTACCGGTCCCGCAGCACGGGCGGCAGATGGCGCAGCGCGCCCGGTTCGACGGGGGACTGGACCCGGGGTGTCCCGGACGCCAGGTGCAGCAGCGTCCGGCCCAGCGCCCGCAGATCATCCGAGCGCCCGGCCGGGCCCGAGCTGCGGCCCGGCTGGTACAGGCTGAGCTTGGCGGTGCCGTCGGGCAGCAGCACCACCCGGGACATGCCGACCGAGCCGTGGGACACCCCGGCGCCGTGCAGGGCGGCGAGCCCGCCGGCCAGCTCGGCGCCGAGCCGGACCAGCAGCGGGACGGGCAGCAGGTAGCCGTTGGGCGCGGCCAGGGTGTTGAGCCCGAGGCCGTCGAGCTGCTCCATGACGACGTACCGGGTCTGATCCTCCACACCGAAGTCGAGGACGGCCGTCAGATTCGGGTGCCGCAGCCCTTGGAGCCGCTCGGCGTCCCGCAGGAAGGCATCCGTGCGGGAGCCCACGGCGGTCTTGCTGTGCAGCCGCAGTGCCACCGTCCGCCCGGTCTCGGTGTCCTCCGCCTGCCACAGCGCGCCCGTGACACTGATCCGCCGCACCGGCCGGTAGCGGCGCCGCAGTCCGCGCGGCAGCGACAGCGGCCCGGCGAGCTGGCGGACGCTGTCCTGGCTGACGGTGGCGAACGCCTCCCCGTCCGTCGTCGTCGGGGTGCCGTCCGCCGCCGGGGTCGACGCGGTGAACTCGCCCGGCGCCCGGCCCGCCCGGCTGTCGATCAGCCCGCCCACCCGGTCCAGCAGCTCGGTCGTCCGGCCCCGGGCGGTGCGCGGCAGCCCGCGCAGCAGCACCTCCCGCACCCCCGGCCGGAACGCGTACGAGCCGGGCGGCCCGGCGGTGGCCGTCAGCAGCCCGCCGAGGATCACCTCGGCGAGGTGCTGGGGGCGCGGCTCGGGTTCCAGGGCCGCCTGGACCAGTCGCATCACCGGCAGTTCGGGGCGACCCACCGCCACATGCCCGGCCAGCCGGAACGCCTGCGGCGACGCCGACGCGCGGAAACGCAGCACCAGTTCCTCCGGGCTGAGCCGGGCCAGGTCCGTGCCGCCGGCGCCGTCGGGCGGGGTGCGGCCGAGGAGCGCCACCGCCGCCGGGTACGCGGTGCCGCCGGGCGCCGCCACCAGCGCCGCCCAGTTCGCCAGCCAGCCCGGCTCCGGCTCCAGCACCGGCAGCGGGAACGCGCCGTCGACCACCTCCGGGTCCGGGGCGTCGTACGGGGTGAAGGCCAGGGTCGTCGCCGGGGCCGCCGGGTGGGGCGCGGTGAGGCGGCCGGGTGTGGTCGGCAGGGCCGTGTCCCGCCACAGGTGCTCCGGGAGCGGCTGGATCACGGCGAGCGGCATCCGCCGCGCCCAGCGGCGCAGGGTCGGGTACCAGCGGTCGGCGGCCGGGCCCTTGCGCCACTGGGGGCCCGTGCAGTCGCTGATGAGCAGGGTGACGGTCCGTCCGTCGGCGGGGGCGTGCGCGGCATGGCCCCGGACCGTGCCGTCGGGTTCGGCGCGGTGCAGGGTGACCGTGCGGAAGACCCCGGACTGGGCGAGCGCGCTGTGCAGTTCGCGTACGAGGGGCCGCCACACCGGCATCGTGGGGCCGGTGTCGTGCACCAGGTGCAGCCGCAGCCAGCGTTCCCGGGCGGGGCGCAGCACCGGCAGCCACCAGCGGGGGTCGGCGTCGAGCCGGGCGATGCGCTCGGCGGTGGCCCGCTCGTCCAGTTCCCGGCCCTCCGGGGCGTCGGCCCACCGCTTCAGCGGACGCAGTGCCCGTTGCAGTCCGAGCGGATGCCGCAGCATCGGGGGCGCCGGGGCGAGCAGCGAGGCGTGCCGGGGGCCGGTCGCGGCCGGGGTGGACGCGGGAGCGGGGAGGTGGAGCGGGGCCCGTGGGGGCGCGGGCTTCTCCGGCCGCCCCGGGGGCCCCGGCCGCTCGGGGGCGGGGGGTGGCGCCGGGGGCGGGGCGGTGTCCCGGACGGGGGGTCGCGGGGTGGGCGGCGGTGGTTCGCCTTCCGCCGCGCCGGGCTCCTGCTGCCGCCGCTCGGGTTCCATGTGCCCGGCGAGCCAGAGCAGTTCGGCCAGTTCGCGCGGGGCCGGGCGGTCGCCGGAGGACGCCTCGGCCAGCAGGGCGGCGAGACGGGAGAGCGGTGACGGGTCGTGGCCCGGTGGCTCAGAAGGCATCGGCCTGTGGATCCCGGCCCAGATACGGCATCAGCCGCTCGGCCAGTTCGTCGAGCGACTCGGTGCCCAGGTCAGAGGCGCGGGCCAGGTAGATGGCGTTGAGGAGCTGATCGGTGGCGAGGTCGCCGCCGCCCACCCGGGACAGGAACCGCTCGATCAGCTGCTGCGCGTACGCGTCGGGGGCCCCGAGGTGTGCGCGGACGATGTCCGCGAGATGCCGGTCGTCGGGCTGCCGCAGCCGCAGGGTGACACAGCGGCGCAGGAACGCGGGCGGGAACTCGCGCTCACCGTTGCTGGTCAGCACCACGAACGGGAACGCGGCGCAGCGCACCCGCCCCCGCTGGACGGGCACCCGCGCGTCGGTGCCGTCGGCGAGGACCTGGGCGGTGGGGGTGTCCCGGGCGGCCCGTACCAGCTCGGGGATCTCGTACTGGCCCTCCTCCAGCACGTTCAGCAGGTCGTTGGGGAGGTCGAGGTCGCTCTTGTCGATCTCGTCGATCAGCAGGGCGCGGGGGGTGGCGTGGGGCAGGAGCGCGGTGCCGAGCGGGCCGAGCCGCAGATGGTTCTCGACGTCCGTCCCCGGGGTGTCCGTCGCGGGGGCGTGGCGCTGCTCCGGGGCGGACACGGCCACCGCCCGCCGGGCCGCGTACAGCCGGGACAGCGGGTCGTACTGGTAGAGCCCGTCGTGCAGGGTGCTGCGGCTGGTGATGTTCCAGCGCAGGACCGGGCCGAGCCGCAGCTCCCGGGCGACCGCGTACGCCAGTGAGGACTTGCCGGTGCCGGGCGGTCCGGTGACCAGCAGCGGGCGGCGCAGATAGAGCGCCGCGTTGACCAGTTGCACGGTCTCCGGGGTGGCCTGGTAGGTCTCGGCGCGGTGGGTGCGGTCGGGGGAGCCCGCCGAGGGGTCCTCGGCCTCGTCCGGCGCGTCGAGCAGCGGGCCGCCGTCGAAGGCCCGCCACGGCGGCGGCGGGGGCAGCTTCCCGATGCCGTCGTGCGGCGCGTTCGTACCGGTGTAGACGGGCCACAGGGGCATGGGTCCTTCGTCCTCTTCCTCGCTCGGTCCCCGGCGGTCGGCCGGGTCGGTCTCTCGTTCAGGCCACCGGTGAGTGGCGGCTGGCGGCCGGTTCGGGGAAGCAGCGCGGGTCGTCCCAGAGCAACTGGACGTCGTACGCCCAGTGCCGGTCCGGCCGGTCGGCCGCCTCCGCCGTCTCCCGCAGGTCGAGCACATGGCGGGGGAGCTGCGCGGGCGGCACCTGGGCGACGGAGTCGGCGACCTCGGCCAGGAACGCCCCGCCCTCGCAGGGTCCCGGGTGGCGTATGCCGGTGCAGCCCGCCCTCGGCCACAGCAGCACCGGCACGGGGGCGTTGAGGCCCGCGTCGAAGTGCTCCTTGGCCGCGTCGGGCGCGGTGGCGTACGCGGCCAGGCCGGTGTCCCGGTCCCGCAGCCGTTTGCGCAGGCTCGGCGGGTGCTCGGGGGTGTCGCAGGCGACGGGGTGCGCGGCGGTGCCGTCCTCGCCGTCGAGCCGCTGCCACTTCTTGGCGAGCTGGTGGCGCAGCCGCCCGCTGCGGTGCCGGGCGCGGTCGGCCACCACCAGCGGGTAGGCGGAGCCCAGCGGGGTGGGGTCGTCGTCGCTGCACGCCCAGCGGGCCACCGGCTCGTTCAGCCACTCACGGGGCAGGACGAAGGTGACCAGTTCCTCGGCGTCCGGCGCGAGCTGGGTGAACGCCTCGTCGATACGCTGTTGGACGAACGTCCGCACCTGCCCCCGCGGCAGCCGGTGGGCGCCCACCGGGCGGCGGTGTCCGTCGCGGTAGGCGAAGACCTCCACGGTGACCTGGTCGGCGCCGGCCCCGCTGTGCCCGATCTCCACGACGATCGGCGACCAGGTGCCCGGGGTGCGGGGCGCGGCCGGGGGCGCGGGCCTGAGCAGCGCCTCCAGCCGGTCCGCGAACCGGGTCACCGCCTGCGCGTCCGGCACCTCCAGCTGGACGTACGCCGCCGCCCGCGCCAGCGAGTCGAAGCCGTCCGGGGGCAGGGGCGGCCCGAAGTCCCCGACCGCGTCCACGTACAACTGGTCCGGGCGGTACGGCAGTGCGGCCCGTTCCGCCTCGCGCACCAGGGTGTACAGACGCCGCCGGGTCCCGGTGTCGTGGCCCTCGGTGGGGACCAGTTCGCCCAGCTCGGCCCAGTAGCGGGCCATCACCTCGACGGGCAGCATCCGGCCCACCCGGACGTCCCGGGCGCCGGCGACCGCCGTGACCATCCCGACCACCGTGCCGTCGGCCCGGGCCACCGCCGCCCCGCTGAATCCGGCGGCGAGCGGCTGGCCGTGCGCGGTGAGGGCCTCCAACTGCACCCACTCGTCGGAGATCAGCGGGCCCGGCAGTGCCCGGTAGGAGGCGAGCATGCCCTCGTCGTGGCCCTTGGGGAAGCCGTAGGCGACCAGTTCGGGGCTGCCGTGCTCGGCGCCCGGCGGGGCGAACGCGGCGGGCGTCTGCGGCACTTCGCGGTCCAGTTCCAGCACGGCCAGGTCGCCGGGGTCGGCGGCGCCGCCCCGCCAGCCGCCGTGCACGGCCACGGACGCGGTGATGCCGCCGAGGTCCCGGCGGCCCGGGAAACTCACCGTCACCCCGGTCATCTCACTGGCCTGTACGACATGAGCGCAGGTCAGCAGGTGCCGCGCGGAGACCAGGAAGCCCGCGCCGACCTCTCGGCCGCACTCGATCCTGGCGTGCCAGGCGGTGTTCCTCATACCGTCCTCGCGCCGCCTTCACGCCTGCCCGGCGGACGGCCCGCGCCCGGCGTCCGCGTGCGGTCCCGCCCCCGGCGCTCCGGTGTCCTGCCCGCTGTCCTGCGCCGGGTCCCGCCCGGCGTCCCGTGCCGTCCCCGGTGACCAGCTGAGCCGCACCACGAGATGGCCCTCGGCCGCCCCCTTGGCGATCACCGCGCCGGTCTCCGCGCTCAGCTTCACCCCGAACTCCAGCTCCACCGCGTCGGGTCGCAGCGCCCCGTCGCGGAACACCCGCAGCGCCGACTCGGCCGCCGCCCGCACCCCGCCGAGGGCGCTCTCGAAGGTGCGGGCGGCCTGGGCGGGGCCGTCACCGCGGGAGATGAGCCGCGCGCCGGGGTCGTCGTCCGCGCTCTCCACGACGACCAGCGCGCCGTCCTCCGTCTTGAACTCCAGCAGACTGTCCATGCGCCGCTCGCTCCCCCGTGGTCCAGGTGTCCTGCCGAACTCCATTCTTACGGAGCGGACTTGCGGATGTCGCGTCAATGTGGCGGGACCCGCCGTCACGGGGCGGGGGCGGGGGCGGGGCGGCGGACGGGCCGCGCAACGCGGACGGCGCCGCCCCCCTGGGACGGGGAGGCGGCGCCGCGGGCTCTTCGGACCGTCAGACCAGCCAGCCGACGAAGTGGATGAGGCCGGCGAGGATGTCGGTGAGAAGGTTCATGATCGTGCTTTCTCCTTGCGGTGGCGCCAGGGGTGCGTGGAGCACCCTTGGCACGGTGATGGGACCTGCGCTCCGTCACGGTCTGCAGCCCGTCGCTCGCGCACCGTAAGTATCGTCAATCACATGAGTCGAATGCCACCTCACGGGTGACGATCACCTGTTCCAGGGAACACCTGCTCGTTTGTTCGGTCCCGCTCAAACGGGGGCTGGCCCGCCTGGCTCCGCCTCCACCGCCTCGGCCAGCCCCAGCTCCGCCAAGTCCTGCGGCCGGAGCCGGAGTTGATCCGCCGTGGCCCGTGTCTCCGCCGGTCCCCGCTTCAGGATCTGCGCGGCCAGTTCGGGCGCGATGACCGAGAAGTAGCCGTCCGGGACGACATAGGTGCGCTCGGGCGCCGCCAGCGCCAGTGCCCCGCCCGAACCGCCCTCCCCGATCACCAGCGTGGTCACCAGCGTACGCGCGGCGGCCACCGCCTCGAACACCTCCGCGATGGCCGCGCCCGCTCCCTGCCGCTCCGCCTCCGCGTCGTTCGCCGCGCCCGGTGTGTCCACCAGCGTCAGCACCGGGACGCCCAGCCTTCCCGCGAGCCGGATCAGCCGGGCCGCGGTGCGGTAACCGGCGGGCCGGGTCGCCGCCCCGGTCTGCGCCGCGTACGCGACCGTACGGCCGTCGTGCGCGCCGAAGCCGCACAGCATGCCCTCCGGGTCGGTGCCGCCACAGCGGTCCCCGCTGATCGCCGCCCGCTCGGTGAAGTAGGCGTCCAGATAGCGCCCGGCCCGCGGACGCCCGGCAGCACGGGCCCGCACCACCGCCTCCCACCCGGTGGCGGGCAGACCGCCGGCGCCGAGCGGGACGGGCGGGGGAGCGGGCGGAAGGCACGGGGCGCAGGGCGTGTCGTGCTCGGCGGACGAGGGCGAGGGACGCCGGGAGGACGGTCCCAGCAGGCGCAGCCAGCGCCCGAGGACCGCGCGCAGGGCGTCCGGCGCCACGACGGCGTCCGCCGCTCCCGCCGCCACCTGGGCCTCGGCCGTGTACGCCGCCGGATCCGCGTCCGGTGGACGCACCCGCGAGCCCGCGAAGCCGACCTGGGCGCCCGGCAGCGCCAGGATCACGTCGGCGCCCGCGCCCAGCGTGGCCCAGCCGCCGCCGGTCGTCGGATCGCGCAGCACCGCGATCTGGGGCAGCCCGGCGGCCCGGGTCAGCACCGACTGCCGGGCCACCCGCTGGAGTTGGCTGAGCGCGACCATCCCCTCCTGCATCCGGCTCCCGCCCGTCGCGATCAGCGGTACGACGGGCAGCCGGTGCGCCCGCGCGTACGTGTACGCCGCCTCCAGCCGGTCCCCGGTCCGCGCGCCGAGCGAGCCCCCGAGGAACCCGAACTCGAAGGCGATCAGCACGGCCGGGGTGCCCTCGACGCGCCCGGTGCCGCAGACGACGGACTCGTCCTCGCCGGTACGGGCCGCCGCGCGGGCGCGGGAGGCGTCGTAGCCGTGCCAGGCGAGCGGCCCGTCGGGGCCGTACTCCCGCATGACCGACGCGAGTTCGGTGAAGTCGTCGGTGACGAGGGCGAGGAAGGCACGGGCGGACAGCCGGTCAGCCATCGGGGAGGGCCCGCTTCAGGATCTTGCCCATGTCGTTGCGGGGCAGGGCGTCGAGCCGGCGGATCACCCGGGGGCGCTTGTGCGGGGCGAGCCGGCGGGCCACGTGGTCGGCCAACTCCTCGTCGGCGGGCGGCGCCCCGGGGTCCGCCGGGACGATCCAGGCGACGATCCGCTCCCCCAGGTCGGGGTCCGGCTCCCCGGTGACGGCGGCCTCCCGCACTCCCGGATGCTCCAGCAGCGCGTTCTCGATCTCCCCGGCGCCGATCTTGTAGCCGCCGCTCTTGATGAGGTCGGTGGCCTTGCGGCCGACGATGCGCACATAGCCGTCGGGGTCGCGTACGGCCATGTCGCCGGTGCGGAACCAGCCGTCGGCGGTGAAGGCGTCGGCGGTGGCGTCGGGCCGGTTGAGGTACTCCGTGAAGAGATTCGGCCCGCGCAGCTGGATCTCCCCGACGCTCTCCCCGTCGAACGCCGCGACCGGCGCCCCGTCGTCCCCCGCCAGCCGCAGCTCCACGCCGGGCAGCGGTACGCCGACGGTGCCGGGGCGGGCCTCGCCGTCCGCCCGCACGCTGGTGTTCATCAGCGTCTCCGTCATGCCGTACCGCTCGATCACCCGGCGGCCGGTCGCGGCGGCGATCCGCTCGTGGTCGTGGACGGGCAGCGCGGCCGAACCGGAGACCAGCAGCCGGGCCCCGGCGAGCGCCTTCACCAGCGCCGGGTCGCCGGGGAGGGCCTCGGCGATCCGGTGGTACATCGTCGGCACCCCGAACAGCATCGTCGCGCCGCCGCCCAGCTCGCGCGCGACACCCGCCGTGTCGAACCGCCCGAGGTGCCGCACCGAACCGCCGCGCCGCAACGGGCCGAGGATGCCGAGGACCAGCCCGTGCACATGGAACAGCGGCAGCGCGTGCACCAGCACGTCCGCGTCCGTCCACTGCCAGGCGTCGGCCAGGGCGTCCAGGGTGGCGGAGACGGCCCGGCGGGACAGGACCGCGCCCTTGGGCGGCCCGGTGGTGCCGGAGGTGTAGACGATCAGCGCGGGCGCGGAGTCATCGGCGGAGTCCTCCGGCGCGGGCCCCTCCGCCCGCACGTCGACCTCGATACGCGGCACCCCGTCGAGCGCGGCGGGAAGCGGGGCGCCGGGCGCGGTGAGGACGGCGTCCGGGGCGCTGTCGCCCAGGATGTGCCCCAGCTCTCGCTCACCCGACCGGGGGTTCAGCGGTACGGCGGTGACCCCCGCGCCGAGCACCCCCACGACCGCGACGGCGGTCTCCAACTCCGAGGTGGCCCAGACGGCGACCCGCCGCGCCCCACGCACCCGCACGGCGACGGCCCCCGCGGCGGCGGCGAGCCCGCCATAACCGAGAGCCCGCTCACCGAACCGCACGGCGGGCCGATCGGCGGAAGCCTGGACGAGGGCCGGGAAGAGTGAGGACACGTGTCGTACTCCTTGGTTCGTCGTGCTGCGGTTCGTCGTGCTGCGGTTCGTCGTGCTGCGGTTCGTCGTGCTGCGGTTCGTCTGGTGCGGTGCCCGGCTGTCGGGCCGTGTCGTCCGCTCGTTCCGCAACGTACCCCCCTCACCCGGGCTGAGCCACGCCCTACGCCTCGCCCCCCGACGTGAACTCACGCAGCAGTGCCCGGCTCGCGACCGTGAAGGGATGGTCCGGGCCGAGGCCGCGTTCCCGCCGGGCCAGGACATCCGTCATCACCTCGATCGCCGTGTCCACGTGGCCGCGTGCGGCCTGGGTCCGGGCGTGGAGTTGCCGGGCCGCGAGCGCGATCGGGTAGTCGGGTCCGAAGCGTCGCCCGTACCCCTCCGTGACCAGCCCGATCTCCTCGTCGGCCTCGTCGAGGCGGCCCAACTGGTACAGCGCCCAGGCGTGGTTGTGGTGCGCTCCCAGCGTCACCGTGTGGTCGGGGCCCAGATGACGGGCACATTCCGACGGCAGGGCCAGGAGCCCACCGTGGTCCTCGGCGGCGGCCTCCGCGGCGGGCAGCAGGACCAGCAGGCTGGAGCGGGAGCGCAGCGTCAGGGGATGGGTCGGCCCCAGGGCTCTGCTCCGGCCGGCGATCGTGGCCCGGAGCCGGGCAACGGCCGCGTCCCGGCTGCCCAGATTTCCGAGCACCAGTTGAAGGCCGTGACCGCTGTCCAAGGTGTCCGGATCATCCGTCCCGAACCGCTGCTCCTGAACCGCGCGAACCCTTTCGAGTAACTCCTCGGCCTCGTCGTACCGGCCCAGCCGGAACAGCGCGCGACCGGCCCGGGAACGGGCTGCCAGCACGAGACGGTGCTCCTCGCCCAGCCTGCGCTCGGCCAGGTCCGCCGCGGTTCGGGCCGTCTCCCAGGCGGACAGGTACTCCCCGGTGCGGTGCAGGGCGACGGACAGCCGGGTCACCACGGCCAGGGCGTCGGCCAGGGGACGCGGGTCGTGGACGCGTCGTAGCAGGGCGAGCCCGTGCGGCACCAGCAGCCCGAGCAGTGGATCGTACGGGCCCGCGTCGGGGACCACGGCGACGGCCCGGTCCAGGAGGCGCACAGCGGTCGCGTCGAGGGCGGGCAACCGGTCCGGCGGAGTCGCCGTCGCGACGCTGTCGAGCAGCACCCCGTGGCTCTGTGCGCACCGCTCCCCGACGTCCACCAGCTCCGTCAGCGATTGGTCGAGCAGTGCCCTCAGCGCGGTCTCGCATCGGGCGCGGGGCAGGACGCCACTGATCTCGGCTCGGTTGAGCAAGGACAACGGCAGTGGTTCGGGGGCGAAGCGGGACAGCAGTCTCAGCAGGGCGGTCGCCTCCGGCAGACCTCGGGCCTCGAAGGCGTCGAGAGTCAGTTGCCACGTCAGGCCGACCAGGTGCCGTGGGTCCTCCTCCGACAGGGCATCGGCTCCCTGGTCGATGAGTCCGACCCGTTCCTCGTCGTCCAAGTGGCGCCCGTACGTCTCCATCGTCCATGGATCGAGCACCTGTTGGGAGAGGAAACCGCCGGCCAGGGTGAGGGCGAGCGGCAACCGGCCGAGGCGTTCCGCGATCTCCGCCGCCTGCTCCCGTGTGCCACTGTGCGGGGCGAGGTCGCACAGCACTCGCGCCGCGTCGTCGCGCGGCAGTACCCCGATGTGTTGCAGCTCGGCCCCCGGCCACCAGCGGGGAGCGGAGCGGCGGGTCGTCACCACGACCGTGCCGCCCCGACTGGTGCGCAGCCAACTGCCGTCCCGGAGGATCTCGGGGTGGTCGGCGTTGTCCAGGACCAGCAGCCAGGGCTCCGCGGAGCGGTCGAGGTACTGCCAGACCAGGTCCGCGGCCGGGCGCAGTCCGTTGCGGGCGGCGAGCAGTTCGCCGTCGTCGGCTCCCCGGTCGGCCGCGACGGCGAGCATTCCGGCGCGCAGGCTCGCGCGGTCGGCGGCGCTGACCCAGAGACCGACCCTGCCGTACGCGCCGACGGCCTGCTGGAAGAGTGTGTAGGCGACCGCGGTCTTGCCGCAGCCGCCCATGCCGTACAGCACGTACACCTGTCCGCCGCGCCCCGCACGCACACTCGCCCGCAGGCGTTCCAGCACCTCGAAGCGGTCCCGCAGTACAGCGGGGGGCCTGCCCACCGCCGGTCGGCGCACCGAGTCGGGTCCGAGGGACGTGTTCGCCTCGTCGCCGTAGTGGTGGTGCTCGCTGATGTGCTGGTCGCCCGACGCTTGATACACACGGCCACGGTCCTCGGCGTGGCCGTCCATGTCGCCTGTCATCGCTCTGTGATGTGCTGGTCGCGCCCCGCCTGATGGATCCGGGCCCGGCCGGACCCGGTGGCGTGCAAGGTGACCGGTGTGACTCCAGCGCTCTGCGCGAGGAGAGCCGTCTGCGGGTCCACAGTTCCCCCTGACCGGAATTTACGAATGTTCGGACTATATGCCGAACTATCGAATACCCTTCCTGTCCTGCGACTATGTATGGTCGCACCCTTGAGTCGGAGGGGACAACAAGGGACCAGCCCCTGCTTCACCTCCACCGCGTCCGTTTATGGCATATCCGCTCGATGCGCTGAGTGTTACGGTGGTGACCTCTGGCCCAACCGAGGGGGCGGGTGGTCATGACCAGGCCATGGGAAGCCGATCCGGCCACGACATTCAAGCGGCGACTGGGGAAATCCCCGCAGGAGCTGGGCAATACGACCGATAATCCTGACTGCCCCGATATCTGGGAGTTGGAGAACGGGGACATCGCAGTCGTGGGCCGGGATCTCACCGGCTCCCTGGGCGAGAAGCTGCCACCAGGGGTCTCCGTAGGCGCGGACGAACGGCTCGTAGTCATCCCGAGGAACATGTTGATCGCGGCGAAACCGGATATCCCGAATGTTTGATTCCTTCCCGCTCGGCGTTTCGGAACGCATGGATCGCTCCGCGTACCACGCGGACTTCCGGCGGGCCTACTCAGCCGGAATTGAGTACCTGAACAAGCTGGAACGAGGGCAGAATTTCAAGGAGCGCGGATTCGCCAGTTGGGAAGCCTTCGCCGCCGGCGAATGGGACCAGGCGATCTCACTCGTCCAGGAGAAGCGCGATGTCTACGCCGAGCAGTTCCGCGAGGCGGCACGGCTGAACATTCTGCAACGCCGCCTGCGTGTGGTGGAATTCCCCGTCACCCCGTATGTGCAATGGGAGTTTTTCGTGCTGCGTCTGCGCGTGGAGCTGGGTGACAACATCAGGGTGCTCGATGCGCGGAAGATCTCGGACATCGAGAAGGATCGCCCGGTACCGGAGGTCGTGATCCTCGGGGACGCCGCCATGTACGAGGTGCTCTACGACGACGACGGGAATGCGATGGGAGCGCGTCGCTTCTCCGACCCCGCACTGATCCAGGAGACATCCGCCGGGTTCGACGCGTTGTACGAGCGCGGGGACGACTTCCACGACTTCTTCGACCGGGAGATCGCCCCTTTGGCTCCGCCCGCGACCGCCTACTGAGTCGAGCGTCTCTCCCCACCACGGGGAAGAGGTTCGTTTCGCGGCGGCCCCGACCGTGCTCAGTCGACCGGTGTCGTCGTCACCTCCGCCACCACGCAGCTCACATTGTCCGGGCCGCCTGCCTCGTTGGCGGTGGTGACCAGGGTGTGGACGGCGGACTGGGGGGTCGCGGCGGTGGTGAGGGTCGTGCGGATGACGGCGTCCGGGACGACGGTGGACAGGCCGTCGGAGCACAGGAGGTAGCGGTCGCCGGGGTGGGCGTCGTGGAGGTGGAGGTCGGGGGCGGTGGTGGGGCCGGTGCCGGTGAGGGAGTTGAGGAGCAGGGCGCGCTGGGGGTGGCTGGTGGCCTCCTCCGGGGTCAGTCGGCCCTCGTCGACCATCGACTGGACGACGGTGTGGTCGTGGGTGATCCGGAACAGCCCGCCGTCGCGCAGCAGATACGCCCGCGAGTCCCCGATGTGGACGAGGGCGAGCTGGGAGCCGGTCCAGAGCATCGCGGTCAGGGTGGTCCCCGCGTCGGGCGCCTCCTGGGCCTCCTGGGCCTCGGTGGCGTTCTGGACGGCTACCGAGGCGTCCCGTACCGCCGTCTCCAGCAGGTTGAGCACCTCGCCCGCGGGGACCGCGGACTCCTCCAGTCCCTCCAGTTCCTTCAGGGTCTCCACGGCCGCCGTGCTCGCCGGGCCGCCCGTCGGGCCGTAGCCGTCGGCGACCGCGAGCAGCCGGGTCCCGGCGTACGCGGTGTCCTGGTTGGCGGGGCGTACCCGGCCCCGGTCGGAGTGGGCGGCGTAGCGCAGGGCGAGAGGGGTGCGAGGGGAGGTCATGGTGAGGTCCTTCCGGGGTCGGGTCCTGGGTCGGGTCAGGAGGTGGTCCACCAGGAAGGCCGCCAGGTCGCGCCGCTCGGCCGTCTCCGCCTCGACCCGCGCCCAGAACGCCCGGATCTCCCGTGCCGCGTCGGCCGCCGGCAGGTCGCCCACCTCACGGATCCGCGCGAGCGGCATCCCGAGTCGGCGCAGCCAGGCCACGAGGCGGGCGCGTTCGAGCTGGGTGGGCGCGTAGTACCGGTAGCCGGTCTCCGGGTCGACCCGGGCGGGACGCAGCAGATCGAGTGCGTCGTACAGTCGCAACGCCTTCGGCGACAGCCGGGACGCCCTGGCGAACGCCCCGATCGTCAGCATGTGCTCCACCTGGATCCTCCTCCGCTTCCACACCCGATGCTCACGCCTGCCCGAGGGTGAAGGTCAAGCACGGTCCGGCCCCGTGGATTCTCGGATGCCTCCCCGTCCCCGGGTTGTTAGCCTGCCCGCTGTTGTTCCTGGTCTAGGAGGGGGCCTTCGTGGCTCGGATTGCGCTTGTCACCAGTCGTCCCGGGGCCGACGTCGTGGCCGATCCCGATCTGCCGGTGCTGCTGGAGGCCCTGCGGGCGGCGGGCGCCGAGGCGCAGGGTGTCGCATGGGACGACCCGGACGTGGACTGGGGCGGGTTCGATCTCGCCGTCATCCGCTCCACCTGGGACTACAGCTGGCGCGCGGCGGAGTTCCTCGACTGGGCCGAGCGCTGCGGGCGGGCCACCCGGCTGGCCAACCCGGCGCAGATCGTGCGCTGGAACGTCGACAAGCGGTACCTGGGAGACCTCGCCGCCGCCGGGATACCCACCGTCCCGACCCGCTACCTCGCCCCCGGCGAGCCCGCCGACCTGCCGGACGGGCACGAGTACGTCGTCAAGCCGACCTCCGGCGCGGGTGCCCGGCTCGCCGCCCGCTACACCCCCGACCGGCACGCCACCGCCGTACGCCAACTGGAGCGCATGCACGCCGACGGCTTCACGGCGATGATCCAGCCGTACGTCGACGCCATCGACACCACCGGCGAACGCGCCCTGGTCTTCTACGGCGGCACCCTGCGCCACGCCATCCGCAAGGGCCCGGTCCTCGCCCGGGGTACCGCCTACGACGAGCGCAAGGTCCCGCACCCGGGCGTGGAGCCCTGGACGCCGACCGGCGCCGAGCGCACCCTCGCCGAGCGGGCGCTGGCCGCCGTGCCTGGCGCTTCCGGGCTGCTGTACGCCCGGGTCGACCTCGTGGACGGGGCCGACGGGGAGCCCTGTGTGATGGAGCTGGAGCTGGTGGAGCCGCATCTCTTCCTCGATCTGCACCCCGGCTCGGTCGAGCCGATCGCCGCGGCGATGCTGGCCGCCGCGCGCTGACCGCACGCCGCACGCCGCGCGCTCACCGCACGCCGGTCGTCGCACGCCGCCCCCGCCCCCCGCCCCCCGGTCGCCGGGGTTCTCAGACGCGGGCCAGCAAGCGGTCCAGCGGGCGCGGCACCCGGTCCAGGGACAGACGGTCCACCATGGCGTGCGCGTAGAGCGTCTTGCGGCCCGCGTGGGTGCCCATGAAGCGGCGCAACTGGTGGTCGACCGGGCGTCCGCGCTGGGCGGGCTGCCCCTGGAAGGTGTGGAAGGGGCGGCTCTCGCCCTGCGCGTCGATCACCTCGACCACACCGTCGGCGCCCAGCGCCCGGATCAGCTCGTCCTCCAGGTCGGCGACGCACAGCTCGAACCCGAGCGCCTCCAGCCCGTCCCGGGTGAGCCCCGTACCCAGCCCCACCCGTTCCAGATGGCGCCGGAAGTGCCGTTCCTCGCCGAGGTCGCACAGCCCGGCCAGCGGCAGCCCCAGTCCGGGCGGACCGCACACGTCCAGGAAGCGGCCGATGTTGGTGGCGCCGCCCATCGGGACCACCACGACACCCTCCGCGTCGAGGTCACGGCCGTGGCGCGCGGCCAGCGCCGCCAGCGCGGCCCGATCACTGGTCCCCTCGACCAGCACGACGGTCCGTACCCCGTCCGACAGCTCCCGGGCCCGTACGGCGGCCTCGCCCGTACCCGCGCCGGTACCGCCCACCGCCCAGGCGATCAGCGCCTGCCGGAATCCTCCCGACCCGTCGTTCACCGGACGACCTCACTTCCCCCGGCCATCGTGGCACGCCCGCGACCCCGCCCGCACACGGGTTTCCCGCCCCGTCAGTCCGTCACCGCCGTCCGCTGCAACAACCCCCACGTGAACTCCGCGACCACCGCCCGCGGCGCCCCCTCCGCGTCCGGCGCCGTGAAGGCCAGGCCCCAGCGGGTGGGGGCGGTGCCCTCCAGGGGGCGGGCCGGGGCGAAGGCGCGGGCCGCCTCGTCGACCGTGCAGGACCAGGGGGTGAGGTCGGCCAGGGTGCGCAGCGCGGGGGCGGGGGCGCCGGGGGCGCGGACCAGCCACTCGTTCCAGACCGCCCGCCGCGGGCCGACCAGCACCTCGAAGCGCAGGTCGGGCCAGAGCGGCAGCGGCCACTGCCACGCCTCGCAGTCCAGGTCGCCGACCCGGCGGGCGGTCGTCGTCTCCGGGACGCCCAGCACCGAGCGGTAGCGGGCCGCGGCCGGCCGCGAGCGGGCGGAACGGGCCATCGCCTGCCAGCGCTTGTTGGCCTCCCGCATCCGGGCGAGCGGGACCCCCAGCGCACGGCGGGCGTCCTCCACCAGGTCCGGATTGTGGTCGGCCATCCGGCGCAGCAGCACGAGCTGGAGGTCCAGCGGGGTGAAACGGCCGGGGGAGGGGCCGTCAGCGGCGGGGGCGGTATCCGAGGACATACAGTCCATCGTCGCGTACGCCGTGACCGCCCGGTCGGCGGCCGTGCGGCAGGAACAGCACCGAGTTCACATACCGCCGCCGGTGCCGGAAGGGCAGCACCCGGCGCAGCAGCCCCTCGGACGCCAGATGCGCCGTGCCCGCCTGGTGGCTCTCCAGCGGGAAGCCGGACAGCGGCACCCAGTGGTCGCCGGGCAGCACCCAGCCCTCGTAGCCGAGCAGCCGCAGATACGTCACGACCGGTCCCACCGGCTGGATCCGGGACTCCAGTTCCACCAGCAGGGCGGGGTGGTCGCGGGTGAGCAGGGCGGTCGCGCCGCGCAGGACGGCCAGTTCACCGCCGTCGACATCGATCTTGACGAAGCCGACGTCCCGCAGCCCCAGACCGTCCAGGGCGACACAGGGCACCCGCACCGCGTGGGCGTGGACGTCCCGGCGGACCAGCGAGGACAGCCCGCGGTCGCCGCGGTCCCCGGCGGGCAGCCAGAGCCGGGCCGTGCCGGGGCCGTCGGAGGCGGCGGCCTGGACCACCCGGACATTGGGCGGGACCGAGTCCGACAGCAGCCGGGCCAGTCTCGGTACGGGCTCCACCGTCACCACCCGCCGGGCGCGGGCGCTCAGCCGCAGGGTCCAGGGGCCGTACCAGCCGCCGACGTCCACCGCCGTGCCGCAGTCCGCCGGGCACATGTCGGCGATCCGGGCCAGTTCGGGTTCGAAGCGCGGATAGACGGCCCGGGCCGTCGCCGCCACCAGCCGGTCGGGCAGCCGGGCGGCGATCCGCGCGGCCAGGGTGGGGGACCCGGCGTCACCGCCCGTCACGAGGCCATCCGCTTCAGGAGCCGCTCGTGTTCCTCCTCCGCCACCTGTTCCCCCGAGGACGGCAGGAGTTGAGGGACGCCGTCCAGGATCGGATAGCGGCGGCGCAGCCTCGGGTTGTAGAGGGACTCCGCCGGTCCGGGCGGCTCCTCCGGGGGCAGCAGATGCAGGGGCCCTTTGTCGAGCGGACAGGCGAGGATCCTCAGCAGCGGGTCGTCGGGTTTCACGGGGGAGTCAACTCCTTGGCACCGATGGGGGGAGGGGGCGCGCTGTCGTGCTTGGGCATAGTCAGCAGCACGGTGACGGCCAGACAGGTCCCGGCGATCCGCAGCCCGAGCCGCAGCGGGTCGGCGGGCAGCGCCTCACCGAACGTCGGCGTGCCGAGCACGACGGTGTACAGGCAGGTCACGGTCGTGCACACGGGCACGATCAGCGAGGCCCGGCAGCGCTGGAGCGCCGCCTGTGACATCACCAGGCCGAACGCGCCGGTGAACAGCAGCAGATACGGGTACGGGGAGCGCAGTACGCCGGTGACGGCGGCGCCGACGCCGTCCGCCGTGAGGTCGGTGTCGAGATAGCCGGAGACGCCCTTGATGGCGAGCGAGCTGACGCCGTAGAGCAGTCCGACCGCCACCCCGTACTCGACGCCGGTCGTCGGCAGCCGGTGGCGGTGTCCGGCGCCGCGCTCGGCGGAGCGGTACAGCCACACCCCGGCCGCGAGCGACGGGACGCACACCAGCAGCACCAGCGGATACGGGGCGTCCCGGCCCACCGTGTCGGCGGACTCGTCCAGCGACAGGACGACCATCAGCAGCGCCGCCAGGATCGCCGCCAGCGCGTACCGCTCCCGGCCGCTGGTGCGCTCGCCCAGCAGCCGGGAGGACAGCAGCACCAGCAGCACCAGACCGGAGACGAAGATGCCCTGCGCGGCGGCGATCGGCAGCGTCCGGTACACCAGCAGCTGGGCCCCGAAACCGGCGGCCAGCGCCACCGACCCGGCGATCCACAGGGGGCTGCCCAGCACCAGCCGCAGCAGCCGCGCCGGGCGTCGGACACTGACCTCGGGCAGCGCCCCCAGCGCCCGTTTCTCCAGCACGAAACCCGTGCTGTACAGCACGTTCGCCAACAGGGCCGCGGCCACTCCCCACCACATGGCCGGGCCCCTACGTCCGCCGGGCGTGCAGCAGCAGGATGGAGGCGAGGGACGGCCGGGCGCAGGCCAGCCGGTCCAGCGGGCGCAGCGGACGCGGCACCCCGTGGAAGGGCGCCCCCGCGAGACGGACCACCTCGAAGCCGGACGCGGCGACGAACTCCCGCAGCGCGCGGGCGGTGTACAGCCGCAGATGCCCCACCACCTCCGAGCCGGGCCGTCCGTGGATGCCGCGCAGGCTCACCTCGGAGAACACCGGCTGCACCCCGGCGAGCAGCAGCCCCCGGTTGTACCAGGCGGCCAGGTTCGGGGTGGACAGCATCAGATGGCCGCCGGGGCGCAGCACCCGCCGCAGTTCGTCCAGCGCCGCGTCCGGGTCGACGAGATGCTCGACGACCTCGCTGAACAGGACGGCGTCGGCGGCGCCGCTGCGGATCGGGAGACCGCCGTCGGTGAGTTCGCCGCGCACCACGTACGGCAGCCGGGCGCGGGCCCGGACGAGCGCGTCCTGGGACCAGTCGACGCCGACGATGCGGTGGCCGGGCAGCAGCGGGGCGGCGGTGGCGGCGGCGGTGCCGTCGCCGCAGCCGATGTCGAGGACCGTGCGGCCCGTCGTCCCGGCCAGGGCGGCGGCCAGCATCCGGGCCTGGCGCAGGGAGCGGGCGGTGCCGGAGGCGACCGGGACGGCCGGGTTCTCGTAGAAGTCACGCAGCCCGCGCGCGGGCGCGGTGGTGGAGCCGGTGGTGGAGGTGGTGGAGGTGGGATGGGTCATGGTCCGGCCTCCGTGGTCCGGAGGTGCTGTGCGAAGAGGTCCTTGAGGCGTTCGCCGTCGGCGTCCCCGAGCAGGGCGCGCGACCAGCGCAGGGCCAGATGCAGCCGGCCCGCCGTGGACGCGGTGGTGACGGTCAGCCCGCGGGGCATCCGCGCGGGCGCCGAGAACCACACCGCCTGCGCGCGGCCCGCCTCACCGCCGAAGTCCAGCGGGTACGGGATCCGCCCGATGTTGCTCAGCAGCGTCGTGGACGTCCAGGGCGCCGCCGCGGTGCGCAGGGTGCGGGTGAGCGCGGCCCGCCAGGCGACCGGTACGACCGGGGCGGTGAGCAGGGCCGCGCCGTGTCCGAGCTGCGGACGGGGTACGGCTTTCAGGGCGCGGGTGCGGGCGGCCGTACGGCGCAGCAGCTCCGGCAGGTCGTCGGTGGTCAGCTCGGCCGGGGCGAAGGGGACCTCGACCAGGCGGGTGCCGTTGCCGATGGGCATGGTCGCGTCGCGGGGGCGGTCGTCCACCGGCATGGTGATGCGCAGCGGGCGCGGGGCGGCGCCGCGCTCCCGGTTCCACTCGGTGAGCGTCAGCGCCGTCGCCACCATCAGCTGGTCGTTCACCGTGTACGGCGATCCCTTCGGCCGGTGCGGGAGCGGCAGTTCGGCGAGGAGCATCCCGTTGCCGGGCGCGTTCTCGGGCGTACCGGCCGCGACCCTGGCCGGGCGGGCCCACCCGGAGGGCGTCCCGGCCGGCGGGTCGGTGTCCTGCGGCGGCCGGGTCGGCGGCGCGGCGGGCGCGTTGTCCGCACCGCCGTACAACTCCGCGGCCGTGGCCAGGATCCGCAGACAGGCGGGCCCGTCGAGCGCGGTGTGGTTGACGGTGAGGACGAGGGCGGTACGGCCCTCCCCGGCCAGGTCGGCGATCACCTCCGACCGGATCGGCGGCGACGCCGACAGCGGCGGCGTCCGCTCCAGGGACCGCCGCCGTGCCGCGCGCAGCGCGTCCCCGCCCGGCTCCGGGAAGGACACCACCTCGACGTCCGGGTCCGCCGTCAGCTCCCACTCGTAGCGGCGCCGGTACCAGGGCCCCGCCGCCTCGCGCATCAGGATGCGCGGGTGGCGGCGGAGTGCCTCGGTGAACGCCGCGCGCAGCCGGGCCCGGTCCAGCGGCCCGGGGAGATGGACCTCGATGTGGACCGTCTCCGGCTCCTCCTCCTGGACACAGTGGCGGGCGATCTCGTCCACCACCGGGAAGGGGATCGTCATGCCCGATCGTCCTCCCACTCCCCGACCCGCCGCCGCCCCGGCCCCCGTGCGGACAGAGTCCCCCCGGAGTCCGCAGCCCCGGACGCCCCCGCCCCGGCCCCCGTCTCGGCAGCACCCGCACCCGATCCATCGCCCGCCGCACGCGCACCCGTCCCGGCGGCAGCCGTAGCCGCGCCTGATCCGGCGCCCGTGTCAGCCTTCGGACCGGTGCCTGTGCCGGCACCCGAATCGGCGCCCACGCCACCACCCGGCCCCGCACCCGGCCTCGACCCAGGACCCGCACCCGGCCCCGAGCCCGGACCCGCACCCGGCCCCGAGCCCGGCCCCGAGCCCGGACCCGCACCCGGCCCCGAGCCCGGCCCCGAGCCCGGACCCGCACCCGGCCCCGACCCAGGACCCGCACCCGGCCCCGAGCCCGGACCCGAGCCCGGACCCGCACCCGGCCCCGCACCCGGCCCCGACCCAGGACCCGCTCCCGGCCCCGAGCCCGGCCCAACACGCGCCCCCGCGCCGGGCCCCGCGCCGGGCCACGTACCCGCACCCGGAACTCCCGCCCCCGGAACTCCCGCACCCGGACCCCCCGCTCCCCCCGGTGCCACCGTCGGCAGTATCGCCGTCGGTTCCTCCGGGCGGGCGTCGCCGGCCCGCTCCCGTACGCTCACCAGTGCCGCGAACAGGCCGATCAGGGCGAGGAGTTGGGCCACCGGGCCGAAGGCGCCGTCGCCGTCGGCCACCGGCCGGCCCGCGCCCGTCGCGGCCACCACACCCGCCGCGGCGAGGGAGCCGAAGGCGATCGGCACGAGGAGGGTGTGCCGTCGGTGGGCGAGCAGGGCCAGCGCCGGGACCAGCAGGGCGAACCAGCCCGCGACGACCACGCCGACCAGCGTCAGCGCGACCGTGCCCAGCCACAGCCCGGGCAGCGGCGGGACCGGCTGCGGGGCGTCGGTGTTGGGCTCGCGGCGCCGCCACAGCGCCAGTCCGATCAGCGCCGCGAGGCCCGCGCCGCTGCCGATGAGCGCGGCGTCGTACGTGGTGGACGGCGCGTAGGACAGCTTCACCGTGCCGCCCTCGCCCGCCGGGACCAGCCAGCCCTGCTGCCAGCCGTCGAGCCGGACCGGACTCAGCTCCTTGCCGTTCAGCGTGGCCTTCCAGCCGTCGTTGAAGTTCTCGTACGTCGACACGTACGAGGCGTCGCCGGAGCCGACGGCCAGTTCGCGGCGGTCGCCGAGCCAGTCGCGGATCTCGATCTGACGGCCGGTGGCGGCGGCCGGCTCGGCCGTACCGCGGGTGAAGGTGAGGTCGGTCAGGACCAGGGCGCCCGAGTCGCCGGACAGCACCCGGTGCTCACCGGCGGACAGGTCGACGCGGTTGTCGTCCAGGCCGCACAGCGTCACCTCGACGGGCCGCCGCTCGGTCAGATCGGCCACCGTGCCCTGGACGGAGGTCTCGTACAGCTGGCCGTCGACCGCGACCACGGGCCCCTTGCCGCACGGCAGCTCGAAGGCGCGGTCGGCCTTGGGCTGCGGGGTGCGGTACGCGTCCAGCGCCGGGACGTACGCCTCGGTCAGCCCGACCGGCAGTTGCAGATCCTCGTCCACCAGCGGGTTGTGCAGGGTGACGGGCGCGGTCGCGGTGATGGTGATGTCCAGCCGGTCCGTGGTGATCGCCGGGAAACGCACCCAGCCGTTCTCGTCCACGGACGCGACCGCCGCGCCGTCGGGGGAGCTGATGCTGACCTCGGTGGGCCGGGTGGTCAGACCGCCCGCCCCGGGCAGCACCAGTTCATCGATCTCCTGCTTGCCCTTCCAGCTCAGCCGGATCGTCGAGCTGTCCCCGGCGATCCACGCGGTGGTCAGGTCGCCGTCCGTCAGATTGCGGGCGGACAGACCGACGCCGAGCCGGGCGGTGGAGTCGGCGGTGGCGGTGATCCGGTCGGCCTGGTCGGGCGCGATCTCGTAGAGCAGCCGGTCGAGTTGCTCACCGGGCACCGCGACCGCGCCGGCCTTGATCTCGTACGTGTCGGCCGAGCCGGTCGAGAAGACCCGGTTCAGGCCCCCCTCCGAGCCGGTCGGGGACATCCCGGCCGGGTCGGCGGAGCGGTGCAGGGAGACGAGTTCGTTGGGCGCCCCGCTCTTCCCGGCGTCCTTCGGCAGCGCCAGCATCCGCGTCACCGTCACGTCCGGCAGATCGATCTCGGAGAAGCCCGCCCCGAGCAGCCCCGGCCGCCGCTCCACCGAGTCGACGATCGTCAGCCGCATCCAACGCGTCTCGCCCGCGGGCGCCTTGACGGACTGGGTGGCCCCGTTGGGCCGCAGGAAACTGGTCGCCGAGCCGCGCTCGGTCTCCACCCGCACCCGGGTCGGCGCCGAGCGCACACTCTCCTGCGGCAGCGGCGTCACCCGGAACGACTTCGGCATGTCGTAGGAGTCGGTGAACCCGATCCGCAGCCACTCACCGTCCGCCGAGTCCGCCGAACCCTCGGTCCACGCGGTGTCCGGGTTCCGGTCGAAGGCGTTGACCGGGTCGAACTGCGGCAGATGGAAGAACCAGCTGCCGTACGACGACGCGCTCACCGACTTCGCCCCGCGCAGCCGGGCCACCGTCTGATGGTCGATGCCCCGCATCGGCAGGATCTGCTTCGGCTCCTCGCCCGCGTCCTGATAGGCGTCCGGCGCGTTGCGCTCGTCCCGCGTGTACGTGTACGAGGTGTTGGCGCCCACCAGCCCGAACCGGGTGTCGGCCCGCCGCAACCCGTCACCGGTGACCTGCAACGACGGCGACCCGACCCCGGGGTGGGCGTCACCGGTCAGCACCCCGGCCCGGCCGCGCAGCTCGGACGCCACCGGCAGCAGCGCCTCGGGCCCGCCGGACACCGTCGCCGTGTCGGCGGCCGGCATCAGCCCCGCCTGCCCCGGCCGGGGCACGCTCTGGTCGGCGGGCCGGTAGATCTCCACCGCCCGCTGACGCGGGTACAGGCCCTCCACCGCCAGCGGGGTGCCCTCGGCGATCACGCCACCGGTCATCAGCGGCCCGAGCCCCTTCACCCGCTCGTACCCGGACTCCTCAAGGGTCCGCTTGACGGTGTGGGTGGGGGTGTAGCCGACCTGGTCGGGGTCGAGGTCGTTGCGGACGACGACGTAGAAGACCCCGGCGCGGCTCAGATAGTCCGCGAGACCCGGCACCTCCACGCCCGTGCGCAGCGCGCTCTCCACCGCGTCCATGGCCCGCCGGTTGCCCGCCTGCCCGAACGGCACATAGTCCCGCTGCCCCCAGCGTGAATCGGCGACCACGTCGAGCGGCTGGTCGATGGGCGAGCCCCAGGTGTAGACGCCGTGCGCGGTCGCCGGGACGACCAGGGCGCGCGAGTCCGGCGAGTACTCCTCCAGATAGTCGGCCGTGGCCTGCCAGTACTTGGGGATCTCCTGGAACGAGCCCGGGTTCAGGATCGACCCGTTGAGATACGGCCACACCAGCCCCGGCAGCACCAGCACCGCCGCGACCAGCGGTACGAACGAACGGCCGCGCACCGCACGGGCCCCGCGCGGCTCCGCCGCCACCGCCACCAGATGGACGAGCCCCAGCACCAGCGCCAGCGCGAGCCCCGTCTGGAACTTGTAGATGTTGCGGAACGGAGCCAGCCAGCCGTCCAGCCAGCCCTGCACGCTCTCGTGGAAGGGGGCGCCGAACGAACCGCCGTACCCGGCGAGCAGCACCAGCGCGCACACCAGCACGGTCAGCACCAGCCAGCGTCGCTCCGGCATGTCCCGCCGGGCCAGCCCGGCAAGTCCGAGCCCGGCCGCCAGCGCCGAACAGACGATCACCAGCACGGACGCGGCCACCGCCCAGCCGGCGGGCAGCCACGCCTCACCGAGGTGCAGATACGCCACCCAGTTCCCGGCGCCGCGCAGCGCCTCCGTGGCCGCCATGGTGTCGGTCGTGGTCCGGGCGTTCTCGATGTACGGGAGGAAGTTCTCGCCGTACATGCCGAGCAGCAGCAGCGGGATCCACCACCAGGCGGTCGCCACGATCATGCCGGGCAGCCACCAGGCGATCAGCTTGCGCTGCCGCGGCCCCGGTGGCCGGGACAGCAGGAACAGTCCTACGGGCAGCAGCGACGCCAGGGTGGAGGCCGCGTTCACCCCGCCCATGAACGGCACGAACAGCACGGACCGCAGCGCGGCCACCCGGGCGCTGTACCGTTCGTCGGCCAGCGGCAGCAGCACCCACGGCAGGAACGCGCCGGGCAGCGCGGCGGCCGACGTCGAACCGACGACGACGGTGAACACCGGCCACAGCGCGTACACCATGGCCCCGAGCAGCCGGGTGGTCGGGTTGCCGACGCCGAGCCGCTCGGCGAGCCGCAGCGCACCCCAGAAGGCGGCGGTCACGACGAGCGACAGCCACAGCCGTTCGGCCAGCCACACGGGCAGTTCCACGAGCCGGGCCAGCCAGTGGAACGGCAGCATCGGCCAGAGATAGCCGACGTACTGGTCCTGGATGCCGCCGAACCCGCTGCGGTCGTGCCACAACTGCCCGAGGTCGCCGAGGAACTTGCCCGGGTCCACCGTGACACCGAGCTTGGTGTCGAAGGTCTGCCGTCCGGGCCGGACAGCGAGGAACAGCACCAGTGCCACGGCCCAGAAACCCAGCAGCCAGCGCCGCGAGCGCGGGCCCTCCGGGGGGCCCGCGCTCGTCGCTGTGGTGGGAACGGCTGCCGGAGGAGGGGCTTGGACCGTGGTCGTCATGTGGGACACCGCCGGAGGATGAGGAGGAGATTCCAGGTGGCGAACTCACGGAGCACCGGGATCCTGACGATCCACTCCGTGAGGAAGGGCCAGTAGCGGGAGCGCGCCGCGACCACCGTCACGTCGTCACGGGCGCGCACCTGCCGGAGGGTGGGACCGATGTGCACGGCGAACAGGTTCTCGCCGAGGGTGTGTTTGGCGGGCTTCCCGGCCCGCCGCCGGTAGCGGGCACGGGCCCGCTCGGCACCGAAGTAGTGCCAGGGCGCCCACTCGTGGCCGCCCCACGGGGACAGCCAGTTGGTGAACGACACGTAGATCAGCCCGCCGGGCCGGGTGACCCGGGCCAGCTCGCTGAGGAAGGTCTGGGGGTCGGCGACATGCTCCAGCACATTGGAGGTGAAGGTGACGTCCGCGACCCCGTCGGCCAGCGGCAGCAGATACCCGTCCGCGACCACGGCCCCGTCCGGCGGCCGGTCGCCCAGCTCGGCCGGGTCCGGCTCGAACAGGAACGCCTCCGCGCCCCGCCGCCGGAACTCCTCGGTGAAGTACCCGCTGCCCCCGCCGACATCGACGACGACCCGCCCCGCCAGCTCCCCGACGTACCGCTCGACCTGGTCGACCGCGTCACGGGCAAGCAGCGCGTAGCAGCTCTCGGGGTCGCTCTGCTCCCCCATGAACGCGCGGAACAGCGCGACGGACCGCCGCAGAGACGGGTCTTTCGGACGCCGGGGGGACGGTGGGCCCGTCCGGGGGCGCGGCGCGGTGCCGTCCGCGGTCGCGCCGCGTGGGCGCGCGGAACCGCGACGGCGCCGCGCCCCACCGACGACGGCTTCATCTTCCGGACGCATGACCCCGATCCCCTTGCTGAACCGCCTCGGTGGCAACCCCCCGAAACTCACGGACCGTCCGCTCCCACCGGTACCGCGCGGCCAGTGCCCCCGCCGCGGCCCCCATCACTTCCCGCCGCTCCCGTGCCAGCGCCAGCGCGCACCAGGCCGCCGCGAACGACGACTCCCCGCGGGCCAGCACCCCGGTCTCGCCGTCCCGCACGGAGTCCCGCAGCCCGGGTACGTCGAAGGCGACGGTCGGGGTCTCGCGGGCCGCGGCCTCGGTGACCACCAGCCCCCACCCCTCCACGGCGGAGGGATGCAGCAGCAGCCAGGCCGCGCACAGCAGCCGGTGCTTCTCGGCCTCGGAGACATGCCCGGTGAAGACGACGCCGGGTCCGGCCATGCGTTCCAGCCGGTCCCGCTCGGGCCCCTCGCCGACGATCACCAGCTTGCCGCCGGTCACCGGACGCACCCGTTCCCACAGCCGCAGCAGCAGATCGATCCGCTTGTACTCGACCAGTCGCCCGACGGCCAGGAACATCGGCTCGGGGGAGCGTCCGGTGAGCGGCGCGGGTTCCTCGACGCCGTTGTGCACGACCCGGATCCGGTCCCGCTCCACGCCGAGCCCGTGCAGCGCCTGCGCGGTGGACGGGGAGACGGCGACCAGCAGGTTCTGGTGGCGGCCTCCCGCCAGCGCCCAGTGCTCCAGGCGCCGCCCGAGCCGGGCGGCGGGGGCGAGGGGGCCGCCGAAGCGCATGCCCCACAGCTCGCTGTGCACATGGTTGACCAGGCACAGCGTCGGCCCGCGATGCCACAGCGGGGCCAGGTAGGGCATGCCGTTGCAGACCTCCACCAGCAGGTCGGTCTCGCCGACCTGGCGGGCGAAGACGGACCGGGCGCGCAGATAGTGGCCGTAGGCGCCGCCCGCCGACACCACGCGGTAGTCGCGGTAGGCGGCCGGGCCGCCGCAGACCAGGGTGACCTGGTGGCCGAGCCGGGTCAGTCCTTCGGCCAGCCGGTCGACCAGCAGCTCGGAGCCGCCGGCGGCCGGGTTGTCGAGGTCACGATGGGCGAGGAAGGTGATACGGCGCGGCACCGGGAGCGGCGCCGGGGGGTGCTGCGGCCGGGGCGGCGCGGCCCGCAGCGGGGACGGCACGTGCTGGGGCATCGGTGCTCCAACTCGTCTCGGGGTGCGGAAATCGATGGGGAGTCTGTGCGAGGGCGGTGCTGGGACGGTGGTCGAGCCGGGCGGGGACGGTGGTCGAGCCGGGCTGGGGGTGGGCCGGGGTGGGAGTGGACAGTTTTCGCTTACACGTTCCGTACGGCTACTCACCGAGATGACAATTTCGGGGTCCCGGGGAGCTGACGTCACGTCATTTCATGAGCGTTGCGTGGTGCCGCCCCTTGACGGCACGTTCACACCCATCAACACTGGCTCCGACAAGGCAGGGGTGGGACGACCTCAGAAGACCAGAGAGGCTGACCCTGCGATGTCCAGACTGACCGCAGCCGCAGTGACCGTCGTGGCCGCCGCCGCACTCGCCGTGGGCGCCGCCCTCGGCGTCGTCGCGCTGCTCGAAGCCACGCCCGACCAACCCAACACCCCGCTCATCACCTACGAGCAGGCCGGTCAGGGGAGCTGAGCCGTGACGCCGCACCCGGCCGCCGCCACCGTTCCCCCTCGCTCCGCCTGGCACGACGTCCCGCGCTTCCAGGTGCGCCGCTTCGCGTCGATCGCCCTCGCCGAGGCCCCCGGTCTCGCCGAGGACATCATGCGGGAGATCCGCCGCGAGTACCCGCACCTGCCCGTCGTGCTGGACGAGAACGGCGAGCCGATGGCGCTGGTCGGGATCCGCCGGGCCATCGAGGTCTTCGTCCAGCACCTGGAGCGGTCCGAGGGCCGCCCCACCGTGCCGCCCGGGGTCTTCCACGACTTCGGCCGGGGCGAGGGCTACGGCGGGCGCAGCCTGGACTCGCTCCAGGCCATCTACCGGATGGGGGTACGGCTCGCCTGGCGCCGCTTCGCCGACATCGGCCAGCGCGTGGAGATCCCGCCGCCCGCGATGTACGAACTCGTCGACGCGGGCTACGAGTATCTGGACGGGCTGGTCGACCAATCCGTACGGGGCTACGCCGAGGCCGCCGCCCGGGAGGCGGGGGAGCGGCTGCGACTCCAGCGGCGGCTCATGGAACTGCTGCTGGCCGAGCGGCACCTGGGCGACCCGACCGAGGGGCTCACCGAGCGAGCGGCCCGGATCGGCTGGTCGCTGCCGGAGAAGGTGGCCGTCGGGGTGCTGCTGCGCCCCGCACGCGAGGCCGTCGCGCCCGCCGTCCCGCAGGCGGTGCTGCTGGACATGGAGTACGAGCAGCCGCGCATGGTCGTCCCCGAGCCGACCGCCGCAGGCCGTCCCGAACTGCTGCACCGCGCGCTGGCCGGCTGGGCGGGCGCGATCGGGCCGCCGGTGGCGCTGGCCGACGCCGCGAAGTCGCTGCGCTGGGCGGAGGCGGCCGTACGGCTCATGGAGCGCGGGCTGCTGCCGGCCGGAGAGGTGCTGTTCTGCACCGAGCACACCGAGGCCCTGGTCCTGCTCCAGCCCGAGGAACTGCTGGACGACCTCGCCCTGCGCTGTCTCGCCCCGCTCGCCCACTGCGGCCCCACCCACGGCCGCCGCCTCGCGGAGACCCTGCTGGCCTGGCTGGAGACCCGGGGCGGCGCCCCCGAGGTCGCGACCCGCCTCGGCGTCCACCCGCAGACCGTCCGCTACCGGCTCCGCCAGATCCGTGAGCTGTGGGGCGACGAGATAGACGACTCCGACCGCCGCTTCGAACTGGAACTGGTCCTACGGGCCCAACGCCTACGGGGCCGCCTGGGAGAAGCGGGCTAACCCCTCCCCCACAGCCCCGAGACCACCCCCGTCCACCCGGCACGTCGGGCGAACGCGCTTGACGCCGGGGAGCCGGTCGGCGACGGCAATGGCGCCGGATGGCCCCGGGCCGCGGACCGCCGGGGACCGGATCGCCCCGGGCCGCGGACCGCCGGGGAGAGGCCCCATGACCGGCCGGGCCCTGCCCGACGGTTCTCGCCCGGCGCGTGAGGCCACGCCTGTACGGGCGTGGCACCGGGCCCGCCCCGTGCGAGGGTCTCGCCCAGCGCGTCGGGAGCACGCGCCTGACGCCGTGGGGGCGGTCGGCGGGCCCTGGCCACGGACCGCCGGGCCCCACGACCGGCCCGCCCCGTCCGAGGGGTTCTCGCCCGGCGCGTGAGGTCGTCCACGTGCACGGTGGGTGGTCGGTGGGGTGCCCGGGGGGTTACAGCAGGCCCGCCGCCTTTCGTTCTTCGGTGGTCAGCGGGGGCATGCCCAGTGGGGGGCGGAGGGGGCCCATGGCTGCCGCGAGGAGGATGTCCGGGGCGAGGAGGGATTCGGCGCGGCGTTCCAGGGACATCACGTCGGTCACCCGGCGGGCCACCCGGCCGTTGCCGGTCGCGGTGTACATCAGACGGCCCACGTACGCGGCCAGCAGCCGGTCACGGCGGCCGGGGCCCGCCTCCGTGGCGCCCGGGTAGAACACGTCCTGGCCGATCGCGAGAGCCCAGGCGGCGGCGACCGGGCGGGCGATGGCCCGCTGGGCCCGGCGGGCCAGTCCGGGACGGCCCCAGCCGTGCTCGCGCACCGCCCCGCCCAGGGCGGTGGCACCGCGCGCCGCCACCGACATGCCCTGCCCGTACACGGGGTTGAAGGCGGCGACCGCGTCCCCGAGGACCACGAAGTTCTCGGGCCACACCGGCAGCCGCTCGTAGAAGTGCCGCCGGTTCACGGTGGAGCGCGAGTACGCGATGTCGGTGAGCGGCTCGGCGTGCTCCAGCAGTTCCGCGATGACCGGATGGCGCAGTTCCTCGCGCGCGTAGCGCATGAAGTCGCCGGGGTCGGTGGTGGGTTCGCCGCCCCGGGTGCCGTAGAGGGTGACGAGCCAGTGGCCGTTCTCCACGGGCATCAGCACCCCGCCGCGCCCGGGCCGCCCGGTGGAGGGGACGGGCTGCACATTGACGACGGGGAAACGTTCCTGTGCCCCCTCCGGCGCGCGGTGGAGCCGGGTCGCGTACGCGAATCCGGCGTCGACCTCCCGCACGGCCGGCGCGGGCAGCCCGAGCGCGGTGAGCCAGTGCGGGGCCCGGGAGGCGAGCCCGGTGGCGTCCACCACCAAGGGCGCGGCGAGGGTGTACGCGCCGGACCCGTCGAGCGGGCGCAGCCGTACGCCCGTCACGGCGGTGCGGGTGCCGGTGAGCCCGAGCACCTCGGTCCGTCCGGCCACCTCGATCCGCCGGTCGGCGAGGACCAGCTCGCGCACGGTGGCGTCCAGCAGGTCCCGGGTGCACAGCAGCATGAACTGGGACTCGTCCCAGCGTCGGAACCAGCCGTGCGGCGACAGCGCGACCATGTCCGTGGTGACCGGCAGCCGGTGCGCGCCGCCCGCCAGCAGCCGGGCGGTGAGCCCGGGCAGCAGCGCTTCCAGGGCGCGGGCGCCGCCGGACCACAGCTGGTGGACGTGCCGGGCCTGCGGCACACCACGCCGCGGCCGTGGCCCGTCGGGCAGGGTGTCCCGTTCGACGACGGTGACACGGCCGGCGCGGCCGGCCAGGACCCGGGCCGCGAGCAGCCCGGCCAGGGAGCCGCCGAGGACGACGGCTCCGGGTCTCTCACTCATGTGCGGGCACGCTCTTCGTTCGGGGCCGGACGGTCGGTGGCACCGACCGTGGCCGTGGCCCGCGCCCGGACGGCGGCCAGGACTTCGGGACGGCGCAGGGCGCGGGAGACGGCGCCGATCCCGTGGAGCAGGTCGGTAGTGTCCGGGGGCCCGTCCCCGGTGGCCCGTTCGGGCCGGCCGCGGGCCGCGACGGCGGCCTGTACGGCGAGGGCGGCGGCGATCGCCTTGGCGTGGGCCGGTTCATGGCCCAGGGCGAGCGCGGCGTCGTACCAGCGGCGGCGGCTCTCCTCGTCGAGCCGGCCGGTGAGGGGGAGCAGCGCGTCGCGGATGAAGGTCTCCCGGCGGATCAGCCGCAGTTCGGGCGTGGCGCGCACCAGGCGCGGGACGCCGGAGCCGTTGACGGTGCGCATCAGGGCGTACAGCGGGCGCAGTTCGCGGTGGGCGAGCCGGATCCGCCAGCGGTCGTGGAGGTACTGGCCGGCGTGCGGCAGGATGAAGCCGACCGCTATGAGGATGGCGGACAGACTCGCCACCGGCGGTGCCAGGTCGGTGCTGAGCCAGTCGAGGTCGTGGCCGGTCCAGCGGGACGCCACGGCGGTCAGTTTGGCACCGTCGTAGCCGAGGTTCAGCAGATAGCCGAGGCCCAGGCACTTCAGTCCCCAGCGCAGCCAGGCGTCCAGTCCGTCGGTGCGCACCCACTCCCAGATCAGCTTGCTGGTGATGACCACGGCCCCGCAGTGCGCGATGAGGTAGAGCAGGATCACCTCGCGCATGAAGGGGGTGGTCGCGTAGTGGGTGTCGAGGTCGCGCAGCCGTTCCTCGGGCACGTCGGCGAGGAGGAAGAGCAGCCACAGCGCGCCGATCACCGCGGAGTAGCCGCTGATGACCCAGCGCATGGCCCGGCGGGTCTCGGCGGTCCGTTCGGACAGCCCGTTGCGCCACGCGATGATCAGCAGCAGACAGGAGGCGCTGAACGCCATGAGCAGCGAATAGCACCAGGGGGCGGCGATGTTGGGGACGCCGGTGGTCCGGTTGACCCACGCGATGGTGGAGGGCGCCGCGAAGACGAAGACGCAGCAGGCCAGCGCCAGCAGTCCGCCGACCGAGCGCAGCAGCGGGTCGCGCCACAGCCGGACGATGGTGGGCAGCTTGATGGCCAGCGCGACCGTCAGCACCGCCGCCGGGATCCACAGCGGGATGTAGAACCGGCTCAGGAGTTCCCCGGGGTCGTCCAGGCCGAGCAGGGCGGTCCGGGGCTCGGGGGTCACGGGCGGGTTCCTCTGCGACCGCGGTAGTTCAGCGACCGCTGGAGCGGATCCAGCGGGGTGTCCTGGGCGGGCGCGGACAGCAGCGGGCGGAAGGCGGCGGCGAGCCGGTGCCCGAAGTCGTCGGCCTCGGCCTCGTCCTCGCGGCGGGAGCCGTCCCGGGCGGCGACGGGGGTGCCGCCGTGCTCCAGGGAGCCGGAGAGGCCGGAGGCCAGCGCGAGATCCCGCCAGCGGCACCCCCCGTCCGCGCGGTCGCCCGCCCCGGGCCGGCGCCCAGGAGCCGACCCGTGTCCGGGAGCGGACCCGAGCCCGGGAGCGGACCCGAGCCCGGGAGCCGACCCGTGTCCGTGCGCATGTCCGTGCCCGTGCGCATGTCCGTGCCCGGCGTGCAGATGCCACAGTTCGTGTCCGAGGATGACGAGTTGCTGGCACTCCTCGGCCCGTTCCTCCACGATGACCAGGTCGAAGTCCTCGAACTCCACCCACAGGCCGGTCACTTCGATCTCGTCCGGGAAGCGTTCGAAGCGCAGCTCGACGGGGCGTCCGTCGCGCAGCGCGGTCATCCCCTCGCACAACGCCCGGCACAGGTCGCGCACATCGCCGATCTGCCGTCCCCGGGCGGTGAGCGCGGCGTCCAGGTCGGCGGTGAGGGACCGCATGGCGGTGCCGCGTCGCGAACGTCGCAGCATGGTGGTGATCCACGCCGGCTCTCTGCGCGCGCCGTCCATCGTGTCCCCTCCTCCTTCACTGCCCGACGGGCGGTTTCGAGCGTAGCGGCGGCGGCGGTGCGCGTCATGCGCTCCGCCGGGACCGGGCCCCTTGGTTCAATCCGGAACGATCATGTCCGATCCCTGCCCCGCCCAGGGCCCCTTCATGACTCCTTCACGTCCGGTCGGCTTCACGTCGGGTCGGCTTCACGTCCGGTCGGCGCGGGCCCGCAGGTGCGCCCGCTCGCCCTGCCGGCCGAACAGCACCAGGACCTCCACCGTCCGGTCGTCGGCCGAGCCCAGCCAGTGCGGCACCCGGGTGTCGAACTCGGCCGCCTCGCCCGCCGTCAGCACCAGATCCCGGTCGCCGAGCAGCAGCCGCAGCCGTCCGGACAGGACGTGGACCCGCTCGAACCCCTCGTGCGTCGTCCGCTCGGTCCCGGCTTCGGCGGCGTCGGGCCGCGGCGGGATCAGCAGCTTGTGCGCGGCGATCCCGCCGGGCCGGCTGAGCGGCACATGGGTCATACCGTGCCGGGTGGCCGGTCTCAGATGGATCCGGGGGTCGCCGGTGCGGGGCGCCCCGACCAGGTCGTCCAGCGGCACCCGGTACAGCTCGGCGAGCGCCAGCAGCAGTTCCAGCGTCAGTCTGCGGGTCCCTCCCTCCAGCCGTGACAGGGTGCTCTCGCTGATCCCGGTCCGCCCGGCCAGCCCGGCCAGTGTCATCCCGCGCCGCCGCCGCAGTTCCCGCAGCCGGGGCCCTACGGCGTCCAGCACGTCCTTCCTCGCGGTGCTCATGCCCCTCAGCCTGCGCAAGGCGCGTACCCCGCGGCAACCGGGAAGGGGCCGGGGCCGCCGCTCAGCGCTCGATCCTCAGCTGGGCGGGCGGCGACGGATACATCGACGTCGTGCCCACCGCCCAGTAGTCGGAGGCCGTTCCGGGCACGGTCACCAGGGAGTTCATCAGGACCGGGGTCGAGGCGACCGGGCCGCGTTCGCTCACCCAGCCGGTGCCGTTCCAGCGCAGGTGGTGGGCCCGGGTCTGGTCCCAGAAGTCCCAGCCGGCGATCCGGTCGGGGCCGCCCTGTCCGTCGTCCGTGATCGCGGTGAGCATGCCGACGGTGAAGGGCGCGGCGACGTACTGCCAGGAGGCGCCGTCCCCGTGCAGCAGGGTGACACCGGGCGGTTTGCCGGGCGGGCCGCCGACCCCGTACGAGAATCCGGTGAGCCAGATGTCGTGGTGGCCGACCGGGAGGAGGTCGGTGACGGCGGCCCGGATCCCGGGCGGCGTGGGCAGTTCGGTCCACGCCGTGCCGTTCCACCGGCCCACGAACTGGTCGCAGAACACCCACACCTGGCCGTCCGGCCCGATCCGCAGCCCGGTCGGGGTCGCGGTGGTGGCGCCCGGCGGCGGGTCGGTCCAGCTCAGCCCGCCCCCGCCCCCGCCGGAGTCGCCGTGCAGCAGCACGGACCCGCCGGGGCCCCGGCCGGACACCCACAGGTCACCGGCCGGGCCCACGGCGACGGCGGTCAGGGAGACGCCCGGCTGTCCCTTACCGGGGAAGGCCAGTTGCTGCCAGGTGGTGCCGTCCCAGCCCAGCAGGTGCGAGCCGCCGGAGGTGTCGCTCGCGACGGCGCGGGCGGTGGTGGCGGACGTACCGGCGACGGACCGGAGGTGGCCGGTCAGGGCGAGGTGCCCGAGGCCGGTGCGGGTCCAGGAACTCCCGTCCCACACCAGGGCCAGCGGCACCCCCCGGGTGCTGCCGTTGCGCCCCTCCTCGCCGACGGCCCAGGCGAGCGAGGCGCTCGCGGCGGCCACGTCCACGAGGTGCGCGGCCGGGGTGCCGGTCGGGGCGGTGACGGCCTGCCAGGTGCGCGGGGCGCCGGTGGCGCGGTCGGGACCGGCGACCCCGCCCGCTCCCGAGCCCGCTCCCGAGCCCGCTCCCGAGCCCGCTCCCGGGCCCGCGTCCGGGCCGACCCCCGGGCCCGCGTCCGACCCCGCCCAGGGTTCCGCGCTCGCGGACCGCAGCCCCGACGCGGCGAGCCCCGCCCCCGCGACCCCCGTGATGAACGTCCGTCTTCGCACGGCCGATCCCCTCCCTCCGCGACAACCTCGTGAACACCGCCCGTGGCCCCCGTGGCGGGGCGCCGTCCACCAGCCTGCCCAAGAAGGTGACGCGCGGGGACGACTGTTTCCGGCCAGTCCCGGGCCGGTACGGTCCGCACCCCACAATGGGCGCATGAGGATCTCGGCACGGGCGGACTACGCGGTACGGGCGGTACTGGAACTCGCCGTACGGACGGGCGGCGACCCGGTGAAGGCGGAGTCGATCGCCGCCGCGCAGGACATCCCGCACAAGTTCCTGGAGGGCATCCTCGGCGATCTGCGGCGCGGCGGCATCGTGGACAGCAGGCGTGGCGGGGGCGGCGGTTACCGGCTCGCGCGCGCCGCGACCGACATCACCGTGGCCGATGTGATCCGTACGGTGGACGGTCCCATCGTGTCGGTACGGGGGGAGCGCCCGACCACGCTCACCTACACCGGGTCCGCCGAACCCCTGCTGCCGCTGTGGATCGCGCTGCGGGCCAATGTCCGGAAGATCCTGGAGGGGGTCACGGTCGCCGACATCGCGGCGTCGAGCCTGCCGGAGCCGGTACGGGACCTGGCCGCGGACCCGGCGTCATGGGTCAACCCGTGACACCCCACCCGCTGCCCGTCACCCCCGGACGGTCAACCCGGTGACGTCCCCCTCCAGCCGGGTCCGGACGATCGGCGGGCGCCCCCAGAGGCCCAGGATCTCGTTGGCCAGTTCGACCAGCGGCAGCGGGTCCTCGTCGCCGTACGCGTGGAGGGAGGCGGCCGACAGGGTCTTCGGTACGGCGCCCGCCGCGAGCAGCGTCCGCCAGTCCTGCGGGCTCAGCCGCAGGAACTCCAGGTGCTTCAGCCTGCCGATCTCCACCGGGTCGGCCAGCGTGCCCGGGTAGGCGGACAGGGTGCGCAGCCGGGGGAGGTCCAGCACCGGGGCGAGGCTCATCGGCCCGTCCTCCCAGACGCCGAGGGACAGCACCTCCAACGCGGGGTGGGCGGCGGCGGCCACCCCCGGCACGCCGCTCGTGTTGACGTGGGCCACCACCGGACGCTCGGCGTCCGGGCCCCGGCGGCGTGACGAGCGGTCGGCGAGGCGCTCGTGGACCAGGTCGGTCAGCGAGTCCGCGATCAGGTCGGCGCCGATGCTGGTCTCATGGCTGATCCGGACGACCTGGCCCAGATGTCCGGCGGGGCCCGGGGTGAGATCGACCGCGAGCCGGTCGCCGCCGCCGTTGTCGCCGAAGACCAGCCAGCCCGGCGAGCCCACGAGGCCCTGCACCGCGTCGTCGGGCCGGGTGATCACGGCCTCGGCCGCCGCGTGCGCCCACAGAGTCATCCGGGTCGAGGGGACGGCGACGTACATCTCGCTCGGCGGGAACAGTTCGCAGCCGACCGCCTCCGCCTCCCGGTCCATGGACTCGAAGTCGTCGTCGTGGTCCTCCCAACGGGCCCGGGTGACCCGGTACAGGGCCTTCAACTCCTCGGGCAGGGGCACCCCGAGGCGCTCCCGCGCCTCCGCCAGCTCCGCCTCCGTGGCGCCCTTCGCGTCCGGGAGCCGCTCCCGCAGGACGCGTTCCAGCGCGGCCGGGTCCGCCGTCGGCGCCGGGCCCAGACCCGTCCCCGGTTCCGGCGCCCGCCGCCACGGTTCCGGCAGCGCGCCCTCGACCAGCAGCAGCCCGCCCGGGGCGGCCCCGCCCGAGCCCGACTCGACGGCCGGGCTGCGGGCCAGCAGCTTCAGCACGGCCCGGCCGTCGGGCCGGATCCGGGTGGTAAAGGTGATGTCGTCCAGCCCCGCCTCCGCGAGCGCGGTGCGCACCCGCTGGATGGCGTCGTACTCCTCCTGGGCGTCCTCGACCTGGGCGGCCCGTCCTCCCGTGGGCCGAGGCGACCGGACCGGCACGCTCCACCCGCCCTGCCCGATCCGCCCGGCCACCTGGCCGCCCGGCGCCGCGAACTTCTCCGCGTTCGCGTCCCACAGGACCCGTAGCAGGGGCTCCCAGGTGGCGAAGGCATGGAGGGCGGACGGCGGTGAGGGCTGCGCGGGAGTCGACATGGGGATGATCGTACAAATCGGCGGGCGGTGGAACTCCGGTGTCGGCGCGGGAGCTTCTCGTACGCCCTGCGGGGTCCGCACCCCCGCTTTCCCTTCCACTTGCTCGACCAGGTATCTTGCATCGCATGGAACCAGGTGATTCGACCAAGCAGGCCCGGGCAGCCGCCCAGCTGCGCAAGGGTGTCCTGGAGTACTGCGTCCTCGCCCTGATGCGGGACCGCCCGCGCTACGGCGTGGAACTGCTCCACGCCCTGGAGGACTCGGGTGCGCTGGCCACCAGTCAGGGCACGGTCTACCCGCTGCTCTCCCGGCTGCGCCGCGACGACCTGGTGACCACCACCTGGCAGGAGTCCGCCTCCGGGCCGCCCCGCCGCTACTACGCGCTCACCGACAGCGGCCGGGCCGCGCTCGACGAGTTCACCCGCGTCTGGCCCGGCTTCCGTGACGCCGTCGACGCCTTTCTGACCACCCCCCACCCCGTGACCGGAGACCTCGCATGAAGACCTCTGCCGACCTCGCGCACGACTACCTCTCGGCCGTCGGACGCGAGACCTCCGCGCTCCCCGCCGACCGCCGCCAGGAACTCCTCGCCGACCTCGCCGAACACATAGAGGTGACCCGCGCCGAACGCCCCGACCTCGCGATCGGCGAGATCCTGGCCGGACTGGGGGACCCCCGTACGATCGCGGCGACCGCGCTGGCCGAGGCGGGGAGCGGCACCGTCGGCGCCCCGGCCCGGACGGGCGACGCCGCTGCGCCCGCCCGGCGCGGCACCGTGCACCCGCTGGTCCCGCTGCTGCTGCTCACCGTCCCGTACCTCGCCGCGACACTGCTCCCCGACCTGACCGCCGTACAGGTCTGCAGCACCTTGTTCCGGCTCGTCGGCGCGGTGCTGCTCTGCACCTCGGTGCACTGGGTCGCCCCGCAGAAGATCACCGGCGTACTGGTCACCGTCGGGCTGACCCTCGCCATCAGCGTCTGGAACCTCTCCAGCGACCGGCCGGTCGGCCCCACCCCGGCCGTCGTCGCCAACCTGGCGGCGCTCGCCCTGCTGGCCGGCACGTCGGCGTGGCTCTGGCGGGTCCGCCGCGTCTGACCCAGGCCGGAGGGCCGACGCACAGCGCCCGCCCTTCCGGTCGGGCCGGGCGGGCGGGCGCGTCGTGCGGGGCGCTCAGTCCTGGATGTGGGCGCTCAGTTCTGGAGTTGGGCGCTCAGTTCTGGAGCTTCATCCCCTCGGGGGAGGTGAGTCCCTTCTCGTGATGGGCGCGGAACGTCGCCGTCCACACGGTGGGCGGGCACGAGGCGCCGTTGGGGTGCTGCTCGGTCAACTCGGCCCGGGTGCTGTCCTCCACCACCGTGTCACCGCTCTTCGCGGAGGTCACGGTGAGCCGTACCGGCACGGTGGCCGCGCCGATGTCGTCGGGGAGCCGGACGGTCAGCGAGGCGACGGGGTCAGCGGGGTCGCCCGACGACCGTTCCTCGCAGGTGCCGTCCACGCACACCCGGATCTTCACCGCGTCCTGGCCGCCGAAGTCGGCGGGCCGCCACACCGTGGACACCTGGGAGTCCGCGTCGGCCTGGGTGCACGGTGGGTCCTGGCCGAAGACCGAGCATCCGGTCAGGGCCGTCACCAGCAGCGCGGTGAGCAGCGCTCGACGCATGTCAGTACCTCGCCACGGTGCCGGGGAAGGCGCTGTTGGCCAGCCCGATGTCGGTGAAGTACAGCCAGCACGGGTCGAAGAGACCGCCGCTGTTGTCGCCGCCGCCACCGCCGCCACCGGAGATGATGCCCTTGGCGAAGGCGCGACCGCTGCCGTCGACGGTGTACACCGGGCCGCCCGAGTCACCCTTGACGGTGCAGGAGCCGGACGTCTTCTTGGCCACGACCATGTTCCTGGCCGTCGTACCTCCCGAGTAGTGGACGGTCACCTGGGTGTCCGTCACCTTCCAGCCGCACTTCTCACCGGTCATCATGCCGCCCGTGCAGACCTTGTCGCCGCTCTGCGCCCAGCGCCGCCAGTAGTCGTGGACGGGGCGCGACGAACTGGAGGTCTTGCCGCCCTTGTAGATCCGGGCCGACGCGGGGCTGTCGCCGGTCATCCGGTACAGCGACAGGTCACCCGAGTAGTAGCCCTGACCCGCGAGCTTCACCGAGCCGTGCCCGTTCTTCCAGTTGTCCCGGACGACGGGGCCGATGTAGTCCTTCTTACTGGGGTTGAGGATCGCACCGTTGCCGGTGGTGCAGTGGCCCGCGGTCACCGTGTACCACTTGCCGCTGTACCTCCAGGCGAAGCCGGCCGTGCACCAGGTCGCCGAACTGGTGGTGAGCTGCGAGTAGATGCGCGCTCCGCCGTAGTAGGGCGAGGTGTCGTTGGAGCGGTTCGCCTGCGGGTCCAGCGCGTCGACGCCGGGGGTGACCTGTACGGCCACGGCGTCCGTTCCGTACCGTTCGCCCAGGGCCGTGACCAGCGCCGGGGCGGCTGTCTCGGTCTGGACGACGACCCGGTTGTGCACCGCGTCCACGGACGCCACGCGCAACCCGCCCACCCCGGGCAGTTCGGCTTCCGTCAGCTGAAGGACCTCGTCGCGTACGGACTCCAGCGCGGTGACGCTGTGCTTCACCACCTCGGTGCGTGGGGCGACCTCCTCGGTGACGGTCGGCCCGGACGGGGCGGGAGCCGGCTCCGTGGTGTCCTCCGGCATGGCGAAGGACTCCTCGCCGGTGGACTCCTCGACCCCGTCGGCGGGCGGTGCCGGAGTCTCCGTCTCGACGGTCTCGGTGTCCGGCTTGCTGCCGTCCTCCGTGTCCTCGGCGGGCAGTCCGCTGCCCTCGTCGGCCGGGACCTGCGTCACCTGGATCGGCGCGGACGCCGCGTCGGCCGAGGCCGCCTGCGTGACCGGCGCGACCAGATCACCGGTGGCCGGGTCGACGTAGGGCGGGGCGAAGGTGTCGGGGTGGTGCGCGGCGCGGGTCTCGGCCTGCTCCAGGGCGTAGGCCCGGGCCGGTTGCGACTCCGGGACGGTGTCGTCCGCCCCGCCGTCGATGACCTCGACCCGGTCGACGATCACCGAGACCGGTTCGGCCTCCGGCGGACCGTACGGGCCGCCGAAGCGGGCCCCGATCTGCCGGCCCCCGCTGCCGGACAGGGACGAGGTGTCCCACACCAGCTTGGGCGCCGAGCCGTCGGTGAGCGGCACCGGCCAGGTCACGGCGGTGCCGTCGCCACGGGTGACCTGGGCGGCCGGAACGACCTGCCACGGGTCGGCGGACGAGGTCCGCTGGAGGAAGGTGACCCCGGTCAGCGAGGCGGGCGCGCTGACCGCGAGGTCGGCCGAACCGACGAGCACCTCGCCGTCGGCGGGCGCGGTCACGGCCGCCCGTCCGACATGGAAGGCCCGCTCGGTCTCGGCCGAGACGTTGCCCGCCCGGTCGGTCGCGGTGACCACCAGCCGGTGGCTGCCCTCGGTGGCCGGGGTGACCGGCAGCGCCACCGGGCCACCGCTGGTGGTGACGGTCTGCGCGGTGCCGCCGTCGATCCGGTACGTCAGGGTACGGGTGTCGGCGGCGTCCGGTGCCAGGGTGAACGTGCCCGTCACCTGCGCGCCGCCCGCCCAGGCGTCCGACGGGTAGGCCGTCGACGTCACGGTCGGGGCGCCGGGCGCGGTGGTGTCGACGGAGAAGCGGTAGTGCGAGGTCGCCCCGCCCACGCCGTTGCTGTCGACACCGCGCACATGCAGGTACCAGGTGCCCTCGGCACGGGTCGTCGTGTACGAGGTGTCGGTGGTCTCGGCGGTGCTGTCCGGCACGGTGTCACCGGTGTCGTCCACGACGACGCTGTACCCGGCGGAGGCGCCGGCGGGCGCGGTCCAGGTCGCCCCGAAGGTGCCGCTCCGGTACGCGCTCGTCTGGTCGGGATGGGTGGTGGAGCTGACCACCGGGCTCGGCGGCAGCGTCGTGTCGACCCGGAACGGCAGATGGGCGGCGCCGGACGACCAGTTGCCCGCCTGGTCCTTGGCCCGCACGTGGAGGTACCAGGTGCCGTCCGCGTCGACGGTGGTGGTGAACTTCGTCGACGTCTGGACGGTGCCGCCGGTGGGCGGCAGGGTGTCGGGGGCGCGGTCCACGCTGACGACGTAACCGGCGACGCCGGACAGGTCGGCGGGCGCCGACCAGCTGAAGGACGCGGTGCGTTCGGCGTACGCGCTGGTCGTCACCGGGTGCGTCGAGGAGACCAGGCCGCCGGGCGCGCCGGGGGCGGTGGTGTCCACGTTGAAGCCGCGGTGCCGGGTCGGCGACCACAGACCGGCCTTGTCCTTGGCCGCCGCGTGCACCCACCAGGTTCCGTCGGTGCGCCCGGACCAGTTCACGTCGGCCGTGGTCTGCGTGACGGTGGTACCGGCGGCCGTCGTCGGGTTCTGGTCGAGCTTGACCGCGTATCCGCTGATCCCGGAGGCGTCGGTGGCGGCGAGCGCGCCCGCGAAGGCGGTGGCGTTGTACCAGGCCGACGCCGAGGGGTGGCTGGTGGTGGTGAGGGTGGGGACGGGCGGGGGCGTGGTGTCGACGGTGAACGTCTGCCACCCCGACCACGCGCCGGTGTCGGTGCCGTCGGACGCCCTGGCCCGCCACTTGTAGCCACCGGGCGTCAGCGCGGCGGCCGTTCGGGTCGCCACCGCCCCGGAGGCCACGGCGGCGGAGGTGCCGGACTGAAGAGCCGCGGTGCCGTTCGCCGCCCAGACCTCGAAGGTCAGGGTGAGCTGCTGGCCGTCGGCGTCGGTGGCCTTCGCGGACAGCGTGGGCGTGGTGTCCGAGGTGTAGCTCCCCGACGCCGGGGAGACGGCCGCCGCCGTCGCGGGCCGGGAGTTGTAGGTGACGGTCAGGGAGGGCTCGTAGGCGGCGTTGTGCGCGCCGTCCGTCTGGTTCGCCGAGTGGTAGCGGCGCCAGGTGAGCGGGTCCGTCTCGTCCACGGCCGCGATCCGCACCCCGTGGTTGGGCTGGCCGTCGGCCCAGGACTGCACGATCCCGTCGATGTCCCAGGAGACGTGTCCGGCCGGGCAGGAGGTGTTGTACCCCTTGGCCGCGGTGGAGGTGACGGCGCCGGTCGTGGTGGTCGTGGGCTGCGCCGCCCAGGTGAGGGCCGAAGGGTCCCAGGCCGAGGTGATACGGCGTACCTGGTTGCCGGAGTTGGTGGTGTCGCAGGTGGACGCGTAGTACGAGTACAGGCGCAGGTCGGTGTCCACGACGCGCTTGCCCGCGTACTTCGCGGTGTCGAACTTCAGGTACGAGCGGGCCTTCTCGGTGCCGTTGTAGGTACCGGACTTCAGCTCGGTCGAGCCGCGCTGGGAGGTGAGGTAGTCGTCGTACTGGACCCAGGTGTCGGTCACCGGACCGAGCAGGGAGTCCGTCGGGTCGATGGTGACCGGGTACCGCAGACCGGGGTCGGCGAGGAACGCCGGGTCGGGCTCCAGGACCAGGACCTGGCCGCCGGTGTCCGCGTCCCGCTCGATCGTGACGTCGATGGCGGCCAGGTCCTCGGGCTCACCGGAAGCGGCCTTCTCGCCCGTGCCCCACATGACCGGCAGGGGCGCGGTGGCCACCGCGCGGCCACTGCTGTCGTTCCAGCGCAGCCGTTCGTCCGAGGTCTCCTGCAAGGTGAGGCCGTCGGCCGACACGGGCAGCCGGTAACGGACCGGGCCGTCGGGCCGCTGGTGCAGGAGAACGGAGTGGGAGAATCCTTCCTTCAGGGCGGTGACCACGAGATCGCCGCCCTCGACCGCGCCGGGGTAGACCGCGGTCGGTCCGTCCAGCCGGGGCTCGGGCAGCGTGCCGGGCCAGTCCAGACCGAGCGTGTGACGGCCGCGGGTGACCTCGGCCAGCGGTTCGCCCGTGCCGCCGCCGGAGAAGGTGATGTCGGCGGCGGCGGTCTTCGGCCGCACCACACCGTCCTCGGCGACGAGGGTGGTGTCGACGGGCCGCCAGCCGCCGTCGGGCTGCTTGACCCGGATCGGACCGGTGTGGGTCTCGACGGTGGTGGTGCCGTCGGCGTTGGCCCAGGTGGTGGTCGAATCGGTGCGCTCGGACACGATCTCGGCCCGGGCACCGCCGCTGCCTTGCCCCACCGCGGGCGTCGCGGGCGCCGGATCGGCGTCCCCGGCGAACGCGGGATCCTTGAACAGGGGCAGCGGAGCACATACGAGAGCGGCCAGCAGAGCCGCGGTCAGGGCCCGTCGCGTCAGACGTCTTCGCCTGCCGGGGGTGGGCGTGGGTGGTGCGGAACGGTGCACGGGGAATCCCTCGGTCGATACCGGTCGAAAGAACGGCTGATCTTAGATCTGTGCATGTCATACGCACAAAGGGAAAGTTTCACCGCGCCCTCGAAGCTGTAGCTGCTCTTGAACCAGGCGAGTTCACGAGGGGTGCTCATCAATCTCCTCGCCTCCGCCAACGCCGTCACCCACGGGCGGGTGCCCGGGCGGGGCTTCGAGGTGCGGTTGTCGTTGCTGGCCGACCGGGTGCGGATCGAGGTGACCGACACCAGGACCGAGGTCCGGCCGCCGGGGCCGCGGCGGGTGCCGGAACCGGCCGGGCTGGACGAGTCGGGGCGTGGGCTGGTGCTGGTGGAGGCGCTGGCGGATCGGTGGGAGGTGGTGGACCGGGAGCCGCCGGGCAAGACGGTGCGGGCCGAGATCGACGGGGCGAAGTGGGCGGGGCCGGGCGGCGGACGATGAAACGGCCGGCCCCCCTGGCGGGAGGCCGGCCGTCGGTCACACCATGCTGCCGGTCAGGAGATCAGTTTGATCGACTGCCAGCCGCCCGAGCCCACCACGGCCGGCGGACCGTGCACACCGGTGCGGCGGCCGGGGATGAACTCCAGGCCCGCGGTGGTGTTGGCGGTCGTCGTCCACAGGTCGGGGATGTTGTCGCCGTCGCTGTCACCGGAGGCGGTGAACAGCGGGCGGGCGGTGGTGGTCCAGCCCGTGCCGTACGGGGTGCGGCTGGAGCCGGAGCCCAGGGACGACGGGTCGGTGCCGCCGTCGGGGACACCGTCGCCGTCCGCGTCCCGGCCCGTGCCGCGGTACACCGTCAGTTCGCCGGTGGAGGTGCTGCGGGTGATCAGGTCCACGAACCCGTCGCCGTCCACGTCACCGGGGGAGGCGAGTTGCATGACGCCCCAGCCGCGGGTGCCGATCAGATAGCCGGAGTCGACCGTGCCGTACGCGTGGCCCGGCAGGAACCAGAGCTGATCGCCGATGACGGCCACGAAGTCCGGGTTGGACGTCTCGCTGTCCGGGGTGATGTCGCCGACCGACACGATCTGCTTGATCGTCGCCGGGTCCAGCGCCACCTCCGTCTCCGCGTCCGGGAAGAAGTGCACCTCCTGCTTGGTGTCGTCGGTGAACTCGCCCTGCCCGTTGTTCGGGTAGACCCACAGCTTGCCGTCGGAACGCCGGGCGACCAGATCCTCGTAGAAGTCACCGGTCCAGTCACCGCGGTGGGTCAGCAGCGAGTTGGTCCAGCCGCCGTCGGAGGACAGCGGGAGCATCGTGGCGACCCGGCCGTTCCCGGTGCCGCCGTACAGCCGCAGATTGCCGGTGCCGTCCACGGCGAACAGGTCCGGCGCGGCGTCGCCGTTGACGTCACCGGGCTTGTCCGGGACACCGGGGCTCTTGACGTAGAACCGGTACGGGTAGACCGGTCCGGGGTTGCCGCCCGCGTCCACGATCCGTACGTACAGGACGTGCGGGCCCGGGGTCAGCGGGGTGATCTTGGCTGTCGCCGAACCGCCCTTGGCCGCGGGCTTCGCCTCCTTGCTCGGCGGGGTGCGGTCCAGGTCGTACAGGTACTTGGTGGCGTCGCCGACACCGTTCGCACCGAACTCGAAGGTGCCCTCGGTGCGGGCCAGCGCGCCCTCGACCGGCTCCGCGCCGGGCGCGGTCTCCGGGAACAGATTGTTCTGCGAGGTCACCGTGGGCATGACCGCGGGGGCGTTCGGGTCGAAGCCGAAGCGGCAGCCGTTCGCGCCGACCGTCGGTGTCCAGTCGGTGGCGAAGTTGGCGTCGGCCGCGTCCTCGGCCTGCGCCTTCCACGAGAACTGGCCGTTGCTCGCGCCGATGTTCTTCGTCAGCAGGTCCTTGGGCACGGTGACCCGGGCCTGGGCGCCCTTGGAGTCGCTCGCCTTGACGGTGACCTTCACCCGTTTGTCGAAGAGCAGTCCGGGCGGCAGGTCCCGCTTGCCGGTGGCCCACAGATGGAACTGGACATTGACGTCACCGCCGTCCGGGTCCCACACCTGCGCCGTGAGCTGCACATCCGTGTTGCCCAGCGTCACGTACGAGGAGCCGTTGCCGCACTCGGTCGTGCCGACCTTGGTGCTGGGGATGGTGTCCAGCGCCCAGGGGGCCTTCGGGAGGCGGTTGAACTCCACGATCAGCTTGGCGTCCGGGCTGAACTTCTTCCAGCTGTACTCGTCCTTGGCGTCCTCGGCGCTCTTGGGTGCCCGCAGCCCGAAGGTCACGGTCGACCACTTGCCGGCCGCCGCCTTGACCGCCGCGTCCTTGGCGGTGAAGTCGACCGCCTTGTTCGGGCAGCCGTAGGTCTCGTTGCCGTGCGCGTAGTTACGGCTGTCCTGGCGGGCCAGCTCGGTGGGCTGGTCGTTCCAGGTGGTCTTGGACGAGATCGGGTTGGTCAGCCACAGCTCCACCGGCTTCGGGGTGCAGGACCACGAGTGGGTCTCGGTGATCTGGAACTGCGCGTCGATCACCTTCACCCCGGCCAGGAACTTCGAGCCGACCCGGAAGTACGAACGGGCCGTACCGCCGGTGGACGACTCGTAGCCGACCCGGGCCTCGTTGGTGGTGCCGCCGCTCCAACCGGTGCCGTTCCAGTAGCTGTTGGTGGGGTGCGGCTTGTAGGCGATGGTCCACGCCTCGCGGGTGCCGGTCATCCGCGGGTCGATGTAGACCGGGAACTTCGTGTCCGGTGCGTCCAGCAGCTTCTGGTCCGGCGTCAGCACGATCTTGGTGTCGGTGACCTCGACCCCGACCTCGCTGCTCTTGGTGCCGGGGGTCAGGGGTGAGGGCTCCGCGGAGGTGGCCGTGGTGCCCGCCGTCCTCAGCGCGGCCGGAGGCGGGGCCTCCGCCTCCTTGCCCGACGAGTCCCACATCCGGGCCGTCGAGGAGGCGAACACCGTCTGACCGGCCGCGTTCACCGCCTGGAGGGTGCCCGTGGTGGCGTCCTTGCGGACGTCGAGGCCCTCCACCTGGAGGCCGAAGCCCACCTGGTTCAGCTCGGGGAGGCTCGCCGCCTCGGGTGTCTTGACGATCAGCGCCTGGCTGAAGCCGTCCACGCTGGCGCGTACCGCGAGATCCACCCCGGGGAAGACCTCCGGGTAGGTCGCGGTGGTGCCGTCGAGCACTGGCTTGGGCAACGATGTCGGCCAGGTCAGGGCGAGTTCACCGCCCCGGTCGGCCAGGGTGACCAGCCGGGTGTCACCGCCCGCGGAGAAGGTGATGTCACCGGGTGTGGCCTTGGGTGCGACCCGGCCCGCCCGCACGGCGAGGTCGGTGTCGACGGGCAGCCAGGCACCCTCGCGCTTCACCCGCACGGGCTGGGTGTGCTGGGTGGTCCGCAGATTGCCGTTGGGCAGGGCGTGGGTCTCACTGGTCTCGGAGCGGGCGGCGACCACCTCCACGGGCTCACCGGTCCGCGCGGCCCGCTTCAGCGCGCGTTCCTCGGCGGTCACCGCCGTCGAGCCGGAGTCCGCCGCCGCGGCCGTACCGGTTCCCGGTGCCGTCAGCGGTGTCAGCCCGAGCGTCCCGCCGGCGAGCACCGCGACGAGCGCGGCCCGCGACCAGCGATGTGCCGGGCGTGGTCTTCGGGATTTTTCTGGCATGGGCGAATCCCCCCGGAGTCGATGCCGACGGACCCTTTTGTGAGGGTCCGGGGCGGCCCATCCACGTGGGCCGCGACGCCGAACAGTACACGCCACCAGGGGTTTTCTTGACTGACGTGTGACCGAAGTGGGGGTTGTCGCATTACCTGTGAATTACTTGTCAGGAAGATCGAGAGCGCTTACTGTGTCTCACCGTTCACCACTCCATCACACAGAGTGAGTGGCAGAGTGAGTAAGGGGGAGGTCCTGTAGTGGACCAGCTGATAAGACAGCTGCGCTACTTCGGCCATTGGCACAGATCCGTGTCCCTGTTCGTGGGACTGGTTCTCTTCGTCGGACTCATACCCGACGACGCGAGTGCCGCCGACGGAAGTTCCCGGCTCGGGGACGTCCAGCGCGAAAGGTCAGTCCCGGGAAGGGACTTCGAGAAGAAACGCCCGAAGGCACGTGACGACGCCGAGGGCGTTTTCCATGCCTCGGCCGGGAAGATCAAGGCCGAGGGCTTCACCACCCTCGTCACCGACCGTCGCGACAACCTGCCCGAGGGGGCGTCCAGGAAGGCGCCCCTGATCACCGGCGCCGACGGCGCCGACGGCCTCGCCGAGGGCACACCCCGCGGCGAAAGCCCCGTGCAGGACCACATGGTGAGGGTCCGTCAGGCCGATCCCGGCGCCACCAAGGCGGGCAAGGGCAAGGGCAACGGCCTGCGCACCTCCGGCTCCGCCCCGAAGCGTGCCACGGCCGACGCCGGAAGCGCCGTCGACGTCCAGGTCAAGGACCCGGCCGCGGCCCGCGAGGCAGGCGTCGCGGGTGTGCTGTTCACCGCCGCGCCCGGCGGTGACGGACTGGCCCCGGCCGCCTCCGGCTCCGTGGAACTGGAGCTGGACTACGCCGCCATCAAGGACACCTACGGCGGCGACTGGGGCTCCCGGCTCCGGCTCCACCGCCTGCCGGCCTGCGCCCTGACCACACCGGAGTTGGAACGCTGCCGCGCGCGCACCGCGCTGCCCGGCGCCAACGACCCGGTCGCGAAGACCGTCACCGGCACCGCCGACCTGGCCGCCGCGCCCGCCGTGTTCGCGGCGACCGCCGCCGCTTCCGGACCCGGCGGCAGCCACGAGGCGACATCGCTGTCACCGTCGGGCTCGTGGATGGCGGGCTCGTCCTCCGGCGGCTTCTCGTGGACGTACCCCATCGAGGCGCCCGAGGTGCCCGGCGGCCCGCAGCCCGAGGTGGAACTCTCCTACTCCTCGCAGGCCGTGGACGGCCGGACCGCCTCCACCAACGGGCAGTCCTCCTGGATCGCCGAGGGCTGGGACTACGAGCCCGGCTTCATCGAGCGGCGCTTCCGCTCCTGCTCGGACGACAAGGGTGAGGTGGGCGGCAAGAAGCCCAACAACATCGGCGACAGCGGCGACCTGTGCTGGGGCTCCGACCATGTCGTGATGTCCCTCGGCGGCAACACCACCGAACTCGTCAAGAAGGACGGCACCGACGAGTGGCGCCCCGCCGACGACGACGGCTCCCGCCTCCAGCGCAAGACCGGCGCCGCCAACGGCTCCAAGGACGGCGAGTACTGGCTGCTGACCACGACCGACGGCACCCAGTACCACTTCGGGCTCAACAAGCTCCCCGGCGCCCCCGAGGGCACGGTCACCAACTCGGCGCTCACCGTGCCGGTGTTCGGCAACCACCCGGACGAGCCCTGCCACGCCACCGCGTTCATGGACTCCGACTGCAAGCAGGCGTACCGCTGGAACCTCGACTACGTCGTGGACCCGCTCGGCGACGCCATGACCCTGTGGTGGAACAAGTGGACCAATTTCTACGGCCAGAACATGAAGGCCGACCAGCAGGCGTCCTACGACCGTAACGCCCAGCTCTCCCGGATCGACTACGGGCTGCGCTCGGACAAGCTGTTCGGCGCCCAGCCGGCCGGCCGGGTCGCCTTCACCCTCGCCGAACGCTGCGTGCCCAACGCCTCGTTCGACTGCGCGGAGTCCAAGCGGACCACGGCCAACGCCAAGCACTGGCCGGACACCCCGCTCGACCAGGAGTGCGCCTCCGGTGCCAAGTGCACCGACAAGTTCTCCCCGACCTTCTGGTCCACCAAGCGGCTGACGAAGATCACCACCAGTGTGCTCTCCGGCACCGCGCTCAAGCCGGTCGACTCCTGGGCCCTGGACTCGTCCTACCCGGCCACCGGCGACGGCACCTCCGCCGCCCTGTGGCTGGAGTCCCTCACCCGCACCGGCCACGGAGCGGGCGCCACGGCCGCGATGCCGAAGGTGTCCTTCGCCGGTATCCAGATGGACAACCGGGTCGACGGCGTCGAGGGACTGCCGCCGTTCTCCCGCCACCGGATCCACGCCATCGACACCGAGACCGGCGGCCGGATCGGCATCACCTACTCGCCCCGCGACTGCCAGGCCCTGGAGCCGAAGCGGATGCCGGCGAGCCCCGAGTCCAACACCATGCGCTGTTACCCGCAGTACTGGACGCCCAAGGGCGCCCTGAAGCCGGTGCAGGACTGGTTCCACAAGTACCTGGTCACCGAGGTCCGCGAGGAGGACCTGGTCACCGACAGCCCCGCCAAGGTGACGTCGTACGAATTCCTGGGCGGCGCCGCCTGGGCGTACGACGACAGCGAGTTCACCGAGAACAAGAACCGCACCTGGTCGCAGTACCGGGGCTACGAGAAGGTCCGCACCCGCCTCGGCGGCGGCACCGACGTCAAGCAGCTCACCGAGCACCGCTACTTCCGCGGACTGCACGGCGACAAACTGGGCTCGGGCACGCGTACCTCCAGCGTCACCACCAGCGAGGGCACCAGCCACGACGACCTGCCGCAGTACCAGGGCCAGTTGCTGGAGCAGATCGGCTACTCCTCCGACGGAGGCCCGGCCGACTCCTCGACCGTCACCCTCCCGTGGGCCGTGAAGACCGCGACCCGCACCCGCCCTGGCACCACCCCGCTGGAAGCGTGGATGGCCCGTCCCGAGACGGTCCGCACCCGCGAACACGTCAAGGGCACCACCTGGCGCACCTCCACCGAGACCACCACGTACGACAGCTACGGGCTGCCGACACAGGTCGAGGAGAAGACGGCCGGCGGCAAGATCCGCTGCTCCACGGTCAGTTACGCCCGCAACACCGCGGCGCACCTGATCGAACTGGAGTCGCGGGAGCGGACCACGCTCGGCGCCTGCGGCACCACCGGCGCCGAGGTCGTGGAGGACACCCGCACCCTCTACGACGACCTGGCCTTCGGCGCGGCCCCCACCAAGGGCCTGCCCACCGAGGTCCAGGAGCTGAACGGCGCCGGGACCGGCCACGTCACCATCGACAAGACGCAGTACGACATCCACGGGCGCGAGACCGCGACCTGGGACGCGGACAACCGCAAGACGTCCGTCACGTACACGCCGACCACGGTGGCCCGGCCCGTCAAGCAGATCTCCACCGACCCCCTCGGCCACACCGAGACCACGGTGTTCGACGACGTCCGCGGCATGTCGCTGACCGAGGAGGACGCCAACGGCAAGAAGGCCACCATGGAGTACGACCCGCTGGGCCGGCTCCTCAAGGTCTGGGAGATCGACCGCGACGCGGCGACACAGACGCCGACGGCGACGTACGACTACACCGTGCGCCGCGACGGCCCGACGATCGTCACCTCGCGCACGCTCAAGGACAACGGCGAGTACGCCGTGTCGTACGAGATCCTCGACGGTCTGCTGCGCGAGCGGCAGACCCAGGACAAGGCGGTCGGCGCGGGCCGTATCGTCAACGACACCTTCTACGACAGCGCCGGCCGGGTCTGGAAGGAGAACGACGGCTACTACCACGCCACCGATCCCGAGGCCAAGCTCCTCCAGGTCGGCGACAACGAGGTCCCCTCGCAGAACCGCGTCACCTTCGACGGACTGGGCCAGCCCACCGCCGAGGTGACCTACTACCGCGGGACCGAGAAACTGCGCACCACGACCGAACGCGACGGTGACGTCTCCACGACGATCCCGCCGGGCGGCGACACGGTCACGGCCGCCTTCGAGGACGCCGAGGGCCGCGTCGAGCGGATGCGCGAGTACACCGACGAGGCCCGCACCAAGTGGCGGGACACCCTCTACGAGTACGACGACCTCGACAACCTGATGAAGGTCACCGCCCCCGGCGGCGCCGTCACCGAGTTCGAGTACGACAAGCGCGGACGCCAGACCGCCATCACCGACCCCGACGGCGGCCGGACCGAACTGCGCTACGACAACGCGGACAACGTGGTCGAGACCATCGACCCGCAGAAGCGGTCCCTGTTCACCACCTACGACGAAGGAGGCCGTACCACATCCCTGCGGGAAGGCAGCCCCACCGGCCCCAAGCGCGTGGAGTGGACGTACGACACCCTCGCCAAGGGACTGCCCACCGCACAGATCCGCCACGACGGCGGACGCGAGTACCGGGAGGAGGTCACCGCCTACGACGACGCCTACCGGGTGAAGAAGACCAAGACGGTGATCCCCACTGAGGAGACCGGCCTGGCCGGCACCTACGAGTACGAGTACGCGTACACGCCCACCGGCAACCTCTCCTGGATCTCCGTCCCCGGCCTCGGCGGACTGGTCACCGAGCGGATCGTCTTCCGCTACAACACGGACGACCTGCCCATCTTCATCGGCGGCGCGTCCACCTACCTCGCCGGCGCCCAGTACTCGGCGTTCGGGGAGATCCTGCGCACGGACGCGGGACCGGCGGGCAAGCAGGTCTACGGCACCTACGTCTACGACGAGTTCACCCGCCGTCTGCAGTCCTCCACCTTCGACCGTTCGATCGCCCCGCTGCGCATCAACGAGACGCGGTACGCGTACGACGAGGCCGGCAACGTCACCAAGATCACCGACACGCCCGGGGCCGCAGCGCCCGACGCGGGCAAGACCGACACGCAGTGCTTCGCCTACAACCGGCTCCGGCAGATGACCTCCGCCTGGACCGCGAAGACCGAGAACTGCGCGACCGGCCCGTCCAAGGACACCGTCGGCGGCCCGGAGGCGTACTGGCAGTCCTTCGAGTACGACACCGCGGGCAACCGCACCCAGCTCGTCGAGCACGACACCACGGGCGACACCACCAAGAACGTCACCCGTGACTATGTGTACGGCAAGCCGGGCGTGGGTGGTCCCAACGCGCTGGCCGAGGTCAAGTCCACCGGCCCGCAGGGCCAGACGCTCGCCACCTTCGGCTACGACAAGGCGGGCAACACCACCGGACGTCAGCACGGCGGCACCGAGCAGACCCTTGAGTACGACATCGAGGGCCAGCTGCGCAAGGTGACCCAGCCCGTCGAGGGCGGCGGCAGCAAGACCACGTCGTACCTGTACGGCGGCAATGGGGAACGCCTCATCCGCACCGGGGCCGACGGCAGCCGCACGCTGTACCTCGGCGAGGCCGAGCTGACCGTCAACGCGGCCAACACCCAGGCCACGGCGGAGCGTTTCTACGGGCTCCCCGACGGCTCCACCGTGGTCCGCGGCACCGGCGGGGTCCGTCAGCTCATGCTGGCCGACCACCACGGCACCGCCAACACGGTGGTGGACCTGGCCGACCCGGCGATGGGTGTCACCCGGCGCAAGTCCATGCCGTTCGGCGAGGCACGCGGGCAGCAGCCCGCCGCCTGGCCCGGACAGCGCGGCTTCGTCGGCGGCACCGTCGACCAGGACACCGGCCTGACCAGGCTCGGTGCCCGGGACTACGACCCGGCCACCGGACGGTTCATCCAGGTCGACCCCATGGTCGACTACGGCCAGCCGGCCACGATGAACCCGTACGCCTACAGCAACAACGCCCCGGCCACGTTCTCCGACCCGACGGGCGAGTTCTTCCCCGTCCTCATCGGGATCGCGGCCCGGATCGCCATCCAGGCGGCCATCCGCGCGGCGGCCCGCCGTGCGGCGATCATCGCGGCCCGCAAGGCGGCCCAGGCGGCGGCGCGGCGCGCGGCTGCCCTGGCCCGCAAGCGGGCGATCGAGGCGGCCAAGCGTGCCGCGGCCAAGGCCCGCCGTGAGGCGGCCCGCAAGGCGGCGGCGGCCAAGCGTGCGGCGGCCAAGCGGGCGGCGGCGCGAGCCGCGGCCAAACGCGCGGCGGCCCGTCGCGCGGCGGCACAGGCACGCGCCCGAGCCGCCCGCGCGGCGGCGAAGAAGGCGGCGGCGCGCAGAGCGGCGGCCCGCAAGGCGGCGGCCCGTCCCAAGCCGCGCGCCAAGCCCCGCTCCCAGCCGAAGCCGCGGCCCAAGCCGTCACAGGTGAAACGAGCGGTCAAGAAGGTCGCCAAGGAGGTGAAGAACGAGGCCCGGGAGTCCGCCAAGGAAGAGGCCCAGGGCCAGGTCTGCCAGATCAACAGCTTCGTGCCCGGCACGAAGGTGCTGATGGCGGACGGCAGCACCCGGCCGATCGAGAAGGTCAGGGTCGGCGACAAGGTGCTCGCCACCGACCCGGAGACGGGCCGCACCACCGTGGAGACGGCGGCGGCGACCATCGTCGGAAAGGGCCGCAAGGACCTGGTGCGGATCACGCTCACGGTCCATGACGGATCGACCGCCGACGTCGCCACGGCGACCGTCACCGCGACCGCCGGCCACCCCTTCTGGGTGCCGTCCCTGCGGGAGTGGGTCGACGCCGGTGACCTGGAGGCGGGCCAGTGGCTCCAGACGTCCTCGGGCGCCTGGGTCCAGATCGACGCCGTCAAGGCGTGGACGGCGAAGAAGGCCACCGTCCACAACCTCACCGTCACCGACGCGCACACGTTCTATGTGCTCTTCGGCTCGACACCGGTCCTCAACCACAACCAGTGCGGCCCGGGTGACGAGGAGAGCGATCTCCGCGTCTACACGGACCTCCAGCGGATGGGTCCCGGCAAGAACGAGGGTGTGGCCAGCGGTCTGTGGACCCCCTCGGGCATGGTGTATTTCGACACCAGCCGGAACCGCTCCGCCGAGGACATCCGCAGTCTGCCGCTGTCCCTGCGCCGGGTCGTGCTCCAGGTCGGCCACCACGGTGGCTGCGCCGAGATCGGCTGCATCGCCCAGGCGATGCGCGCCGGGGACCTGGTACGCGGCAGCCGCAGCCTCGCGATGCTGCACAAACCCTTCGGCCATCGCCGCAACCGGCAGGTCCTGCCCGGCTGCGACATGTGCCAGGCTGTGATGTCGCGGCTCCGGATCACCGACATGGGAGGCTGAGCGATGGGGCGCATACTCAAGCGGCTTCCCCAGGTGCCCTGGGGGAGACTCACGGACGCACAGGGTCCGGCCCGGGACCTTCCGCCGTTGCTCTCCACGGTGGCCTGGGGCGACGAGGTGTCCGCGAGCGCGGCGCTCGACGAACTGAGCGACCGGGTGTGCGCCCTCGGGTTCGTGGTGTCGGAGGCGACACCGCACGTGGTGCCCTTCCTGCTGGAACTGGCCGGGGAGCCCGCCGTCCGCGTCCGCGCGGACCTCGTGGGCCTCCTCGCCCGGATCCACGCGGCCCGGCAGTGGGAGTCCACCGCCTCGGCCGCGTCCGGCACGGACGCGCGGCGGTACCGGGAGAAGGTGGCCTGGGAGACGGAGAGCCGGCATCACGTGGAGTCCGGCCGGGGCACGCTACAACGCCTCGTGGACGACCCCGACCCGGAGGTGGCCGAAGCGGCGGGAGAGCTGCTCTCCGCTCTCGGCTGACCTCCTGAGCGCTACGACGGCTCCCTCCCCGTGTGCGGCACGGGGAGGGAGCCGTTCGCATGGCCGGACCGGCTATCCCGCGTTCGGCCAGCCGGCCGGCTGCTGCCATCCCAGTGCCGGGGCGTACCCGGTGGTGCCGCGCACCTGGGCCGCCGTGAGCCCACCCTGGGCGGGGACACCCGGCGGGGTGGGACCGACGTCGGCGGCGGGCATCGGCATCGGCATGGGTGCGGGCACCGGTGTGGGCATGGGTGCGGGCATCGGGAGGGGCTGCGGCACGGCGGGGGGCGGCGTCGGTGGGGGAGGGGGTGGTGGGGGGAGTTGCAGGCCCGTTCCGTTCGTCGCGCCGACCAGGCGGTCGACCGCCGCCGTCCCCGAGCTGTAGCCGGTCCCGTGGTGCTGTTCCGGGGCCCGGCTTCCGGCGCCGTAGAGGATCTGGGCCAGGGCTGCCACCAGACGGCCCACGTCGGGCTGGGGGCGTACCCCCAGTCTCAGGAAGCGGCTGGACGAACCGATCGTGTCACCGCACTCGCGGACCAGGATCTGGTGCTCGGCGGCCAGCCGGTCGCGGACCACTGTGCCCTCGGCGCCCACCGGCAGCCGTACGAAGAGGAAGTTGCCCTGGGACGGGTAGACCGTCAGCCCGGGCAGGCCCGACAGGGCGGTCGCCATGTCCTGCCGGTCACGGCGGATCCGCTGGAGGCCGTGCGCGTAGTCCGCTCCGTGCTCCTTCAGCATGAAGACGACGTACTCGGCGATGGAGTTGAGGTTCCACTTCGGCAGCGTCGAGCGGATCCGGCCCGCGAGCGCCGGGTTGGCGACCAGATAGCCGAAGCGCAGGCCGTGCAGCCCGAAGTTGGTGCCGAGGCTGCGCAGCACGATCACATTCGGCCGGATCATCGCCTCCTGCACCACGCTCGGCTCGGCCTCCGCGTCCGCGAACTCCAGGAAGGACTCGTCGATCACCACCAGGTCCCGGTCCGCCATCGCGTCCATGAACTGCACGACCGCGTGCTTGTGGACGTAGCCGCCGTCGGGGTTGTTCGGATTGCACAGCACCGCCACCTGGGTGTCGCGGTCCCGGACGAACTCCGCGTACCGGGCCAGGTCCAGGGCGAAGCCGCCGGACTCCTGGAGCGGGAACATGTCGACCCGCTTGCCGGTCTCCATCGGCTGGTCGGTCCAGCGCCCGAAGGTGGGCACGGGGACCGCGAGCGACCTGCGGACCAGCAGATGGTCGATCCAGGTGAGCAGCTCGGTCGAGCCGTTGCCCAGCGCCACGCACTGCGGCGGCAGCCGCAGCAGGGAGCACAGTTCGGCCGTGACCAGATCCGCGCTGCTCGGGTAGTAGGTGAGGATCTCCGGCAGCCGCGCCGCCATCTCCTCGAACATCGCCGGGGTCGGGAAGTACGGATTGCAGGGGGTGCGGAAGTCCACCGCGGTGTCACGGAACAGCGAGGTGACATCACCTGGCAAGAGGGGACCTCCGGTCGTAGGAGGGCCCGGCGAGGAGCGCCGGGCCCGTCCGGCGTACGGCCCGCGCGGGGGAGCACGGGCCGTCCCTCTATACGGGGTGCGGGGCAGGGCCGTTCAAGAGGCGGGCGAGAACGCCCTTCGGCCCCACCCTGCCCATCCCTCGGCTACGACCCCACCTTCCGCTTGTTCCACACGTCGAAGCCGACCGCCGCCAGCAGCACCAGCCCCTTGATGACCTGCTGCCAGTCCGTGCCGATCCCGACCAGGTTCATGCCGTTGTTCAGCACGCCCAGCACCAGACCGCCGATGATCGCGCCGAGCACCGTCCCCACGCCGCCGCTCATCGACGCGCCGCCGATGAAGGACGCCGCGATGGCCTCCAGTTCGAAGTTGAGCCCGGCCTTGGGGGAGGCCGCGTTGAAGCGGGCCGCGAAGACCAGCCCCGCGAGCGCCGCGAGCATCCCCATGTTGAGGAAGACCAGGAAGGTGACCTTCTTGTCCTTCACCCCGGACAGCCGGGCCGCCGGAAGGTTGCCGCCGATCGCGTAGACATGCCGCCCGATGACCGCGTTGCGCATCACATAGCCGAAGCCGACCAGCAGCGCGCCGAGGATCAGCAGCACGATCGGAGCACCCTTGTAGCTGGCCAGCAGCAGGGTCAGCACCAGCACGGCCGAGCCCAGCGCCACCAGCTTCAGCAGGAACAGATTGCGCGGCAGCACCTCCAGCGAGAACTCCCGCTGCCGCCGCCGGTCCCGTGTCTCCTGGAACACCACGAACGCGATCAGCGCCAACCCCAGCAGCAGGGTCGGATTGTGGTAGTTGCTGTCCGGTCCGATCTCCGGGAGGAACCCGTTGGCCACCTTCTGGAGCCCCTCCGGGAACGGGCCGAGCGTCTGCCCCTCCAGGAAGATCTCCGTCAGCCCCCGGAAGATCAGCATGCCCGCCAGGGTCACGATGAACGAGGGTATGCCGCCGTACGCGATGAAGAACCCCTGCACCGCCCCGGCCACCGCGCCCATCGCCAGACACAGCAGCACCGCCACCGGCCAGGGCAGATCGTGCCGGACCATGAACACGGCCGCCATCGAGCCGATGAACGCGGTCAGCGACCCCACCGACAGATCGATGTGCCCGGCGATGATGACCAGCATCATCCCGATCGCCAGGATCAGGATGTAGCTGTTCTGGAGCACCAGGTTGGACACATTGCGCGGCAGCAGCAGATCGCCGTCGGTCCACACGGCGAACAGCGCCACGATCAGTCCGAGCGCGATCAGCATGCCGTACTGCCGCATGTTGCGGCGGAGGCCGGCCACCAGCAGCCCGACCACGTCCCCGCTCATCCGGACACCTCCGCGTCCTTGGTCATCTGCCGCATCAGTGCCTCCTGCGACGCCTGCTCCCGGGTGAACTCACCCGTCAGCCGGCCCGCCGCCATCGTGTAGATCCGGTCGCACATACCGAGCAGTTCCGGCAGTTCGGAGGAGATGAACACCACCGCCCTGCCCTCGGCGGCGAGCCGGTCGATCACCGTGTAGATCTCGTACTTGGCGCCGACGTCGATCCCGCGCGTCGGCTCGTCCAGCACCAGCACCTCAGGATCCGCGAAGATCCATTTGCTGAGGACGACCTTCTGCTGATTGCCTCCGGAGAGCTTGCCGACCGGCTCGAACACCGTCGGTGCCTTGATGTTCATGGAGGTGCGGAAGCCCTCGGCGACCCGCCGCTCCGCGTGTTCGTCCACCACCCCGTGCCGGGCCACCTTGCCGAGCGCGGTCAGGGAGATGTTGCGGTGGACGGTGTCGATCAGGTTCAGCCCGTAGTGCTTGCGGTCCTCGGTGACGTACGCGATGCCGTGCCGCACCGCCTCCGGCACGGTCCGGGTACGGATCTCCCGGCCGTCCTTGAGAACCGTGCCGCTCGCGTGCCGCCCGTAGGAGCGCCCGAAGACACTCATCGCCAGTTCGGTGCGGCCCGCGCCCATCAGCCCGGCGATACCGACGATCTCCCCCCGCCTGACGTGCAGGGAGACCCCGTCCACCACCTTGCGCTGCTGGTCGATGGGGTGGTGCACGGTCCAGTCGCGGATCTCCAGCGCGGGCGCCGCGTCCGCCTCCGCCTCGTGCGGGGTGCGTTCGGGGAAGCGGTGCTCCAGATCGCGGCCCACCATCCCGCTGATGATCCGGTCCTCGGTGGTCGCGGGGGAGCGCACGTCGAGGGTCTCGACGGTACGCCCGTCGCGCAGGACGGTCACCGAGTCGGCGACCCGGCGGATCTCGTTCAGCTTGTGCGAGATGATGATCGAGGTGATGCCCTGCTTCTTCAACTCCAGGATCAGCGACAGGAGTTGACCGCTGTCCTCGTCGTTCAGGGCCGCTGTCGGCTCGTCCAGGATGAGCAGTCTCACCTTCTTGGACAGGGCCTTGGCGATCTCCACCAGCTGTTGCTTGCCGACGCCGATGTCCGCCACCCGGGTGTCCGGATGGTCGCCGAGCCCGACCCGGCGCAGCAGCCCGGTGGCATGCCGCAGGGTCTCGGTCCAGCTGATGATCCCGCGCCGGGCGTGCTCGTTGCCGAGGAAGATGTTCTCCGCGAGCGACAGATAGGGCACCAGCGCGAGTTCCTGGTGGATGATCACGATGCCGCGCCGCTCGCTGGCCCGGATGTCCCGGAAGCTGCACAGCTCGCCCTCGAACCGGATCTCCCCCTCATAGCTGCCGTGCGGATGGACACCGGAGAGCACCTTCATCAGGGTCGACTTCCCGGCCCCGTTCTCCCCGCACAGTGCGTGCACCTCACCCTCGCGGACCGTCAGGTTGACGTCCGACAGCGCTCTCACGCCGGGGAAGCTCTTGCCGATCGCGCGCATCTCCAGCACCGGGCGCGCTTCTTCGATGACGGCCTGCGTCACTTGAGGTCGCTCTCCTTCAGGTACCCGGAGTCGACCACGACCTCGCGGTAGTTGGCCTTGTCGACGCTGACCGGGTCCAGCAGGTACGACGGGATGACCTTGGCGCCGTTGTCGTAGGTCTTGGTGTCGTTGACCTCGGGCTTCTTGTCCTTGAGCACGGAGTCGACCATGTTCGCGGCGACCTCGGCGAGCTGCCGGGTGTCCTTGTACACGGTCATCGTCTGCTCGTCCGCGATGATCGACTTCACCGAGGCGACCTCGGCGTCCTGCCCGGTGACCACCGGCAGCGGCTTGCTCTTGGAGCCGTAGTCGTCCGACTTCAGCGCGGACAGGATGCCGATGGAGATCCCGTCGTACGGCGAGAGCACCGCGTCGACCCGCTTGGACTTGTACGCCGAGGTCAGGATGTCGTCCATGCGCTTCTGCGCGGTGCCGCCGTCCCAGCGCAGGGTGGTGACCTGGTTGAGGGAGGTCTGGCCGGAGCCCACGACGAGCTGCTTCTTGTCGATGTAGGGCTGGAGGACGTTCATGGCGCCCTGGAAGAAGTAGCGGGTGTTGTTGTCGTCGTTGGACCCGGCGAACAGCTCGATGTTGAAGGGCCCCTTCTTCCCGCTGTCCAGGCCGAGCTGCTTGATGATGTAGCTGCCCTGCAGCTCGCCGACCTTCTCGTTGTCGAAGGACGCGTAGTAGTCGACGTTCTCGGTGCCCAGGATCAGCCGGTCGTAGGAGATCACCGGGATGCCGGCGTCCTTGGCCTGCTGGAGGACATTGCCCAGGGACTTGTTGTCGATGGCGGCGACGATCAGTGCCCCGACGTCCTGGGTGATCAGGTTCTCGATCTGGGAGACCTGCTGGTCCGGGTCGTCCTCACCGAAGACCAGCCGGGTCTTGTACCCCTTGTCCTTGAGGTGCTGGACGACGTTGTTGCCGTCGGCGATCCAGCGCTCGGAGGACTTGGTGGGCATCGCGATCCCGATGGTGGCGTTCTTGGCGTCGCCCGCGCCCTGCTCGCTGCCGCCCTCACCGCTCTGGCCGCACGCGGTCAGGGTGAGGGTGAGTGAGGCGGCCACGGCTATGGCGGACAGTGCGGCTCGGCGATTGCGCATAGTGAACTTCCTAGTTTCTCAGCGCGGTTGGGAAGGGTGGGACGCGGTGGGGCGGCGACACCAGAGGGGTGGGACGGCACAGAGTGAGGTGGTGAGTGAGGGGGGAAGACCGCCCGGAACCGGGCGTGTTGGATTCTGTTTGACTAAGTCCTCTTCTGTGAAGAGGGCTCGTTGGAAACTTTACGAATATGTGTCGAAGCGGAGACACTGCGCGGTCGACAGACGACAGGGCGTTCTCTCGCAGAACTTTCACAGCGCCGCCCGGAAACACGACGGTCAGGGAACCTAACCTTCCGGCGTCATGGACTACTGCGACCCGTGCCGAAGGCACCTCAACGGCGCCCTCACGTGCCCGGGGTGCGGCATTCCAGCCGAACGGCTCCGCCGGTATGCGGAGGAGCCGGAGACACGTGAGGAACCCGACGTACCGAAGGATGACGGCGACGAGCCCCGTACGGAAGGGGAGGCGCCCCTTCCGTCGCTCCCGTCCCCCTTGTCCTCGCTGTCCCCCCAGTCCTACCAGTCCTCCCAGTCCCCCCAGTCCTACCAGTCCTCCCAGTCCCCCCTGTCTCCTCAGTCCCCCCGGTCCGCCCAGACCGGCCGGTCCCCCCGGTCCCCCCAGGCCGCCCAGTCCGCCCAGGCCCCCCGCTCCCGCCGCCGCTCCGGCGGTACCCGGCGGGAGCGCAAGGCCGCCGCGCACCGGCGCCGACGGCGGCGCGTGCTGTTCGTCGCGGCCGGGTTCGTCCTGGCGGCGGGCGGGCTGAGCCTCGCCGAGCTGGGCATCGACGGCAGGGACCCCGAGCCGGGACCGGCCGTCGCGGGGGACAGGTCGGTGGACGGGGGCGGCTCCGGCGAGGCGGCCGGGAGCGAGCACCCCACGACGCCCGGGAGCCCGCCGGACGCGTCCCCCGAGGACAGCGCCTCCCCGTCCGGATCGCCCTCCGGATCACCCTCGGGGTCGCCCCCGGGGTCGGCCAAGTCCCCGAAGGAGTCGGCGAGTTCGGCACCGCACTCCGAGGGGCCCGGGACCTCCCCGGCCGGGGACACCGGGCCGGTCGACGACCCGACCCCGCCCGCCGGTGAACCGTCCTCCCCACCCGCGACCGACCCGAGGCCCGAGCCTCCGAAGCCGGAGCCGACCCCCGAACCGACCCCGACACCGACGTGCGACCGGTTCCTGTGGTGGTGTACCTAGGGCCTCTCGTTTGGATCATCCCGGCGTCGCGGGGTCTGGCCCACGGATCTGCGGCGTTGTCGTCGGTTGCCGACTCCCCCACGCTCGGCTGCGCTCGCGCGGGAGGGACCCCCATCGCGTCGCCGCCCTCCTCCGCCTTGCAGCTCCACGCACCAGACCCCGCTCGGGCCGACCGAACAGCACCGCTTCTCATAGCCAGGCTGATCCAAACGACAGACCCTAAGACGTATACGGAAGTCAGGGACGTGAGGTGGGCGGGGTGGTCAGAACGGTCCTGTCGCGTCGCCCGCCACCGCGAGCCGCGGACGGGTGCCCGCCTCGGCCTGCGCCTCCTTCACCCACATCTCCAGCCGGTCCACGAACTCCGCCGCCCGCTCGGTCCAGTCCAGCTCGGCCAGGGCCGCCGCCCGGCCGCGCTCGGCGCACTCCCGGCGCAGCCCCTCGTCGTCGCGCAGCCGCCGTACCGCCTCCGCGACGGCCGCGGGATCCCCGTACGGGACGACGAATCCGCAGCCGTGCCGCTCGACCAGGTCCGCGGCGAGCGGGGTGGGGGTGGTGACCACGGGCAGCCCGTGGGCCATGTACTCGCCGACCTTGGTGGGCCGCGAGTGCCGGTAGTTGGGCTGGTCGTGCAGGAGGGACAGGCCGGTCAGGGCCCCGGAGAGCAGGGCCAGGGCCCGGTCGTTGGGGAGGTAGCCGTGCCAGCGCAGCACCCCCGCCCGGTCGGCCTCGGTGAGCGGGCCACGGACATCGGGGTCGGCCGCGCCGATCACCTCCACCCGTACGTCGGGGGTGAGCAGCCGGGCCGTCTCCACCAGGTCGAGCGCGCCGCGCGCCCGGGAGAGATGGCCGAGGTAGACGGCCCGGTCGGGGCCGGGCGGCTCGGGCGGAGCGGGCGGCACGAGGGGGAGGTTGGGCACCACGGGGTGGGCGCGGCGGAACCGCTCCTGGTAGGCGTCCTCGGCGAGCAGCAGCCGTACGCGCCGCTCCGCGAGCCGTTCGGCCGCGCGGACCGCCGTACGCACCGGGGGCCGCAGCACGGCGGGCAGCCAGGGCTTCATCACCAGGGCCGCGCCGGTGTCCTCGTGCACGTCCCACACCACGACCGGGGCCCGTCCCGCGCTGGTCCAGCGGCGCATCGTGCCGGGCAGCGCGAGCAGCAGTTCCGGGTCGTGCAGCAGCACCACGTCCGCCTCGGCGCCGCGGCCGGCCAGCAGGGCGCGGGCCGCGCGCAGCGCCGTACGGCGGTCGCGGCCGACCGCCCGGGGCAGGTCCAGGCCCTCGACGTCGGGGCGGGGCACCGCCTGGCGGGCGGCGAACGGCGCCGCGTACGTGACCTGATGGCCGCGTTCCCTCAGCGCGGCGATCTGCCGGTGGAGGATGCGCGCGTCCTCGGGATGGTGGACGACGGTGACCACGAGTATGCGCATGACAGCAGCACCTTTCGGCACCCGCGCGGGCTAGAGCACCTCGACCCCGGGCCGGAAGATCCGCCCCCGGGTGTCGAAGAGCAGCCGGGCCGCGTCGGAGAGGGCGGGCAGGTCGTAGCTGGAGTGGTCCTGGAGCAGGATCGTCAGGTCGTGGGCGGCGACCGCGGCCAGCGGTTCGGTCACCCGGGGCACGGAGGCGCCGTCGACGGACCACTCGGGGACATGGGGGTCGTGGTAGGCGACCTCCGCCTCCCGCTGCCGCAGCAGCCGGGCCACCGGCACCGCCGGGGACTCCCGCTGGTCGGCGATGTCGGGCTTGTAGGTGACCCCGAGCAGCAGCACCCGCGAGCCCTGGAGGGGCCGTCCGGCGTGGTTGAGCAGGTCCTGGGCGCGGCGTACGACGTACTCGGGCATCCGCCGGTTGATCTCCTGGGCCAGCTCCACGAAGCGGAACTCGTAGCCGAGCGAGGAGCGCACCTTGTAGGAGAGGTAGTTCGGGTCGATGGGGATGCAGTGGCCGCCGACGCCGGCGCCCGGCCGGAAGGCGTGGAAGCCGAACGGCTTGGTGCTCGCGCAGCGGATCGCGTCCCACAGGTCGACGCCCAGCTCGTGGCTGATCACGGCCAGCTCGTTGACCAGGGCGATGTTGACGTGCCGGTAGGTGTTCTCCAGCAGCTTGGCCATCTCGGCCTCACGGGTGCCCTTGGCCTGTACGACCGTGTCCACGAGCTTGCCGTAGAAGGCGACGGCCCGCGCGGCGCAGGACGGGGTGCAGCCGCCGACCACCTTCGGGGTGTCGCGCAGTCCGTAGCCGGGGTTGCCGGGGTCGATGCGCTCGGGGGAGAAGGCGAGCGAGAAGTCCTCCCCGGCCCGCAGCCCGGACTTCTCCTCCAGGAGCGGCCGGACGACCTCCTCGGTGGTGCCCGGATAGGTGGTGGACTCCAGGACGACGAGCTGTCCGGGCCGCAGATGCGCCGCGACCGCCTCCACGGCGGCCGTCACCGCGCTCAGATCGGGGCCGCCGTCCGAGTTGAGCGGGGTCGGCACACAGATCAGCACGGTCTGGGCCCGGGCCAGCGGCGCGGAGTCGGTGTGGGCGGTGAAGCCGGCCGCCAGCATCCGGTGGACATCGTCGCCGGAGACGTCGTCCACATGGGAGCGTCCCGCGTTGAGGCCCTCCACGATCCGGGGGTCGCGGTCGAGCCCGGCGACCCGCAGACCGACGGTGGCCGCCTCCCGGGCCAGCGGCAGTCCGACGTAGCCGAGGCCGATCACCGCCAGTTCCAGGGCGGGCTCCGCCTCGGGGACCTGTGCGTTCCGCGCGACCTGCATGGCACTCCTCCCCCGTCCGGTGCCGGACGCGGTCGTGAAGTGGTGCGGCCCGCGCCTCAGACGCAACCGAGGGCGCGGTACGCCTCGCGGGTCGTCTCTGCGACCCGCGTCCAGGTGCGGTCGCGAGCCACCACCTCGCGCGCTGCCGCTCCCCATTCGGACCGTTTTCGACCGTAAATCATCTTTTCGATCGCTTCAGCCCATGAATCGGGTGAATTAGTAGGAATGATCAGACCGGTTTCGCCTGGATCGACGAGTTCCCGCAGCGCCGGGAGATCGCTCGCGGCCACCGGAAGCCCGCTCGCCATCGCCTCCACCGGCTTCAGCGGGGTCACGAGCCGGCACACCCGATCGTCCGTGCGCGGCACCGCGAACAGATCCAACACCCCATGGAAATACCGCACTTGAGCATGGGGCACCCGCCCCGGGAACAGCGCCGTACCGTCCCCGAGCCCCAGCTCCCCGGCCAGCCGCTCCAGCGCCGGACGCTCCGGACCGTCCCCCACGATCAGCAGCCGCACCGGCACCCCGCGCCGCCGCAGCCGGGCACCCGCATGGAGCAAGGTCCCCAGTCCCTCGTGTGGCGTAAGGCTGCCGACGGTGCCCACCACGAACTCCTCCGGCGCGATCCCCAGCCGCGCCCGCAGCGCCGCCCCGTCCGGCGGCGGCGCGAGGAACGCCGCGTCCACCGCGTTCGGCACGATCAGCACCCGCTCCCCGGGCACCCCCCGCGCCACGATCTCCTCCTTCATCGCCGCGCCCAGGGTCAGCACCAGATCGGCCTCGCGCATGCAGTGCGTCTCCAGCTCACGCCGGGCCCGGTACGTCGGGTCCCGCGGGCTGCGCCCCGGCGCCTGTGTCAGCCAGGTGTCCTCCAGGAACCCCCGCACCTCGTAGACCACCGGCAGCCCGTAGGCGGCCCGCAGCGCCAGCGCCACCCGCCCGTTGCCGTGGTCGGTCGCCGGATGCAGCACCGCCGGACGCAACCGCTCCACCAGCCGCCCGGCCAACTCGGCGTTGCGTGCCAGCAGCGGCCCCTGCCCGTACGGCAGCCAGAGCGGCAGCAGCCGGTGCTGGGGCACCCCGCCCACCGACTGCGTACGGCGCCCGTCCAGCACGCCCTGCGCCACCGGGAACCCGATCCGGGTCACCACATGCGGGTCGAGCCCGGCCGCGCGCTGCGCCTCGGCGATCTTCTGGGTGCGCACGGTGTACCCGGCGTGCTTGAACGGCAGCCCGTTGGTCACCAGATGCAGCACCCGCCCCGGCACCGGCCGCGGCACCACCCGGGGCAACGGCGCCCGCACCCACCCACCGGCCCCGCCGGACCCGCCTGGCCCGCCAGTCCCGCCTGGCCCGCTAGGCCCGCCAGCCCTGCCAGCCCTGCCAGCCCCGCTAGGCCCGCCTGGCCTGCCAGCCCCGCCTGGCCTGCCAGCCCCGCCTGGCCTGCCAGCCCCGCCCGGCCCGCCCGGCCCGCCAGCCCCGCCGGCCCCGCCGGCCCCGCCTGGCCCGCTAGGCCCGCCTGGCCTGCCAGCCCCGCCAGCCCCGCCCGGCCCGCCAGCCCCGCCCGGCCCGCTAGACCCGCCCGATCCGCCAGGCCCACCCATTCCGCGCGCCCCGCCCGGCGTGGCGGCCGGACCCGCCGTCCGGGCCCGGGAGGTCAGTCGCCGTTCGAGCCACCCCGCCCGGCGCCGCAGCGGCGGCGGCAGCATCCGCAGCCCGAGCAGTGCCGCCCGGACGGGGTCGTGGCGCAGCTCGCCCCACGCCACGGATGCGGCCAGACTGAGAGCACGGGGGAGATGATGTGACATAACGTCACGTTAGGCGGAAAGAGCGGAGAACGTACGACATGAACGGGCGCGTACTCCACGTCGTCGGCACCCGGCCGAACTTCGTCAAGGCCGCACCGGTCGTCGCCGCGCTACGCACGGCCGGCTGCGAACAGGTCCTCGTCCACACCGGCCAGCACTACGACGAACGGATGTCGGACATCTTCTTCCGGCAGCTCGGGCTGCCCCGCCCGGACGTCGATCTCGGGGTGGGCTCCGGCAGCCACGCCCGCCAGACGGCCGAGCTGCTGATCGCCCTGGAGGGTGAGCTGACCGCCTGGGACCCGGCCCTCGTCCTCGTCTACGGCGATGTGAACTCCACCCTGGCCGCCGCGCTGGCCGCCGCCAAACTGGGGATCCCCGTCGCCCATGTGGAGGCCGGGCTGCGCAGTTTCGACATGGCGATGCCGGAGGAGGTCAACCGGCGCCTGGTCGACCAGCTCGCCGACCTCCACTTCGCCACCAGCCCCGAGGCCGTCGGCCATCTCGCCCGCGAGGGCGTCCCCGCCGACCGGATCCATCTCGTCGGCAACCCGATGATCGACACCCTGCTCACCCATCTGGACCACTTCGACCCGGCCGCCGCCCGCGCCGCCCACGCGCTGCCCGAGCGCTACGCCGTGGTCACCCTGCACCGCCCCGCCAACGTGGACGACCCCGAGGCCGTCCGCACCGCCGCCCACGCCCTCACCGAGGCCGCCCGGCTCGTCGACCTCGCCGTCCCGCTCCACCCGCGCGGCCGGGCCGCCCTCGGCGCGGCGGGCCTGGACGGGGCGCCCGGCGTCCACATCATGGACCCGCTCGGCTACGTCGAGTTCATGAGCCTCGTCAAGGGCGCCGCCGCGGTGATCACCGACTCCGGGGGCGTCCAGGAGGAGACCACCGTCCTCGGCGTCCCCTGCCTCACCCTGCGCACCACCACCGAACGCCCCGTCACCCTCACCCACGGCACCAACCGTCTGATCACCCCCGCCGAACTCGTCCCCGCCCTGCGCAAACTCCTCGACACCGACCCCCGCCCCCCTTCCGAGGGCCCACCCCTGTGGGACGGCGGAGCGGGCCCGCGCATCGCGAACGTCGTGACCCACTGGCTGGACCACCATGGCTGAGCCCGCGCAGGCGGCGGAGGCAGCGGAGGCGGCGGAGGCGGCGGGGAGCGCGGAGGCCCCCGGGCCTCCCCAGCCCGTGGAACCCGTCCGGGAGGACAGCCACCCCACCGAGTGGACCCGCTCCTACTGGGACAGCCGCCATCGCGACCGCGACTCGCTCGCCTCCGGCGGGCACATCGGGCTCGACCGGGCCGGCAACGAGATCTTCTACGCCGTCCGGCTCGGCGCGCTGCTCCCGCTGGTCGGCGACCTGTCCGACGCCACGGCCCCGCTGTTCGCGCTCGACGCGGGCTGCGGCAAGGGCCACTTCGCCCGCGCCCTCGACCGCTGCGGGCACCGCGTCGACGCCTTCGACGCCAGCGAGCAGGCTGTCGCCCACGCCCGCGCCGAGGGCGGCGGCCCCCGCTACGGCGTGGCCGCGCTGGACCAGTGGCGCAGCCCATGGCCGTACGACGTCGTGCTCTGCGTCGATGTCCTCTTCCACGTCCTGGACGACGACGAGTGGGCCGCCGGGCTGCGCAACCTGGCCTCCCTGGTCCGGCTCACCGGCCGGCTCATCGTCACCGACGAGGACACCGCCACCCGCAGACCGCGCGGCGACTACATCGTCCACCGCCCCGCCGCCGACTACGCCCGCGAACTGGAACCCCTCGGCCTGCGCCCCACCGGCTTCACCCCGTACGGCTTCCGGGAGAACGAGGTCGGCTTCCACGTCTTCACGAGGACCCGCTGATGCGTCTGACCGATCTGCTCCGCCCCCACCTCGACGGCGTCGCCACCGTCGTGGACGCCACCCCCGGCCGGCTCGACCTGGAGCCCTACCTCCATCTGCCCGACGGGGTCGCCCTGCGGCGCGGCGGACAGGAGGACGCCGTCGGCGAGGGCGAACTCGTGCTCGTCTGCCACGGCCCCGACCCCGAACTGCACGGCCCCGAGTCCGCCGTCCTCTCCGTCCTCCAGCGGATGCGCCCCGGCGGACGCGGAGTGATCGTCTTCGGACACCGCGGCCCCGACCTGCCCTACCACCGCCTCCTCGACGCCCTGGTGGCCCACCACTGCCAGGTCCTGCGCGCCGCCCCGCTCGACTACGTCCATCTGCACGCGGGCGCCGTCTTCACCCGCACCGACGAACTCCTCCCGCCCGAGGACTGGTTCGGCCGCCCGGTCCCCGCCGAGGGCTTCGCCACCGCCCTGCGGATCGCCGACGAGTACGTCCTCGCCGATCTGGTCTCCCGCTCGCTGCGGGCCCGCGTACTCGACCTGGAACGCGCCGCCGAGGAGAGCGAGGCCACCCGCGGGGACGGCCACGGCGACGGGCTCGCCGAACGGCTGGCCGCCGCCGAACGCGAGAAGGCCCAGCTCTCGGCCGCCCTGCGCGGCGCCCGCGACCGGGTCGAGGTGCTCCAGGCCCGCGTCACCATGCTGGAGGGCTCCACCTCCCTGCGCGTCGGACGGGCCCTGGTCTCCGCCGCCCGCTCACCCAAGCGCGGCGCGACCCGACTCCCCCGAGAGCTGTACGGGCTGTGGCGCGGACGCACCCACCCCGGTCCGGCCGCCCCCGCCACCCCGCGCGGCACCGCGCCCGCCGCCGCACCCCCCGCCGCGCCGGAACCGCCCGCCGCCGCCGACGACCGCCTGTACCTCACCTACCGGGCGTTCACCTCCACCCCCCGCGACCGGCTGGTCCTCGCCGGCGTCCTCACCGACGCCACCGCCGCCGACTTCGCGGCCGACGCCGTCGTCAACCGCGCCCTGCCGCACGACGGGGTGGAGGTCGTCCGCCGCACCGACCCCGACGCCCTGCTCGTCCAGCTCAGCGCCTGCACCGGCGAGGGCCCCTGGGCGCACACCGGCACCGGCCTCGCCCCCGACCTGGACCGGGGCCTGGCCGAACTGCTCACCGAGGCCCGCCGTCTCGGCCGCGCCTGCGTGCTGTGGCGGGACGCCCCGGTCTCCTCCGCGCCCGGCCTGTCCCGGCTCGCCTGGGACGCCGTCCTCGACACCGACACCGGCGTACGACTGACGAGCCTGGACCCCCGGGCCGACGGCCGCGAGCGGCTGCGCGAGGTGTTCCGCACCGACAGCACCCGGGTCCGTCTCGCCGAACTCGCCCGCCGGGTCGGCGCCCCCGACCCGCTGGCCGCCCGCCGGATCTGCGTCCTCGCCGCGCCCCGCGACCGTGCCGGGATCTCCCGCCTGGTCGGCGACGTCCTGAGCCAGCGGCACCGGCCCGCCGAGGTCGTCGTACCGGACCCGGCGGGGCTCGGCGAACTGACCGCCGCCGGGGTCACGGTCCGCACCGGGACGCCCCTCGCCCCCTGGGTGGCCGACTGGACTGACCTGTCCGAGGAACGCCCCGACACCCTTCTCCTCGACCTGATGTGCGCGCAGGAGTACTCCGGTGCCGACGCCGTCGGCAGCACCCCGGCGGGCGACGACTACACCTACGTACCCGAACTCCGCCCCCTCCTGGTCCGCCGGTCGCTGCACGCCTCCGGCACCCCGCCCGAGCTGTGGGCACGCCGGGGCCACCGACTGTTCGCCTGCTGCGGGAAGGAGCCGGCATGAGCCGCGAGACCACCGGGAGCCCAGAGACCCCTGGGCCCCCTGGGCCCCCTGGGACCTCCAGGCCCCCTGGGCCCCCTGGGACCTCCAGGACCCCCGGCACCGCCGGAGGCCGGACGCTCGACGCCCTCGTCTACGGCGACGTCGACCTCAACCTCATCGACGGCTCCGCCGTCTGGGCCCAGTCCACCGTGCAGGCCCTCTCCGGCGCGGGCTGCCGCACCCGGCTGGTCCTCAAGGCGCCCGTACGCACCGGCCGGCTGATCGACCCGCTGGCCGGACTGCCGGGTGTGCGGGTGGTCCGCCCGCACGAGGAACGGCTGGTGCCCGGCGCCCCCGACCGACCGCTCTCGCCCGTACAGGCGTCCGCGCTGCTGGCCCGGCTCGACGAGACCGACCCCTGCGACCTGCTGGTGCTGCGCGGCCGTCGACTGGTCACCCGCGTGGTGGCCGACGGCCGGTTCGAGGGCCGGATCTGGGCCTACCTCACCGACATCCCCCAGTCGGCGGCCGAGATGACCGAGGAGGCCCGCGCCGAACTCGCCCGGATCGCCGAGGCGTCCCAGCGGCTGCTCTGCCAGACCGAGGAACTGCGCTGTCTGCTGGAGACCTGGGTGCCCGAGGCGTACGGCAAGTGCGTGCTCAGCCCGCCCGCCGTGCCCGAACCCGGCTTCCCGCTGCCCGACCGCGAGCAGCCGCACGACCCCTTCCGGCTCGTCTACACCGGCAAGTTCGCCCCCCTGTGGAACACCCTCCCCATGACCCGGCTGCCCGCCCTCCTCGCCGAACAGGGCATCAAGGCCGAACTGCACACCGTCGGCGACAAGATCCACGACGATCCGGGGCACCCGGAGTTCCGTACCGCCATGGCCCGCGCGCTGCACACCACCCCCGGCGTCCGGCACCACGGCGGACAGCCCCGCGAGGAGGCCATGCGGATCGCCGCCGGCTGTGACCTCGGCCTCGGCTGGCGCGGGCCCGCCCTCGACTCCAGCCTCGAACTCTCCACCAAGGTGCTGGAGTTCGGCGCCCTCGGCCTGCCCGTCGTCCTCAACCGCACCCCCGCCCACGAGGCCCTGCTCGGCACCGACTACCCCCTCTACGTCCCCGGCCGCGCGGGCGTCGAGGACGCGGTGGCGGCCGTCGCCCGCGCGGTGCGCGAACCCGGCAGCCGCGCCCTGGCCGCCGAGCGCTGCCGGGCCGCCGCCGACCGGCACACCCTGCGCGCGGCCGTCGCCCGCTGGCGCGGCCACCTCGACCGCGCCTTCCCCGCCGCCCCGCCCGCCGTCACCGCCCGGTCCCGGCCGCTGCGGATCGGGGTCGCGGGCCACGACCTGAAGTTCCTCACCCGGCTCCTCGACCACTTCCGCGCCCTGCCGGGGCTGGAGGTCCGGGTGGACGCCTGGCCCGCCCTCGCCCGCCACGATCCGGCCGCGAGCCGGGCGCTCGCCGACTGGGCGGATGTGGTGGTGGTCGAGTGGTGCGGCCCGGCCGCCGTCTGGTTCAGCCGCCACAAGAGGCCCGGCAGCCGGCTGATCGTCCGGCTGCACCGCTTCGAACTCGACGCCGCCTGGCCGGGACAGGTCGCCATCGAGCACGTGGACCGGGTGATCTGCGTCAGCACCTACTACGCCCGCCGCACCCTGGACGTCACCGGCTGGCCGAAGGAGAAGGTCACCGTCGTCCCCAACTGGGTCGACACCGAACAACTCGACCGCCCCAAGGCCCCCGGCGCCCGCTTCCGGCTCGGCATGATCGGCATCGCGCCCAGCCGCAAACGCCTCGACCTCGGCCTCGACATCCTGGAGGCGCTGCGCGCCCGCGACCGCCGCTGGCATCTCGCGGTCAAGTCCAAGCCCCCGTGGGAGTACTGGTGGATCTGGAACAAGCCCGAGGAGCGCGCCCACTACGACGACGTCCTGCGCCGGATGCAGACCTCACCGCTGCTGGAGGGCGCGGTGGTCTTCGACCGGTTCGGCCCGGACGTGGCGGGCTGGCTGCGCCGGGTCGGCCATGTCCTGTCCACCAGCGACGACGAGAGCTTCCACCTCGCCCCGGCCGAGGGCATGGCCTCCGGCGCCGTCCCCGCGCTGCTGCCGTGGCCGGGCGCGGACGAGATCTACGACCGCCGCTGGATCCACCCCGACCCCCGGTCCGTCGCCGACGCGCTGGACGGCCTGGGGGAGCGGGGCTGGCAGGAAGCCGGCCGGCAGGCCCGCACCCAGGTCCGAGAGACCTTCTCCCTGGAAAAGGTGGCCCGGGAGTGGACGAACCTCCTGGTCCCGAGCTGAGAACGCACCCCACCGCCCGTGCGACGGCCCGGGGGCCCGCCGGTACGTGTCGGCTCCGGCCGGATCGGTGCCGGTCGCTCCGGGCCGGCCCGGGGGTTTGCCTGCGCCGGGCGGCCCCCGGCCCGGCCCGGGGGCTCGCTTGTGCGGGTGAGTTCGGGACGGGCGGATGTCGTCCGGCCCGGCGCGGCCCGGAGGCGGTCGGTCCGACGGTTTGCCCGTGCCGGACGACCCCCGTCGGCCGGGGGACGGCCTGGGGTTTGGCCTGTGTGGGTGGGTTCGGGGCGGGCCGGTGGTGGGCGGGCCCGGGGTCCGCTGGTGCCGGACGGTCCGGTGGCTCATCCGTCTCGGGCGGTCCGGGGGCTTGCTCGTGCGGGTCGGTCCGGGTCGGCCTGGTGGCGGTCGGTCTCGGGGTTTGCCGGTGCCGGGCGGCCCTTGTCGGCCGGGGGACGGCCTGGGGTTTCGCCTGTGGGGGTGGGCTCGGGGCGGGCCGGTGGTGGGCGGGCCCGGGGTCCGCTGGTGTCGGACGGTCCGGTGGCTCATCCGTCTCGGGCGGTCCGGGGGCTTGCTCGTGCGGGTCGGTCCGGGTCGGTCCGGCGGCGGTCGGTCTCGGGGTTTGCCCGTGCCGGGCGGCCCTTGTCGGCCGGGGGACGGCCTGGGGTTTGGCCTGTGGGGGTGGGTTCGGGGCGGGCCGGTGGTGGGCGGGCCCGGGGTCCGGTGGCTCATCCGTCTCGGGCGGTCCGGGGGCTTGCTCGTGCGGGTCGGTCAGGGTCGGTCCGGTGTCCGTCGGTCCCGGGGTTTGCCCGTGCCGGACCGCCCCCGTCGGCCGGGGGACGGCCTGGGGTTTGGCCTGTGGGGGTGGGCTCGGGGCGGGCCGGTGGTGGGTGGGCCCGGGGTCCGCTGGTGTCGGACGGTCCGGTGGCTCACCCGTCATGGACCGTCCGGTGCCTCATCCGTCATGGACCGTCCGGGGGCTTGCTCGTGCCGGTCGGTCCGGGTCGGCCCGGTGCCGGTCGGTCTCGGGGCGCACCCGGGCCGGGCGGTCCGGGGCGCACCCGTGCCGTACGGGCCGGGGACTTGCCCGTGCCGGACGGCCCCGGGCGCACCGGTGTGGGACAGCCCGGGGACCCGCCCGTCTCGGGCCGTCCGGGGGCTCACCCCCGCCGGGCCGCCCGGGGGTTCACCCGTGAGCGGGGGGTTTGGCGACGCGGAAGGCGAACTGTCCGCAGAAGGTCAGCTTCCGGAGGTTCACCAGGGCTGTCTGTCGCCGGGTGCGCTGTCCCCAGTCGTCGATCTCGGTGTTCAGTGGCGACTCCTCGCTCCAGAACCGCCCGTACTCCGCCTTGCGGTCGGGGTGGTACGTCCGCAGGATCAGCGTCACTCCGTCGAGGCTGGGCCGGATCTCCTCCAGCGTCAGCCCGGCCTCCTCCACCAGCACCCGGAACCCGTACGGCGTGTAGTTCCACAGGCTGAAGGAGTGGTACGGCTCGAACTGCGAGGTGCTGCCGATGAACCGCCCGCCCGGCCGCAGCACCCGCCCGATCTCCGCGAGCAGATCCCGTGGCCTGACCACATGCTCGAAGACCTGGTGCGAGTAGATCAGCGGCACACTGTCCGAGCGGAAGGGCAGCCGTACGCCGTCGAAGTGGACCACCGGCTCGCCGCCCGGCCGGCGCTGCCGGGCCTCGGGGGAGTCCCGGATGTCGACCCCGACCCAGCGCACCTTCGGATCGTGCCGCTTGAAGTGCGCGGCCGAGGCGCCCCGTCCGCATCCCAGATCGACCACCTGCCCCGGTGCGCCGGGCCCGCCCATGACCTCGTCGACGTAGTAGCGCGAGGTCACCTGGCGGGCGTGGTCGTCGGGGATGCAGTCCTGGAGAAGGTCCCAGAGGGTCGCCATGGGCCGAGGCTAGGAACCCGCGGGGGAGCGGGCCAGGACCGGCCCGGCGGTTCGCCCCCGGGGCCACCCGAACGACAGGCCCTACGCCTCCGTCGGCAGCATCCGCCGCAGCAGGTCCCGCAGGGCCAGGCGTTCCCGCTCGGTCAGCCCGGCCAGCGGCTCGCGGGCGAAGCGCAGGGAGTCCCGCAGACCGCGGGCGACCCGGCGGCCCTCGTCCGTCGCCGCGGCCAGTTTCACCCGGCGGTCCGCCGGGTCCGGGCGGCGCTCGGCGAGACCGCGCGACTCCAGCCGGTCCACTATCCCGGTGACGTTCGACGGCTCGCACTTCAGCTTGTGGGCGATCTTGCGCATCGGCAGCGGTTCCAGCGACAGCAGACTGAGCAGCTTGGCCTGGGCCCCGGTCAGCGCGTGCTCGGCGGCGGCCTCCTCGTACTCCTCGTGGTAGAGGGCCACGACCGAGCCGATCAGATCCACGACCTCCATGGTCAGCGCGTCGGGGCGCGGGGCGGCCGGACGGGCCGGGGAACCGGTGCGGACGGAGTGAGCGGATGGTGTCGCCATACGCTCCAGCGTACCCCTTTACTTGACAGGCTGAAATATTAAAGAGCATGGTTGTTTTAGGTACTGAAGTAATTGGAAGGTCCCCATCACATGAGCGACACCCCCGCACTCCCCGCCGTCAGCCGTGAATGGCATCTGCTCAGCCGCCCCGTCGGCTGGCCCGCCCCCGCGGACTTCGCGCTGGTCGAGACCCCGCTCCCCACCCCCGCCGCGGGCCAGGTGCTGGTACGCAACCGCTACCTCTCCGTCGACCCCTACATGCGCGGCCGGATGAACGCCGCCAAGTCCTACGCCCCGCCCTACGAGCTGGGGGAGCCCATGCTGGGCGGCGCGGTCGGCGAGGTCGTGGCCTCGAACGCCGAGGGCCTGGCCGTCGGCGACCAGGTCCTGCACTCGCTGGGCTGGCGCGAGTACGCCGCCGTGGACGCCCGGCAGGCCGTCAAGGTGGACCCCGGGGCCGCGCCCCTGTCGGCGTACCTCGGTGTGCTCGGCATGACCGGCCTCACCGCCTACGCGGGACTGCTGCGGATCGCCGACTTCAAGGAGGGCGACACGGTCTTCGTCTCCGGCGCGGCCGGTGCCGTCGGCAGCCAGGTCGGCCAGCTCGCCAAGCTGAAGGGGGCGGGGCGGGTCATCGGCTCGGCGGGCTCCGCCGAGAAGGTCGCGCTGCTCCGGGAGGAGTACGGCTTCGACGCCGCCTTCAACTACAAGGACGGCCCGGTCGCCGAGCAGTTGCGCGCCGCCGCGCCCGACGGGATCGACATCTACTTCGACAACGTCGGCGGCGACCACCTGGAGGCGGCCGTCGGCGAGCTGAAGCTGGGCGGCCGGATCGCCATCTGCGGCATGATCTCCGTCTACAACGCCACCGAGCCCGTCCCCGGCCCGCGCAATCTCGCCCGGCTCATCCAGGTCCGGGGCCGGATGGAGGGCTTCCTGGTCATGGACCACCTCGACCTCCAGCCGCAGTTCGTCCAGGAGGCCGGCCCCTGGGTCGCCTCGGGCGCCCTCAAGTACCGCGAGACCGTGGTCGAGGGCATCGAGCACACCCTGGACGCCTTCCTCGGGGTCCTGCGCGGCGCCAACACCGGGAAGATGATCGTCGGCCTGTAGGGGCCTGGCCGGGATGCCGTCGCCGGACGTCCCAGGGCACGCTCGGGGTGTCTTCGCTTTCCGGTATACGGTAACTTCTTTCCGAAACCGTCCGGGGTCGTGGGCGCGAATCCGGACGGACCGAGGAGGAAGAGCAGCCCATGCCCATCCAGCAGTCCGACGTCCTCTACACCGCCGTGGCCACCGCCGAGAACGGCCGCGACGGCCGGGTCGCCACCGACGACGGCAGGCTCGACGTCGTCGTCAGCCCGCCCGTGGAGATGGGCGGCAGCGGCACCGGCACCAACCCGGAGCAGTTGTTCGCCGCCGGATACAGCGCCTGCTTCCAGGGCGCGCTCGCCGTCGTCGCCCGCCAGGAGAAGGCCGACGTCTCCGGCTCGACCGTCACCGCCAAGGTCGGCATCGGCAAGAACGACGACGGCTTCGGCCTCGTCGTGGAGATCTCCGCCACCGTCCCGAACGTCGACCCGCAGACCGCGAAGGCCCTGGTGGACAAGGCCCACCAGGTCTGCCCGTACTCGAAGGCGACCCGTGGCAACATCACGGTGACCCTGGTCTGAGCCCCTCCGCCGTACGGCGAGGACCGCACCCCGTCCCCGGGGTGCGGTCCTCGCGCGGGCGCCCGGCCACCGGACCCGCCGGTCGGGCGGCCGGCCACCGGACCCGCCGGCCCCTACCTCCCCGCCATCGCGAACAGCGCCCGGCCCACCTGGGCGAACTCCCCCTTCGGATGGGCCCGGAAGAGGGGCTCCGTGCCGAAGAGCACCGCGTCGGGGCCGCTGACCACCGCCGCCCGCCCGGCCGCCGCCGAGGGACCGCCGCCGCCGTCCTCACCCGCCCGCCAGTGCCCGGAGACCAGCGGGGCGCCGGTCCCGTAGGACCGCTCGACCCGCACTCCGGGGCCGAGGTCGGTGAACCACACCGGCGCGTAGACGAATCCGTAGGACGCCGAACCGGCGGCGAGCGGACCGGAGCCGACGAGGCGGACCACTCCGTTGGCGTCCTCGCTGCCCTCCACCGCCGTCACGTCCAGCGCCCCGGCCGCCGCACTCAGCGCCGCCCCCGCAGCGCCCCGTCCGACCAGCCCGTGCCCGGCGAGGAACCCGTCCAGCGCGCTCCGGGCCGCCGGGGTCAGCCGGGCGTGGTCCAGCCCGGCCGACGCGAACAGCACCTGCACCCCCGACCAGTCGAACCCGGCGTTGAGGACCGCCGTCGACACCGGGGTCACCTCGAAGCCCATCTCGCGCAGCGCGAACAGCTCACCCGAGGTCACCGCGGCGGCCACCCGCACCGGCCGCAGCACCCCGCTCCCGCGCTCCCGGGCCGTCCGGAAGACGACGTCGTGCGTCCGGGCCGCCTGCCGGGCCTTCTCCCGCGCCGCACCCGGCACCACCACCACACCGCCGTCGCGCCCCTGCCGTACCGCGACGCCCTGCCGCAGCAGCTCGTTGAGGGCCGCGACCTCGCGCGGATCGTCCAGCCGCAGGGCCAGGTCACCGCGGCGGGGCACCTCGGCGACCGGTGCCGCCCCGTCCACCGGGCGCAGTCCCGCGGTGCTGATCGGCGAGGTCACCGGCGTCACCGTCGTACCCCACAGCCGCCCCAGGCTCCAGCCGGAGATGTCGTACATCGCGGACACCCTGGCGCTGATGTCCCGACCGTCCGCGAGCAGCGCGTTGGCCAGCCCGCGCCGGGGCTGCCGCATGTCCACGACGTACGAACCGGCCGGGTACGACGTGCCGCCGAGCCGCACGGGGTGCCGGGCGCGCTCCACCCGGATGTCGTTGGCGACCAGATGGTCCACCAGTCGCGCGGCGGCGGTCGCGGAGCGCTGACCGCGGCCCGCCGGGATGACGTACGCGCGCGGGAACGTCGTCGTGTAGACGTCCTCCGGGCCGATCCCCGGCACCCCGGGCACGGTCCGCTCCGACACCGGCACCTGCGCGGCCCCCGCGCTCCCGCGCCGGAACACCTCGATCTGGTCGGCGATCAGCGCGGCCCGCCGGGTGCGGACGTACTCCAGCGTCGCGTCCAGCGCGGCCCCCGCCACCTCCACGTTGATCGCGGACCGCCGCCGCAGTTCCTCCACCGGGAGAGTGTTGTAGGCGTTGTTGTTCACCTGGAGCGGTATCTCCACCGTGTGCGCGGCCACCGCCCCGTGGTAGGCCGCGTACTGCGGGGTGAAGACGGGCGGCCAGTCGTCCCAGCCCTCCTCCTGGTCCCGGAACGGGATCTGCGCGGGCCGTACCCCGTCCCGCTGCGCGGTGTAGCCGAGCCCGTTGACCGCGGACTCCATGCCGAGCGCGTTGGCGTAGGTGTGCTTGAGGAAGAGGTCGTACTCGTAGTTCTCGCCGTGCGGCGGGGTCGTCGGCTCGATCAGGGTGCCGTTGACGTAGCCGTGGGTGTCGAGCAGTACGGCCGGCTGCTTGTCGAGCATGATCTGCCGCATCGCGCGCGTCTCGGGCTGCGAGGCGGTGACGAAGTCCCGGTTCAGGTCGAAGCCGCCCGAGTTCGCGCGGGTCCCCGCGATCCGTCCGTCCGGATTGGCGGTCACGTTGAAGTACAGCCGGCTGCGCGCGAGCAGTTCCCCGGTCCGCGCGTCCTTCGCCGTGGCGAGCCGCTCGATCAGCCGCAGCGCGGCGTCCGTGCCCTCCCACTCGTTGCCGTGGATGTTGCCGTTGAGGAAGACCGGGGTCTTGTACGACGCCTTCAGCGCGGGATCCTGGGCGGCCGACGCGGGCGCGTCCTCGATGAGCCGCCGCATCCGGTCCTGTGCCCGGGTCTCGCGCGCCGACTCGGGCGCCGTGACGGTGACCAGGTACAGCCGGTGCCCGCCGGCCGACCGCCCGGCGACCTCCACACTGACCCGGTCGCCCAGCCGTTGCAGGGAGTTCAGCTTCCCGGCGATCCCGTGGTACGGGATCAGCCCCAGCTTGACGGACCGGTCGTCGGGGTTCACCGGGTCCGGGGTGAGGTGCTGCTCGCGGGGGTAGCCGCGCGAGGTGCCGGTGAGATCGGTGACGGGCGCGGTCAGGGCCTGCCGGGCGGGCGACTCGGGGACGCTCGCGGCCCGTTCGTCGACGGCGGCGCCCTGCCGGGTGACGGGTTCGGGGCCGGCGGCCCCGGCCGGGGTGGTCAGGAACAGACTGCCCGCGGTGGTGAGGGCGAGGGCGGTGGTCAGGACGGTTCTCGCTGGGGTGCATCGGGTGGTGCGCACGCGGTACCTCCTCCGGTCTTCCTGAGATCGGTAGGGCGAGGTCTACCTGTTCGACTCAGCCGCAACAAGAGGGTGTTGCGGATCAGCGACAACAGCCGTCCCACGCCCGCTCGGCCCCCGGCCCGCCCGACAGCCCCGGGTAGGGTTTGCGCATGCACGATCTTGGGGCGGGTTTCGGCTATCTACTCAAGGGCCAGCGCTGGATGGCCCGGCACGGCAGGAGTTACGGCTTCGGGCTGATCCCGGGTCTGGTGACCCTGGTGCTCTATCTGGCGGCGCTGGGCGCGCTGGTGCTGTGGGGCACGGACTTCGTCGGCTGGGCGACCCCGTTCGCCGACGACTGGTCCGGCCCCTGGCGCGGCCTCTTCCGCGGCTTCCTGACGGCCGTCCTGTTCGCCCTGAGCCTGCTGCTCGCGGTCCTCACCTTCACCGCGGTCACCCTGCTGGTCGGGCAGCCCTTCTACGAGAACCTCTCCGAGCAGGTCGACCGGGACGTCTCGCCCGACGGCACGGCCCCCGAGTCCGGCCTGCCGCTCGTCCGCGAACTGTGGATCTCGGCCCGCGACAGCCTCCGTATCCTGTTCCGCGCGCTGCTGTGGGGCATCCTCCTCTTCGCCCTCGGCTTCATCCCCGTCGTCGGGCAGACCGTCGTCCCGGTCGTCGGCTTCTTCGTCACCGGCTTCTTCCTCACCGAGGAACTCGCGGCCGTCGCCCTCCAGCGCCGCGGCGTCGAACTCCGCTCCCGCCTCGCCCTCCTGCGCTCCCGCAAGCGCCTGGTCTGGGGCTTCGGCACCCCCCTGGGCCTGGCCTTCCTGGTCCCGTTCGTGGCGGTGTTCCTGATGCCGGGCGCGGTGGCGGGGGCGACGCTGATGGCGCGGGACCTGCTGGGGGAGGAGACCAAGGAGCGCGACGAACGCACCGAGACCACCGAGCGCACCGAGAGCGGCGCCGGCGCGGCGGGCGACGTCTCCGTCAGCGCCGCACCTCACCTGCCGCAACCGCCACCATCGCCCTGACCTGCGCGATGATGTCCAGCCGGTTGCGGACGAACACGGGGTCGGTCACCTCGGTGGTGTTCCCGGCCCCGAACTCCAGCACCGGTGTGTGCACATGGCCGCCCGGCAGCGAGCCGAGCCCGAGCCGGTCCCGCAGCAGCGTCGCCCGGTAGGCGATCTCGTTGGAGAGGTAGTTCCCGCCGCCCCCGGACCGCGCGACCGACCCCGGTGTGGGCCCCTCCGGCCGGATCACCGGCGCGGTCCCGCCCGCCGGTATCTCCGTCACCGAGGTGTTGTCGTAGACGGGGAAGCGCCCGGTGCCCGCGGCCACGATCTTGTCGTACGGCAGGGTCGTGGACGTCCACTGCGGCTGCGAGGCGGGGTCGGCGACCGGGACCGGTCCGGGCGTACCGGTGTTGAGGTTGTCGCCGGTGCCGCCGCGCCAGGCCCCGTTGGTCCGCTCGATGTCGAACCGTCCGACGCGCCCCTGGCTGACGGTGGTGAACAGGTCGACCTTCGGCAACTGCGGTCGCAGCGTCCGCTCCACCATCCCGTCGGCGAAGTCCCCCCACCGCACCGGGAACATGGCCGTCTCCACCCGCACCGGCCCGTCGGGGGTCCGGATCACGGTGCCGTCCAGGGCCAGCGCCGTCGCCCCGGACGGGTTGGAGATCCTGATGTCCCGGTCCAGCGTGAACGGGTCGAAGCCGGTCAGCAGCACCCGCTTGACGCCCTTGCCCCGGGGGTGGCCGATGTCGTCCTGGCCCCGCGAACTGCGTTCCAGCAGCGCGAGCAGCGCCGCCCGCCGGTCGCCGTCGAGCGCGAACTCCGGCTCCCAGCCGCGTACTTCCCGGGTCATCCCGAGCCGCGCCCAGTACAGCGGCCGGTCGTCGTCCCGGCTGAGGTCCCCGCCGGCCGGACCACGCCCCTGCGCCCGCTCCACGGCCCGCTCCCACAGGGCGGACCCTTCGCGTACGACGATCCTGGCGGCCTGCGCGTAGGAGCGGGCCCGTTCCAGTTGCCGGGCGAATCCCGGGGCCACCGTGTCGAACCCGGAGCGCCTGAGGATCTCCTGCGGCACCGCCCGGTCCAGCCGCTCCTCCTCGACGGTCGGTGGCGCGGCCGAGCCGGAGCGGGCGGTGGCGGGTGCGGAGAACGAGGTCAGCGAGGCACAGAGCGCGAGACCGAGAATACCGACGCGAACACGGAGAGAGGTCACGGAACTTCGGATCCTTCCGTCGCAGTGGGGTGCGAGGACACACCGGGACGCCGCAGTATCGCGTGACAGGAGTGACGGGCGCCATAGGGCGTGACGGAGGTGACATGCACCGGTCGCGGCGCGGTCGCGGCGCGGTCGCGGCCCGGTCCCGCCCGCGGCCGGGGCGGCCGGGCCCGCGTTCAGCCGCCCGCCGGGCCCGGGTTCAGCTCGCCGGGCCCGGGTTCAGCCGGCCGGGTCCGGGTCCGCGGCCCCGCCGTCCGTCTCGCCCAGCAGGCTCAGGAAGTCCCGGAACGCCCCCGGCATGTCCACCGACTCCGGGTCCAGCAGCCACTGGTACTGGAGCCCGTCCATCACCGCCACCAGCAGCGGCGCCGCCCGCTCGGGGGTGAGGCCGTTGGGGAGCCGCTCGCCGTACTCGGTGCGCAGCACGTCCGCGAAGTTCTCCCGCACCCGCGCATAGCGTTCGGTGAAGTAGGCGCGGGCCGGATGGTCCTCGGTGACGCTCTCGCCGAGCAGCGCGGAGAAGGTCTGGACGATGCCGGGCCGCATCACGTTGTACTCGACCAGCGCCGCCAGCAGTTCCACCCGCCACCGGGTCGCCGGCACCGCGTCCCACTGGTCCCGCTCCTGGAGCACGGCCACCAGCAGCGCGTCCTTGGTCGGGAAGTAGTGCAGCAGCCCCTGCTGGGTCAGTCCGACCCGCTCGGCGACGGCGGCCAGGCTCGCGCCCCGGTAGCCGCGCTCGGCGATCACCTCCAGGGCGGCCCGGACCAGCTCCGCCCGCCGCTCCTCGCTCCTCACCCTCGCGCTCATGACCTCACCGTAGGGCATGCCCATGATCGGAACCCCCTTCGATTGTAACGTCAAGATAACGAAACCTACCGCTTCACAGGGAGTCGATGCACGATGGTGAGACCGAACCGCACCCCACCAGGAGGCGCCCCATGGCCGCGACCCCGGAAGCCCAGCCCACCCCGGCCGACCAGGCCCGCGAGGCGGCCGTGGAGGCGGCCCTCGCCCGGCTCGACCTCGACGCCAAGGCGCGGCTGCTGTCCGGACAGGACATGTGGACCCTGCCCGCGCTGCCGGAGATCGGCCTGGACTCCCTGGTCATGTCGGACGGCCCGATCGGCGTCCGCGGGGTGCGCTGGAGCGCCGACGACCCGTCCGTCGCCCTGCCCTCCCCGACCGCCCTCGCCGCCACCTGGGACCCCGACCTCGCCCACCGCGCGGGCACCCTCCTCGCCCAGGAGGCCCGCCGCAAAGGGGTGCACGTCCTGCTCGCCCCCACCGTCAACCTGCACCGCTCCCCGCTCGGCGGCCGTCACTTCGAGGCGTACAGCGAGGACCCCCGCCTCGCCGGCCGGATCGGCACCGGCTACGTCCGGGGCGTCCAGTCCGGCGGCGTCGCCACCACCGTCAAGCACTTCGTCGCCAACGACGCCGAGACCGACCGCTTCACCGTGAACAACCTGGTGGGCGAACGGGCCCTGCGCGAGCTGTATCTGGCCCCCTTCGAGGCGATCGTGACCGACGCCCACCCCTGGGGCATCATGACCGCCTACAACTCCGTCAACGGCCCGACCATGACCGCACACCACCACCTGGTCAACGAGGTGCTGCGCGGCGAATGGGGCTTCGACGGCTTCAACGTCTCCGACTGGATGGCCGCCCGCGACACCGTCGCCGACCTCACCGGCGGCCTCGATGTCGCCATGCCCGGCCCGAAGACCGTCTACGGCGCCCCCCTCGCCCGGGCCGTGCGCGAGGGCGCCGTACCCGAGGCCGCCGTCGACACGGCCGTCCGCAACGTCCTGCGGCTCGCCGCCCGCGTCGGCATCCTCAAGGGCGCCGAACCCGCCGTCACCGACCTGCCCGCCCCGGTCGACGGGGAGGCCCTGGCCCGCGAGATCGCCCGCCGCTCCTTCGTCCTCCTGCGCAACGAGGCCCCCGACGGAGCCGAGGCGCTCCCGCTGAAGCCCGGCGGCACCGTCGCCCTGCTCGGCGCCGCCGCCCGCGACGCCCGGATCCTCGGCGGCGGCTCCGCCACCGTCTTCCCCGCCCGGACCGTCTCCCCGCTGGACGGCCTCACCGCCGCCCTCCCCGACGGCACCCTCACCTACGCCGTCGGCGCCGACCCCACCACCGAGATGGGCGCCGCCGGCCCGGGCTTCGACCTCCGCGTGGAGTGCCGCGCCGCCGACGGCGAACTCCTCGGCGGCGGCCCGGTCCCCGGCGGCCACCTCCAGTGGATGGGCTCCGACCTCCCCGAGGGCGTCACCCACGACCGCCTCCACACCGTGGAACTCACCGGCACCTTCACCCCCCGCGAGTCCGGCCCGCACCTCCTCGGCATCCGGGGCATGGGCGCCTTCACCCTCACCGTCGGCGGCACCACCCACTTCGACGGCGACCAGCGCTCCGAGGCCGCCGACCCCTTCGACGCGTTCTTCGGCGCCCCCGTCCCGCGCGCCGAGGTCACCCTCACGGCGGGCGAGCCGGTCGAGGTCTCCCTCACCCACCTCGTGTCACTGCCCCAGGACGTCCCGATGAAGGTCATCACCTTCGCCCTCACCCACCAGGCCCCGCGCCGCGACCCCGACGCGCTGATCGCCGAGGCCGTGGAGGCCGCCCGCGCCGCCGACACCGCCGTCGTCGTGGTCGCCACCACCGACCGCGTCGAGTCCGAGGGCTTCGACCGCACCGACCTCGCCCTCCCCGGCCGCCAGGACGACCTGGTCCGCGCGGTCGCCGCCGCCAACCCCCGCACCGTCGTCGTGGTCAACGCGGGCTCCCCGGTCGAACTGCCCTGGCGGGACGAGGTGGCCGCGATCCTGCTGACCTGGTTCCCCGGCCAGGAGGGCGGCGCCGCCCTCGCCGACGTACTGACCGGCGCCCAGGAACCCGGCGGACGCCTCCCCACCACCTGGGGCACCCTCGCCGACGCCCCCGTCACCCAGGTCACCCCCGTGGCCGGCGCGCTGTCCTACACCGAGGGCGTCTTCATCGGCTACCGCGCCTGGGAACGCGCGGGCCGCACCCCCGCCTACCCCTTCGGCCACGGCCTCGGCTACACCACCTGGGCCTACGAGTCGATCGAGGTCCACGGCACCGAGGTGACCGTCCGCGTCCGCAACACCGGCGACCGCCCCGGCCGCGAGACCGTCCAGCTCTACCTCGCCCCCACCGGACCCGGCCCCGAACGCCCCGCCCGGACCCTGGCCGCCTTCGCCCAGGTGGAGGCGGAACCCGGCGAGTGCGCCGAGGCGGTGCTCGAACTGCCCCGCCGCGCCTTCGAGATCTGGGACGAGACGGCCGACTCCTGGTCGTTTGTGAAGGGTTCGTACGAGATCCAGGCCGGACGTTCGATCACCGACCGCGCGATCACCGCGACCACTACTGTCTGATCACGGACGATTCGTCCCGGCGCCGCCCCGGTCCGGCACCTGACACCCGGACCGGGCCGGCGCCTCCCGCCCTCAGCCCTCCTTCGCGGTGACCGCCTCGTAGGCGATCTCCGCGAGCCGCGCCTGACCGTTCTTGCTGGGGTGGAACCAGTCCCAGTGACTCAACTGATCCGTGCCGAAGCGGTACTCGTACACCGCGCCGTCGTCGAACCGGCACCGCTCGTCCGCCTCGCACACCTCCCGCAGCACGCCGTTGTAGTCCTCGACCCGCTGCTGCACCGACTCCCGCCGCGCGGTCGCCGCCGCGTCCACCACATCCGCGTCGGCCAGCATCGACGGGCAGATCCCTAGCTTCCACACCTGCTTGCCCAGCGGATTGGTCCGCCCCTCGGACCACAGCCGCTTCAGATCCGGCACGCTCGACACATACAGCTGCGCCTTGGGCGCGGCCCGCCGCAGCGTGGCCACCGCGTCCTCGAAGTCGTCCCGGAAGTCCGCCACCGGGGTCATCGACTCCGGCGACTCCCGGCAGGCGTCGTTGGCCCCCGCCAGGACCGTGACCAACTCGGGGAGCCGGGTCGCCGCCTGGGCCATCTGCCCCGGCAGATCGGCCATCCGGGCGCCCGTCTTCGCATAGTTCCAACTGTGCGACACGGCCCGGTCACCGCCCAGCAGCCGCAGCGCCAGACTCGCCACCTCCGGACTGGTCCCGGTCGCCCACGACACCTCGGGACAGTCCGACAGGACCGTACAGGCGTCGAAACCACGGGTGATCGAGTCCCCGACCGCCGCCACCGAATCCGGGCTGCGGTCCCACACCGGTGTCGGACGCGGCGCCGGCTGCGCCTTCTTCTCCTCGCCCGGCGGCGAGTCCCCTCCCACGGCGTCACACCCGGTCACCCCGACGGCAGCCACCGTCAGGACGGCCAGCACGGTCAGTGAACGCCGCCGCATGCCCTGGCCCATCCCAGCCCTTCCTCGCCCGTTCATGGTCCCCCACTCCATAAGAACGCGCGAGAGCTCCCGTTGCCTGACACGGAACGCCGTACGTCCGTACAGGCGTCCTGCCGGGTGAATGGCGGAGGTTTCCCGGCACCAGGACCGACGGTACGTCACCCTCCTTGCGCCGACGCACGGTAGCCTCGCCATCAACGTGGCTTTACGCCGCCGCAGCTCAGCCCGTCGCACATATTGTCCCGCTCTGCCCGGAGGTCCCGGTGACGACACGTGGAGTTCTGTACGTGCACTCCGCTCCGCGCGCGCTGTGCCCGCACGTCGAGTGGGCCGTCGCCGGAGTGCTGGGCACCCGCGTCAGCCTCGACTGGATCCGGCAGCCCGCCGCTCCCGGCACCTGGCGCTCCGAGTTCTCCTGGCAGGGCCAGGTCGGCACCGCCTCCAAACTCGCCTCCGCCCTGCGCGGCTGGCAGATGCTGCGCTTCGAGGTGACCGCCGAGCCCTGCGCCACCGCCGAGGGCGAGCGCTACAGCTGCACCCCCGACCTGGGCATCTTCCACGCCGTCACCGGCATCCACGGCGACATCCTGATCCCCGAGGACCGGCTGCGCGCCGCCCTGGCCCGCAGCCTGCGCGACGAGACCGACCTCCAGGCCGAGATCGCCAAACTCCTGGGCAAGCCCTGGGACGACGAACTGGAACCCTTCCGCCACGCAGGAGAAGGAGCCCCCGTCCGCTGGCTCCACCAGGTCGTGTAAGGGGCGCGAGTCGGCGCACACACGTACGTCCTCGGGGGCCGGGTGCAGTCGCCTACGCCGAGCGGGATGGAAACGCGCTTCCGGTCGGGCGTTGTGCCCGCCCCCTGCCGTTCACGTGGGGAAGCGATTCGGTCAGGGCAGGGGGCGGGGTCTCAGGGGGTGCCGGCGACCGGGCGACGCGCCGGTGTCCCTTCGTGTGCCTGGTTCTCGTGCAGCGTGCGGAGGTCCCTGGTGCGGGCGACGGCTTGCATGTCGCCCGCTGCCGCTCGGTCGTGCAGGTGTGCTTGCAGGGCTCGGCACCATGCACATCGGGCGGGGTCGGGCGGCCCGGGGCGGTCGGTGACGAGAGAGGTGAAGGTCATGGTGTCTCCGGGGGTCGGCCCCGGTCGCCCTGGATGGGGTGGGGCTGACCGGGGCCGGGGGCGAGGCCATGTGCAGCGTCGCCCCTGCCGCCCTCGCGAGATTCTCCGCAGCGGGTGTCGCGCTGCTTCGCGGGGCGGTTGCTGATGGGGGTGGGACCGGTCTCAGGGCGGGGCGTGCACCAGCTCGGCCAACCGCTTCCGGTGCCGTCCCCGTAGGGTCGGGAGCGGCGGGTGCGGGGCCGTGCGGGTGTTCACCGGCCAGACGGTGAACGAGTAGATCCCGCTGTGGTCGGCGACGATCAGGGCCCACGGGTCCCCGCCGCGCAACTGCTGGTACGGGGGCGGGGTCGAGCTGTTCGGCGATGTGCAGCGCACGCTTGGCCGCCCATCCGAGGGCCGGTTTGATGAACGAACGGGGACCTGAAGCGCCCCAGCGTCACGCACACGTTCTGGCACCGCCCGTAGACGGATCCCTCGGCGGTGATCTCCGCCCAGTAGGCGTGTGGCGCGGTCACGTCGTCACCCCCCCCACGATGCTCACGGGGCGCCCCCGCTACTACGTTCGTTGACCTCGGCAAGGGCGGGCCGAAGCCGGTCCGCCACGGTCGCCGGACGGACATCCGACCGCGAGGCGTGCCACTCGATACCGCCCCGGGGCGGACGGAGCGAGTAGCGGCCATCCCCCCAGGTTCCACCGGTGTCCATGACCACCCCGAGCGTGTCCCTGCGGGTGTCGAACACCAGTTGACCTAGGTCGAGTTGGGGCCGCTGGTCTTCTGTGGGAACGTTCTCATCGGACATGGGCCACTCCTCTCCGTAACCATGCCGCTACCGGGGGTTTCAGGGTGGCCCAGAGTCGGAACTCAATCAACGTGGCTCTAAGGACAGATCAGTTGGGGGATGGATAGTGAACCGCAAAGAGCTGAATCCGGACGCCTCGCCGCAAGCGGCGTTTGGGGCGCGTCTACGCAGCTCACGCGAGGCACGGGGCTGGACACAAGAGGACTTGTCCGAGCGCATGGGCGTATCCAGCGGGCATATTTCGGGCGTTGAAACTACGCGCAAGTCACCTTCCTTGCGCTTCGCGAAAGCTGCCGACTCCGCCTTGGGACTGGTAGGTACCGATGCCACATTCGAACGCCGGTGGCACGAGATGCAGCACGGAAGCTTGTTGGAGGGGTACCCGGAGTACGCAGGCTTTCAGAGCCGTGCGGCAGAGATTCGGCTGTTCGAAGCGGGAATCATCCCCGGGCTACTCCAGACACAGGAATACACGCGCGTTCTGGCAGACAGCGCGGTACAGCGAGGCGAGATCACACCGGAACAGGCCGCAGAGCGGGTCGACTTCCTGATAGAGCAGCAAGCGGCACTCGTCCGACCGTCCCCGCCGCTGATCTTCGCCGTACTGGATGAAAGCTGCATCCGCAACCCCATCGGCGGACCGTCCGTCATGGATGCCCAGTTGGCACGGTTGGTCGAGTTCGCCAGTCAATCAAGTACCGCGCTCCAGATTGCTCCGTTCTCGATGGCGGAGCGAAAGCCGTTCCGGCGACTGGTCTACTTGCTGACCATGCCCGATCGCTCTGTGATGTCGTATGTGGAGTCGCAGACGCACGGCCACTTAGACCGGGAGCTGACCTCAGTACTGCCGCTGGTGAGGGCCTACCATCAACTACAGACCGAAGCAGCATCCCAGGCCGATACCGTGGCCATGATCAAGCAGCTACGAAAGGGCACTCTGTGATGACCGTGACCAACTCTCCCCCGCTGCGATGGGTCAAGTCCTCATACAGCGTTGACAACGGCGGGGCTTGCCTTGAATGGGCTCCCGACACTGCTACCAGTTCCGGTGTCGTCCCTCTCCGGGACAGCAAGAACCCCAGCGGCCCCGTACTGAACCTGTCCGCCCACGCATTCGCCGGCTTGGTGGCCCTGGCTCGCTCTGCTGAGCTGTAGGACCGCGCCGCCCCGAGCCCCGCCGCTTCCCATTCTCCGGAGCGGTGGGGCTCGGTCGTGTCACCGAACGCCGACGGCCCGAGCCCCAGGGGACCCGAGCCATCACACACAAGCGGCGCAGCTCACACCGTACGGAACGCCAGCACCACGTTGTGCCCCCCGAACCCGAACGAGTTGTTCAACGCGGCGATCCGCCCCTCGACCGGCAGCTTCCGCGCCTCGCCCCGAACCACATCCGCACTGGCCTCGGCCTCAGGGTCGATGTTCTCCACATTGATCGTCGGCGGAGCGATCCGGTGGTACAGCGCCAGCACCGTCGCGACGGTCTCGACCCCACCGGCGCCACCCAGCAGATGCCCGGTCATGGACTTGGTCGCGGACACCGCGAAGTGGTCCACCTCGTCCCCGAACACCTTCCGCAGCGCCTTCAGCTCGGCCACGTCACCGGCCGGCGTCGACGTCGCGTGCGCGTTCACATGCACGATCTCCGACGGGTCCAGATCCGTGCGCTCCAGCAGGTTCTGCAGGGCGTGGGAGATCCCCCGCCCCTCCGGCTCGGGCTGCACGATGTCGTGGCTGTCGGCGGAGATGCCCTGCCCGACCGCCTCGGCGTACACCCGCGCCCCACGGCTCTCGGCGTGCTCGGCGGACTCCAGGACGATCACACCGGCGCCCTCGCCGAGCACGAAGCCGTCGCGGGCGACGTCGTAGGGCCGCGACGCGCCCTGCGGGTCGTCGTTGTTCTTGGACATCGCCATCATGTTGCCGAACGCGGCGATCGGCAGCGGATGGATCGCCGCCTCCGTACCGCCCGCGATCACGACGTCCGCCCGACCGGAGCGGATCATCTCGATGGCGTAGCCGATGGCCTCGGCGCCCGAGGCGCACGCGGAGACGGGTGTGTGCACCCCCGCGCGGGCACCGACGACGAGACCGACGTTGGCCGACGGGCTGTTCGGCATCAGCATCGGCACGGTGTGCGGGGAGACCCGGCGGACGCCCTTCTCCTTCAGTACGTCGTACTGGTCGAGCAGGGTCGTCACACCGCCGATGCCGGAGGCGATCACCGCACCGAGCCGGTCGGGGTCGACGGCGGTGTCCTCGCCGGCCTTCGCCGTGTAACCGGCGTCGGCCCACGCCTCACGGGCCGCGATCAGCGCGAACTGCGCCGAGCGGTCGAGACGGCGGGCCTGCGGCCGGGGAATGATCTCGGTCGGCTCGACGGCGATCGTCGCGGCGATCCGGACCGCCTGCTCGGCGGCCCAGTCGTTCTCCAGGGCCTTGACGCCGGAGCGTCCGGCGACCAGCCCTTCCCAGGTAGAGGCTACGTCGCCACCCAGCGGTGTGGTTGCGCCGATACCGGTGACGACCACGGTGCGATTGGTCGGGCTCACGGGAACTCTTTCTCCAACGGATTCGAGGGATCAGCGGCGCCACCGCCGGGTGGCGGGGCGGGCCGGACGTACCGGCCCGGAAGCCTCAGGACTGGTTCTTGAGGATGTACTCGGTCGCGTCGCCGACGGTCTTGAGGTTCTTGACGTCGTCGTCGGGGATCTTGACCTCGAACCGCTCCTCGGCGGCGACGACGACCTCGACCATGGACAGCGAGTCGACGTCGAGGTCATCGGTGAAGGACTTGTCCAGCTGGACGTCCTCAACCGGGATCCCGGCGATCTCGTTCACGATCTCCGCGAGACCGGCGACGATCTCTTTCTGAGTGGCGGCCATCTTGGCGCTCCTTCTTGTTTTCTCAGAGGGTGTGGCGGTGCGCTCCGTCATCCCGACCGTCATGATCGGGCACGGAGTGCCTAGGGGAGGGTAACGACCGTGGCGGCGTACACGAGACCCGCCCCGAATCCGATGACGAGCGCGGTGTCGCCGCTCTTCGCCTCGCCGGTCGCCAGGAGCCGCTCCATCGCGAGCGGGATCGAGGCGGCCGAGGTGTTGCCGGTGGTGCGGACATCACGGGCGACCGTGACCGTCTCCGGCAGTTTGAGGGTCTTGACCATCGAGTCGATGATCCGCTCATTGGCCTGGTGCGGGATGAAGACGTCCAGTTCGGCGGGGCTGACCCCGGCCGCGTCCAGCGCCTGCTGGGCGACCTTCGCCATCTCGAAGACGGCCCAGCGGAAGACCGCCTGGCCCTCCTGCGTGATGGCCGGGAACTTCACCTTGCCCTCGCTGTCCAGCGGCAGCTCGGACGCGATTCCGCCCTGGAACTCGTCCCACGGCACGGTCTGCTTGATGGTGTCGGACTTGTCGCCCTCGGAACCCCACACGGTGGGGCCGATCGCGGGTTCCTTCGCCGGTCCGACCACGACCGCGCCGGCGCCGTCCCCGAACAGGAAGGCCGTCGCCCGGTCCTCCAGGTCGGTCAGATCGCTCAGCCGCTCCACGCCGATGACCAGGACGTACTCCGCCGAACCCTCGACGATCATGCCCTTGGCGAGGGTCAGTCCGTAGCCGAAGCCCGCACAGCCCGCCGAGATGTCGAAGGCGGCGGCCTTGTCGGTGCCGAGCTTGTCGGCGATCTCGGTGGCCACGGCCGGGGTCTGCTTGAAGTGGGTGACGGTCGACACGACGACCGCGCCGATCTGCCGGGCGGTGATCCCCGCGTCCGCGATGGCCTTGCCGGACGCCTCGATCGACATGGCGGCGACGGTCTCCTCGTCGTTCGCCCAGTGCCGGGTCTCGATGCCGGAGCGGGAGCGGATCCATTCGTCCGAGGAGTCGATCTTCTCCAGGATCACCTCGTTGGGCACCACCCGGACCGGACGGTAGCCGCCCACCCCGAGGATGCGTGCGTACGGGGCGCCCTTGCTTGGCTTGATCTTCGACATGGCCCGGAGGGCTCCTTTCAGGCGCCCGCCGCGTCGGCGGCAGAGGGGGACGTCTCCGCGATGAGCTGTCGAGCGGCGTCGAGATGGTCGGGGGTCTTCAGGGCGAGCGTCCGGACGCCGGGAAGCGCCCGCTTGGCCAGACCGGTGAGGGTGCCACCGGGGCACACCTCTATCAGCGCGGTGACGCCCAGCGTCTTGAAGGTCTCCATGCACAGGTCCCAGCGGACCGGGTTGGCGACCTGGCCGACCAGCCGCTCCAGCACCTCGGCGCCGGTGGTGACGGTCTGCCCGTCCTTGTTGGAGACATAGGTGAGGGCCGGGTCGGCGGGGGAGAGGTCGGCCGCGGCCTCGGCCAGCGCCTCCACGGCCGGGGCCATGTGCACGGTGTGGAAGGCGCCCGCCACCTTGAGCGGGATCACCTTGCGGACCCCCTCGGGCTTGTCCTCCGCGAGGGCGGCGAGCTGCTCCAGGGTGCCGGCGGCCACGATCTGCCCGGCGCCGTTGACATTGGCCGGGGTCAGGCCCAGCTTCTCCAGGTGCGCGACGGACACCTCGGGGTCGCCGCCGAGCAGCGCCGACATCCCGGTCCGCGTGATCGCGGCGGCGTCGGCCATCGCCAGCCCGCGGCCCCGTACGAGACGCAGCGCGGCGGTCTCGTCCAGGACACCGGCGAAGGCGGCGGCGGTGATCTCGCCGACGCTGTGCCCGGCGACCGCGCCGGGCGCGATCCCCGCGAGAGCGGAAGCGGCGTCGGTCCCGCCACCGGCACCGGAGAGGTCCCCGAGGGCCGCGGCGGACAGCAGCCCGGCGGCGACCAGCAGCGGCTGGGCGACCGCGGTGTCCCGGATCTCGTCCGCGTCGGCCTTGGTGCCGTAGTGGGCGAGGTCGAGACCGATGGCGTCCGACCAGGCGGCGACACGGTCGGAGGCACCGGGCAGTTCGAGCCAGGGGGTCAGGAAGCCGGGCGTCTGGGCGCCCTGGCCGGGAGCGACGAGTACGAGCACTCTCACACTCTCTCTTGGGGACGGTCCAAGCCGCCCGTGGGGACAGGGACGAAGAAAGGGGGGGTGTTTTATGGAGACTCAACAAAACACTAGAGCTGGAGATCCCCGTCGGCCAGACGCCCCAGGATCAGCGCGATCCGCAGAGTGAACGCCGATCGTACATCCGAGGGTGACCATCCGGTGACGTCAGTCACACGTCGGAGCCGGTAGCGCACGGTGTTGGGATGGACGAACAGCATGCGTGCCGCGCCTTCGAGACTGCTCGCCTGTTCCAGATAGACGGAGAGCGTCTCCAGCAGCGCCGACCCCGCCTCCTCCAGCGGTCTGTAGATCTCCTCCACCAGCTGCTCGCGGGCACTGGGATCCCCGGCCATCGCGCGCTCCGGCAGCAGATCGTCCGCCAGCACCGGCCGCGGCGCGTCCTGCCAGGCCGAACACGCCTTCAGCCCCGCCGCGGCGGCCTGTGCGGACCGGGTCGCGGCCAGCAGGTCGGGCACCACGGGCCCGGCCACCACGGGCCCCGCCGCGTACGGTCCGATCAGCGACTTCGCGACCGCGAGCGGATTGTCGCTGCCGCCCGCGATGACCACCAGACGGTCCCCGAGCACCCCTGTGAGCACCTGGAGCTTGGCGTGCCGGGCGGCCCGCCGGATCGCCTCGACGGTCAGCTCGGAGTCTCCGTCCGGGGCGGTCCCCAGCACCACGCACACATGCTCCGGAGAGTTCCAGCCCAGCGCGGCGGCCCGGGACACGGCACCCTCGTCGGCCTCCCCGCTCAGCACCGCGTTCACCACGAGCGACTCCAGGCGGGCGTCCCAGGCGCCGCGTGCCTCGGCGGCCTGGGCGTAGACCTGCGCGGTCGCGAACGCGATCTCGCGCGCGTAGACCAGCAGCGCCTCCCGCAGCACGCTCTCGTCGCCGGGGGCGGCCACCTCGTCGATCGCGGACTCCATCACCTCGATGGTGGTCCGCACCATCTCCACCGTCTGCCGCAGCGTGATCGCCCGGGTCAGCTCGCGCGGCGCCGTCCCGAACACATCCGTGGAGATCGCCTGCGGCGCGTCCGGACGCCGGAACCACTCGGTGAACGCGGCGATACCGGCCTGTGCCACCAGCCCGATCCACGAACGGTTCTCCGGTGGCATCGCCCGGTACCAGGGCAGCGTCTCGTCCATGCGCGCGATGGCCTGGGCGGCGAGGCTCCCGGAGGACTGCTCCAGCCGCTTGAGGGTCGCGGCGTGCTGATGGACGGGGGGCGTGGGCACGTCGGCGCTGCGGGTTTCGGGTTCGGGCACGGCACAAGACTGCCTTATCGGAACGCCCCCGCGCGCCGCCGGGTCCGCACGGGGCCGCCATGAGCCTTACGGGAGTTTTACGCGGGTCTGCGCGGGGCGAACCGCCGGGCGCGCACTACGGTGGTCGACGTGACGCACGTGATGGACGTACGGCGGGCCGCGGACCGCTATCCCGGCGGTGAACCGGAGGCCGGCATCGTGTCCCGGCACGCTCTCTCCTTCGGCCCGCACTACGACCCGGACAACCTCCGCTTCGGCGCGCTGATCGCCTGCAACGAGGAGCGGCTCGCGCCCGGCGCCGGTTTCGGCGAGCACCCGCACCGCCACACCGAGATCGTCACGTGGGTCGCCGAGGGCGAACTCACCCACCGCGACTCCACCGGCCACGAGACCGTCGTCCGCGCCGGGGACGTCCAGCGCCTCAGCGCCGCCTCGGGCGTACGGCACGTGGAACGCAACGCGGGGGACCGCCCCCTGACCTTCGTCCAGATGTGGCTCGCCCCGCTCGACCCCGGCGGCGACCCGTCGTACGAGATCGTCCGCGGCATCGCCGACGCCACCCCGTACGCGGTCCCCGAGGCGGGCGCCATGCTGCACGTGCGCCGGCTGGCCGCGGGCGAGCGCACCGCCATCCCCGACGCCGGGCATGTGTACGTCCATGTCGTCCACGGCGAGGCCCGGCTGACGGAGGTCACCCTCGGCCCCGGCGACTCGGCCCGGCTCACCGGTCCGCGCGGCGTGGAGACGGTCGGGGTGACACCGGCCGAGGTGCTGGTCTGGGAGATGACGTAGCACCGCGGGACCGCGCCCGGGACGCATGAACGACCGTGCCGTCCTGATGGGTCGTCCCGTTGTGTCAGGGTATGACGACCGATACCCACGAGGCCGTTGTCGGCACCGCCCTGGAGACCTGGTTCTTCTCCGAAGAGGGACTCACGGACCCGTACGCCTACGCCCGCGTGGCCCGCGCCCACGCCCGTGTCGCCCCTGTCCCCGCCTTCGGACTCCACCTGGTCACCGGGTTCACCGAGGCACTGGAGGCCCTGACCGACCCCACCTTCCGGGTGGCGCTCCCCGCCGACCACGACCGGGACATCCCCGGCTGGCGCGGCAGCCCCGCCCTGGCGGCGCTCAACGCCTCCGTGCTGATGGTCAATCCGCCCGAGCACACCCGGCTGCGCAAGGCCGCCGTACGGTTCTTCACCCCGCGCCGCACCGCCCTCCTGGAGAACATGGTCGAACGGATCGTCACCGGTGCCGTCGACCGGCTCGCCCGGGAACTCGCCGAGCACGGGGTCGCCGACTTCCAGCGGACCGTGGGCTTCGCCGTGCCCGCCGAGGTCATCGGCGCGCTGCTCGGCGTCGGCCCCGGTGACCTGCTCGACGTCTGCCATGACGTCGAGACCGTCACCAAGCTCACCGAACCGTTCAAGAACCCCGAGCTGATCGCGGCCGGCGACAGCGCCTACGCCGCCCTGACCGGCTGCTTCGAGGAGATCGTCCGGGCCCGCCGCGACCGGCCCCGCGACGACATCCCCTCCGCCCTGCTCACCTGCGACCTCTCCTCGCGCGAAGTGGTCGACAGCCTCGTCTTCCTGTTCTGCGCCGGCTACGAGACCACCTCCGGGCTGCTCGGCAACGGCATGCTGGCACTGCTCGACCACCCCGGGCAGTACCGGCGCCTCGCCGCCGACCCGGCCCTCGCCACGGACGCCGTGGAGGAGATGCTCCGCTACGACTCACCCGTGCAGTTCACCGTCCGGTACCCCACCACGGCCGTCCGGCTCGGCGACACGGATCTGGCCGAGGGCGCGACGGTGCTGGTCGCCGTCGGCGCCGCCAACCGCGACCCCGCCCAGTTCCCCGCCCCCGAGCGCTTCGACATCGGCCGGGGAGCCGCAGCCGTCCGCAATCTGTCCTTCGGCGGCGGCCCGCACAACTGCGTCGGCGCCCATCTGGCCCGGCTTGAGGCGCGGATCCTCTTCCAGACCCTGCCCGCCCGGCTGCCCGGCCTGCGCGCCACCGGCCGGCTGACCCGGCGGGCCGCGATCGACCTGCGCAACCTGCTCACCCTGGAGGTGACCGACACCGCCCCGGCGGGCGAGCCCGTCTAGCGGGTGAGCCGGTCCAGCGGGCGAGCCGTCTAGCGGGTGAGCCGGTCCAGCGGGCGAGCCCGTCTAGCGGGTGAAGTCGTCCGCCAGGCGCGGCAGCGTCAGCAGCCGGTGCGGCAGATGCCGCAGCAGCGGCGCGAGCACCTTGTACCGCACACCCGGCACACACACGACCGGCGGGCGGCGGCGGTGGATCACCGCGACCGCCCGCTCGGCCACGAAGGACGACGGCAGCGTCAGCCACTTCGGCGGCAGCGGGATCCCGGCCACCTCGTGCAGCCGCGAGGCCGTGTGCCCGAGGACCAGCGCCGTCAGCGCGACCGGCGAGGCCCGCACCCGGGACGCGTACGCCAGCGACTCGGTCAGCGCCAACTGGTACGCCTTCGTCGCCCCGTACGTCGTGCCCTGCCCCCACGCCGGGCCGAGCGCCGCCACCGACGACACGGTCAGGATGCGGCCCTGCCCCCGGTCGAGCATCGCGGGCAGGGCGGCGTGGATCAGCCGGGAGGGCACGGTGACATGCAGGGTGAGCAGCCGCCCCTCGTCCGGCCAGCCGGTGGCGTCGTACGCCTCGCGCGGCGCGGTACCGGCGTTGTTCACCACGATGTCCACCCCGCGCGCCGCGCCCGCCACCTCCTCCAGGGCGTCCGGCTCGCACAGGTCGGCGCGCAGCACCCGCACCTTGACGCCGTGCTGCCGGCGCAGCCGCGCGGCCAGCGCGTCGAGCAGACCGGCGCTGCGGGCCACGAGCACCAGATCGTGGCCGCGCGCCGCCAGGGCACGGGCCAGATCGGCGCCGATGCCGTAACTCGCGCCGGTGACCAGGGCGGTGGTCACAGGGACTCCTCCTTCACGCCGTCAGATCATCGGGGTCACGTTCTGTTCGAGCCCGGCGAGGACCTGGCCGAACGCCTCGTAGCCGACGGCCCCGGACACGCTGCCGTGCCGTGCGGCGAGCCCCGCGTCCCGCCAGATGCGTTGCAGCGCGCTGGACTCGGCGAAGCCGGCCGCGCCGTGGGCGGACATGAGGAGGTCCAGGGCGCGGGTGGTGTTCTCGGCGGCGTAGCCGGTGTCGGCGCGGACCCGGGCCCGCAGGAACGGGGCGAGGGGGCGGCCCTCGGCGCCCGCGCGGTCGACGTCCTCGGCGGCCCGCCGGGCGTGCAGATGGGCGGTGTCGATACGGAGCGCGGCCTCGGCGAGCTGGAGCTGGAAGGCGGTCGAGTCGGCCTGCCGGGTGTAACGGCTGTACGGGACCGACTTGGTGGCGGCCTGCTCCCGCACCAGCCCCAGCGCGGCCCGGCCCAGACCGAGCAGGGGAGCGGTGAGCACCAGACAGAGCACGGAGCCGACGTTGGAGCGGTACAGCGCGCTGTCGCCGTGCCCGGAGGCGTCGGCGGCGGCGCCCTCCAGCGCCCGGGACACCGACGCCATCCGGTGCGCGGGCACGAACACGTCCTGGGCGATCAGGCAGTTGCTGCCGCTGCCCCGCATGCCGGTGGTGAACCAGGTGTCCTCCAGGGCGAGCTGATCGCGCGGGACGAGGACCACGCCCTGGTCGACGCTCTCCCCGGCCGCGTCGGTGACGGGGGTGCCCAGCACGGCCCACCGGGCGTGCAGCGAGCCGGAGGCGTAGTACCAGCGGCCGGTGACCCGCCAGCCGCCGTCCGTCCTGCGGCTGCGCGAGGTCGGCGCGATCACCCCGCAGACCAGGGTGTCCGGGTCGCTCCCGAACACCTCCCGCTGGGCCTGTTCGGGGAAGAGCGCGACGATGTAGGCGCCGGCGTTGAACAGGGTGGACAGCCAGCCCGCCGACCCGTCCGCCTCGGCGACCGCCGAGCAGACCTCCAGCCAGGTGCCGAGCGGCGCCTCGTACCCGCCGTACCGCCGCGGGGTGCCCAGCCGGCACAGCCCGGCGCCGGTGAGGGCGGCCACGACCTCGTCCGGCACCCGCCGTTCGGCGTCGCTGCGGGACGCGCCGCCACGGATCAGCTCATGCAGCCCGACGGCCCGGCCGACCAGATCGGCACAGGCGGGCGGTTCGACGGTGAGAGTCTCGGCGATCATGCTCGGCTCCAGAGAAAGGACAGATCGACAGGCACGACCCCCCACCGCACGGCTGAAGCGCGCGCCGGACGTGGGTGCCGCGGGGCGGGCGGCCGGGACCGACCCACGGGCGCCGCCCCGCGCCCCGACCATGGCCTACGGCCCGCACGCCCCCGCCCCAGGAGACGGGCGCCGCCCACCCGCGGCGCCGCTCCGCGACCCGACCGCGACCCACGACCCGGCATCCGGGCCCCGCCCCACCCGTGCGGGATCGGCCCGTCCCGGGGTGGTGGCTCGTGGTGGTGGTCCGGGGTGGGCACGGGTCAGCCGCCCAGGTGCCGGGGTGCCGGGTGGCCGGGGGCTTCCGGGCCGCTTGCGGGGCCGACGCTCAGGGCGGTTCCCCGGTCGCCGCCGGTCGTCGGGTCGGTGAGGGTGATGCCCTGGCCGGTGGGCAGGTCGTCCAGGCGGAGGACCCGGTGGAGATGGTGGGTGCCGGGCGGGAGTTGGCCCGCGGCGCGGACCGCCGCGGCGGTGACCACCGCCGTGCCGTGGGAGTGGTTCTCGCCGTACGCCAGGCGCGCGGCCCCGCGTCGGCCGCGCGCGAGGACGGCCCAGTGCTCGCTGCCGCGCAGCCCGATGCGGCGGGGCAGCCGGGAGCCGCCGGGCAGGCGGGTCAGCGTGGCGAACAGAGCGGTGACCAGCCGGCTGCTCATCCCGAGGTACGTGCGTACCGGCGTCCCCAGGTCCCCGCTGAGGACATGCTGGTCGGACAGGTCGAGGCGGTACAGCCGCCGTCGGCCGTGACCGGGCACATGGAACACCTCGGGCCGGGTGAAGTTGCGGATCCGCTCGCCACCGGCGTGGAAGTCGGTGCCGAACAGCCCGTACAGCCAGTCCTTGGCCGCGTACCCGTACTGTTCCCCGGCCCCGAGCAGGATGCCGAGGTCCACCGGCCCCGGCTCGGCCTCGTGCACGGCGGCGGCCAGCAGATTGGTGAGCCCGGGGGCGAGTCCGACGCTGACCAGGACCGGGCGGGCGGTGTCGGCCCGCTCCAGCGCGGCGATGTAGGACGGGTTGGAGGTCAGGTCGAGGAACGCGGCCCCGTGCCGTCCCGCGATCTCGGCCAGCCGGGGATCCTCCGCGCCGGAGGTGTTGACGACGGTGTCGACCCCGCTGAGCGCGGCCCGGTACGACCACAGTCCGCGCTCCGCCAGATCCACCGTGCGCCCGGCGCGCGCGCCGTCCCGCCCGGCCACGATCACCCGGTCCCCGCCCCGCCGCAGCCGCTCGGTCACATGGCTGCCGATGACGCCGTATCCGCCCAGCACGAGCACCGTGCTCATGACTACCTCCGCCTCGCTCCGACAAATGCCCGGGATGCCGACCGGTTTCTCCCGGCTCCCCGGAATTTCCGCATCGCCCGGCCCGGTTCCCCCGGCCGCCCCGGATTCTTCACCTTCCCGGTCCGACCGTTTCGTCCAGTGCCCCGATCACCTTCTCCGCCTGGCTGAGGGAATCATCCAGAACGGCCGCCGCCAACTCCAGGTCGGACGCGTCGTGGTCGTACATCAGCTGCATGCGGAAACGGGCCGTTCCCCGGGCCACGGCGGGGAATTCCACCAGGGCGAGGACCAGTCCCCTGGATTCCGCGAGACGGCAGGCGAGCCGGCCCACCTCCTGGGTTCCGCATTCCACCGGCACGATGGGGGAACACGCCCCGTGCACCCGGCGCCCCCGCCCGGTCAACGCCGTCCGCAGCCGTTCCGACACTTTCCCGAGCTGCCGCCTTCTGCGTTCGCCCTCCGCCGATCTGATCACCCGCGCGCATTGCAGCGCGGCGGCGGCCTGGAGCGGGGAGAGGGCCGACGAGAAGAAATGCGAGCTGGTGAACATGCGCAGATATTGGGCGACATGACGCGACCGGGTGGCGACGAATCCGCCGTTGGTCGCGAAGCATTTGCTGAACGACCCCATGACGAGATCGAGCCGCCCCCGCATCCCCTGCATTCCCGCCTGCCCGGTCCCCCCGGGCCCGAGCGCCCCCAGATCATGGGCGACATCCACCAGGAGAGCCGCGTCGAACTCATGGCAGAGATCCTGGAGTTCCGCCAGCCTCGGGGAGTCGGCGTCCATGGAGAAAAGCCCCTCGGTGACCACCAGAATCGCGTTGTCGCCGTCATGGCGGCGGATTTCCACAAGGCGTTCCCGGACGGAACCGGGGTCCAGATGGAGTGCCGTGTTCACCTGCGTGGTGGCCGCGCGGGCGCCGGTGTAGAGACAGGAATGGGCGCGTTCGTCCAGCACCACATGGTCGCGCTGGCGGACCAGACCGGTGATGGCACCGAACCCCGCGGCCCAGCCGGTGGGGAAGAGCACGACGTGTTCCATGCCGGTGAGTTCGGACAGCACCGCTTCGAGTTGCTCCGACAGCGGCGTCGCGCCGGCCAGTATCGGGGAACTCCCGGCGTGCGGACCGAAGCGGTGCAGCGCCTCGTTCACGGCGTCACGGACCGAGGGGTCGCGGGACAGCCCGAGATAGTCCTGGGTGGAGAAGGAAATTCCTTCCCATTGGTCGCCGCGCATGTTCGACACCCGGATATGGGGACCAACATCGCCATGCACCACCCGCCGGAAAGGCAGTACGTCATGAGAGAGCCGGGGTTCCCAACCGTCCGCGCTGAAAGGCCCGGTACGCTCCAGCAGCCGGGGCCCTCTGGGGGAGATGAAACGAGCCGCGCCGGCCTGCAACACGGGAAGTGGCGGCATATCAGACAGTACGGGAACGTACATGACCTTTCCTCACATCAACCGCGCGGCTCACGGTCCGTTCCGAAGAGGCGGAACCTTTACTCACTCTCCGCGCTCACCCTAGGGGATCTTGAGAGGGTCGCCGCCCGTCCGAACAGGCGGCTGATCCCGTCGGCGCGTCCGCCGGAGTGCGCGCGGGTACGGGCTGCGGTGATGCAGAAGTGGATGACCCGGTTGCGTCGAAGGGGACCGGGTCCCCCGAAAGTCGTACGGTGGAAGGAGAGGGAGTCTCCCATCGAGTGAATCAGAGAAGGCCCGCACACACGGCGGCGACGGGGAATGGGGAAGAGAGCGAGGCGAACCAGGCGTTTGACCTCCCCCGGCACATCGGGTAAAGGGCCCGACTGGCTTGCGAATATGCCCTCGTGCGCGTGACAGGCGCCCGGGTGTGTCGTTGTCCTCGGGGGCGTCGGCAGCGGAGGAATGGTGCCCGGCGCCAAAGGCCGTCCATCCTCTTCGTGGAGTTGTGATGACACCGACCTCGGCCCTGGCCGACGATCTGCTCTATGACTACGTCAATGCCTCGGACCCCTTCAACCCCATCAGCGTCCGCTCCCTGTATTCCGAGGACGCCACCCAGGAATTCCCCTTCGCCCCACCGGGCTTCCCGGCCGTGCTGCGGGGCCGGTCACGGGTGGTGCGGGCGGCCGAGGAACTCGGCCGGTGCATCGACCACCTGGAGCTGTACGACGGACGGGTGCACCCCACCCTCGACCCCGAGATCTTCTTCGCCACCTACCGCTCCCGCGGCTCGGTGCTCGGCAAGCCCTACGGCAACCGCTATGTCGCCTACGTCCGGATGCACGAGGGACGGATCGCCGAGTTCCACGAGTACTTCAACCCCCTGGAGATCGTCACCGCGATGCCCGCCCGCGCCCGACTCGGCATGGCGCTCCAACTCGCCCTGCCCCGCCGGGCCGCCCACTGGCTGCAGAAACGAATGAGCCCACGCACCCGGGCACTGCTGCTCGGCTTCGCCGACCGGCTGCCCTCCGGACTCTCCACGGCCGACTGAGCGGCCGGGTCCGAGCGCCGGGCCCTCCCGGGCCCACGGGGCCGGGGATCAGCCCCGTACGTCGCTCAGCACCGCGTCCGTGAACGGCGGCCACGCCTCGATCGCCCAGGGCCCGAACACCCGGTCCGTCAGCGCGGCACAGGCCAGCCCGGCAGCCGGATCGATCCACAAGAACGTACCGGACTGCCCGAAATGACCGAACGTACGGGGCGAGGACAGCGCCCCCGTCCAGTGCGGGCTCTTCGCGTCCCGGATCTCGAAGCCCAGCCCCCAGTCGTTCGGGTTCTGCGCCCCGTACCCGGGAAGCACCCCCTTCGTCCCCGGGAACTGCACGGTCATCGCCTCCGCGACCGTCCGCGGGTCCAGCAGCCGGGGCGTCTGCACCTCCGCCGCGAACCGCAGCAGATCCTCGACCGTCGAGACCCCGTCCTTCGCGGGTGAGCCGTCGAGGACCGTGGACGTCATGCCGAGCGGCTCCAGCACGGCCTGGCGCACATACTCCGCGAACGGCATCTCCGCCGCCGCGGCCACATGCTCGCCGAGCTGCTCGAACCCGGCGTTGGAGTACAGCCGCCGCTCACCGGGCCGGGCGGTCACCCGGTGCTCGTCGAACGCGAGCCCCGAGGTGTGCGCCAGCAGATGCCGTACGGTCGCCCCGTCCGGCCCCGCCGGCTCGTCCAGCTCGACGGCCCCCTCCTCGTACGCCACGAGCACGGCGTACGCGGCGATCGGCTTGGTCACCGACGCCAGCGGGAAGGACCGGCCGACCGGCCCGCGCACCCCCAGGACCGTGCCGTCGGCCCGTACGACACCCGCCGCGGCGTGCGGGACCGGCCAGTTCTCGATCAGTGCGAGGCTCTTGAGCGACATGCGCCGAGCCTATGCGGCCCCTGATCCGGCCCCATGAAGGGGTCCGTGCCGGTGCCGGGGTCCGCGCCGCTTTTTGACCGCTCTGCTCGTCTGGAGTTGCTTGGAGTGCACTCCAAGGTCATAGCGTGGAAGCCATGACGGTGATGCACACCACAGCCGCCCCCCTGACGGACTGCACGACCGGCACCGCGCCGGGCCCGGTGGCGGACGCCGAGGCGGCCCCCGCCCCGGCCGACCTCTGTTCCGCCCCGCCGCCCCGCCACCCCCGCCCCGAGGGCCAGGACCGCTACACCATCAGCGAGGTCGTCGCCTTCACCGGACTGTCGGCGCACACCCTGCGCTGGTACGAGCGGATCGGTCTGATGTCCCACATCGACCGCTCCCACACCGGCCAGCGCCGCTACTCCAACCGCGACCTCGACTGGCTCGACCTGGTCGGCAAGCTGCGGCTGACCGGGATGCCGGTCGCCGACATGGTCCGGTACGCGGAACTGGTGCGGGCGGGCGAGGACACCTACGCCGACCGCTGCGCGCTGCTGGAGGCGACCCGCCGGGACGTCCTCGCCCGGATCACCGAGCTGCGGGACACCCTGGCGGTACTGGACCGGAAGATCAGTTTCTACGCGGACGAGAGCCGCGTCCACCGGGCGGAGAGCGCACGATGACCCAGAACGGCACCATCAGCACCGTACGGCTCGGCGCCACCGGCCCCGAGGTCGGTGTCCAGGGCCTCGGCTGCATGGGCATGAGCTTCGCCTACGGCCCCCCGGACGCCGAGGCGTCCCGGGCGACCCTGGAACGCGCCCTGGAACTGGGCGTCACCCTCTACGACACGGCGGACGCCTACGGCGAGGGCGACAACGAACGCTTCCTGTCGCCGTTCTTCAAGGCGCACCGCGACCGGGTCGTCATCGCGACCAAGTTCGCCCTGCACATCCCGCCGGACGACCCCACCCGCCGGGACATCCGCAACGACCCGCCCTACATCCGCCGGGCCGTCGAGGCCAGCCTCAAGCGCCTGGACGTGGACGTCATCGACCTCTACTACATGCACCGGCGCGATGTGAACGTACCGATCGAGGAATCGGTCGGCACGATGGCCGAACTGGTCCGCGAGGGCAAGGTCAAGCACCTGGGCCTGAGCGAGGTCACCGCCCCCGAACTGCGCGCCGCGCACGCCGTGCACCCGATCGCGGCCGTGCAGTCCGAGTGGTCCCTGTTCAGCCGCGACATCGAGGCCCATGTGGTCCCGGCCGCCCGGGAACTGGGCGTCGCCCTCGTCCCGTACTCGCCGCTCGGCCGGGGCTTCCTCACCGGCTCCTTCACCGACGCCGAGAAGGAACTCACCGCCGACGACTTCCGCCGCCGCCAGCCCCGCTTCACCGGCGACAACGCCACCGCCAACGCGGCGCTCCTCGACCCCGTCCGGACCATCGCCGAGACCCATGGCGCCACCCTCGGCCAGATCGCCCTCGCCTGGGTCCAGCGCCGGGCGGCGGCCGACGGCCTGACCGTCGTCCCCATCCCGGGCACCCGCACACCGCAGCGGGTGGAGGAGAACACGGCCGCCACCCGGATCGTCCTCACCCCGCAGGAGACGGCCCTCCTGGAACCGATCGCGCGGCGGGTCGCGGGCAGCCGCTACGCCGACATGACGTTCACGTCGGCGGGCCGGGAGTAGCGGGGGCTACAGCTCGGCCAGCAACTCGGCCTTCTTCACGGAGAACTCCTCGTCCGTCACCAGCCCGGCCTGGTGCAGCTCCCCGAGATGCCGGATCCGCTCGGCGACCTCCGCGGGATCCCGCCGGGCCGCCGGCACCGCGGCGACCGCGGCGCCGGCCGGCCCCGCCCTCCGCACCGCGTCCAGCACGGCCGCCGCGAACGGCAGCGACTCGTGCACGGGCCCGTACCCCAGGCCGAAGACGACGGCGGCCGGATCCTGGTCCGCCTGGGCGGGCTGATCCCCGCCGTCGCGCCGCACCAGCCGCAGATGCCCCTCGAACACCTCCGGCGAGCGCCACTCCACCTCGGCGATGTCGGCGATCCGGAAACTCTGGTCCCCGGCCTTCCACTTCGCGGACGAAGCGCCCGTCCAGAACCACCGGAACGCCACCGTCGACCCGTCGAACGACGCCTTCGCGTCGTACGCCTTGAAGGCCATCGGCACCCGTGGCGCCGCCACCAGATGCCGCTCGGCGGGACCGGACTCGGTCAGCAGGGACCGCAGTTCGTCGGCGTAGTACTCCGCGAGCGTCTCCCGCTCTGCGGGCAGGACGAGACGGTAAGGGTCGCTGCTCTCCTTGAGCTGACCCGCCGCCGCCTCCATCAACGGATCGGCGCCCGGCCGCGGCTCGGCCCGCAGCACCACCGTTCCGCGCCGGCCGGGGGAGAGGGTCACACCCTGGAGCGCCGCCAGCGGCACCCGCCGCTCGCCCAGCGCCTGGAACAGCCTGGGTGTGCGAATCCCCCGTTCGTAGCGGATGAGCACGGAGTCGGACTCGAACTCCCAGGCGGCATGAAATCCGGCCAGTACGTCACCCATGCGGCTCATCGTATGCGGCACGAGCTCCTCCGTCCCCTCCCCGCGCGCACCGCAATTCCTACGCCTCTACGCGCGTCCTGTGTGACTCTACGCGCGTCCGGTCGACGCGTCCTCGGACAATTCGGCCCGGCATGCCCCGCCGTCGTCGGCGCACTCCACCGATCCGTACGCGCCTACCCCGATCTCGGCGAAGTTGCGCAGACTCCCCGTGCCGGGTTCGAAATACCCGGCGTGTCCCCGCGCCCCGCCCGCCGACAGCACCCGCGCGCCGAACGCCCGGGAGACCGGGTCGGCGCCGTGGCCGAGCCCGCCGAACTCCAGGTGGGGCACGTCCTGGACCCAGTCGTCGGCGTCCCGCATCGCCCACACCCGGGCAGCGGTCCGCAGCCGGGACGCCGTCGCCGCCCGCATGCCCGGACTGCCCGCCACCGCGATGTCGGCCACCCGCTCCGGCAGCGACCGCGCCGCCACCCCGCACAGCACCGAGCCGTAGCTGTGGCAGAACAGCGAGACCGGGGCCGTGCCGGGCAGCGCCCGCACCAGCGCGTCCAGCCGGACCGCGCCCTGCGCCGCGCGGGTCCCCGTGGCGGCGTCCACCCCGATGCCGCTCGGCGTGGTGTAGTCGGCCCAGGCGATCACCGCCGTACGCGTACCGGGGCGGGCGGCGCGCTCGGCCCGGTACAGCGACTCGGCCATGCCCGCGGGCGCCGTGTACTTGCGGTGGGTGCGCTGGAAGGTCATCAGATCGCTGTCGACGCCGGGGACCACGACGGAGATCCGCTCGGCCCGGTCCAGGCTGCCGAAGACCTCGGCCAGCCGCCCGGAGCCCTCGGGGTCGAAGGCGAGGATGTGGCGTCCCGGGGTCATCAGCGCGTCGAGGCGGTTCATCCGGCGCCCCGCCTCGTGCTGTCCGTCCGGGCTGATCCGGTCGTCGCGCATCCGTTGCCGCTCGGTGTCCCTGGCCTGGCTCAGGGCGATGCGGTTGGCCTGGTAGCGCAGGGTGACCGGGGCGCCGTTCATATTGCCGACCGCCAGCGGGTAGCGGTGGGCGAGCAGCGTGCGCTGGGCGTCGCCGAGCGAGGCGAAGAACGCGGCGAGCCGGGCGGGCGCGGACCGCGGGTCGGGCAGCCGGTGACCGCCGAGCCGGCCGCCCTCCCACGCGGCGAGCGAGGACTGGAGCGGGGTGTGCTCGCGCTGACTGCGCAGGGCGGTCCAGCCGGTGGTCGCCAGCATCACGAAGACCACGGCCAGGGCGAGCAGCGCGCGCCACGCGTTGAGCGTCGGGGAGGTGTCGAAGGAAGTCACTGGGAGGACACACTAGGAGAACGGCACGGTCTCACGGCAACCGAGTGACCGGACTCACGTTTCAACCACCCGCACGTGGGTCAGAGATCCGCAGGGAACACCCGCGGGGAACCCGCCGGACGGCGCTCAGGGACACGCCGGACCTCCCCGCGTGTCGCGCCAGTTCCCCGTCAGCGCGGGTCCCACCTGATCGAGGTACTCGACGGTGATCGCGCGCATCGACTCCACGCTGTGGTCCTCGCCCGCGCTCCACAGTCGCTCGGTGACCCGCATCACCCCGCCGAACACCGCCACCACCACCCGGGGCCGCGGGTCCGCGTCCACGTCCAGCCCCTCGCGCTCGGCGATCAGCCGCGCGAACCGCTCCTCCGTCTGCGCCGACCGCCGCAGATGCGCCGCCAGCAGCACCGGCGTCGACTCGATCACCCGGTACATCCCCAGATACTGCTCCACCGGCACGACACACTCGATCGTCTCGTGCACGGTCTCCCAGCCCTCCAGCACCGCCCGGCGCATCGCCTCCAGCGGCGGTTCCTGCGGCGGGCGGGCGCGGACCGCCTCGTAGAAGTGCTCCATCGCCATCTCCTGCACGCCGAGCGCGACGTGCTCCTTGCCGGAGTAGTAGCGGAAGAAGGTGCGCTGGGAGACCCCGACGGCCTCGACGATGGCGTCGACCGTGGTGCTGTCGTACCCCCGCTCGATGAAGAGGGTGTACGCGGCGCGCAGCAGGGCGGCACGCGTGCGCTGCTTCTTCAACTCGCGCAAGCCCGGTCGCGCCGGGGTCGTACCCGTGCGGTCCAGCGTCTCCATGAAGCCCTCCAAGGCGCCGTTCTCGCAGTTCGAGCCCGGTGTGAGTGACGTGACAGCTACCGACTTGTGAATTTGTTTGTCAACTGTCAGTGGCTGTCACTAGCCTCGCTCGCATGACTAGTCAGACCACCATCGACAAGACCGGTCCGGAGGACAAGACACCGTCCCCCGGACCGTCTTCGGCGCCGGCCAAGGGGCTGCGTGGCCATCCTTGGTTCACCCTCATAACCGTCGCCGTCGGGGTCATGATGGTGGCCCTGGACGGCACCATCGTGGCCATCGCCAACCCGGCCATCGCCAAGGACCTCGGGGCGACCTTCGCCCAGGTCCAGTGGATCACCAACTCCTACTTCCTGGCCCTCGCCGTCGCCCTGATCACCGCCGGCAAGCTCGGTGACCGCTTCGGCCACCGCCAGACCTTCCTCATCGGCGTGGTCGGCTTCGCCGCCGCGTCGGGCGCCATCGGGCTGTCGGACAGCATCGCGATGGTCATCGTCTTCCGGGTGTTCCAGGGGCTGTTCGGCGCGCTGCTGATGCCGGCCGCGCTCGGTCTGCTGCGGGCCACCTTCCCGGCCGAGAAGCTCAACATGGCTATCGGCATCTGGGGCATGGTCATCGGCGCCTCCACCGCCGGCGGCCCGATCCTCGGCGGCGTCCTCGTCGAGCACGTCAACTGGCAGTCCGTGTTCTTCATCAACGTCCCGGTCGGCATCCTCGCTGTCGCCCTCGGCGCGGTGATCCTGCTGGACCACCGGGCGAAGAACGCCCCGCGCTCCTTCGACCTGCTCGGCATCGGCCTGCTGTCGGGCGCGATGTTCTGCCTGGTCTGGGCGCTGATCAAGGCCCCCGAGTGGGGCTGGGGCGCGGGTCTGACCTGGCTGTTCATCGGCATCTCGATCGTGGGCTTCGCCCTGTTCGCGCTCTGGGAGACCAAGGTCCGCGAGCCGCTGATCCCGCTGGCGCTGTTCCGCTCGGTGCCGCTGTCGGCCGGTGTGGTCCTGATGGTCCTCATGGCGATCGCGTTCATGGGCGGCCTGTTCTTCGTGACGTTCTACCTCCAGAACGTCCACGGCATGAGCCCCATCGACGCGGGCCTGCACCTCCTCCCGCTCACCGGCATGATGATCGTCGGCTCGCCGCTCGCGGGCTTCATGATCACCAAGGTGGGGCCGCGGATCCCGCTCGCGGGCGGCATGGTCCTCACCGCGCTCGCCATGTACGGCATGTCCACCCTGGAGACCGACACCGGCAGCGCGGTCATGTCCGTCTGGTTCGCCCTGCTCGGCCTCGGCCTCGCGCCGGTCATGGTCGGCGCCACGGAGGTCATCGTCGGCAACGCGCCGATGGAGCTGTCCGGGGTCGCGGGCGGGCTCCAGCAGGCCGCGATGCAGATCGGCGGCAGCCTGGGCACGGCCGTGCTGGGTGCGGTGATGGCCTCCAAGGTCGACAGCGACCTGGCCGGGAACTGGGCCGACGCCGGGCTTCCACCCCTCAGCCACGCCCAGCAGGAACAGGCGTCCGAGGCGGTCCAGGTCGGCGTCGCGCCCATCGCGCCCGGCACACCGGCGGAGGTCGCCACGCAGATCACCGACGTGGCGCACGACACCTTCATCTCCGGCATGAGCCTCGCGTCGCTCGTGGCAGCGGGAGTAGCCGCCGCGGCGGTCTTCGTAGCCTTCCTGACCAAGCGAGGCACCAACGCGAGCGCAGGCGCGGGGGCGGCACACATCTGAAACACGGAACGGCTGAGCCGCGGGTCCCGAGGCCCCCCCAGGGGCGCGGGGAACTGCGCGACCGGCCACGACGCACCCGCGCCGTACCGCGGGTCCGGGTCGGAGCAGGGCGAACCCGATGGGCTACGCCAGCCCGACCCCCCAGGGGCGGGGGGAACTGCGCGACCGGCCACAGGGCGGGGGCAAGCAGGGCGAACCCTGACGGGCTACGGCAGCCCGGCCCCCCAGGGGCGCGGGGAACTGCGCGACCGGCCACGACGCACCCGCGCCGTACCGCGGGTCCGGGTCGGAGCAGGGCGAACCCTGACGGGCTACGCCAGCCCGACCCACCCAGGGGCGCGGGGAACTGCGCGACCAGCCACGACGCACCCGCGCCGTACCGACAACCGCACCACCCCCCACCCCCCCAACCCCCCCAACCCCCCCGCCCCCTCCGGGACGGACTAGGCGTCGCCGCCCGCCGGGCCCGGATCCGCCGCCGTCACATCCAGAAGCCGGTAGCGGTCCAGGGCCTGCTTGGGAGCGGAGCGGTCCACCGTCCCGTCGGCGGCCAGTTCGGTCAGCACCGCCAGGACGACCGAGTGCGCGTCGATGTGGAAGAAGCGACGGGCCGCGCCCCGGGTGTCGGCGAAGCCGAAACCGTCGGCGCCCAGCGACTGGTAGCGCCCCGGCACCCACCGCGCGATCTGGTCCGGCACCGAGCGCATCCAGTCGGACACCGCCACGAACGGCCCCTCGGCGCCGCTCAGCTTGCGGGTCACGTACGGCACCCGCTGCTCCTCCTCCGGCCGCAGCAGATTGTGCTCCTCACAGGCCACCGCCTCGCGCCGCAGCTCGTTCCACGAGGTCGCCGACCAGACGTCGGCCCGTACGTCCCACTCCTCGGCGAGGATCCGCTGGGCCTCCAGCGCCCACGGCACCGCCACGCCCGAGGCCATGATCTGCGCCGGGACCGAACCGGCCGTGGCCGCGCCGACCTTGTGGACGCCCTTGAGGATGCCCTCGACGTCCACGTCCTCCGGCTCGGCCGGGTGCTGGATGGGCTCGTTGTAGACGGTGAGGTAGTAGAAGACGTCCTCGCCGTGCGGATGCTCCGCGCCGCCGCCGTACATCCGCCGCAGCCCGTCCTGCACGATGTGCGCGATCTCGTACCCGTACGCCGGGTCGTACGCCACACAGCCCGGGTTGGTCGAGGCGAGCAGCTGGGAGTGGCCGTCGGCGTGCTGAAGCCCCTCACCGGTCAGGGTCGTACGTCCGGCGGTCGCGCCCAGTACAAAACCCCGCGCGAGCTGATCGGCCATCTGCCAGAACTGATCGCCGGTGCGCTGGAAACCGAACATCGAGTAGAAGACGTAGACCGGGATCAACGGTTCGCCGTGGGTCGCGTACGACGAGCCCGCGGCGATCAGCGAGGCCGTGCAGCCGGCCTCCGAGATGCCGTCGTGCAGCATCTGCCCGGTCGGCGACTCCTTGTAGGCGAGCAGCAGATCCCGGTCCACGGACTCGTACTGCTGGCCGAGCGGGTTGTAGATCTTTGCACTCGGGAAGAACGAGTCCATGCCGAAGGTGCGGTACTCGTCCGGCGCGATCAGCACGAACCGCTTGCCGATCTCCTTGTCCCGCATGAGATCCTTCAGCAGCCGTACGAACGCCATGGTGGTGGCGATCTGCTGGTGCCCCGACCCCTTCTTCACGGTCGCGTACGTCTTGTCCTCGGGCAGCGCCAGCGGCTTCGACCGGACGACACGGGTGGGGACGTAGCCGCCGAGCGCCTTGCGGCGGTCGTGCATGTACTGGATCTCCTCCGAGTCCCGCCCCGGGTGGTAGTACGGCGGCAGCCCGCTCTCCAGCTCACGGTCCGAGATCGGCAGATGGAGCCGGTCACGGAAGCCCTTGAGGTCGGCGACCGTGAGCTTCTTCATCTGGTGGGTGGCGTTGCGGCCCTCGAAGTTCGGGCCGAGCGTCCAGCCCTTGACCGTCTTCGCCAGGATCACCGTCGGCTGGCCCTTGTGCTCCTTGGCCGCCGCGAACGCCGCGAAGATCTTGCGGTGGTCGTGGCCGCCGCGCCCCAGATGCAGGATCTGGTCGTCGCTCATCTCCTCGACCATCGCCCGCAGCCGGTGGTCGTCCCCGAAGAAGTGGTCCCGGATGTAGGCGCCGGTCTCGGTCGCGTACGTCTGGAACTGCCCGTCCGGGGTGGTGTTCATCCGGTTGACCAGCACCCCGTCCCGGTCCCTGGCCAGCAGCGGGTCCCAGGAGCGGTCCCAGACCAGCTTGATCACATTCCAGCCGGCGCCCCGGAACACCGACTCCAGTTCCTGGATGACCTTGCCGTTGCCCCGCACCGGGCCGTCGAGCCGCTGGAGATTGCAGTTGACGACGAAGGTCAGGTTGTCCAGGCCCTCACGCGCGGCGATGGTCAGCTGACCCAGCGACTCCGGCTCGTCCATCTCGCCGTCGCCGAGGAAGGCCCACACGTGGGACTTCGATGTGTCCGCGATCTCGCGCGCGTGGAGATAGCGGTTCATCCGCGCCTGGTAGATCGCGCCGATCGGGCCGAGCCCCATCGACACCGTCGGGAACTCCCAGAAGTCCGGCATCAGCCGCGGGTGCGGATACGAGGACAGACCGTACGGCGCCTTCGACTTCTCCTGGCGGAAGCCGTCCAGGTGCTGCTCGGTGAGGCGGTCCAGGAGGAACGCGCGGGCGTAGATGCCGGGCGAGGCATGGCCCTGGAAGAAGACCTGGTCCCCGCCGTCGCCCTCGTCCTTGCCCCGGAAGAAGTGGTTGAAGCCCACGTCGTAGAGGGAGGCGGAGGACGCGAAGGTGGCGATGTGGCCGCCGACCCCGATCCCGGGGCGCTGGGCCCGCGACACCATCACGGCCGCGTTCCAGCGCGTCGCGTTCAGGACCCGGCGCTCGATCTCCTCATTGCCCGGGAAGAACGGCTCGTCCTTGGTGGCGATCGTGTTGACGTAGTCCGTGCTGCGCATCTCCGGCACGGCCACCCGCTTCTCGCGAGCCCGCTCGATCAGCCGGAGCATGAGATAGCGGGCCCGTTCACGGCCCCGCGCGTCGATGGCGGCGTCCAGGGAGTCCAGCCACTCCTGGGTTTCCTCGGGATCAAAGTCAGGCACCTGACTCGGAAGGCCGCCAATGATGATCGGGTTGCGATCGGATCCGGAAGCCACGCTGTTCCTTACCTGTCGGAGTTACCTGCACCTGTCGGATTCGCCTGTTGCGGGGCTGTTCCGCCCGGTGTCTGCGCCGTTCCCCATCGTGTACCTCGGGGCGGCAAACGTCATCTCTACCGAGAGGTAACCCGCCGTCACGCACAGCTGACCGGTCCGTCGGGCACGATCCGGGCACGATCCGGGCAAGATCCGGGCGGCTTCCCGGCAGGGGGGTCGGTACGGAAAACTCATTCGAGTCTCGTACCCTCAGAGGGTTCCCAAACACACAAACAGGGCAGAACGGTGTGGTGTGCGTCACCTTCCTCCGGGGGGTGGTGCCTGGAGTTGCGGGGACACGGCCGGGATCGTCACCGTTTCGGCGGTCTGAAACGCCGGGTACTTGCGCGATCCGTCCCGTCCGTGTGGACTACGGCCAACGCTTCGCGCACGCGCGAGGCTGAGACATACCCGAAGACATGATCAGGAGGCAACCCGTGAGCGCGACCGCGGACCACGCGGAGGAAAGGACGAACCCTGCCATCAGGCTGGGGTTCCAGCCCGAGCAGGTGGTCCAGGAGATCGGCTACGACGACGACGTCGACCAGGAGCTCCGCGAGGCCATCCAGGAAACGATCGGCAGCGAGCTCGTCGACGAGGACTATGACGACGTGGCCGACGCCGTGGTGCTGTGGTTCCGCGACGACGACGGTGACCTGACCGATGCGCTGGTGGACGCCACCACGTACATCGAGGAGGGCGGCGCCATCCTGCTGCTGACGCCGAAGACCGGGCGGGACGGATACGTCGAGCCGAGCGACATCTCGGAAGCCGCGACGACCGCCGGTCTGACCGCCGCCAAGAGCGTCAGTGTCGGCAAGGACTGGAGCGGGAGCCGGCTGGCGACACCGAAGGCGGCGAAGACGAAGCGGTGACATCACGACGGGGCGGGCCCGGCGTCGACCCGGCCCGCCCCGTCCTCCCCCTGTGACGGCCCCGTCCTTGTGACGCCCGTGTCGTCATCGTGTCGCCCCCCGCGTGTCACCCTGTCGTGGCCCCGCCGTCGTCCCCGCGTGGGGCGGATGTCATCCGGCTGCGTAGGGTGGGAGTCGTTCGAACAGGCTCACCGCGGGGCCGGCGGCCCCGACGAAGGGACGACGATGGCGATCCAGGTCGGCGACAAGGCCCCCGACTTCGAGCTCAAGGACAACCACGGCGCGACCGTGAAGCTGTCCGACTTCCAGGGCGAGAAGAACGTGGTCCTGCTCTTCTACCCCTTCGCCTTCACCGGCGTGTGCACCGGCGAGCTGTGCGAGGTCCGCGACAACCTGCCGAGGTTCGCCGACCGCGACACCCAGGTGCTCGCCGTCTCCAACGACTCCATCCACACCCTGCGCGTCTTCGCCGAGCAGGAGGGCCTGGAATATCCGCTGCTCAGCGACTTCTGGCCGCACGGCGAGGTCTCGCGCGCGTACGACGTCTTCGACGCGGACAAGGGCTGCGCGGTGCGCGGCACCTTCGTGATCGACAAGGAGGGCGTCGTGCGCTGGACCGTGGTCAACGGGCTCCCCGACGCCCGCGACCTCGACGCGTACGTGACGGCGCTCGACGCGCTGTGACCGTCCGGCGTCTCTGATCCCCCCGTCCCTGATCGCGTCCGCGACCTGCCGCGCCGACCACCTCGGCATCCATGATTGCTTCGGTCCAGGGCCTGCGGGGTACGGGAACCGCTCACTAGGATCGACTCGTTTGATCCGTTACCGATGCACGACGGGGCTTCCCGCCCCCGGACACTATGGAGGGACTCGTGGGAGTCAGCCTCAGCAAGGGCGGCAACGTATCGCTGACCAAGGAGGCCCCGGGTCTGACCGCGGTCATCGTCGGTCTGGGGTGGGACGTGCGCACCACGACCGGCACGGACTTCGACCTCGACGCGAGCGCGCTGCTGCTGAACAACACCGGCAAGGTCGCCAACGACCAGCACTTCATCTTCTTCAACAACCTGAAGAGTCCGGACGGCTCGGTCGAGCACACCGGTGACAACCTCACCGGTGAGGGCGAGGGCGACGACGAGCAGATCAAGGTCAACCTCGCGGGCGTCCCGGCCGAGGTCGAGAAGATCACTTTCCCGGTCTCGATCTACGACGCCGAGAACCGCCAGCAGTCCTTCGGCCAGGTGCGCAACGCGTTCATCCGCGTCGTCAACCAGGCCGGCGGCGCCGAGATCGCCCGCTACGACCTCAGTGAGGACGCCTCGACCGAGACCGCGATGGTCTTCGGTGAGCTGTACCGGCACGGCGAGGAGTGGAAGTTCCGCGCCATCGGCCAGGGCTACGCCTCGGGCCTGCGCGGGATCGCGCAGGACTTCGGTGTGAACGTCTGATAGACGTCACTGAGCGACGTCAGCGATCGACGTCACGACAGCTGACCCGTCCGGCGCCGCACGGTTCGTGTGCGGCGCCGGACGCGCAGGACAACAGAAAAAAGCACCACCAGGGGAGGAACAGCATCATGGGCGTCACGCTCGCCAAGGGAGGCAATGTCTCCCTGTCCAAGGCCGCACCGAATCTCACCCACGTGGTGATCGGACTCGGCTGGGACGCGCGTTCCACCACCGGAGCCCCCTTCGACCTCGACGCCAGCGCGCTGGTGTGCAGCAACGGGCGGGTGCTGGGCGACGAGTGGTTCATCTTCTACAACCAGCTCACCAGCCCCGACGGCTCGGTCGAGCACACGGGCGACAACCTCACCGGTGAGGGCGACGGCGACGACGAGTCCCTGGTGATCGATCTGGCCAAGGTCCCGGCGCACGCGGACAAGATCGTGTTCCCGGTCTCGATCCATATGGCCGATGAGCGGGGCCAGACCTTCGGCCAGGTCAGCAATGCCTTCATCCGGGTCGTCAACCAGGCCGACGGCCAGGAACTCGCCCGCTACGACCTGAGTGAGGACGCCTCCACCGAAACGGCCATGATCTTCGGCGAGGTCTACCGCTACCAGGGCGAATGGAAGTTCCGCGCGGTCGGACAGGGGTACGCGTCCGGGTTGCGCGGAATCGCTCTAGACTTCGGGGTCAACGTTTCATAGATCAACTTTCGCAATACCGGGGACGGAGTGGTGGAGGTCCGCATACCTCGCACCCCCCGTGAAGCCCGTACATAGGGATTGGGTAGCCAGTGGTTCTGAAAACCTTCGGCTGGTCGTTCGCGGTCACCGCGGCCGGTCTTGTCGCGGCGATCTTCTACGGGGGGTGGGCCGCGTTCGGGATCGTGGCGATCCTCTGCGTCCTTGAGATCTCGCTTTCCTTCGACAACGCGGTGGTCAACGCCGGAATCCTGAAGAAGATGAATGCCTTCTGGCAGCGCATCTTCCTCACCATCGGCATTCTGATCGCCGTATTCGGTATGCGACTCGTCTTCCCCGTGGTGATCGTCGCGGTCAGCGCGCAACTCGGGCCGATCGAGGCCGTCGACCTCGCGCTCACCGACAAGGACCGCTATCAGGAACTCGTCACCGACGCGCACCCGGCGATCGCCGCCTTCGGTGGCATGTTCCTTTTGATGATCTTCCTGGACTTCGTTTTCGAGGACCGGGAGATCAAATGGCTGACCTGGATCGAGCGCCCGCTGGCCAAGCTCGGCAAGGTCGACATGCTCTCCGTCTGTGTCGCCCTGATCATTCTGCTGATCACCGCAATGACCTTCGCGACCCAAGCCCATCTCCACGCGGGCCCGCAGAACAAGGCGGAGACGGTACTGCTCTCCGGGGTCGCGGGTTTGATCACCTATATGATCGTCGGCGGTCTCTCCGGCTATTTCGAGGACAAGCTGGAGGAACAGGAGGAGCACGAGCACGAACAGGAGGAGGAGGCCAAGCGGGCCGGGAAGCCGGTCATCCTGCTGGCCGGCCGGGCGGCGTTCTTCATGTTCCTCTACCTGGAGGTCCTGGACGCGTCCTTCTCCTTCGACGGTGTGATCGGCGCGTTCGCCATCACCAACGACATCGTGCTCATGGCGCTCGGCCTGGGTGTCGGCGCGATGTACGTCCGGTCGATCACCGTGTATCTGGTCCGTCAGGGCACCCTGGACGACTACGTCTACCTGGAGCACGGCGCGCACTACGCGATCGGCGCGCTCGCCGTCATCCTGCTGATCACCATCCAGTACGAGATCAGCGAGTGGATCACCGGATCGCTCGGTGTCATCCTGATCGCCGCGTCCTTCCTCTGGTCGGTCCGGCGCAACCGGAGGCTGGCGGAGGCCGGGGGCGACGGAGGCTCCGGCTCGGACGAGAAGGCGCAGGTCTCCTCGGGCGTGTGACCTGCTCGGGCGGCTGTGACGCCGTCGGGCGCGAAACGTCCCCGGGCGGCCGGTCTCTTCCGGTGTGACGGGGCCGTGGGTGTGACAGGCCCGCGGGTGAGGAACGCTCTCTGTGCGGGGCGGTGTCGAGGCGGACGTCTCAATGCCGCCCCGTACGGCTGCCGGGCCACGGGGCCGGTCGGCGAGGGACACGAGGTGGGGGCGGGGAATGGGTCTACTGGACGGACTGGAGCGGTTCTGGCGTGGCGGCCGGGACGCGGAGTTCGACTCGGGCAGCGCGGCGACCAACTCGATCGAGCTGACCAAGCGGCACGGCCAGGTGTCCCTGACCAAACAGGGCGCCGCGACCGGCAATCTGCGCATCAACCTGACCTGGCGGATGCGGACCTCCGACATCGGCGGCCCGCAGCGGGAGAGCCTGCTGCGGCACCCCTTCAAGGCGCTGAAGCCGCCGGAGGTGATGGGCCACAGCCAGAGCATGGTCAACGTCGACCTCGACCTCGGCTGCCTGTACGAGATGCAGGACGGCAGCAAGGGCGTCGTCCAGCCGCTCGGCGGCTTCCTCGGCGACCTCAACGCGGCGCCGTACGTCAAGCTCAGCGGCGACGACCGGTTCGGCTCGGGCTCCGGTGAGACGATCTACGTCAACATGGACCAGCGCGAGGCCATCAAGCGGATCCTGGTCTTCGTCTACATCTACGACCAGACCCCGGCCTTCGACCGCACCCACGCCATCGTCACCCTCTACCCCAGCAACGGCCCCCGTATCGAGATCGGCCTCGACGAACGCCATCCCCAGGCCCGCTCCTGTGCCGTCGTCATGCTGGAGAACGTCAAGGGGGAGATGATGGTCCGCCGCGAGGTGAAGTTCGTGTACGGCTTCCAGGGGGAACTGGACCGGCTGTACGGGTGGGGGTTGCAGTGGGGGCGCGGGCACAAGTCGAAGGCGGAGGCGTAGGGGCGCCGGGCGCCCATGGAGCCCCAGGTCGCGCTGGGTAGGCTGGGCCGGTCCGTCGCCGCGCCCCGCGGGGAGGGGCTGACCGTTCGACGTGTGACACGACGGCGCCCGCGCCGTCGGGAGAAGTGAGCGAAGCCATGGCCATGGTGGGCCTGTTCTGGATCGCCCAGGGCGACGTGTACGTGGGCGCCAAGCCGTCCGGACTGAGCCCCGGGGTGCGGCTGACCCCCGACGGGGTGACTGCCCTCGGCGACGGTGGGTCCGGCCTCCACCTGTGGGAGGACGTCCACGGCCTGACCGTGACGGACGTCCCCCTGCGGTCCCTGATGCGGCAGGTCGGCGCGGTCAAGGACCTGGCCCTGGGCACCGTCGCCAACCTGGCCCTGCCCGGCAGCGGGGGCCCCGTGGAGGAGGCCCCGGCGATGATGACCGTACGCGTGACGTCGTCCGGCGTCGACCACGACCTGTCCGCGTACGTGGCCGCGGCCAACGGCTACGCCTCGACCGAGGTCGAACTCTCCCAGGCTCTGCTGTCCCGCCTCACCGAAGGCGCCGCGACGATGGCGACGACCCTCGCGGCGATGTCCGAATGGGGCCGCACCGCGGAGGCGGGCACCCCTCGCAGGCAGGAACGGGAACGCCTGCTCCGGGAGTGGGCCGCGTAGACATCGAGGGCCTGTGCGCCTGACGCCGGGTGGGTCGGTGCGCGCTGCTGTCCGGGGCGGATGGGCCGCCTGCCTGACGCCGGGCCCGCCGCGCCTGGCGTCTGGCCCGGTGGGCCCGGTGCCCGGTGCCCGGTGCCCGGTGCCCGGTGGCCCGGCGTGAGCCCTGCGGCTCCGTGTGCTCGGTGTCTGGGCCGTGTGCGCCCGTACTCCTGGCCTCTGGGCCCGGTGGGTCTGTGTGCGCTGGTGTCCGGGGCCGATGGGCCGCGCCCCTGCCCCCGGGGCCGCCGCGTCTGGCCCCTGGCCCCTGGCCCCTGGCCCCTGGCCCCTGGCCCCTGGCCCCTGGCCCCTGGCCCCTGGCCCCTGGCCCCTGGCCTCGTGGGGCCGTACGCCCGGTCTAAGCCCGATGGCTCCGTCCCCCTGAGTACCCGGGGCCGGTGTGCCTGGCGTCTGGGCCACCGTGGGGCTGAGTGTCTGGTGTCTGGGCCCGGTGGCCGGTATGCCCGGTGTGAGTCCCGGGGCTCCGTGTACCCGGTGTGTCGGGCCCTGTGCGGCTGTACCCCTGGCCTCTGGGCCCGGGGGTCTGGGTGTGCTGGTGTCCGGGGCCGGTGGGCCGTACGCCGGAGTGCCTGGGGTCGGTGGGCCTTGCGGCCGGTCTCCGGGCCGTCGTGGGTCCGCCTGCCCGGTACCTGGGTCCAGCGGGTCCGCGTACCCGGTGTCCGGCCCCGTGAGCCCGCGTACCCGGTGCCTCTGTGAGCCCGTGCACCCGGGGTCCCGGGGGGCGTGCCCCCGGTGTCCCCGTGAGTCCGCGTAGCCGGTGTCCTCCGGGGTTTCTAGCGGCCGATGAACTGCGGTCCCTGGGGAGGTAGCCGGAATTCCGGGTCCGGGGTGGTCGGCTGGGGGTAGCCGTAGGCCGACTGGTCGCCCGCCTGCGGGAAGCCGTGGGGCGACGGGGCGGCCGTCGGGGGCTGGGGGTGCGGGTAGCCGTAGGCCGGCTGTCCTCCGACCGGGCCCGGCGCGGTGACGGCCGCCGCGGCGACCGGCTGGGGGAAGCCGTACGCGGGCTCCCCGCCCTGCGCCGGCATCGGCACAGGCGGCTGCTGCGGCGGCAGCGGCGGGATCACCGGGCCCGGCGCCGCCGGGGCTCCCGCGGCGGCGTGCGCCGCTCCCGCCGGCCGAGGAGCCGTCTGCTGTCCCGAGGCCGTCGGCCCCGCGTCGGCGGCGGCCTGGCGCGCGGCCTCCGCCTCCGCCTCGTCCACCGAGATCCCGAAGTCGGTCGCGAGCCCCCGCAGCCCGTTGGAGTACCCCTCGCCGAGCGCCCGGAACTTCCACCCGTCGCCGCGCCGGTACAGCTCACCGCAGATCAGCGCGGTCTCCTCACCGGTCGTCGGGACGACGTCGAAGGACGCCACCGGCTCCGCGTCCGGCGTCGCCGCGTCGTACAGCAGGATCCGCAGGGTCCGTACGCGGTCGAACGCCACCCCGTCCGCCGACGCGACGAGGAGGATCCGGCCGACACTCGACTCGACACCGGTGAGATCTGTCTGGATCGTGTCGGTGAGGCTCTCGGCGACCCGCTTCTTGCCGAGCCGCCAGACCTTCCCGGAGGGGTGTCGGGGCTGGTTGTAGAAGACGAAGTCCTCGTCGGAGCGCACCCGCCCGTCGGGACCGAGGAGCAGCGCCGAGGCGTCGACGTCCGGGACCCCCTGCCCGGGCGTCCAGCGCAGCACGGCGCGCACCGTCGTGGCATCCAGCGGGACGTTCGACCCCTTCAGCATGGCGTGCGTCATGCGGTCATCCTGCCTTCTCGGTCCTGGTCACGACAATCGGGTCGGCCTGTCCACGGCGGCACGGGGAAGGCACCATGGAGAGGGTTGTGCGTGTATGCGTCACCGGAAATTCATGCCCATCGGGAACCCCTGACATGGACTCCTACGTACTATTACCGGCCACCTTTTACGCACCGCGTTCCATATCATCAGGCCATTTCGACTCCACGGGGGAGACTTATGCATCATTTCGGGCACATCGCCCCTGACGTGCGGCAGCGCCTCTTCCACCGGGAACCCGGCCGGTTCACGGCCGCCTCCCCGGCCCGGCTCCTCGCCGCCGCCCTCGGGGCCACGCTGTACAGCCCCGCGACCCGGCCGAGACTCGCCCGCGACGTCGTGAAACAGGCCGACCGGGGCGTGGTCTCCATGGTGGTGTGCCTGGAGGACTCGATCGACGACGCGGACGTCCAGGACGCCGAGGAGAACCTCGTACGACAGTTCCGCGCCCTCGCCGAGGGCAGCCGGTACGCCGACGACCCACCCCTGCTCTTCATCCGGGTCCGCACCCCGGACCAGATCCCCGACCTCACCCGCCGGCTCGGCCCGGCCGTCGGGCTGCTCTCCGGGTTCGTCCTGCCGAAGTTCACCGAGGAGCGCGGCATCCCCTTCCTGGAGGCCCTCTCCGGCGCCGAGGCGGCCAGCGGCCGGCGCCTCTTCGCCATGCCGGTCCTGGAGTCGCCCGAGCTTCTCTACCGGGAGACCCGCGTCGAGACCCTGGAGGGCATCCTCCGCGCCGTCGACAAGTACCGCGACCGCGTCCTCGCCCTGCGCCTCGGCGTCACCGACTTCTGCTCCTCGTACGGCCTGCGCCGCCCGCCCGACATGACCGCCTACGACGTCCAGGTCGTCGCCTCCGTCATCGCCGACGTGGTCAACATGCTGGGCCGCGCCGACGGCACCGGGTTCACGGTGACCGGCCCGGTCTGGGAGTACTTCCGGGTGCAGGAACGTATGTTCAAGCCCCAGCTGCGCCGCAGCCCCTTCCACGAAGGCCAGGCCGACGCCCTGCGCGCCGCGCTCATCGAGCACGCCATGGACGGACTGCTGCGCGAGATCACCCTCGACCAGGCCAACGGACTGCTCGGCAAGACCTGCATCCACCCCTCCCACGTCCTGCCCGTGCACGCCCTGTCGGTGGTCAGCCACGAGGAGTACAGCGACGCCCAGGACATCCTCCGTCCGGAACGCGGCGGTGGGGGTGTACTGCGGTCTTCGTACACCAACAAGATGAACGAGGTGAAGCCGCACCGCGCCTGGGCCGAACGCACCATGCTGCGCGCCGAGGCGTTCGGCGTGGCCAACGAGGACATCGGCTTCGTCGAACTCCTCGCCGCCGGCATACCCGACCCCGCCCCCACGACAAGGGACGCATGAACAAGGCACCGCACCACCCCACCCACCCCGCCGCCCCCGAGCCCCCCGCGGGAGCCGACGGCACGGACGCCCACCCGGCCGGCCCGGCCCACCCGGGGCAGGAGGCGGCCGAGGGCGTCTGGACCGGGACCTGGGTCGGGGAGCGGCTCGGGGTCGGGCTGACCGGGGACGACGAACTGCCCCGGCTGCTCGGTCTCGCCCTGCGACGCAACCCCAAGCGGGCCCATCTGCTGGTCTCCCACGTGCTCGGCAAGCACATCCCGCAGACGCCCTCCGTCGTCCACGGCCACGGGTTCGCCCTCGGTCGGCGCGTCCGCGACCTGCTCGACGAGGAGGGCGAGCGGGCCGCCGTCGTGCTCGGCTACGCCGAGACGGCCACCGGGCTCGGCCACTGCGTCGCCGACGGACTCGGCGACACGCCCTATCTGCACTCCACCCGCCGCCCCGTGCCCGGCGTGACCCCCGCGGGCGGCTTCGAGGAGTCGCACTCCCACGCCACCTCCCACCTGCTGCTCCCCGAGGACCCGGCGCTCCTCGCCGGGGACGGCCCGCTCGTCCTGGTGGACGACGAGTTCTCCACCGGCAACACCGTCCTCAACACCGTGCGCACCCTCCACGAACGCCACCCGCGCCGCCGCTACGTCATCGTCGCCCTGGTCGACATGCGCTCCCCGGCCGACCAGGGCCGCCTGGCCGAGTTCGCCCGCGAGATGGACGTCCGGGTCGACCTCGTCACCACCGCCCGGGGCACCGTACGACTCCCCGAGGGCGTCCTGGAGAAGGGCCAGGCCCTCGTCGCCGAGCACGAGCAGGAGCAGGAGCGCGCCCGCGAGCGCCGGCAGGAGCACGCGGGCGCACAGGAGCAGGAGCAGGAGCGGGAGCGCGAGGGCGTCGCCGCCGGGCCCGAGGGGGCGGCGCGGCAGGGGGACCCCCGACCCGGCCGCGAGACCGGCACCGTCGCCCGCGTCGATCTGCGCTGGCCCGCCGGAGTCCCCGACGGGGGACGCCACGGCTTCACCCCCGACCACCGGCAGCGCCTCGACGCCGCCCTGCCCGGCATGGGGGCCCGGCTCGCCCAGGCACTGCCGACCGCCCCCCGACGGGTACTGGTCCTCGGCTCCGAGGAGCTGATGTACGCGCCGCTGCGCCTCGCCCACCAGCTGGAACAGCTCCTGCCCGGCGTGGACCTCCGCTTCTCCACCACCACCCGCTCACCGGTCCTCGCCGTCGACGACCCCGGGTACGCCATCCGTACCCGCCTCGTCTTCCCGGCCCACGACGACCCCGCCGACGGCCCCGGCGACCGCTACGCCTACAACGTCGCCGGCGCCGGATTCGACGCCGTCGTCGCCGTCACCGACTCGACCGCCGACACCCCGGCGCTGCACGCCCCCGACGGCCTGCTCGCCCGCCTCGCCGACCACACCCCGCACGTCCTGCTCGCCGTGGTCCCCAGCCACCTCCCCGAGCCGCCGCGCCCCACCTCTCCCGGAGCCAGATCCACGATGCTGCCCGAACCCCTCCGCGGCCCCGCCTTCTCCTCGTACGCCCCCGAGGAGGTCGGCTGGCTCCTCCAGGACCTGTCGGACGTCACCCTGGAGGCCCCGACCGAGGAACGCGAGGAGGCGATCCAGAGCGGCGGCGCCCACTACGCCGAGTCACTGCCCGTGGAGTACCAGCCCAGCGAGGGATACCAGCGGCTCTTCCACGCCGCCCTCGACACCTCGGCGACCCGCATCGCCCAGGCCGTCGGCGTGGTCACCGAGTCCGTCCTCGCCGAACGCTCCCCGCGCCCGGTGCTCGTCTCCCTCGCCCGCGCCGGCACCCCCGTCGGCATCCTGATGCGCCGCTGGGCCCAGCACCGCCACGGCCTCGACCTGCCCCACTACGCCGTCTCCATCGTCCGCGGCCGGGGCATCGACGCCAACGCCCTGCGCTGGCTCGCCGACCACCACGACCCCGCCGACGTCGTCTTCGTCGACGGCTGGACCGGCAAGGGCGCCATCACCCGCGAACTCACTGACGCCGTCCGCCGCTTCGAGCGGGACCACGGCGTCACCGGCTTCGACCCCGAGATCGCCGTCCTCGCCGACCCCGGCTCCTGCGTCCGCACCTACGGCACCCGCGAGGACTTCCTCATCCCCTCCGCCTGCCTCAACTCCACCGTCTCCGGGCTGATATCGCGCACCGTCCTCCGTGCCGACCTCGTCGGACCGCACGACTACCACGGCGCCAAGTACTACCGCGAACTCGCCGGAGCCGACCTCTCCGCCGACTTCCTCGACACCGTCGCCGCCCGCTTCCCCGACGTCACGGACCCCGTCGACACCGCCCTCAAGGAACTCCTCTCCGGCACCGCCGACCGCGCCCCCACCTGGGCCGGCTGGGCCGCCGTCGAGCGCATCTGCGAGGAGTACGGCATCCGCGACGTCAACCTCGTCAAGCCCGGTGTCGGCGAGACCACCCGCGTCCTGCTGCGCCGCGTGCCCTGGAAGATCCTCGCCCGGGCCGGCGCGGGCGCCGACCTCGACCACGTACGCCTCCTCGCCGAGCAGCGGGGCGTCCCCGTCGAAGAGGTCTCCGAACTCCCCTACACCTGCGTGGGGCTGATTCATCCCCAGTACACACGGGGCGCCACCGGCGCCGATGGAAAGGCGGTGGCGCTCTGATGCCGGTGCTGGTGGCGAGCGATCTCGACCGGACCCTGATCTACTCCTCGGCCGCTCTCGCGCTGACCATGCCCGACGCCCGGGCCCCCCGGCTGCTCTGCGTCGAGGTCCACGAGAGCAAGCCCCTCTCCTACCTGACCGAGACCTCCGCCCGGCTCCTCACCGAACTGGGCGAACTCGGCGAGGACCGCGCGGTCTTCGTCCCCTCCACCACCCGCACCCGCAGACAGTACGAGCGCATCAACCTCCCCGGCCCCGCCCCGAGGTTCGCCATCTGCGCCAACGGCGGCCACCTCCTCGTGGACGGCGTCACCGACCACGACTGGCACGCCCGGGTCACCGCCCGCCTCGCCGACGAGTGCGCCCCCCTCGCGGAGGTACGCGCCCATCTGGAGACCTCCGCCGACCCCGCCTGGGTCCGCAAGCACCGGGTCGCCGACGACCTCTTCGCCTATCTGGTGATCGAGCGGGAACTCCTGCCCGAGGACTGGATGAAGGAACTGGCCGTCTGGGCGGAGAACCGCGGCTGGACCGTCTCCCTCCAGGGCCGCAAGATCTACGCCGTGCCCCGACCGCTGACCAAGAGCGCCGCCATGCGCGAGGTCGCCCGCCGCACCGGCGCCGACCGCACCCTCGCCGCCGGTGACTCCCTCCTCGACGCCGACCTCCTGCTCGCGGCCGACCACGCCTGGCGCCCCGCCCACGGCGAACTCGCCGACGCCGGCTGGACCGCCCCCACGGTCACCGCACTGCCCGAACGGGGCGTCCTGGCGGGGGAGCGGATCCTCCGAGAATTCCTCCGCGGGGCGACGGCCACGCCCTAGCGCGGCGCCCGCCCGTACGCCGAGTACTCGTACCCCGGGTGCTCGGCGTACCCCGGGTGCTCGGCGTACCCCGAAGGCTCGGCGTGCTCCGCGTAACCGGCCTCGGCCTCGGCCCCGTACGTGGGATCGGCCTCGTACGTGGCCCGGTACCCGTGGGCTCTGTCGCCCTCCGGGCCCTCGTCGCCGGAACCCGCGGAGTCGCCGGAACCGCCGCTGTGGCCGCCGTGCCCGGAGCGGCCCGAGCGGCCGGTGCCGCGGCCCCGGCCTCCGCGTCCGCCCCGGCGCCGTCCCTGACCTGGCCGCATCAGCCGTACGACCGCGAAGGCCAGGACCGCGAGGACGGCGACGGCGAGGACCACCTTCGAGTAGGTGGACACCACGGTCGTGACCTCGGACCATTTCTCGCCCAGCACATAGCCGGCGAGGACGAACACCGTGTTCCAGATCGCGCTGCCCGCCGTGGTCAGCCCCAGGAACACCGGCAGCGGCATACGTTCCACACCGGCGGGCACGGAGATCAGACTGCGGAAGACGGGGATCATCCGCCCGAAGAACACGGCCTTCGTGCCGTGCCGGGCGAACCACGCCTCCGTCCGCTCGATGTCCGCCACCTTCACCAGCGGCAGCCGCCCGGCGAGGGCGACCGTACGGTCCCGGCCGAGCAGCGCGCCGATGCCGTAGAGGGCGAGCGCGCCGACCACCGAACCGATCGTGGTCCACACCAGGGCCGCGTACAGGTTGATCTGCCCGGTGCTCGACGCGAACCCCGCCAGCGGCAGGATCACCTCGCTGGGCAGCGGGGGGAACAGGTTCTCCAGGGCCACGAGCAGACCGGCACCGGGAGCGCCCAGGGTGTCCATGACGTCGTTGATCCACTGGGGCGCGGCAGCGCCTTCGGCGGCCATGGCCGGCATCGGTGCCGCCATGGCCGTGGTCTGCGCCGCGGTGAGCGCTGCGATGGCTGTCATGTGATCACGGTAGAAAGTCGAAGCTGAAGAAACGCTGAGGACGACCGCCCGGCGGGCCGTCGTCCCCGGTTCCGCCGGGTTGCCGCCCTCGTCGTGCGGTCGGCCCAGCGGTCGTGCGGGCGGTCAGCCGCAGCAGCCGCCCCCGCAGCAGCCGCCGCCTCTGCCGCCGGCGGGCGGGGAGGGGGCCTGGGAGGCGGTGCCGGCGACGGCCACGGTGGACAGGAGCTTGACCGTGTCGCCGTGACCGGCCGGACAGGCGGCGGGGTCGGAGGACTCGGCCATGGGACGGCTCAGTTCGAAGGTGTCTCCGCAGGTACGGCAGCGGTACTCGTAGCGAGGCATGCGCACAGACTAACCGGCCTCTCGCGGCGGGCGCGGGGCCGTGGACGCCTGCTGCCCCTGTTGCCCTTGCTGCCCCGGCTGTCCCGGCTGGTCCGGCTGGTCCGGCGGGGAGGTGGCGTGGCCGGGGTGGCGGGCTCTCCAGTACGGGTTGTCGTGCGGTAGGGCCGAGCCGACGCGACCGTACATCCCGAAGGTCATCAGGAGGAGGCCGACCACAAAGCTGAACAGTACGTTCTGGATCTTGAACGCGAGGAAGTTGTAGTCGGTCTGGAGCAGCCCGAGGTTCAGGAAGCCGTTCAGGATGAAGAGGACTCCGAGGGTCATGTTGAGGGTGGAGGCGAAGTTCCCGCCGATCAGCATGCCGACGAGCAGCAGGGCTCCGACGCAGATGGACAGCACGCTCAGGGCACCGTTGGTGTTCAGGCCGACGACCTGGTCGCCGCCGGTGTCGAAGAACCCGATGTTGTTCGTCAGCCCGAGGATGCCGAAGGCGATCAGCAGCAGACCCATCAGGCCGGCGCCGATGCGGTACACCGTGCTCAGCCGGTGATCGGTGGGAAGGTGCTCGTCGAGCCGGATGCGCTGCCTGGCGGTTCCGGGGTGCATGACGGGTGTGGCCATGGTCCGCCTCCCTTGGGGCGCGAGCGGAGGCCGTACGTGCTCTCCCCACCCAATATCCGCCCGCCGCGCGGATGGGGCAACGGCGGGGCGCGGGGGCCGGTGGCTCAGGAGCCGGAGCCCCCGCCGCGCTCCTCGCGGATCTGCGAGACGACACCGGCCACGGACCGCCGTACGGCCTCGGTCTCGGTGAGGAAGTGCCAGTAGTCGGGGTGGCGGCCCTCAAGGGTGGTGATCGCCCGTTCCAGACGGGCCACGGCGTCGTCCAGGGGGCGGGCGTGGCGCGGGTCGGGGGTGTGGCGGCCGGCCATGGCGAGGCGCTGGGCGTCGCGGATGGCGAACCGGGTCCGCTCGATCTCGGCCTGGGGGTCCTTCTGCACGGCGTTGAGCCGCCGCAGCCGGTCACCGGCGGCGGAGACGGCCTCGTCGGTGGTGTTGAGCAGGGCGCGGACGGTGGAGAGCAGGGCGGTGGCGTCGGGCCAGCGCTGGGCCTCGCGGGCGCTCTGCGCCTCGGTGAGCTTGCGTTCGGCCTGGCGGACGTTGTCCTCGGCGAGGTCGGGGACGCGCTGGAGGTCCTGCCAGCAGGCGGCCGTGAACCGGCGGCGCAGTTCGCTGAGGATGGGGTCGACCTGCTCGGCGCGGGTGGTGAGGGCCTGGGCGCGGGTGCGCAGGGAGACGAGGCGTTTGTCGATCTCGGCGGCGCGTTCGGGCAGCCGGTCGGCTTCGGCGCGGATGGTCTCGGCCTCGCGGGCGACGCGCTCGGCCCGCTCCAGGGTCTGCGGCACGCCGTGCTGGCCGGCGCCCTGGTTGAGGCGGGTCAGGTCGGGGCCGAGGGCGGCGAGGCGGGCGGCGAGGTCGTCGGCCTTGAGCCCGGAGGCGCGGACGCCGTCCAGGGCGTTGGAGGCGGCGAGGAGGGACTGCCGGGCGCGTTCGACGGCGGGGACGAGCCGGGCGAGCTGGGTCTCGGCCTTGCCGAGCAGTGGGCCGAGGCTGTCGGCGAACCGGTCGAGGTCGCGTCTGACGCGGGTCAGCTCGTCGGTGGCCTTGGTCAGCTCGGTGCGGGCGCGGGAGGCGACGGACGCCTCCAGGTCGTCGCGGTCGAGGTCGTGGGCGTCGACGGCGCCGATGTACTGGTGGCTGGCCTGGTCGATGCGGTGGCCGAGGGCCTCGAAGTCGGCGGCGGCGCGCCGGGCGGCGGGGGAGTCGTCGACGGCGACGATGGTCTCTATGGAGATCCGCAGGTCACGCTGGGCGGTGTCGAGGTCGTAGAACGCCGCCGCGGCGGCGTCCTTGGCGGCCTGGGCCTCGGCGCGCTGGCTCTCGGCCCGGCCGCCGAACCAGCGCCGGGTGCCGCCCCCGGTGAAGGAGGCGGGCAGCGCCAGGGCCGCCACCAGCGGCAGGGAGACCAGGGTGAGGGTGTCGCGCCACGCCCGGCGCACGGGACGGCGTGCGGACGGTACCAACGGCGCGTACGGCTGAGTCGGTGTCGCCGTCACATCCCTCTCCCGTGCTGTCGTCCGCCCTGCCCGGTGTCATTCTCCCACCGGTTAAGGACGAACACACGGGCCGGTTAGTTCGCGATCCGGACTGTGACTTTGCCGTCGCCGGTGTGGGCGGAGACCACATGGTCGCTGGAGTCGGCGCGCGGGACGGAGACGTCCACACGGCCGTCGCCGGTCACGGTGGTGACGCGGTAGGTGGCGCGGGGCACCTCGACGGTGACGTTCCCGTCACCGGCGCGGGTCTCGACCCGGTCGGGGACGGTGCCCAGCCGAAGGCGGACACTGCCGTCGCCGGAGCGGGTGGTGACCTCGCGGGAGTCGCCCTCGGCGTGGATGTCGCCGTCGCCGGTGTGCAGATCGAGGCGGCCGGTGGCCTCGGTGACGCGGATCCTGCCGTCGCCGGAGCGCAGGGTGAGCGGGGAGGAGGAGTCGGAGACCCGGACGTTGCCGTCGCCGCTGCGGATGGCGAGGGGGCGCCGGAAGCCGGTGGCGTGGACGTTGCCGTCCGCGGTCCTGATGTCGAGCGCGGTGCCGCCGGGCACCTCGATCCGGTGCCGGGCCGCGCAGTCGGCGACGACGCCGGAGCACTCCAGGCGCAGCTTGAGCCGGTCGTCGTCCATGGACCAGGTCACCTTGGGGTCCTTGCCCACCGCGACCGACCCCTGGAACCAGCGGGTGACCTCGATCTTCCCCGCCGGCAGATCGTCCACGGCGACGATGTCCAGCGAGGAGTCGTCGGAGTCGACGGTGAGGGTGTCACCCCGCAGCGCGAAGGAGCGGCGCTCCGGGTCGCTGTCCTCGGAGGCGTCCGCGGAGCACGCGGTGGCCCCGGCCAGGACGACCAGAACGGCTCCCGCCGCGGCGGCCGAACGCGCGGAAACGGAACGGCTCATGCCGATCTCCCCCTGTGTTGCTGAGTACCCGTACGGGCCTGTCCCCGACGGCACTTCGACCGTAGGCGGCCCGGGCCCCCGCCCGGGATCCGGCCCACGCCCGGATCGAGGGTGGGGCTAACCCCCGGCCCCGCTCCCCGGAGGGCACCAGGCCCCACCAGCCGAGAGGCGTTTGCGGGGCACCGCCCCCGGCCATGTACGCTGTCCACTCGTCCTGGGTGCGTAGCTCAGGGGTAGAGCGCCTGCCTTACAAGCAGGATGTCGGCGGTTCGAAACCGTCCGCGCCCACCAGGATTTAAGTAGCAGGTAGCAGGTAGCAGGTAGCAGGTCAGAGGCCCCCCGCTGGATCGGCGGGGGGCCTCTGTGCATCGTTCATCGGCCGCTCTCGCCCATGGCCGACCGCAGCCAGTCCAGGGGTGACTGGGCCAGCAGCGCGTCAGCCAGCCGCTGTCCGGACTCCGTGACGATCCGGGCCCGGCTGTTGTCCACCCACCGCTGGGCCGAGGCGTACCCCTGTGCCTTGTACTCCAGCCCTTGAAGCATGCATTCCGGCTTGTCCGCGTCCCGCGCGCAGACGGCCTCCGGCGTCTCGCGTGCCTCGTACTCGGCGACGACGGCGCGGACCGCGGTGCGCAGCACCTCGGGCATGCCCGCCGTCTGGTCGTCGGTCACCGCCCTGGGGTCGCCCGGGGCCGCGTACCTCTTCCCCAGAAGGCCATCTGTGGCATCGGCCGTGCGCTGTACCGGCTCGCGCGACGGCGGCCGGCATGAGCGACACCCTGGACCTTCCCGCCATGCGCGACGCCGCCCGGAGCGTCCTCGGCGAGCGCGCCCGACTGCCCACCGAGGAGCAACTGGAGCTTCTCACCAGCCGCCTGCGGGGGCACCTCATGCTCGCCCTTCCCGTCATCGTGGAGGCGGCGGCCGAGTACCCCGAGGACGACATCCCCAGCGCCTGCGCCCTGGTCGGTGTGCAGGACGCACGGTCCCGGCTCGACAAGGAGCCCGCCGCCCGCTCCCGGTCCGCGGGAATCGCCCACGCCCAGCTGCTCGCCCGCTCGGTGATGGCCCTGTGCGACCACTACGAGTCCCTGACCGGCGGGTCGGCGAGCCGTGCCTGACCGGGCCGCGAGGGGCGCCCGCCCGCCGTCACCCCGTGGGCTCTCCCTCCGGTCCCGGCTCGTGGGCGTGTTTGAGGTGGGCGCGGGCGTCGACCTGGTCGGGGCCGGTGAAGTGGTCCCAGTAGCGGTGTGTGGTGACGAAGACGGCCAGTTCGTGTTCGCGGCGGCGGAGCTTCTCTATCTCCGCCTGCTGATCGAGGGTCCAGCCGGGGGAGGCGGGGCGCTCGACCCGCCGCCAGCCGTTGTCGTCGCTGAAGCCGTCGAGGGGCTCGACCGACCAGGGCAGCCGCTTGAGCAGGGCCGACAGCTCGGCCCTGACCTGATGCAGCTCCTCCTGACCGGCGAGGAGGTCGCTTGGGAAGTCGTAGGTCGTCGGCACGCGGTAATGCTACGCCTGTTCGATTTTGTGGTGCGAGTGCCTTCGGGGGCTTCATTCGAATGAGTGCTTCGAGCGCGTGCTCGAACGGGCCGCAGATGCCCAGCAGGATGGGGGGAGGAGGAGCAGGTGCCTTACGGGACCTTGCTCTCGTCTTCCCGGGGGTCGGGGCCCGGGGGCCCGGGGTCTGGGCTCTCGCCTGGGGTTGCCGGGCTCATCGGCCTTCCCGGATCCCCGGATCCCCGGATCCCCGGATCCCCGGATCCCCGGATCCCCGGATCCCCGGATCCCCGGATCACCGGATCCCCGGATCCCCGGATCCCCGGATCCCCGGATCCCCGGATCCCCGGATCCCCGGATCACCAGGTTCCGTAGGGCTCCCGGGGCCGCAGATCCAGCGGCCCCCGCCCCCCCGGCCCCCCGGCCCCCGCCCCTAGCCCTCGCCCAGTTCTCCCACCAGGCGGGATGCCACCGGGACCGGGATGTCGTGGCGGGACGCCGCGCGGAGGAGGGCTCCGCCGATGGCGTCCAGTTCCAGGGGTCGGCCCGCCTCGGCGTCGCGGAGCATCGAGGACTTGGTGTCCGGCGGGAAGGACTCGTAGCGCGCCACCGCCTGCGCCGCGTCGCCTGGGCCGCCGCAGGCCCGGCTGACCGCGATCGTCTCCTCGACCAGGGCGGTGAGTTCGTCCCGGTGGTGGGCGCGGATCTCGCCCACCGGGGCCCGGTAGCGGGTGGTGAGCAGCGCGAGCGGGGCGACGAAGGCCATCTTCGCCCAGAGGGTCGCCGTCTCGTCGTCCCGTACCCGGGTGACGGGACCCGCCTCGGTGAGCACGGCGGCCAGCGCCTCCAGACGGGCCCGCGGGACCGGGTCGCCGGTCAGGTCGATCTCGGCGAACGGGCTCCCGTGCACGATCTCGCCCGGTGCCGTCCGCGTCGACTCGACCCGGATGGCCGCCGGCGCGACCCCGTCGGGCCCGTAGCGGGCCCGCAGCGCCACCGGGTGCTCGACACCGTTCAGGAACGGTACGAGCAGCGCGTCGCCCAGCACCGCGGCCGGAACGCGGGCCAGCGACGCGTCCAGCGCGGTGTGCTTGACGGCGATCAGACAGGCGTCCACCGGTTCACGCAGCTCGGTGTCCGCCTCGACCGAGGCCGTGAAGTCCCCGAACGCGCCACTGCGGACACGGATCCCGGACGTCCGCAGGGACGACGCCGTCTCTTCCCGCGCCAGACAGATCACCCGGTGACCGGCCTGCGCCAGCAACGCGGCGAGCAGTCCGCCCACGCCCCCGGGGCCGAGCACGGCGTACGTGCCGACGGCGCTGTCCGTCCGGTCGTGCTGTGTCGCTGTCCCGTCATGTGCCATCTGATGTGACTCCTCTCGTGGTCGGCCCCGGTGCCGGTGGCCGCCTCGTGGTGGATCATCGCAGGTTTCCCGGGCCCACTGCGGTACGGGAGCGGGCGCGCGACACTGGGGGTATGTGCCGCAGCATCAAGACGCTCCGTCCGCCCGCGTTGCCCGAAGAGGCGACGGAAGACGAGATCAGGGCCGCCGCCCTCCAGTTCGTGCGGAAGGTGTCCGGGTTCCGGGCGCCCGCCGCGCACAACCAAGAGGTCTTCGACCACGCCGTCGACGTGATCGCCCAGGCCACGGCCGAACTCCTCGACGGCCTGGAGATACGGGGCTCCGCACCCCCGGCCCAACGCGCGGCAGCCGGATAGGCGAACGGGGCGGGGCGGGGCGGGTAAGGGAGAGGAGGGGCGGGCGAGCCCAAGGGTCGTCTAGCCCGCCTTCGTCGGGCTCGGGCCCCGTCGCATCAGGTACCCGGCCCCCGCCCCCGCCGCGAACAGCGCCAGCACCGACACCCCCGTGGCCAGCCACGTCGCGCCCAGCCAGTGGGCACCGAAGTAGCCGAGGGCCACGCTGTACGTCGCCCAGGACAGGCCCGCCAGCGCGGACCAGGGCAGGAAGTCACGGGTACGGCGGTGGGCCGTGCCCGCTATCAGGGAGACGGCCGAGCGGCCCGCGGGCGCGAACCGGGCCAGCACCACCAACGCCCCGCCACTGCCCCGGGCGAGGGCGGCGCCGACCCGCTCGTGCGCGCTGGTCAGCCGACGGGAGCGGGCGATCGCCCGGTCGAGCCGGTCCCCGCCGCGCCGGGCCAGCCGGTAGACGACCAGGTCACCCAGGACGGAGGCGGTCGCCGCGCACAGGGTCAGAGCCAGGATGTCGGGCACGTACTGCGGCACATGGTCGCTTGCCGCGCCCGAGCCGGCCGCCGCCGCCGTCGCGGCCATGATGACCAGCACCCCGCTGGGCAGCAGAGGCAGGAACACGTCAAGCAACACCGACAGTGCCACCAGCGCGTAGATCCATGGGCTGGCGGCCAGCGCCCCCACACTTTCCAGCAACGAGACTCCCCGTACTTCCCCCCGTGGACCGGACCGTGCCGCGGTGTCGCGAGGGAACGGCAGGAGCGGCCATGACAGCCATACAGCGTACGCCGAGGGTGTGACAGAGGATTCACCGGGGGCTCGTGTGTTCGGCACACCACGTTCACCCGAGCGTCCACCGAGAGACCGAGAGACCGAGAGACCGACGGAATGACAGAACGACAGACCGACAGACCGACAGGACTGTAGACCGGCCGTCCGGGGCACCGTTCACCCGGCTGTCCCGTCCCGACGGGCGCTCGGTCCCTTCCTCCCGTAGCAACGGTAGGGAAGAAGCAGGGGGGAACGCCCGGAAGCGGGCTCACAGGTGAGGACAGTACCGATCATGGTGGCAGGAGTATGCGTCGGCGCGGTCGCCGCGGTCGTGTTGGCGGCCGGTGCGGGCAGCGCCTATGGAGCGGGTGGCGGCGCGGATCCCGGAACGGCCGTGCCCGAACGCGAGCGGGGCTATGTGATGCGGACGGACGCCCGGTTCGCCCCGCCCGCCGCGCTCGTCCCGTCGGCCGCGGTGACGTACGACGAGACGTTCGTCCCGGCCGGGGCGTGGATCGAGGTCGGGCAGAGCACCGCGCCCGACGGCGCCACGAGCGTACGGCTGAAGGTGCGGGGCGTGAAGCCGGGGCACAGCTTCGGGGTCCATGTGCACCAGAAGCCGTGCGCCGCCGACCCGGCCGCGGCCGGCGGGCACTACCAGCACGTGAAGTCGACCGACCCGCACCAGGCCAACCCGGACAACGAGGTCTGGCTCGACTTCACCGCCGGGCCCACCGGCTCCGGCGACGCGTCCGCCCGCCACGACTGGGGCTTCCGGCGCGGTGAGGCGTCCTCCGTGGTGCTCCACGCCGAGCCCGGCAACCACGGCTCGCGCGTGGGCTGCTTCACCATCCCGTTCGGCTGGACCGCGGGCACCGCCTGAACCCCGCCCGACCACAGGCTCAGGCACCGATGAGGCGTCCTTCCCACCAGGAGGGGCGCCTCACCCCTCCGCGACGGAAACAGACACAGGCGCAGGCACCGGCACCGGCACCCGCAGTGCCGCCCGTGCCACCGCGTCCGCGTCCGACAGGGTCACCGAGTCGACCCCCGGCCGCGCCCCCGCCGCCGTCACCCAGTGCACCCCCTCCGTCGGCACCCCGAACGCGAACCGCCGGGTGTGGGCGACTCCGTGATGGTCCAGCAGCCGGTACGGCCGCGGCGTCACATCCAGGCCGCCGGTCTCGTAGCCGTCCACGACATGCGCCCGGCACCGCCCCTCCGCCAGCAAGGCGGCGAGCAACGGGTCACCGGTCCGCCGCAGGTCCGGTTCCGGGAGCCGCGCCTCCACCAGCGAGGTCACCCGCACCGCGGAACCCGGTACGTCGGGGGAGTGCGCGACCCACGCCCCCCGCGCGCACCGCACCTGGAGGCGGGGCCCCAGCACCTCCACCACCCCGGCCGCCACCAGCGCGGTCAGTTCCTCGATCCGGCGCCGGGGCGGGCCGATGGACAGGAACGCGTTGAGCGGGGTGTACCAGCGGTCCAGGTGATCGCGGCGCGAGGCCCCGGCCAGGCCCCCGTGGTCCACCACCAGCCGCAGTTCGTTGCGCAGATCCCGCAGCACGTCCAGCGCCGCCTTCAGCGGCCCGCGCACATTCCCCAGCCCGGCCTGGACGGCGTCCGCCCGCAGATGCCCGAGCAGCCACGCGCGCCACTCGTCCCGCCCGGCGAAGCGGATCCCGTCGTACGGCCGCGCGATCCGCTCCCACGACCACCGCTCACCCACCCCGAAATCCGCCCGCACCCGCGCTTCCCCGGGATCCCCGTACGGCACGGACAGATACCGCTCGGCGAACTCCCGCCGCCGGCCCGCCTCCGGCACCAGCGCCTCGTGGAAGACGGTCTCGACCTCCTTCGCCACCAGCGGCCAGATCTCCGCCAGGAAGTCGGGGGCGTCCCCGGAGTCGGCCCGTTTACGGAAGCCCGAGACGACCTCCGGGGTCAGCACCCGCGGCAGATGGCGGCCGTAGGCGCCCTTCTGGTTGTCGCCGCGCGCCTGGTACGGCACCCCGCGCCGCGACCCCGCGAACAGCCGCGGCTCCCGCCCCGAGGGCACATACCGCAGCCCGGCCCCGGAATCCCGTACGAACCGCCCGCCCCGGCCGGTCGTGAGCAGCGCCAGATGATCGAAGAAGTTCAGCCCGAGCCCGCGCAGCAGCACCGGTTCGCCGGGGGCCAGCGGGGCGAGGTCGACGTCGGCCGGATTGGCGGGCGGGACGTGGTGCAGACCGCGGGCGGAGGCGTACGACGACTGCGCGCGCTCCTCGTCCGTCGCGGTGAGCGGCAGATGACCCTGGGCGAGGACGACCGCGCTCAGGCCGCTCAGCACCCGCCCGTCGTCCAGCGTCAGCACCTGGCCGCCGCCGGGGCCGTCCGCCAGCCGGACCGCACGGGCGGTGTGCGGCTCGACGTGCACGGCGGGCGGTGCCTCGCGGACCGTCCGGGCGAACACCCACTCCAGGTAGCGGCCGTAGTGGGCGCGGGTCGGGTACTCGTCCGGGCCGAGCCCGCCGGCCGCCCACTCGTACAGGCTCGGGCCGGGATGGATCGGGCCCGAGCAGTCGACGCTGTCGTCGGTGAACAGCGTGACCTGGGAGGCGACGGTGTTCATCAGGAGTTCGGCGGACTGCTCGGTACGCCACACACGGCCCGGGCCCGGCGGCGCCGGATCGACCACATGGACCGTCAGCCGGGCGCCGGGCGGCAGCAACTCCGGAGCGGAGGCGCACAGTCGCTCCAGCACACTCGTGCCGCGTGGACCCGCGCCCACCAGGGCGACGGAGACATGGGGGGTCGGCACCGCGTTCGATATGGACAAGGGGGTGACTCCCGGGGCGTATGGGGCGCGTTCGGAGCTGTGTCGCAGCACTGCCGTACGGCAGTCGACCGCCCGTTGGAAGCGGACGGCCCGCCTCATCATGCCGTCGGCCGCCACCGAAACCAACGCACGCCCCACACGTCGCAGTTGTCCGCGCCTCCTCCCTCACCTCCTCCCGTGCCGTCAGGTGGGCTCCTCGACCGTGCGGGGTGTCTGGGTGCGGTAGGAGTGGCCGAGTTCCGGGCCGAGGCCGAAGTAGTGGCGGAAGTTGTAGACGAGGGGGCTCCAGGCGGCGGGGTCGATGTGGTCGGTGCCCGGGACGACGATGCGGGAGTCGGCGTGCACCCTGCGCACGCCGGCCTCGACGATGACGAAGTCCCCGGAGGCGTCCGGCCGCACCTGCTCGGCGCGGGCCTCCAGCTGGATCGGGCAGCCGGCGACGCGAGGCGGCCGGACCAGATCGGAGGGGATGCCGGTCAGGCCCGCCGCCGCGAACTTGTCCGGCTCGTAGCGGCAGCCCTCGGGCTTGCCGGAGGGCACCGGGTGGCGGCCGGTCAGCGGCGCCAGCCGCTCCACGGCCGGCCATTGGTCGGGGGCCGGCAGGCTGATGACCAGGTCGGGGCGGCTGCCCAGGTTGTACGCGGTCTGCCCCGTACGGCCCAGTCCGATCACGATCGTCCGCCCGAGGGCCCACGCGGACGATATCGGGGCGAGATTGAAGGAACCGTCCTGGTTCTCCGTCGACAGGAGCACCACCGGCGTCCCGAAGTACAGGATGCTCGGCTCGATCCGGAGGTGGGTCGCGGCGGTCTGGGCGGGCAGGTCGCGGGGAGGTGCCGTTCTCATGGCGGCAGCCTAGGATCCGGTCGCTTCGGCCCGCGCCGAAGTGTCCCGGGGCTGGCTGCCCGCCCGGGCCGGACCGCCCGTCACGCGCTCGCCTGTCCCGGCCCGGCCGCCCGCCGCGCGCTTGCCCGTCCGGGCCGGACCGCCCGTCACGCGCTCGCCTGTCCCGGCCCGGCCGCCCGCCGCGCGCTTGCCCGCCCGGGCCGGACCGCCCGTCACGCGCTCGCCTGTCCCGGCCCGGCCGCCCGTCACGCGCTCGCCCGCCCGGGCCCGGCCCCCCGCCGCGCGCCCGCCCGTCCCGGCCCGGCGGTCAGCTCTCCGTCAGTACGGACTCCCGCACCGTCACCAGCCGGGGCGCGGCGCCGGACGACGCCGGCTTGGCCTGTTCCAGGCGCAGGGTCGCGGCGCGGCCCCGCAGGACGAGGGTCATCAGCTGGTTGCCGAACCACGGGCCGCCCGTCTTGCGCCAGTCGATGGACGGGCGCGGGATCCCGCCGTGCCCGGCGAAACAGCGGCCCAACCGGCGGGCGACCGCGCTCCAGCCGAACCGGAAACCGGCGCGGATCGACAGCGGGATGGAGTTGTGCACGGGGGAGCAGGTCAGCTGGAGCACCCGGGCGTCCGGCCCCCCGCGCGCCCCGCCGCGCGCCCCGCCCGCGCCCCCGGGCCAGGTCGGCTCGGCGATGTACGCGTGGTGCACATCGCCGGAGAGCACACACACCGTCGCCGGCGCGTCCGGCCCCGACCCCACCTCGGCGATCAGCGCGGCCAGCGCCTCGAACGACTCCGGGAACGCCGCCCAGTGCTCCAGATCCCCCGCCCGCCGCACCTTCTCCCCGAACCGCGCCCAGCGGGGCCCCTTGTCGCCCCGGCACAGCGCCGCGTTCCACCCCTCGGCGTCGTGTACGAGGTGCGGCAGCAGCCAGGGCAGGGAGGTGCCGATGAGGAGATGGTCGTAGGAGCCGGGCGCTTCGAGCGCCTGCTCGCGCAGCCAGTCCGCCTCGCCGGGGTCGAGCATCGAGCGGCTGCCCTCCGCCAGGACCCGGGCCGCCCGGGTGTCCACCATCAGCAGCCGTACCCGGCCGAAGTCGCGCCGGTAGCTCCAGCGGACGGCGGCCGGATCGGCGTCGGCCCGCGCGGCGAAGGCGCGCAGCGCGTCGGTGCCGTCGGGGGTGGCGCGCACGGCGGCGTAGAGCGGGTCGCCGGCGAGTTCGGCCGGGGTGAGATTGCCGAGGTGCTGATGGACCCAGTACGACATCAGCCCGCCCAGCAGCCGCTCCCGCCACCAACTCGTCGCCCGCATGTCGGCGAGCCAGGCCGCGGAGGTGTTCCAATCGTCGATCAGGTCGTGGTCGTCGAAGATCATGCACGAGGGCACGGTGGACAGCAGCCAGCGCACCTGGGGGTCGAGCCAGGACTCGTAATAGAGGTGGGTGTACTCCTCGTAGTCGGCGACCTGTTCGCCCGGTGGCTCGGCGAGGTCGCGGCGGGCGGACAGCCAGCGGCGGGTCGGCTCGGAGACCTCGTCGGCGTAGATCTGGTCGCCGAGGAGCAGCAGCACGTCGGGGCGTTCGGCGGCCGGGTCGGCGGCGATCCGCGCGGCCAGGGTGTCCAGCGCGTCCGGCCCGACCGGATCGGGCTCCCCCTCGGGCGGCGCGGCCCAGCGGCAGGAGCCGAAGGCGACCCGGACGGTGTCGTCCGGGAGCGGGGTGCGGATGGTGGAGGGCGGGAAGGGGGAGTGGGGCGGCGGCCAGGCCCGGACGCCGTCGAGCAGCACCTCGTACGCCGTCTCCGTGCCCGGCGGGAGGCCGGTCACCGGGATCAGGGCGTAGTGGTGGCCCGCGATCTGGAAGGTGCGGGAGGTGCTCGAGGAGCCGTCCGCGCAGCGCACCTCGGCGGTGCACGGACGGCTCGATTCGACCCATACGGTCGCCGAGGTGCCGTCGGCATGTCTCAGCAGTGGTCCGAGGCGCAGTTCCGCCATGTGATCGCCCGCCTTCTGTCCGGTGGCCCGTACGGTACGGAACGACGGAGGCGGGTGGGGCGGTTCCGGGCGGGTCGTCGTCCGGGAGGGTCAGCAGGCGTTGAGGTAGCTGGTGAGGGCGGTCTTCTCGGCGGAGTCGACGGAGAGTCCGTAGTAGTACTTCACCTGGACCCAGGCGCGGACGTAGGTGCAGCGGTAGTCGGTGCGGGACGGCATCCAGGTGGCCGGGTCCTGGTCGCCCTTGGCCTGGTTGACGTTGTCGGTGACGGCGATGAGCTGGGGGCGGGTGAGGTCGTTGGCGAACGACTGGCGCCGCGAGGTGGTCCAGGAACCGGCCCCGGAGTCCCATGCCTCGGCGAGCGGGACCAGGTGGTCGATGTCGACGTCGGAGGCGGCGGACCAGGTGGCGCCGTCATAGGGGGAGTACCAGCTTCCGCTGGTGGCGGCACAGGAGGAGTCCTGGACGACACCCGTGCCGTCGCGCTTGAGGACGACCTCGCGGGTGTTGCAGGCGCCGGACTGGGTGATCCAGTGCGGGAAGAGGTCCCGGTCGTAGCCGGTGCGGTTCTCGGTGGCCACGGTGAGCTGGGCGAGATAGCCGCGGGCGGTGGCGGCGCTGACCGGGGTGGGCAGAGCGGCTGCGGCGTGGGGGGCGTTGAACAGGGCCGCGCCGGAGATCAGGGCGGTGACGGCGGCGGCCAGGCTGAACCGTCGACGCGCGTAGAACCTGGGCATGCGAACTCCCTCGGGGGATGGGGTGTCGGTGGGTGTCGGTGGGTGGGCGTGGGAATGCTGTCGGTGGGGTGTTGCGTACGGGTGTTCGTCCGGTGAGAAGTTAGTGACACGTGCATGACACCCACAAGATTCGATACGGAACTTTCTGCTCCGGCTGGTGTGCGTGGACCCGCCAGGTCCGCCCGCCCCCGGACGGCGGGACACTTCGCGCGGGGCGGGGTCGAGTGCGGCGGGGGCGGGGGTTTTGCGCGGGGCGTGGGTGCGCCCCCGGGCGCGGAGTCCCGCGCGGGGCGGGGTCGAATGCCGCGGGGGTGGGGATCGCGCGTGGGGCGGGGACGGGCATTTCGGGGCTGGGGGTCTCGCGCGGTGCGGGGCTGAGTGCCGCGGGGCGCGGATCGGTGCGGTGCGCGGGGCTAGTGCGGCGGGGGCGGGAATCTCGCGCGAGGTGGGGGCGGGGATCGCGCGTCGGGGCGGGGGCGGGCACCCGGGGCGGGACCCTGCGCGCGTCGGGGCGGGGGCGGGCACCCGGGGCGGGACCCTGTGCGCGTCGGGGCGGGGGCGGGCGCCGTCGGGGTGGCACTTCTCACGCGGGGCGGTCCGGGGAAGGTCGCGTACCATGGAGGGCGCAGAAGGGGAGTAGCTCTTCGCCGGACCGTCGACATACTGCTCAGCCCGTGAGGGCCGAGCCGGCGCCCGGAGGCGGAACACGATCGCCCGCGTCAGCGCGGCGCGTGAATCGCGGTCAAGCACCGCGACGGTGTCCTCGCCAGCGAGACCTTCGGCAAGCAGTGCACGCCCGTGCCCTACGGCACGGGTGCAGCGTGTGCTGTCCTGCCGAGGTGTTTCGTACGCGAGACGCAGCACTCTCGGTGGGGTGGCCCCGACCGATTGAGGATCCCTTGATCAGCTTCACCGTGACGGCCGTCGTCTTCGGCGTCGTCTTCCTCGCGGAACTCCCCGACAAGACCGCACTCGCCGGGCTGGTCCTCGGCACCCGCTACAAGGCGTCGTACGTCTTCGCGGGCGTGGCGGCGGCGTTCGCCCTGCATGTGGCGCTGGCCGTGGCGGCGGGCAGTGTGCTGACCCTGCTGCCGCAGCAACTGGTCTCGGCCATCACCGGCGTGCTCTTCCTCGGCGGTGCCGCGGTGCTGCTGCTGAAGAAGGACGACGGCGAGGAGGAGATCCGCAAGCCGGAGAACCAGTCCTTCTGGAAGGTGGCGGGCGCGGGCTTCATGCTCATCCTGGTCGCCGAGTTCGGTGACCTGACCCAGATCATGACCGCCAACCTCGCCGCCCGCTACGACGACCCGCTCTCCGTCGCCCTCGGCGCGGTGCTCGCCCTGTGGGCGGTGGCCGGCCTCGGCATCGTGGGCGGCAAGGCCCTGATGAAGCGGGTGCCGCTGAAGCTGATCACCAGGGTGGCGGCACTGCTCATGACGGGGCTCGGCGTGTGGAGCCTCTGGGAGGCGGTGACGGGCTGAGGTCCGCCGCACCCGCCGGGTGACTGTCCCGCCGGAACCGGTTGAACACCGGATGAAGAGGGAGGGGGCCACTGGCGGGATGCCGGATTTATTTTGTACCGTAGAGAAACAAACTGGCTCCGCCCGTTTTCCCTGACCGGCGGGCGGGGCCGGCTTTTCTTCTGCCTTCCGCTTCCTCCTGCCCCCTCCTTCCCTCTCCTTTCCCCTTCCTCCCTTTCTTCCCCTTCCTCCCTCCGTGCCTTGGAGCTGCCGATGCCGGCCAAGACCGTGCTCACCGCCCGCGCCCTCCTGCTCGACATGGACGGCACCCTCGTCAACTCGGACGCCGTCGTGGAGCGGATCTGGCGCCGCTGGGCGGACCGGCAGGGGCTGGACGGCGACGAGGTGATGAAGGTCGTGCACGGGAGGCAGGGCCACACCTCGATGGCCCTGCTGCTGCCGGAGCGGCCGATGGAGCGGAACATCGAGGACAACGCCCGGATGCTCGCGGAGGAGACCGCCGACCTGGACGGGGTCGTGGTGGTGCCGGGCGCGACGGAGTTCATGGCGTCCCTGCGGGGGCTGCCGCACGCGCTGGTGACCTCGGCGGACGCCGCCCTCTCCACAGCGCGCATGGCGGCTACGGGGCTTCCGCTGCCGGACGTCCGGGTCACCGCCGAGTCCGTGGGCGCGAGCAAGCCCGACCCCGAGGGCTTCCTGAAGGGCGCCGCCGAACTGGGCGTCCCGGCCCAGGACTGCGTCGTCTTCGAAGACTCCGGCGCGGGCATCGCAGCCGCCCGCGCCGCGGGCATGCGCGTGGTCGGCATTGGCCCCCGCGCCGCCGCCCACGCCCCCGACATCACCGTCCCGGACCTGACGACCACCCGGGTGACCCCCACGGCCGACGGCCACCTCCAGCTGCACATCACCTGAGCCGGGCACGGGCCCGCATCGCCAACCCCCTGAAGGGGCGCGGGGAACTGCGCGCCCAGCCCACCACCACCCGCACCCGCACCCACAACGCATCGCCCACCCCCAACACACCGCCCACCCACAACACACCCGGCCGGAGGCTACGGCTCGGCGGTCTCCCCCTCCAGCGCCGCCCGAGTCGCCTCGTCATACACCCCGTAGTCCTCGGCCCCCACCCCCCGAGCCCACTGATACGTCCGCACCGCGTTCTCCAGTTCGCGCCCGAAGTTCCCGTCCGTCTCGCTGACGTACAGCTGCAACTGCCCCAGCCGCTGCTGGAGTTCGGTGACCTCGGACCCCCGGTCACCCCGCCGCAGCACCGCGGAGGAGCCGTCGGGGCCCGACGGCGACCCCGAGGCGCGGCTGGGCGACGACTCGGGCGAGCCGCTGGCCGACGTCGACGCGGACGCCGTGGCGGACCGGCTCGCCGACGCGGACGCCGACGGGCTCGCGCTCGCCGACGGCGGACCGGACGTCGCCGAGGGCGAGTGAGAGGCCGGCCCCGTGGTCTCCGGGGTCGCGGACGGCTCGGCATCCTCCTCCGGCACCGACGCCCGTACGTCCTCCGGCATCGCGGTGTCCCGGGACGGCTTCTCGTAGGAGAACACCCCGCTGGCGAACCCGGCCCCCGCGAGCACCGCCACCACCGCACCCCCCGCCGCGATCAGCAGGGCCTTCCGCCGCCGACGCGAAGAACTCCCCGCCCCCGGGCCGGCCGCACCCCCCACACCACCTTCACCAGCCCCTCCGGCTCCTCCGGCCCCACCGGCCCCACCGGCTCCCTCCACGCCACCAGCCCCACCGGCCCCCTCCACATCACCGGGCCCCGGCCCGAACGCCTCCACATCCGCCGGGGACGGCACCGACACCCCCTCCCCGACCCGCCCCAACCGCATCGTCGCGTCCGGCTCCACCCCGGGCCCGGCCACCGGCCCCACCACAGGCCCAGCCGCAGGCGTCCCCGCCCCCGCCCCCGCCCCCGCTCCCGTCCCCACCGCGGACGCGGCCCCGCCCTGCTCCAGGTCGATGTACGGCCTGATCCGCAGCGGATCGAAGTCCTCCGCCGCGGCCTGCTCCGCCGTACGGGCGTCCCGCAGGGCGTCGGACGCCCGGCGGCCACACGCGCACGCCGGGGTGTTGTCCGGCCCGCGGGTCGCCCCGCATTCCGGGCAGTTGCGCCCCTCCGTGTCGACCACCTGTTCGTCCCTCCTAGCGACTGCGGAACTGCCGAAATTATGCAGATCTCGTGGAGGCCGTTTCCGGTGAGCCCCCGGATTCACGGCGGAACATCACATTCCAAAGGGACTCGACAGGCCATAACCGGTCACACCGCTCACGATGGAGGGAGGTGAGCGGCGGGAGGTCGGATGGCGGAGGACGCGTACGGGGTGACCGGCAGCGCGCGGGACCTGCCGACGCCGCCGCCCGCCGGCGACGGGCATGTCGCGCCCAATGTGCTGGTCTCCATCGGCGCCCTGCTCCTCGGCATGCTGCTCGCCGCCCTCGACCAGACCATCGTCTCCACCGCGCTGCCGACCATCGTCAGCGACCTCGGCGGCCTGGAGCACCTGTCCTGGGTCGTCACCGCCTATCTGCTGGCCTCCACCGCCGCCACCCCGCTCTGGGGCAAGCTCGGTGACCAGTACGGCCGCAAACGGCTCTTCCAGATCGCGATCGTGATCTTCCTGGTCGGCTCGGCGCTGTGCGGGATGGCCCAGGACATGTTCCAGCTCATCGCCTTCCGCGCTCTCCAGGGCCTCGGCGGCGGCGGGCTCATGGTGCTGTCCATGGCGATCGTCGGCGACCTGGTCTCCCCCCGGGAACGCGGGCGCTACCAAGGGCTGTTCGGTGCCGTGTTCGGCGCGTCCAGTGTGCTCGGGCCCCTGCTCGGCGGGCTGTTCACCGAGCATCTGAGCTGGCGCTGGGTCTTCTACATCAATCTGCCGATCGGGATCGTCGCGCTGATCGTGATCGCCACCGTGCTGCATCTGCCACGCCGCTCGCAGCGGCATGTCATCGACTACCTCGGTACGGTCCTCATCGCGACCGTCGCCGTGTGCCTGGTGCTGGTCGCCTCGCTCGGCGGCACCACCTGGGCGTGGGGCTCACCGCAGATCGTCGGGCTCGCGGTGGCGGGCGTGGTCCTCGCGGTGGTGTTCGTCGGGGTCGAGCGCCGGGCCGCCGAACCCGTACTGCCGCCGAAGCTGTTCCGGATCCGTACCTTCACCCTCGCCGCGGTCATCAGCTTCATCGTCGGCTTCGCCATGTTCGGCGCGATGACCTATCTGCCGACCTTCCTCCAGGTGGTCCAGGGCATCACTCCGACCATGTCCGGCGTCCACATGCTGCCGATGGTGGTGGGCCTGCTGCTCGCCTCCACCGCCTCCGGGCAGATCGTCAGCCGCACCGGCCGCTGGAAGGTCTTCCCCATCGCGGGCACCGGTATCACCGCGCTGGGCCTGCTGCTCCTGCACCAGCTCGACGAGAACAGCTCGACCGCCCTGATGAGTGTCTACTTCTTCGTCTTCGGCCTCGGCCTCGGCCTGGTCATGCAGGTCCTGGTGCTGATCGTGCAGAACGCGGTGGCCTACGAGGATCTCGGCGTCGCCACCTCCGGCGCGACCTTCTTCCGCTCCATCGGCGCCTCCTTCGGCGTGGCCGTCTTCGGCTCGATCTTCGCCGGACGGCTCGGTGACCGTCTCGCCGACGCCTTCCGGGGCGTCCCGCTCCCCGCCGGGGCCTCGGTCGACGCGCTCAAGGCCGACCCGCACGTCCTGGCCCTGCTCCCGCCCGCCATGCGGCAGCCCGCGCTGCACGCGTACGCCTCCGCCATCACCGACGTCTTCCTGTACGCGGCGCCGGTCGCGCTGCTCGGGTTCGCCCTGGCCTGGTTCCTCAAGGAGGACCGGCTGCGCGGCTCGGTCACGGCACCGGACGCGACCCAGACCCTGGCCAGCAACCCGGTGGAGCGGTCGTCGTACGACGAGGTCTGCCGCGCCCTGTCGGTCCTCGGCACCCGCGAGGGCCGCCGCGAGGTCTACCGCGACATCACCGCGCGGGCCGGCTACGACCTCCAGCCCGCCGCGAGCTGGATGCTGCTGCGGATGAAACGGTACGGCGCCGTCGAGCCGGGCCGGCTGGCCGAGCACGGCCCGGTGCCGCTGACCGTCGTCCTGGAGGCGGCCCGGCAGATCGAGACCCGGCGCCTGGCCCGGCGCGAGGGACTCGACCTGATCCTGACCGGGGAGGGCGTCCAGGTCGCCGAACGCCTCGCCGGTGCCCGCGAGGACTCGCTGTCCCGGCTCCTGGGCGACTGGTGGGGCCCCGACCGCCCGAGGGACCTGGTCCGCCTGGTGAAGGAGCTGAACGACGAGCTGTGCGGATCCCGCAGCGAACAGCCGGGCGAGCCGGACGGGACCACGGACCGCCCGGGCCGGCCCGGGTGACCGAATCGCACCCGCACCCCCCACCCCACCGACCTACCCCACCGATCTAGGCGACCCCACCGGCCAAGGCGACCCCACCGGCCAAGGCGACCCCACCGATCTAGGCGCCCCCGACCCCTTCGCCGCGCTCCCGCCGCTCAAGCCGCTCCCGCCGCTGACGCAGAACGTCCTCCACGTCGTACGGCTTCTTCCCGAGGGGTGGGCCCGGGGGCGGGCGGAGCAGCATGTCGCCGATCTTCGCGTTGACCTTCTCGATGATCCGCCGGGCCCGGTACTCCGAGGGGCAGTCCAGGGCCGCCTCCAGGGCGTCCTCCGCCTCCTTGCGCAGGGCGAGCGCCGGGGGCAGCACCGAGAAGCCCTCCCGTGCCATCTTCCGCTTGATCCACCACAGTTCGTCGTACGGCTGCTCGACCTCGCTCGGCAGCGGCTTGCCCGCGCCGGCCAGCCCGGAGAACTCGCCCCGCTCCTCCGCCTCGCGGATCTGGTGATCGATCCAGGACTCGAAGCTGACTCCCGGTGGCTTTCGCTCGGTCATGAACCCATTGTGCCGGACACCACCCGGCCGGGCGATTTATCATGCGGCGGCGGCGGTCAACGGACCACCGCGCACAGCCGTTTCGCACGGCGAGGACGGATCGGGCGGCGAGTGCGTTCCGGACGGCGGGCAGGTCTCGGCGGACGGCACGCGAGCCGATGTTCACAGGGGGCGTACGTGCTCGAACTCACCATGGCCACCGTGTCCGGGGCCGACGCGGGGGCCACGGCCGGGATGCAGATGGCCGACGCGCCGAGCGAGCCGGGCGCCGTGCTGCGCGTGGGGCGCGATGCCGCCGTGTGCCGGCTGGTGTCACCGCAGGACTGGCTGTTCGTCTCCCGGGTGCATCTGGAGTTCCGGTGCGGCCCCGAGCGCGGCTGGCAGGTGACCTGGCTGCGCGGCTCCCAGGCCGAGCCGTCCTCGGAGGTACGGCTGATCGTCGGGGAGTACGCGCAGCCCCTCGTCTACGGCGGCTCCGTGGCGCTGCCCAGGGGCGGCAACGGCGAGTTGACCATCCGGGACCGCACCGCCCCGCGCAGCGTCAACGTGGGCTTCTACCACGAGGTCTGACCGGCGGGTTCCTCACGCCAGGACCCGCGCCAGCGCGAACCCGTCGTACCCCTTCACCCCGACCGTCTGGATCGCCGTGCCCGTCAGCCTCGGATGCCCGGCGATCAGATCGAGGGCGGCGCGGGTGCCCCGTACGTCCTCGGCGGTGCTGTCCGCGTCCACGACCCGGCCGCCGCGGACGACGTTGTCGAGGACGATCAGACTGCCCGCGCGGGTGAGCTTCAGGGCCCACTCCACGTAGTGCGGGTTGTTCGCCTTGTCCGCGTCGATGAAGACCAGGTCGAAGGGGGGCGGGTTCTCGTCGGCGAGCCGGGGCAGCGACTCCAGCGCGGGCCCGACCCGTACGTCCACGAGCGCGTCGAGACCCGCGCGGGCGATGTTGCGCTCGGCGACCTCGGCGTGCCGCGGGCTGTACTCCAGGGTGACCAGCCGCCCGTCGGACGGGAGCGCGCGGGCCAGCCAGATGGTGCTGTAGCCGCCGAGGGTGCCGATCTCCAGGATCGCGCGGGCGCCCTGGATCTCGGCGAGCAACTGGAGCAGCTTGCCCTGCGGGGCGGAGACCGCGATCGCCGGGAGACCGGAGGCGTCGCTGTCGCGCACGGCCGCGCGCAGGGGGTCGTCGTCGGGGGAGAGACGGGCGGTGAAGTAGGCGTCCACGGCGTCCCAGGTCTGCGATTCGCTCATGCGAGGTGCCTTTCGTGGTTCCGGCCGGCGTCGTCCTTGGATTGTCCGCCGCCCATGGTCCGCCGGGGTGGATTCCGCCCCGGTGTGGATCAGGTGTGAGTCAGGCCCCTCCCCGTGGCGGCGGGGGAACCCGGCGCCAGTATCGTCATCCGGACAAAAGAGGAGCGGACGTCAGGTGAATCAGGGGTAGCCTGCGTCTCTCCCGGGGGCGGTGTGAGCCTCACAGGGAATGACCCCACGCACCTGACGCGTGGGGACGGACGGGGCGGGAGGCCGACGAGGCGTGGCGAATGCGGAACACAGCGGGCGACCGGCGGAGGCGTTCGCGCCGACAGCCTGCGGAACGGCCGGCGCGCGGCTGCGGTACGCGCGGCTCGGCCTGTGGCTGGTGGCCGCGGTCCTCGCCGTACGCGAGATGGCCGTCGTCCTCAGCACCCCGCGCGGCGAGCGGCTGACCGACCTGGAGACCTGGGTGGGGACCAACGGCGTCCTGCACGTCGAGGGCTCGCTGTACGACACCACCCGCTTCACCGGCACCCCGTTCAGCGGGCTGGTCCTCAAACCGCTGACGCGCGCCGCCGAGCAGGCGCTCGGCTGGGGCTGGACCTTCGGCACCCTGCTGCTGGTCGCCGCGCTCGGCCTGGTCGCCGCCCGCGCCCTGCCGCAGCCCGTCAGCCGCCGTACGTCGCTGGTCGCGGCGCCCGTCGCGATCGTCCTGCTGATGGTCTCGCTGCCGGTGCGCAACACCCTCTGGCTCGGCCAGACCAGCATCATCCCGGTCCTGCTGGTGCTGCTCGGCTGTTTCGCCGTACGGGGCCAGCGCGCCAGCGGGGTGCTCATCGGTCTGGCGGCGGCGCTCCAGCCCACGGTCCTGCTGTTCGCCCCGCTGCTCTGGTTCACCGGCCGCAAGCAGGCCGCCGCGACGACCGGGGTCACCTTCGCCGCGACGACCGCGCTGGCGTGGGCGGCGATGCCGCAGGACTCGTACACCTACTGGGTGCACCACATGGCGGGCACCGGGCTGGGCGGCGCGGCCGACGACCTCGCCAACCAGTCGCTGCACGGCGCGCTGCTGCGGCTCGGGCTGAACGGTCCGCTGGAGATCGCCCTCTTCCTGGTGCTGGGCGCGGCCGTCGCGTTCCTCGGGGTGCGGCGGGCGGTGCGGTACGCGCGGGACGGGCAGTTGCTGCTGGCCGTGGCGATCACCGGCTGTGCCGCGATCGCCGTGTCCCCGACGACCTGGCAGCACCAACTGCTGTGGGTGCTGCTCGCGGTGGTCGGCCGGGTCGGCAAACGGGCCTCCGACCGCTATGTGTGGCCGGTCGCGGTCGTCCTGGTGATGACGCTGCCGACGAAGATGATGCTGCCGGACATCGAGGCGCTGTACCCGCTGCGCGACAACGTCGTCCTCCTGGCCGCGCTGGCCGCGGCGACGTTCGTACCGTTCCTGTCCCGTACGTCGCCGCACTACCGGACGCCGATCCCCACCCAGTACGCCGAACCGGTCCCGGGCCGCTTCCCGTGGATCCCGCTCCTGCCGTTCCTGCGCCGGGTCCTCACCCGGCCGAACCTGCTGCTGGAACTGCTGCTGATCCGGGTCACCTACGCCGCCTACCAGCAGGTGCGGCTGGCGGCGACCGGCGGCACGATCTCCGGCGGCCGGGAGCGGGCGGAGGCGCACGGACAGCAGATCCTCGACATCGAACGTGTCCTGCGCATCGACATCGAGTACGCCGTCAACCACGCCGTGGTGAAGATCGACTGGCTGCGGGGCTTCTTCGACTTCTACTACACGTCCTTCCACTTCGCGGTCCCGCTGACCGTGCTCGCCGTCCTGTACTGGCGCCGCCCGGTCGACTACCGCTGGGCCCGCACCTCCCTGGGCATCACCACCCTGCTCGCCCTGATCGGCTTCTGGGCCTATCCGCTGGCGCCCCCGCGCCTGATGCCGGAGTTCGGCATCATCGACACCGTCCACGGCGTCCAGGACTTCTCCCAGCCGGACTACGGCACGCTGACGTCCCTCACCAACCAGTACGCCGCGATGCCCTCGCTCCACTTCGGCTGGTCCCTGTGGTGCGGTCTCGCCATCGCGATCGTCGCCCCCAAGCTGTGGATGAAGGCCCTCGGCCTGCTGCACCCCCTCTTCACGGTCGCCGCGATCGTCGCCACCGGCAATCACTGGGTCCTCGACGCGGTCGGCGGCGCGCTCGTCGTCCTCGGCGGCTTCGCCCTGACCTACGTCTTCCAGGGGCCGCGGGCCCGGACGGTGACGGCGCTGACGGACCTGTCCGAGAAGAAGCCGGTGCTGGCGGAGGCGGGCCCCGGGAAGTAGGCGGGGCCGAATGCCACTGGCCGCCGGCATGCCGGTGTGAGGGGTGTACGCGGTGTTCCCGGTGTTCCCGGTGTTTCCGGTGCTGCCGGTGCCGGTGCCGCAGGTGCCGTGGGCGGGTGAACGCGGGGAGGGGGCGGCGCTGGTGCAGTTGCTGCGCACCCGGCGCCTCCAGGACGCTTCCGGAGAGGTTCTGGCGGCCGGGCGGTCGGGCGGTCGGGCGGCTCGCCGTGCGCCGGTTCGAGTCGGAGGTCCGGCCCCGACCTGCACCGGCTGCTCCTGGACCAGCGGGTCTCGTCCGGCGGGGTCTCGTCTGGCGGGGTCTCGTCTGGCGGGGCTCGTCCGACGGGCCCTGCGCGCGGCCACCCGCCCGGCGCGTGTCGAGCGCGCGGACGGCGCCAGCGCCGGGACCTCCACCCTGAGGATCGGCCCGGCGGCACGCGAGCAGGCGCTCAGCGACGGGGCGCGGCTCTCGTGGGGCGGGGTGAAGCGCCCGCGGCCGGTGACGTGAGCGGACCGCCCGCGGCCGGTGACGTGAGGTGCCCGCCCGCGCGATACGCGGTGGCCGCCAGGGCGGCGAAGGAGGCGACGAGCGGGTTCGCGGCGCCCGTGTTCCAGGCGACGACCACACGGCTCGGCGCCATGTCGGCCAGCGGGACGACGGCGAGCCCCTCCGGCGGCTCGTGGCCGAGCGGGGTCATCCCGACCGTGCCGTTCCACAGGACGGCCTGTCTGCACTCCTCGACCGCGCGGACCACCGGCCCCTCCCGGTGCGTCCCGCCGTGCCAGTACGACTGCCAGAGCCGGTCCGTGTCCTGCGGGAACCTGAACCAGCGGCGGTCCGCCAGTTCGGCCAGCCGCAGACTCGCACGGTCGGCGAGGAGATCGTCGGCCCGCAGCAGCGCCCCGACCGGGTCGGCCCCCACCTCCCGAACCGTCAGCCCCGTCTCGTCGAACGGCCCCCGGGTCAGGGCGACATCGACCGCCCCGGCGGCCAGTCCGCAGGTGGGATCGGTCAGTTCGGCGTCCCGGATCACCACCTCGACCCGCGGGTGCCGCCGCCGGTAGGCGTGAGCCAGCGCCACCGCACGCGGATCGGTGCCGTCACCCAGCAGACCGACGGTGAGGGTCGCGGTACCGGCCGCCTCGGCGACCCGCACCCGGGTCCGAGCGGCCCGGTCGAGCAGCGCGCGGGCCTCACCGAGGAGCACCGCGCCGACGGGGGTGAGCGTGACCCCGGCCGGGGACCGGTGGAGCAGCGTGGCCCCGAGGTCGGCCTCCAGCCGCCTGATCGCCCGGCTCAGGGGCGGCTGGCTCATGTGGAGCCGGGCGGCGGCCCGCCCGAAGTGCAGTTCCTCGGCGACCGCGACGAAGTAGCGCAGCGTGCGTAGTTCCACGCCGGGACGATACCCGTACGGTATCGGGGCGCCGGAACAGGTCTTGGACAGCCGTGGGCCGTCGGCGGTGGGATCGGGACATGACCGAAGAACCGAACCCCCGCGAACGGACCGCCGACGGGACGCACTCACCGGCGAGGGCCGGCGTGCCGGACGGCCTCGGCGGCCCCGACACCCCCCACCCTGCCGACCGAAACGCCCCCGCCCCCGCCCCAGTTCCTGCCCCCGCCCCAGTCCCCGTCCCCGTTCCCGTCCCCGCCGTCTCGGTGGTGGGCCCCGGCGAGGGGGAGACGATCGTCCTGGGCACCACGCGGATGCGCGTCCTGGAGGACGGCGGCACCACCGGCCACCGCCTCGGCGTCGCCGAGTCCGTCCTCGCCCCCCACACCCCCGGACCCGCGCAGCACCGGCACGCCCGGCACGACGAGGGCTTCTACGTCCTCTCCGGTTCGGTGCGCTTCACGGTCGGGGACCGGACGTACGACGCGGCGGCGGGCACGCTGGTGATGGTTCCGCCGGGCGCCCCGCACACCTTCGCCAATGTGACCGACCGACCGGCCGTCATGCTGAGCCTCTTCACGCCGGACCTGTATGTGCAGTACTTCCGCGACCTGCGCGACCTGATGGCGGAAGGCGGCCCACCGGCAACGGAGGCGGCCCTCCGGATCATGCGCCGCTACGCCACGGAACCGGCCGGCGAGGCGTCGGCTGTCCGTGGGCCTGCCTAAGATCACCACCGCGCGGCCCGAGCACCCCCCGCCTCATCCTCCGACCGCCCGCGCAGAGGAAGGAACACCATGGCACTCGACCCCACCCTGGTCGTCGGACGGCTCTTCGAGGAACTGGCCGCCGAGAACTTCGACTTCACGATCACACTGACCGACGGCGAGGATCCGGACCGGTGGGTGCAACTGCGGGCCGGTTCGATCAACATCCCGTACCCGTACGGCGACCCCCCGCAGGAGACCCTGCCTCCCATGGACCTCTTCGGCACGGTGACGTGGAGCGTCGACAGTTGGGAACCCGGCCGCTACGCGACGATCGACTGGGGCGTCGACACGGGCCCCGCGCGCGAGGACGAGCGACGGGTCCTCACGAGGCTCCTCACCCGGATGCTGGAGACCTACCACGGGGTGCCGGTGGACTCGGGGCGGTGGATGGTCGAGGAGGAGTGACCGGCCCCCTCCGGCCCGCCCCCTTTCCGATCACGCCTCCGATGCACCCCTCCGATGCACCCCTCCGATGCACCCCTCCGATGCACCCCTCCGATCACCTCGCCCCGTCCTCGGCCGAAAAGCGCTGCTTGCCCGTTGAGCTGGTCAAGACCTAGGGTGAATGCGCTTTCATTTCACCGTCCCATCCACACTTCGCTTCGATACGCGCCTCCCATCGAGCGCGCGCCGCACTGAGCACACGGGGGTATGGCCCGATGAGTACCGCTCCGACGGTCTATGACGTGGCGGGGCGGGCCGGTGTCTCCATCGCCACCGTCTCCCGCGTCTACCGCAGCCCCGACAGCGTGCGCGCGGGGACCCGTGAGCGGGTGCTCGCCGCCGCCCGGGAACTGGGCTACGTGCCCAGCGGCAACGCCCAGGGGCTCGCCAGCCGCTCCACCGGCGTCCTTGGGCTCTGCTTCCCGGACTACTCCGACCCGGACACGGAGGCCGCCGACGCCGAGGACGACGACGCGGCCATGATCTACTTCGACCAGATCATCCGGGGCATGGAACGCGCCGCCCGCCGCCACGGCTACGCCCTGCTCATCGCGGCCTCCCTCAAGGACGGCCCGGAGAGCCTGGCGACCAAGGTGGCGGGCCGGGTGGACGGCTTCGCCGTGCTGGCCCGTACCGTGCCGCTGGCCGAGCTGGAGGTCATCTCGCGGCGGCAGCCGGTCGTGATGCTCGCCGGCCCCCGCGAGGGCGGGGAACGCCTCGACCACCTGGACCACATCGAGGTCGCCAACCACGCCGGTCAGCGCGAACTGACCCGGCACCTCCTCGCCGACCACGGACTGCGCCGTCTCGCCTACGTCGGCTTCGCCGAGGACTCCCCGGACGTCGAGGCCCGCTTCCGGGGCTTCCAGGACGCGTGCCGTGACGCGGGCGTACCGGTACGGGACGAGCCGGACCTGCGGGTCGCGATGATGACCCAGGCCGAGGGTGCGCGGGCGGCGGACGCGCTGTGCGAACGGGGCGGGCCGCTGCCGGAGGCCCTCGTCTTCGCGAACGACCAGATGGCCGTCGGCGCCCTGCACGCCCTGGAGCGGCGGGGCCTTGAGGTGCCGGAGGACATCGTCGTCACCGGCTTCGACGGCATTCCCCTCAGCCGGCTGGTCCGCCCGGCCCTGACCACCGTCCACCAGCCCATGCTGCGGATGGGCGAGGCCGCCGCCGACCTCCTCGTCAGCCGGCTCAACGGCACCAACACCGGCGACCCCGAATCCCTGGTCCTCCCGGTCACCCTCGTGCGAAGGGGAAGCTGCGGCTGCCACGACTGACCGGGCGGGCCGGGCCATGGGCGACGGGCGGTTCCTGTCCCTTCCGGGTCGTCACGGGCGTACGCCTTCCCGGATGAGCCGGTAGAGGGCGAGCCCCGTCCCACAGCTCCCGGCGTCGTCCACGCACTGCTCGCAGCGCGGGGCGTGATCGAGCAACGCCTGGTACGCCCGCCGCCCGGCGTGCGCGCGGCACGCCCGGGGGAACCAGTGCACCCCGGTGACGCGCTCACCGAGATCGACAGCACTCTCCGCCGTGAGCGGCTCCTCACCGGCGTCCCACACACAGACGGCACCCCGCGCCTGGTCGGCGGTCAACGCGTCGAGCGGGGGCACGCCGATGTGGTCGAGCACCGTTCGGGGTGCCTGTGCGGCGGGGAGAGGGTCCACGTGGGGAGCTTCGGATGCGGTCGTCATGCGGAGGACCGTACGAACGGGGCGTCGACGCCCGCGATGCGGTGTTCTCGAATGTTCCGGAGAGCCGACCGGATGTTCCTCGGTGGTCTCCCGAAGGGGCCGGGGAAGGGTGTGCGGGATGTCGGGCCTGGTGATGCTGGAGGGAACGCGACCCGGCAGTGAGGGAGAACGACCGTGCGGCGGATCCGGTTCAACGGCACCGACAGCAAGAACGGCGGTTGCCCGGCGGTGCACGAGGACCTCGACAGCGGTGAGATCCTCGTGCAGGGGCGGCCGGTCACCGACCCCGAGGACATGGCGCAGCTTCAGCACCTGGGCCCTGGCGATGCCGTGGTGGCCGTGCCGCGCGCACTGCTCGTCAACCACGGTCCGAAGCAGTCGGAGCGCGTGCCCGAGCTGATCTCCCTGGAGGAGTTCGGCCGTCTCTTCGAGACCTTCGAGCATGCGGCGTGGCACCTGGAGACCCGCCGCGGCTACGCCTCGGACCGTGAGGATCCCGGCTTCGCGGAGTTCCTCACCACCGGCGGCGTGCCGTGCGACCTGGACAGCGACTGGTGCGCGAAGGAGTAGAACCACACCGGTGAGTACGGACTGGCAGCAGGCACGCGAGGCCCTCGGGCGCCGACTCAAGGAGCTGCGCCTCTCGGCGTCCGGGGGCCGGCTCACCGGAACGCTGCTCGCACAGCGGCTCGGCTGGCCGCACTCCAAGGTGTACAAGCTGGAGGGTGGTCGGCAGACCGCAGTGCCGGAGGATCTCCGGGCATGGGCGGAAGCCGTCGGCCGACCCGAGGTCTTCGGCGAACTGGAGGCGCGGCTCAAGGGGTTCGAGTCCCACATCCGGTCATGGCGCCGTCAGCTCCGGGAGGGGCACCGCCCGGTGCAGGACACCTGGAATGCCGCCGTCGACCGGGCCCGGGTGATCCACGCCTGGGAGGAGTCCGTCGTCCCGGGCATGCTCCAGACCGCCGACTACGCCCGGCACATCTTTCTGCGGTACGCCGACCTCCAGGGCACCAAGCGCGACACCGAGGCGGCCGTCCGCTCCAGGATGGAGCGGCAGAACTGGCTGTACCAGGGCGGCCGGCGCTTTCACGCGCTGGTGTGGGAGGCCGCGCTCCACGCACGCGTCTGCCCGCCCTCTGTGCTCGCCGCACAGTTGGACCGGCTGATGGGACACGTCGGGATGGACACCGTCGACCTCGGGGTCATACCCCTCGGTGCGCCCCTGAAGATCCCCGCCGCGAACGGCTTCTGGATCCTCGACGGCCGTCTCGTCATCACGGAGGACTGGCACGCCGAGCTGTGGCTCGATGACGACGAGACCGTGGGCTCGTACCGGCGTGTGTGGGAGACGCTGCGCGCGTCGGCGGTGCATGGCGCGGACGCGCAGAACGTGATCAGCCACGTCCGCCGCGGCCTGCACCTCCGGTAACCTCCGCGACCTGGGTGACTCCGGTGATGACTCCGGTCGCGGGCTGGAGGGCCTGCCTCTGGCCCGCCCCTCCACCTCAGACACCCGCGGTGACCCCCGCACTCCGGGTGGTGCCGGGGTGGCCCCGGTCCGACGCGAAGGGCCTGTCCCTGGCCCGTCTCCTCACCTCGGACGCTGGCGGTGGCCGCCGTGGGCTGGGTGGCCGCCGGGGTGGCCTTGGTCGGGGGCGGGTGCGTGCCTCTGGTCCGTTCCTGACCTCAGATGCCCGGGGTAGCCCCGGCGGGCGGCCTGGGTGGTGCCGGGGGTGATCCCGGGTCGGGGGCGGAGGATTCACCTCTGGTCCGTCTCTTCACGTCAGAGGGCTGCGGTGGCCGCCGCAGCTTGGGTGGCCGTCGGTGTGGCCCTGGTCGGGGGCGGGGGGCCTGCCTCCGGTCCGTTTCTGACCCCAGACGCCCGTGGTGGCCCCGGCGGCCCGGGTGGTGCCGGGGGATCCCGGGTCGGGGGCGGAAGGTTCGCCTCCGGTCCGTCTCCTCACGTCGGAGGGCCGCGGTGGCCGCCGGGGTGCCCCTGGTCGGGGGTGCGGAGGGTTCGCCTCCGGTCAGTTCCTGACGCCAGATGCCCGGGGTAGCCGCGGCGGGCGGCCTGGGTGGTGCCGGGGGTGATCCCGGTCCGACGCGAAGGGCCTGCCCCTGGGCCGTGCCCTCACCTCGGACGCCCGGGGTAGCCCCCGTACTCCGGTGGTGCCGCGGCGGCCCCGGTCCGACGTGAAGGCCCCGCCCCCACCCCTCACCCCAGCCACCGCCCGAAGAACCCCGTCGTCGCCTGCTCCAGGCCCCGTCGCTCCGTCGCCTCCCCGGCATGGGGGAAGTGCCCGGCCGTCAGGACGTACAGGTCGCGCGGGCCCGCGAGGGCGTTGTGCACCGCGAACTGGCCCGGTGGCGGGACCACGGGGTCGAACAGGGCCGGAGCCGTCAGGACCGGGATCCGTACCCGGGTCGCCGCCGTCGCGGCGTCGTGGAGGGCCAGCACCTCCACGATCTCGGGGCGGGTGCGGTGCAGGCGTCGTACCGCCTCGCCGCTGCCCGCGCAGGGGAGGGTCAGGCGCAGAGGGTGGTTGCCGAAGGTCGGGACCGTCAGCCGCGCCGCCCTGAAGCGGTCGTCCCAGGGCAGGGCCAGCGCCCCCAGGCCGCCGCCGAGACTCTCGCCGAGATAGCCGAGGCCCCGCCCCACCAGCTCCGGGACCAGTTCCGTCAGGGCCGTCGCCGCGCACCACAGGTCGGCCACGCAGTCGCCGATGACGTAGGTCTCACGGCTCCCGATGCCGTGCAGCACATGCTCCTCCGACCACTCCGGCACGTCCGCGCGCCGGCTCCGCCCCGGCATCCCGGTCACGCACGGCAGCAGCGCCGCCGCGTCCGGCAGGGGCAGCGGCAGCGCGTCGGCGACGTCGTCCCGTCCGCCGTAGCCGTGCCCGATCACGAAACCGTGCCGCACCGGCCGCCCCGCCTCCGGCAGCACCAGCCAGCCACCGCACCGGCCCGCGACCGAGCCGTACGACACCTCGTGGACCCGCACTCCTGCCCGCTCCGCGACCAGCGCCCCGAGCCGGGGCTCCGGCGCCACCCGGGCCGCCGCCTCGAACCGGGCCCGCCAGAACGCGTCGAAGCCCTCCGGCACGGGCGGCGCCGGTACCGCGAGCAGCGCGTCGCGGGTCAGGCCGTACGTCGGGTCGAACGGGAAGTCGTGTGCGAACTCCGGCATGCCGCCGACCCTAGGGCCTGTCGTCCGGATCGGCCCAGCCATGAGAAACGGTGCTGCTCGGCCGGACCCCGCGACGCCGGACCCCGCGACCCAGGGACCCCCGCGACGCCGGACCCCCGCGCCCCCGCGACCCCGCGACGCCGGGCCGCCGCGACCTCGCGACCCCGGGACCCCCGCGACGCCGCGACCTCGCGACCTCGCGACCCCGCGACCCCGCGACGCCGGGCCGCCGTGACTCCGCGACCCCGGGCCGCGACCCCGGGCCGCCGAGACGCCGGACCCCGCGACGCCGGACCCGCGACCCCGGACCCCGCGCCCCCGCGCCCCCCGACCCCCCGACCCCCGCCCCGTTATGGTTTCCGCGGTCCTGCAATAGGACCGCTGGCCTCCGGGCCCGGCATGACTTTTGCCCCCTGTCGAACGGATGACCTGGGGG